>NZ_JBFRYC010000002.1:0-564111 GCF_040892615.1 Thioclava arctica
GCCATGCGGTCATTTGAGAGGCTAGCCATGACGATACCGCTCCTGATCGGATTGCGCAAAACAGCGTGCGATGGTGCGGCAGGGGGCGAGCGTTTGGGGGGATGCGATGATAGACATGGAGGTCTCCTATGGTTGGAAAAACCGAGGGGACCGCGGGCAAAGGCCCGGCATGATTGCGTCAAAGCTGCTGGATTTAGACAGTCGTGACCGGCCCCCAAGGTGGGGTTCAGATGGCGCGTATTACGCGCTGAATATGCCGGTTACTGAGTGTCATAGTGGACGCTGGATAATTCGGGCGCGGGTTGAAGTCAATTCAGGATTTGCCCGGTCAGCCGTCAAGCTATTGTTCCGCTGCGATAAAAAGCGAATTTTTATGCGGGTGTAATGGCTGGTTGCATAGGAGGTGCCCACCTGAGCAGTAGCGGAATTTCAGATCACAGAATCTTGGCCGAGATGGCCCAAGGGGCACCGGAAGATTATGATCTTAGCCATAGAGGCTCGCTTATGACCCAACGGATTGCCTCGGCCACATGTTCGTCATATGTTCTCATCATGCCAGTCTCGCACCCACCCGCCAATCCCTTTCGCGCGCAACGTCTCGCGCAGGCCGCCTTGGACCAGCCTCCGCGGCAATGTTGATCGCCGAACTGCCGGAACTCGGTCGGATGACAGCAGGCGAAGCCGCAGCCATGACAGGCCTGGCACCGGTCCCTCACGATAGCGGGGCGATGAGAGGTCGAAGAGCTATTGCGGGCGGGCGCCGGTCTCCACGGCATGTGCTGTTCTAGGCTGCTCTAGCCGCCGCCTATCATAACCCGGTCCTGAAACCGGTCGCAAAACGCCTCAAAGAACGTGGAAAGCCACACAAACTCGTCATCATTGCAATCGCACGCAGACTGGTCACCATCGCCAACGCAATCATCAAAACCGGCACCCCATGGCAACATCAGTTCGCTGATTAGACGTAGTTGCTAGGCTCCCGAGGGCAAATCCATGGATCGCAGAAATGCGCGCAGCGAACCTATGGAAATTGCGGCTAATATGATTTCGGCGGGTTGTCTAATTCGAGATCTTGGCGCTTATTCGTCGAGCAGCCAACTTTGGAGGAAAAATGCTCAAACGAATTTCAAAAGTATTCTTGATTGCAGCAACCGTCGCATTGTCCGGTTGCGCGTCGCAGAGCATGTTGCCCTCAAGCAGTTCAGACGCGGATTTCTCAGCGCCTGAGGGGAAGGTAGGCTGGTCTTCCTATCGAGAAACCGCGCTATTCCGTAATGCGAGCGAAGAACAAGTGTATGACGCTGCGAAGTTGGCTCTTGGAGAAACTGGCTTTGCCCTTAGATCGGCCGACAGGTCGGCTCGACGCGTAACCGGTGAACATGGCATCACCCTCCACGATTGGAATGTGATCGCTGGCATTTACTACACACCGACACCGGCTGGTATCCGTGTCCTCGTGCAGGTCGAAGGTTCAAAAGACACAGGCTTCAGCGGTGATGTGACCGGAGACGGTTGGACCGGGAAAATCATGAGTAGGATGCGTCAGCATATCGGACGCTGAACACCCGCGCTCGGGAATAGTCGCTTCGAATAGGGAGGGCCAAAGAGCCCTCCCACCTTTTGACGAAAGTCGCGTCCTCACTCTTCCTTAAAGGACATCACGCGGTTCACGTCGACCGTTTAAAGTCGAGGTCGGCCGGGGATAGCGCGCGAGGGTTTATTCCGGCTGACCTGCCACTGAACTTTCATCCAGCCGCGACTTGAGCCCGGTTGGTGTTGACCTGCCCCCCGCGAAATCCCCCATTCTAATGTAGAGTCTGCCCAATCTTGAAGGAGCAGACGAATGCGAAAGAGCCGTTTTACCGAGGCGCAGATTATCCGTTGCCCGACAGGGCATTGCGTAGCAATGGCCCGAGAGGGGGGATGATTAAGGAGCAGGAGGCGGGCATGCCGACGGCGGAGGTGTGCCGCAGGCATGGCCTCAGCCCGGCGACGTTCTACAAGTTCAAGTCCAGGTAGGCACCACGCGCAATTGCCGACTTGCCGCGCCCCCCTGAGTTCCTCTAGTTTCAACCCGGATCCATCTGAAAGGACATTCCCGAATGCCCAACGATGACATCATGACCGTGAAAGAACTCGCCGACTATCTCAAGATCGCGGAAAAAACCGCCTATCGGTTCGCTTCCGAAGGAAAGGTTCCCGGGTTCAAGGTCGGAAGCGCGTGGCGATTTCGCAAGAGCGAGATCAATCGCTGGATCACCCAGCAGGAACAGGAGGGGGGACAAAAATGACCAGCCAGCAACAACGTGACGAACTGCACCGCCAGATCTGGAGCATCGCGAATGACGTGCGCGGGGCCGTCGACGGCTGGGACTTCAAGCAATTCGTCCTAGGGGCTCTGTTCTATCGCTTTATTAGCGAGAACTTCACCACCTACATCGAAGGCGGCGACAGCAAAGTAAACTATGCCGCAATGTCCGACGCCGACATCTCGCGCGAAGTGATCGACGATGCCGTCAAAACCAAGGGCTATTTCATCTACCCTTCGCAGCTTTTCAAGAACCTGGCCAAATCCGCCAACACCAACGAAAGCCTGAACACCGACCTTGCCGCCGTCTTCAAGGCCATCGAAGGCTCGGCCAACGGCTACCCGTCCGAGCAAGACATCAAAGGCCTGTTCTCGGATTTCGACACAACCAGCAACCGCCTTGGCAACACCGTTGCCCAAAAGAATGACCGCCTTGCCAAGGTGCTCAAGGGCGTCGAAAGCCTTAAACTTAATTACACCGAGGCCGAGGGCGATCTTTTCGGCGATGCCTATGAATTCCTGATTTCGAACTATGCCGCCAATGCGGGCAAGTCGGGTGGCGAATTCTTCACCCCGCAGCATGTGTCCAAACTGATAGCCCAGCTTGCCATGCACGGGCAATCCCGCGTCAACAAGATCTATGACCCCGCCTGCGGATCGGGGTCGCTGCTCTTGCAAGCGCGCAAGCATTTCAAAGATCACATCATCGAAGACGGCTTCTTCGGGCAGGAAATCAACTACACTACCTATAACCTCGCCCGCATGAATATGTTCTTGCACGACATCAACTACGACAAATTCAACATCCAGCACGGCAACACGCTGGAAGCCCCGCATTTCCAGGACGACAAGCCCTTTGATGCCATCGTTTCGAACCCGCCCTATTCGGTGAAATGGAAGGGCTCGGATGATCCGACCCTGATCAACGACGAACGCTTCGCCCCCGCTGGCGTGCTGGCCCCGAAATCCAAGGCCGACTTCGCCTTCGTGCTGCATGCGCTGCATTACCTGTCGTCGCGTGGCCGCGCGGCGATTGTCTGCTTTCCGGGCATTTTTTACCGTGGCGGGGCCGAACAGAAAATCCGCCAATATCTGGTGGAGAACAACTATGTCGAAACCGTCATTGCGCTGGCCCCCAACCTGTTTTTCGGCACCACCATTGCGGTGACCATCCTTGTGCTGGCCAAGAACAAGCAAAACACCGATGTGCAGTTCATCGATGCAAGCGGAGAGGCGTTCTTCCGCAAAAGCACCAACACCAACCTGATGGAAGACCGGCATATTGACGAGGTGATCCGCCTTTTCGCCGCCAAAGAAGATGTCCCCCATGTCGCCGCCTGCGTCGATCAGCGTCGGATTGCCGAGAACGGCTATAACCTGTCGGTCAGCGCCTATGTGGAGCCGAAAGACACCCGCGAGGTCACGGATATCGTGGCGCTGAATGCGGATCTGAAGGTCACCGTCGCGCGGATCAATGAGTTGCGCGCCGAGATTGACGCGATTGTCGCGGAGATCGAGGCGTGAGCGGTTTGGGGTATCTGGAGCGGCTTTTGGATGGGGCGGCGGTGGATTGGGTGCCGTTAGGGGAGTTTGCCGAATATTCAACGACACGTGTAAGTTTCGCGGAATTGAATAAGTCAAATTACGTTGGAGTCGACAATCTGCTGCAAAGCAGAGGAGGTCGTATTGACTCGAATTATGTTCCGACTAGTGGAAACCTGACAGAGTATAGAAAAGGCGATGTCTTGATTGGAAATATTCGTCCCTACCTTCGCAAGATTTGGCTGGCGGATAGAAATGGCGGAACGAATGGGGATGTGCTTGTTCTGCGTCCCACTGACAGAATAGTTGATCCCAGTTACCTTTATCAGGTGCTGTCGGATGAAAGTTTCTTTGAGTATAATATTCAGCATTCCAAGGGAGCAAAGATGCCTCGCGGAAGCAAATCACATATACTGCAATACCTCATCCCCATCCCTTGCCCCGAAGAACCCAAAAAATCTTTGGCGATACAGGGCGAGATTGTGCGGGTTCTGGACGCTTTCACCGCGCTTACCGCAGAGCTTACCGCAGAGCTTACCGCAGAGCTTACCGCCCGCAAAACCCAATACAACCACTACCGCAACCAACTCCTCAGCTTCGACGGCGCGGATGTGGAATGGAAGACGTTGGGGGAAGTGACCCTGAAATCCTACTCAGGCGCTACACCAAAAGCAGGAAGCGCCAAATACTATGAAGGGGGCACCATCCCTTGGCTGCGGACACAAGAGGTTGTCTTTTCAGACATTTACGAAGTATCTGAAAAGATCACACCACTTGCACTTAAAGAAACGGCAGCGAAATGGGTGCCCGCAAACTGCGTGATTGTAGCTATCTCGGGGGCAACTGCTGGTCGGTCAGGAATCAACAAAATACGGACCACAACCAATCAGCACTGTTGCTGCTTGGAAATCGACCCAAAGCAAGCGCTCTATCGCTACGTCTTCCATTGGGTAAGCATGAACTACGAAAAAATCAAAGGGATGGGGCAAGGCGCGCGGGGTGATTTGAACTCTGCAATTATTAAAGACTTTGGAATCCCCATCCCTTTCCCCAACGACCCTGAGAATTCCCTCGCCGAACAAGCCCGCATCGTCGCGATCCTCGACAAATTCGGAACGCTGACCACCTCGCTTGCCGAAGGCCTGCCGCGCGAAATCGCGCTGCGGAAAAAGCAATATGAATATTACCGCAACCTGCTTTTGAGCTTTCCCAAAGGGGATAAGGCATGAGCAAAACCCTTGAACAGATCGCCCAGCAACTCCACGCGGCAAACAAAAAGGTGCAGCTGATCTATGCCTTCAACGGCACAGGCAAAACCCGCCTGTCCCGCGCGATGAAGAACGAGATCGCGCCCAAGTTAGAGGGCGAAGAGGCAGAACGCTCGCGCAACAAAATCCTATACTACAACGCCTTCACGGAAGACCTGTTCTATTGGGACAATGACCCTAACGGTGATGCCGAACCAAGGCTGATAATCCAGCCCAACAGCTTCACCGATTGGATTTTGGAAGACGAAGGCAAAGAGCCGAACATCAGCCGCATCTTTCAGCACTACACCAACGCTGCCCTGACGCCGAGATTCAACCAAGCCTATACCCGCGAAAACCCAGATGGCAGCAAGACCGAGGTGAAGGCATTTTCGGAAGTCACCTTCTCGATCCAGGCTGGCGGCGACGAGGAGACGGGGAATTTCAAGATATCCAAGGGCGAAGAGAGCACCTTTATCTGGAGCATCTTCTATTCGCTGCTGGAAACGGTCGTAGCAGAGCTCAACATTCCCGAGCCCGCAGATCGCGCAACCGATCAGTTCAACGCGCTGGACTATGTGTTCATTGACGATCCCGTCAGTTCACTGGACGAAAACCATCTGATTGAACTTGCCGTCAATCTGGCGGAGCTGATCAACACGGCCCCTTCGCAGCTCAAGTTCGTCATCACCACGCACAGCCCGCTCTTTTACAACGTGCTGCACAACGAATTGGACTTGAAGAAGAGACCTGCGAACCAAGGTTGTTATCTACTGGAGCGTCATGCGGATGGGGGCTTTACGCTCAACACCAAGTTGGGCGATGCCAACAAGAGTTTTTCCTACCATTTGCATTTGCGGCGCATACTGGAAGAGGCTATCGCGCAAGACAAGATTGAACGATACCATTTCACTTTGCTGCGCAATCTGTATGAGAAAACGGCGGCATTTCTGGGGCATAACCAATGGGGGGATCTTTTGAACACGGCTTCGGGCAGCAAAGAAGCCTATGTTCGGACGATCAACACGTTCAGCCATTCCTCTCTTTCAACCGATCAAGTGCGCGACCCGACGCCGCAAGAAAAGCAGACGGTCAAATTTCTGCTCGAGAATTTGGTCAATAATTATGGCTTTTGGAAAGAGGACGCACAGAATGGTTGAGCAAACGAAAACCATCGCGGAATCGAAAAACTACATTGTCCTCGACAAATACGAGCGCATCGAAGGCGCCCCCAACGGCTACCAAAGCGAAGACGATCTGGAGCGCGAACTGGTTGAGGACTTGGTCGATCAGGGCTATGAATTTCGCCCTGACATCAACTCCCCTCAGGCGTTGCTCGCCAACGTCCGCGCTCAATTGCAGGAACTGAATGGCGTCACCTTTTCAAACGAAGAATGGGTGCGTTTCGTTGATACCTATCTGGACCGGCCCAGCGAAGGTAACATCGACAAGACCCGCAAGATCCACGACGATTACGTCCATGACTTTGTCTTTGATGATGGCCACATCCAAAACATCTACCTGGTCGACAAGCGCAACAAGGCCCGCAACAAGCTGCAGGTGATCAAGCAGTTCGAGCAGACCGGCACCCACGCCAACCGCTATGATGTGACGATTTTGGTCAACGGCCTGCCGATGGTGCAGATCGAACTAAAACGGCGCGGTGTGGCCATCCGCGAGGCATTCAACCAGATCCACCGCTACAGCAAGGAAAGCCTCAACAGCGACAATTCGCTCTACAAATTCCTGCAGATGTTCATCATCTCGAACGGCACCGATACCCGTTATTTCGCTAACACAACAAAGCGCGACAAGAACAGCTTCGACTTCACAATGAACTGGGCAAAATCGGACAACGGGTTGATCCGAGACCTGAAGGACTTCACCGCGACCTTAATGCAAAAGCGCACGCTTTTGGACGTCTTGCTGCAATATTCGGTCTTCGATGTTAGCGACACCCTGCTGATCATGCGCCCCTACCAGATCGCCGCGACCGAACGCATCCTGTGGAAGATCCGCAGTTCTTATCTGGCCAAGACTTGGTGCAAGCCTGAGAGCGGCGGCTTCATCTGGCACACCACGGGTTCGGGTAAGACCCTGACCAGCTTCAAGGCCGCCCGGCTGGCGACAGAGCTTGATTTCATCGACAAGGTGTTCTTCGTCGTTGACCGCAAAGATCTCGATTACCAGACGATGAAGGAATACCAGCGGTTTTCTCCCGACAGCGTCAACGGCTCTGACAGCACCGCCGGCCTGAAGCGCAACCTGGACAAGGACGACAACAAGATCATCGTCACCACGATCCAGAAGCTGAACAACCTGATGAAGGCCGAAGCTGACCTGCCCGTCTACGGCAACCAGGTGGTGTTCATTTTCGACGAATGCCACCGCAGCCAGTTCGGCGAGGCGCAGAAGAACCTGAAAAAGAAATTCAAAAGGTTCTACCAGTTCGGTTTTACCGGCACGCCGATCTTCCCGGAGAATGCCTTAGGCGCGGAAACCACCGCCAGCGTGTTCGGGCGTGAGTTGCATTCCTACGTGATCACCGATGCCATCCGCGACGAAAAGGTCCTGAAATTCAAGGTCGACTACAACGATGTGCGGCCGCAATTCAAAGCCATTGAAAGCGAACAGGACGAGAAAAAGCTAAGCGCTGCCGAAAACAAACAAGCCTTGTTGCATCCGGAACGGATCAGGGAGGTTTCACAGTATATTCTTAACAATTTCCGCCAGAAGACACACCGACTAAAGGCTGGCAACAGTGGCTTCAACGCCATGTTCGCGGTCAGTAGCGTAGATGCCGCGAAGCTATACTACGAGGCACTGAACACCCTAAAGGTCAGCGGCGACAAACCCCTTAAAATCGCGACGATCTTCTCCTTCGCCGCGAACGAAGAACAAGACGCTGTCGGAGACATTCAGGACGAAAGTTTCGACGTCTCGGCCATGAACAGCAGCGCCAAAGAATTTCTCAATGCGGCGATCAAGGACTACAACGCCTATTTCAAGACGAGCTTCAGCGTCGACGGGCAAGGATTCCAAAACTATTACCGCGACTTGGCGAAGCGCGTTAAGTCCAGAGAAGTCGATCTGCTGATCGTAGTCGGAATGTTCCTCACCGGCTTCGACGCGCCGACCATGAACACTTTGTTCGTCGACAAGAATCTGCGCTTCCACGGGTTGATGCAGGCTTTTTCCAGAACGAACCGGATTTTCGATGCGACCAAGACCTTTGGCAATATCGTCGCCTTCCGCGATCTCGAACAAGCGACCGTCGACGCGATCACGCTGTTTGGGGATAAGAACACCAAAAATGTCGTGCTCGAAAAAAGCTACGACGAATATATGAAAGGTTTCCAGGATCAGGAAAATGGGGATGTGCGTCGCGGCTTCGTCGACATCGTGAACGAACTCGAAAGCCGCTTTCCAAACCCGGATGAGATTGACAGAGAGTCAGATAAGAAAGCATTCGCGAAGCTGTTTGGTGAGTATCTGAGAGCCGAAAACATCTTGCGGAATTATGATGAATTTGCGGCGCTTCAAGCCTTTCAAAGCGTGAATGTCAACGATGCAGAGGCCGTCGAGAGATTCAAGGCTCAGCACTATCTGAACGACGACGACCTGCACGAAATGGAGAAAATTCATCTTCCGCCTGAGCGCAAGATTCAGGATTACAGGTCGACCTACAACGACATTCGGGACTGGCTGCGGCAAGAGAAGAATGCGACCGACGACGAAAAATCCAGCATCGACTGGAACGACGTGGTGTTCGAGGTTGATCTCCTCAAGTCGCAGGAGATCAACCTCGATTACATCCTCGAACTGATCTTTGAGAAAAACAAGAAGTCGAAAGACAAGGCCGGACTGGTTGAGGAAGCACGCCGCGCCATTCGTTCCAGCCTCGGCAACCGGGCGAAAGAGAGTCTGATCGTTGACTTCATCAACCAGACCGACCTTGATCAACTCAACGACAAGGCAAGCCTGATCGACGCGTTTTTCGCCTTCGCCCGGGAAGAGCAACGCCGCGAATTGGGCGAGATCATCACATCCGAAGATCTGAATCCCGAGGCGGCAAAGCGCTACATCGCGGTCTCGGTCAAACGAGAATTCGCTTCTGAAAATGGGGCGGACCTGAATGCCATATTGCCCAAAATGAGCCCGCTGAACCCACAGTTCCGAAGTAAGAAGGCGACGGTGTTTGAGAAGATCTCCGCCTTTGTTGATAAGTTCAAAGGTGTCGGTGGCGAAGTATGAGTGCGGCGGTTAGCACAATGATAAGCATCGCTAACTTCTGAAACGTGCCAAAGACTCAGTAATTCACGGAGTGCCATGCAAAGTTGAAGCTACGAGCACAAGTTGGTTTCACCAGTGGAATTCTGGCTCATGTATTGTCGGCGTTGGATAGAAGAACAAATTTGGCTTGCGCATTGCCTGTATGTCGGCCAACCTGCCTGAGGTCATTTAACTTTATATTTCAGAGAATTAATGAGCCTTCATATCACCAAGATCTACATTCGGAATTTTCGCTCGGCGCTGAACCTGTCCCTGTCACCAGGTAAACTGGCCGTTCTGGTGGGCAAGAACGATTCGGGGAAGTCGAACGTCCTCCGAGCCCTTAACCTGTTCTTCAATGGCCGGACCATGCCCTCCAATGTTTTCGACTTCGAGATCGATCACAATGTGTTCCACAACCCTAATCAACGAGCCAAAGAAATTTCCATCAAGCTCGAAATCGAGATGCCCGAGACGTATAAGGCCACGAACGGCGACTTCGTGGTTTGGGAGCGTCGCTGGCGCTCCGAAGGGATGGTTCATGATGAATACTCTGGCCGGCGGCGGGTGGCTGGTCCACGCGGGGGCGCCAAGCTCGAAACAGTTGAAATCCCTAAAAAGTCTAACGCTCATGCACTGTTGAGGCACATCAATTTCGTCTATGTGCCCGCAATCAAGGATCTGGAATACTTCTCAGAACTCCGTGCCAGCATTTACGACATCATTGCCGAGGTGGCCGACCGAGAATTTCGGAGCTCAAGCCAAGACTTCGAACAATCGATATCCCACCAACTCGAAGACCTGACGAACCAGATTACGGCGTCCCTCGGTTTCCGATCCCGCCTGGCACTGCCCAAGGACCTTAGCCATATTTTCGGAAGCCTCGATTTCCTGAGCGAAGGCCATGACATTTCGCTTGACGCACGGGGCGACGGAATCAAGGCTAGACATATTCCCCTGATCCTCAAATTCATGGCAGACAAGAAGCGTGGCCTTCAGGTGCGGGGGGCGCAGCCGCACACGTTCATCTGGGGATACGAAGAGCCGGAGAACAATCTGGAACTGTCCAGTTGCGTAGAACTCGCCGACCAGTTTTGGGGCTTCATTGACCATGGGGTTTCCCAGATATTCCTGACCACGCATTCCCCAGTCTTCTACAACCTGCACCGCAAGCAGGAAGAAGGCGAGAGCCGAATATCCTGTCACCACATCTTCCGGGAGGCGGACGAGGAGGGAACAAAACAGGTTACCGAACTTGGCGATCTTGATGAGCGGATGGGGACCACGGCCCTGTTTGCACCTTTGGTGACGGAGTTGGAGGAAAGGGTGCGACGCCAGGAACAAGCCCATGCCGAGGTAGAACAGTTAGGCCAGGCCAACCGCCGTAAAATCTTTGTTGAGGGCGTTTCCGACAGATTCATCATCGGCAAGGCCCTGAGCGTGTTTGCCGCTGAAAGGAATGCGGAGATCGATATTGAAACCAAAGACGGAGCTGGCATCAACTACGTCATCGACATGCTCCAATCTTGGCGGAGCCGTGCAAAGCACCATCCAGAACTACCCAGGGCTGCAGGTCTGCTGGACCTCGACCCAGAAGCAAAGACCGCCCTCAAGAACTGGAATGATGTCCCCGGCCATACTAAGTCGGCGAAGTGCTTCAAGCTGCCCACGCCACCGCATCTGTTTCCAGCGCTTCAGGCTGGGTTCCGGGTGCCAGTTGTTCTTGAATGCCTATATGATAAGGAGGCTTGGTTCTGGGCCGAAAGTCATGGGCATCTTAAAGACAGAAGTGTTCTCAGTGTGATCTCGAAGGAACTAAACAACCAGATCGTAAACGCCGAGACCACATTAGATGGCCACTTACACGATGACTGGGCGATCTTCGTAAAGAAGGAGTTCAAACAGGCGGGCAAGGGACCGATGGCCAGACACTACGCGAACAAAACCGATGAAGATTTCCGTGCTCGGATGCCCTACATGGAGCACCTGATAGATGAGATTGTTGCCTACTTGTTTCCAGAGGAAGAGGAAGTCCAAGAACCGAATGGTGAGCCACCCGTGATAGCGTCCGCGGGGTTCAGGACGTTCTGATCGCGGTCGTAGACGGGCTCAAGGGCTTCCCAAAGGCGATCACCGCCGCCTCCCCAGACGCAACCGTCCAGACCTGCATCGTGCATCTAGTGCGCCATTCTCTGAACTTCTGCGCCTAGAAGGATCGCAAGACCGTGGCCGCCGATCTGCGCCTGATTTACGGCGCCCTGACGGCCGATCAGGCTGCCGCTGAGCTGGATGCCTTTGAGGAAAATGGGCCGGGAAATACGCCTCGATTGCCCCGGCATGGCGGCGGGCAACCAAAACCACGCTAGGTGCGAAAGCAAAGACGACAGAACCAAAAGTTCTGCCGTCTTCACAACTCGAGCAAAAAATCTCAGCAGTTTAAGGGGCGCTCAGAGTCGAAGAAGTATCTTGACACGCCCTGCGCAGGCTTATGCTTTCTTTTGCGCACTCATCTGCTTTTTCTGACTTTCATCTCCCCAAATCACCCTTCACCCGCATTTGCTATGCCCGCAATCGGCGCAAGTCATGCAGCCTTCGACCATGCGCATCGCGTAGCTGCCGCAGGAGGGGCAGGCTTTGCCGCGCGGGGCTTCGCCGACGATCATCTTCTCAGCCTCGGGGTCGGTTTTCAGGCCCATCCCCTCGCCCGCGATAAATCCGGTGGCGATCAGGTGGCGTTCAATCACGCCGCCGATGGCCGCCAGAATCGAGGGCACGTATTTGCCCGACATCCAGGCTCCGCCGCGAGGATCGAAGACGGCCTTGAGCTCTTCGACGACGAAGGACACATCTCCACCGCGCCGGAACACCGCCGAGATCATCCGCGTCAGCGCGACGGTCCAGGCGAAATGCTCCATGTTCTTGGAGTTGATAAACACCTCGAACGGGCGGCGATGACCGCCTTGGACGATGTCGTTGATCGTGATGTAGATCGCATGTTCTGAGCCGGGCCACTTGATCTTATAGGTCGCACCTTCGAGTTCCGACGGGCGATCAAGCGGCTCCGAAAGATAGACGACATCCCCGTGAGGCGTCATCGGCTCGCCCATCGATTTCGCTAGCACTTCCGGCCCACTGCTTGCCGACGCCAGACCTAGATCTTTCGAAAGCCAAATCTCAGTAACATCGAAGCAAGCAGCTATCTTGCGCAGCAACTCCGTCCCCGCGAATCCATTGTTCTCGAGTCGATCCACTTCCCCAATTTCAATGCCGACTGCTTTCGCAAGTTGACCGCGGCTCCACCCTTTAAGCTCACGAGCTTCCTTGAGGTGGTCACCCCAAACCTGAACACTGGCTTGCTCCTTCTCCGACACGCTCAACACAGAGCCCGTCACATCGTTGGGGCGATAGGTCGTGCAGCCTTTGCAGCCGCTATCCCACGCCTCCATATAGACCGATTTGAAATCCTCAAAGGCGATGTCTTCGGGGCAGTTGATGGTCTTGGAAATCGAGCTGTCGATCCATTTCTGCGCCGCCGCTTGCATGCGCACGTGATCAAGCGGGGCCAAGGTCTGGGCGTTGACGAAATAGTCGGGCAAAGGCGCGTCGCCTTTCAGGTCACGCCACATCTGCACCGCGTAATCCACGACCTCTTCCTCGGTGCGTGAACCGTCGGGTTGCAGCACTTTGCGGGTGTAGGCATAGGCAAAGACCGGCTCGATCCCCGAGCTGACATTGCCCGCGTAAAGCGAGATCGTCCCGGTCGGCGCGATCGAGGTCAGCAGCGCATTACGGATGCCGTGCTTGGCAATCGCTGCGCGCACATCCTCGTCCATTTGCATCATATTGCCCGAAGCGAGGTATTTCTTCGCGTCAAACAGCGGGAAGGCGCCCTTTTCTTTGGCCAGATCGACAGAGGCGAGATAAGACGCCCGCGCGATCTGCTTCATCCAAGCCTCGGTCTGCGCGGCTGCCTCGGGCGAGCCATAGCGCAACCCCAGCATCAAAAGCGCATCGGCCAAACCCGTCACACCAAGGCCAATCCGACGCTTGTTGCGCGCCTCTTCTTCTTGTTGGGGCAGCGGGAAGCGCGAGGCATCCACGACATTATCCATCATCCGGATCGCCAAGCGCACGATCTCATCAAGCTTGGCGGGGTCGAGTTTCGCCGCGGGCTCGAACGGGTCGCTCACCAGCCGCGCAAGGTTGACCGAGCCCAAAAGACACGCGCCATAGGGCGGCAAAGGTTGCTCGCCGCAGGGGTTGGTGGCCGCGATCTGTTCGCAATAGTTGAGGTTATTCATCGTGTTGATGCGGTCGATGAAGATCACACCGGGCTCGGCAAAATCATAGGTCGCGCGCATGATCTTGTTCCACAGATCGCGCGCATTCAGCGTGTGATAGACGCGGTCATTGAACGTCAATTCCCATGGGCCATCGGCCTTGACCGCCTCCATGAAAGCGTCGGTGATCAGCACGGACAGGTTGAACATCCGCAGCCGCGCCGAGTCCTGTTTGGCGGTGATGAACTGCTCAATATCGGGGTGATCGCAGCGCATCGTGGCCATCATCGCGCCGCGCCGCGAGCCGGCCGACATGATCGTGCGACACATCGCATCCCACACATCCATGAACGACAGCGGCCCCGAGGCATCTGCCGCCACACCCTTCACCTCGGCGCCCTTGGGCCGGATCGTCGAGAAATCATAGCCGATTCCGCCGCCCTGCTGCATCGTCAGCGCCGCCTCTTTGAGCATGTCGAAAATCCCGCCCATATGATCGGGAATCGTGCCCATGACAAAGCAGTTAAACAAGGTGACCGAGCGCCCCGTCCCTGCCCCGGCGGTGATCCGACCTGCAGGCAGATATTTGAAATCTTCCAGCGCGTTATAGAATTTCTCTTCCCATTCGGCCGGGTCTTTCTCAACCACGGCAAGGGCGCGCGCGATACGCCGCCAGCTATCCTCGACCGTGCCGTCAATCGGCGTGCCGTCTTGCTCTTTGAAACGGTATTTCATGTCCCAAATCTGGCGTGCAATCGGGGCGGCAAAACGGGTCATGGGGCGTCCTTCTGGATGTTCGCGGATCAGGTGGAAGGCTGACAAGATACGCGCCACGCAATTGCGGGTCAACGCATTGCAAGCCACGTCCCACGCTTTATATTGGGTGTAACCTGGGGGTGACATGGCCGATATGGTGCATCTGATCAAGCTATGCGTGGGCGCGGAAAAGGTCGAGGACCTGCTGGAATGGCAGGCAAGCCGTTATGGCAACGGCCCGGCCATGCATGTCACGCGGATGTGGCCCAAGCGCGGCGACGAGATCTTGAATGGCGGCTCGCTGTATTGGGTATTCAAGGGCGCGGTGCTGGCGCGTCAACGCGTATTGGAGCTGAGCGAAGTGATGGGCGCGGATGGGATCGTGCGCTGCGCCATCGTGCTGGATCGCGAGGTGGTGCGCACCGAGGCGATGATGCGTCGCCCGTTCCAAGGCTGGCGCTATCTCGCCATCGACGACGCCCCGCGCGACCTGCCCAAGGGGCGCACCCGCGAAGAGGCCTTGCCGCGCGAATTGTCGGTCGCGCTGTCGGAAATCGGGCTGCGCTAGGCGGCCAGCCAGCGCTCCGCCTCTTGCGTTGCGCTAAAGACACGAAAACCCGCGCCCTCGCCCTGCATCGTCGCCTCGGGCATCATGTCATCGGGCACAACCAAGGCGCAGCGCGTGGCCTGACCGTCGCGACAGGCGCGTTGCACGCCGCCCACCAACTCGGCCATATAGCCATCAAACCGCGACGCCACCCGCACCAAAAGCCGATCCGTCGGGGCAACCATGCGGATCGCCTCGTTCACATCGCGCGACAACACGGTGCCAGAGACGTCCAAACCGGTAATACCGGCGGGACACGCAGTCATTCTCTCGATCATCACACAACTCCTTGGAACAGCGCGCTCCTAGGGGCAACGCCGTGGGGGGCTGCGCGTTCCGTCACGATTGCGAGACACTCAGCCGCGCAGCGTCTGAATGCGCGCAACAAGCTGGCGGGTGGAGCCGTCTTTATCCGCCCCGTCGCTTTGCCCCTCAAGCACCGGAGACAGCGCCAGCGCCAGTTCCTTGCCCAGCTCGACCCCCCATTGATCAAAGCTGTTGATCCCCAGAATTACGCCCTCAACGAACACCCGATGCTCATAAAGCGCGACAATCCCGCCCAGCACCTCGGGGGTGAGTTTGGGATAAAGCAGCGTCGTTGAGGGACGCGACCCGGGGAAGACGCGGTGGCGTGCCTGACGCTCCAGCTCTGCCCCCTCAAGCCCCTTTTTACGCATGATTTCCGTCGCTTCTGCAAGCGATCGCCCGCGCATCAACGCCTCGGATTGCGCCAGACAATTGGCCATCAAAAGCATATGCTGATGTGCCAGATCAGGTTCATGGCCCTCAGCGCCCAGCATGAATTCACATGGGATCACCCGCGTGCCCTGATGGATCAGCTGGTAAAACGCATGCTGGCCATTGGTGCCGGGCTCGCCCCAGACGACGGGGCCAGAATGGAATTCGAGATCCTTGCCATCCATGCTGACGCGTTTGCCGTTACTCTCCATCTCAAGCTGCTGAAGATAGGCGGGCAAGCGCGAGAGCCGCTGCTCATAGGGCAGCACCGCGCGGGTCGCGTAGCCGCAAAACTGGTTATGCCAGATCCCGACCAGAGCCAGCAGAACCGGTAGGTTTTCGGCGTAATCGGTTGTACGGAAATGGGCGTCCATCTCGGCCGCACCGTGCAGGAAATCGGCGAAATCCTCGGGCCCGATCGCAAGCATCAGCGATAGCCCGATCGGCCCCCACATCGAATAGCGCCCGCCCACCCAATCGGCAAAGCCAAAGACGCGCTCAGCGGCGATCCCGAAGGCGGCAGTCTTGTCCGCGGCGGTTGAGACGGCAGCGAATTGGGCGGCGGGTTGCGCAACCTTTTCGGCCATCCAACGCTTGGCGGTCTCAGCATTGGTCATCGTCTCGATCGTGGTGAAGGTCTTGGAGGCCACGATCACCAGCGTCGTTTCAGGGTTCAGCCCCTTGAGTGTGTCATGAATATGCGCGCCATCGACGTTCGAGACGAAATGGCAGCGCGGCCCGTCGTGATAAGGCGCCAGCGCCAGTGTCGCCATCGCCGGACCCAGATCAGAGCCGCCGATGCCGATATTGACCACATCCGTGATCGCCCCGCCCTGCCCCACAAACCGCCCTTCCCGCACGTCGCGGCTGAACGCCACCATCCGGTCATAGGTCGCGCGGACCTCGGGCATCACGTCTTGACCGTCCAAGACCACCGACGCGTCGAGGTTGCGCAGCGCGGTGTGCAACACCGCGCGCCCCTCGGTTTCGTTGATCTTGGCTCCAGTGAACATCGCCTCGGCGCGTGCCTGCACATTGCAATCAGCAGCGAGTTTCACAAGTAGACCCAGCGTTTCAGCATCAATGTTCGTCTTGGAGAAATCGAGCATAAACGGCCCGAAGTCCCGGGTGAAACTGGCCGCTCGATTGTCATTATCGAACATTTCCGCGATTTTGCGGGATTTCACGGCCTCGGATTTTGCGATCAGATCTTGCCAGATAGTCATGCTTATTCAGCCCAATGAACGGTGGCGTTTTTCAACACGGCGCGCACCGGCGCCTGTGTTTCTGGAAGGGATTGCGCGGCCTCAATTGCGGCGCGCTTTTCCGCTCCTGTAATCAGAATATGGATGTGCATCGCGTCACGCAAAACGGGCGCAGAGAGGGTGATGCGCGGCTCGCCCGCAGCCTCGGCGCGCATCGCCAATACGATTGGCGCATCGTCAGACAGCGCCTCTTCCAGCCGATCAGCGCCGGGAAACAGGCTGGCGGTGTGCATATCAGCGCCCATGCCCAGCAGCAGCACCGAGATCGGCAGATGCGGCGCGATGCCTGCGGCCAACTCATCCATCTTGTCTTCGGGGCGCGGAGCATCAGCATATAGCGGCACCAGTGTGGCCGCTGCGGCCCGCCCCGTCAAAAGCCGTTCGCGGATCAACCGGGTATTCGAGCGCGGTGAGTCCTCATCCACCCAACGCTCGTCATTGAGCAGCACCGCGACCTTGTCCCACTCGAGATCAATATCGCTGAGCGTGTCGAAAATCGGCCCCGGCGTTGTGCCCCCGGGAACCGAAAGCGTGGCGTGCCCGTCATTGCGGATCGCTTCGCGCAACTGGGTAGCGATGCGGTCAGCAAGGCCGATCATCATCATGTCGCGATCTGGGTAAGACTTGAAATTCATTCGCGAATCTCCCGCCAGCGACGGCCATCGCGATGCATCAACATCAGCGCATCATCGGGCCCCGAGGTGCCGCTGTCATATGGTTGCGGGCGGTCACCGCGCGCCTCCCAACCCTCGATGATCGGGTCGGTCCAGGCCCAAGCGGCCTCGACCTCATCGCCGCGCATGAACAAGGTCTGATTTCCCCGGATCACATCCATGATCAGCCGCTCATAAGCGTCGGTGATGTCCGCCTCTTCGCCCAGCGCCTCGGCAAAAGACATATCGAGCGGCACCTGCACAAGACGCATGCCCCCCGGCCCCGGCTCTTTGATCATCATCTTGAGGTTCATGCCCTCATTGGGTTGCAACCGGATCACCAGCACGTTTTCGCGCCAATCGCCCTCGGCCTCGTCAAAGATTGAATGCGGCGGCTCTTTGAAGGTGATCGCGATTTCCGAGGTGCGCGCGCGCAACCTTTTGCCCGTACGCAGATAAAACGGCGTGCCCGTCCAGCGCCAGTTCGCGATATGACATTTCAGCGCGATATAACTTTCGGTTTTCGACTCCGGGTCTTCGCTATCGGCCAGATAGCCCGGCTCATCCCCCTTGGCGAGGTATTGCCCGCGCACCATGTCATTGGGCGCAACCGATTGCAGCGCACGGATTACCTTGAGCTTTTCATCGCGCACCGCGTCAGGGTCAAAGTGATAGGGCGGCTCCATCGCGATCAGACACAACAGCTGCATCATGTGGTTTTGCACCATGTCGCGCATCGCGCCCGACTTGTCATAATACGACCCTCGGCCGCCCACTCCGACCGTTTCGGCCACTGTTATTTGCACATGATCAACATATTGCGCATTCCACAGGGGTTCGAAAAGGATGTTGGCAAAGCGCACCGCCATCAGGTTTTGAACCGTCTCTTTGCCCAGATAATGGTCGATGCGATAGATTTGCGTCTCATCGAAATGGTCCGCCAGCGCCTTATTCAGCGCCTTCGCCGAGGTCAGGTCACGGCCAAAGGGTTTCTCGACTACGATGCGGGCATCCGGGCCAGCGATGCCGCGCTTGTGCAAGCGTTCGGCCAGATCGCCAAACAGCGAGGGCGCCACGGAAAAGTAAAATGCGTTAATCACATCGGGGCGCACCTTGGCCTTAAGATCGTCCCAGCCGCCCTCGCCCTTGGCGTCGATCACGACGTAATCGAGCATCGCGAGGAACTCTGCGACCGACTCGGGCACGATTTTCGCGGGATTGACGTGCTCTTCGATCGCGCCGCGCACCTGAGCGCGAAACGCTTCGGCATCCATATCAGAGCGGGCCGCGCCGATGATCTGCGAGCCTTGCGGAATTTGGCCGGCCAGCACGCGCCGGTAAAGCCCCGGCAGAATCTTGCGATTGGCCAAATCACCTGTGGCCCCGAAAATCACCAGATCAAATTCATCGACAGGAATGACGCGCGAAACCATGGGGTGCTCCATTCTTAGGGTCTGTTAGCGCTAACGACCCACTTCTAGTCGCCTTCGACCCCGAAGTCTAGCATTGCCCGAAATCAAGGCAAAGGCTTAGCGGGTCTTAGCGCTCGCAAGCGGTTAAAAAAGCGACAAGGGCCTCGATATTTGGTGCAACTTCCTGTGCGAACCCTTCGGAGAAGCGCGCAAAATCGGCGCGGGTCTCGGGCGGGACAGACAAGATCACCGGCACATTCGCCGCAATCGCCTGCGCAATCAAATCGCGGCAACCGCGCCCTGCAGCCTCTTGCTTGCCGAATTTGTTAAACAGCGCGACCGTGCCCGCAGGCGCATCGCTCAGGCTGCGCGCCACCTGCGCGACCACCAGTTCAAGCGCCCCGGCATCAAGCGCACAGGCATTCGCACCACGCCCCAGATCTTGGGAAATTTCATGAATGCTGCCCTCGGGAAGCAGGCGCAGATGCATTTCGCACTCAGAGCGCTGCGCACGCTCGGCACGCACCATACCAATCACGCCTCGCCCCTCGGCCAAAAGCCGGTCGGCAAGGGCTGCGATCAGCCGATCGGCCTCGCCCCGAACTGAGCAGGTGATAAATCCAAGCATAGGCTGTATTTGGCGAGGCTTCGTGGAACCGTCAAGCCTTGGCGTGTTTGGCGCGCGCGGGAGCCTCCGGCGGGAGTATTTTGCGCTAGATGAAAATCAATCCGCCAGGGCCTTGCCAAACCGTGGCAGGCGCGCGCGTTTCATCAGGGCGCGGATCGGTTGCGGGGTGCCCGAAAGGCGTTCAGCCTGCGCGCGCACGGTTTCGGTCAAAGCGCGCATCTGCTCGGGATGCTCGGACAAAAGCTGCCACAAAAAACCGTCAGGATCGCGCCGCTCAAGCCCCTCGCCCGCCAAGGTGCCACGCGGGAAATCGGCCCTGTTCGAAGTCACGATCGCATCTGCATGACCCGCGATTGCCACCGCCAGAACGTGAATGTCGTTTTCATCCGGCAGGTGCAGGCGCGATTCCAACCCCGGTTGGGCGACGATCTCTGCCTTGGGGAACTCTGCGCGCAGCAACGCAATTTCACCGCGCGCGAAGGCTTCATCAACCGGGTTGCGCCGGGCGGCGGCGCGGGCCCATTCCTCAAGGATGCGCGCCGACCACAACGGGCGATAGAGCCCCGCGCGCGCCGCGCCGATCAGAATTTCGCGCAGCACGGTTGGGTAAAGGACGCAGGCGTCGAGGACCGCCCTCATCCGTCGAGCCGGTAGAACAGGGCCTTCAGATAGCCCGATTCGGCAAGTTGCGGCTGCATCGGGTGATCGGCCCCGGCAAATCCGGTATGGATCAGCTGGCCCGAGCGCTCTGCCTTGCCGATACCCCGCGTGCAGGATGAGCGAAACTGCGCCAGATCGGCCGCGTGCGAGCACGAACACAGCACCAAATAGCCCCCCGGCGCAACCAAAGGTGCTGCCAGTCGCGCAACGCGTTCATAGGCGCGCAGCCCTGAATGCAGGGCCGATTTGGCAGGGGCGAAGGCGGGCGGATCGCAGATCACCAGATCAAATTGCGCGCCCTCGGCGCCCAGTGCTTCGAGTTGATCGAACGCGTCACCCTTACGGATGGTGAATCGATCAGAGGCGCCCATCAAATCCGCGCCCTTTTGTGCCAGAGCCAGCGCGGGGGCCGAACTGTCAACGGCCAGCGCCAGCGACGCCCCACCTGCCAAAGCCGCCAGCGCGAAGCCACCGACATGGGTGAACACATCCAGCACGCGCGCATCTTTCGCAAGCCGTGCCGCAAAGGCGTGGTTGGGACGCTGATCGTAGAACAGCCCCGTTTTTTGCCCGCCCAGCAGATCGGCCAGATAGGTCGCGCCATTCATCGGCACTTCAATCGGTGCCTCCAGCGATCCGCGCAACAGCAGGGTTTCTTCGCTCAATCCCTCAAGGGTGCGTGCGCGCCCCGAGGCATTCTTAAGCACATTCGTGACACCCGTGACATCACACAGCGCGGCGGCGAGATCGTCGATCATCACCTCGGACCATGCGGCATTGGGCTGAATAACAGCCGCATCGCCAAATCGGTCGATGATCACGCCGGGCAGCCCATCGGCCTCGGCATGCACTAGCCGGTAAAACGGCTGATCAAACAGGCGCGCACGCATCGCCAAGGCTCGCTCCAGCCGCGCCGCGATCCACGCACGATCGATCTGCGCCTCGGGGTCGCGATCCAGCATCCGCGCAATGATCTTGGAGTTCGGATTGACCGTCACCGTCCCTAACGGCACACGTTCCGCATCTTCGAGCGTGGCAATCGTGCCGGGCACAATCGCCTTGGTGCGCCGGTCCACGACCAGCTCATCGGCAAAGACCCAAGGGAAACCATGGCGGATCGCACGGACCTCGGCCTTGGGGCGCAAACGGATGACGGGGCGGGGATCGGTCATGGGAACTCCTTCACTACACGCGCCTCTCTACCCCCTTGCGCTTTGGCGCGAAAGGCTGATCCTTGTGAAAGCGCCAGCACGCCTCAAAGGAAACTTTCTGTGTGTGGGTTGCGCTGTTAGCGCTAACGGCATAAAATGCCCCCAAACCGGCGGCCCGGCCGCCTAACGCAATTGCCAGCTTGGAAAGGGCCCGCCCATGTCGCTCAATTCCACCATCGCCCGAGTCACCGACCGGATTCGTGCCCGCTCTGAGGGGCCGCGCACTGATTATCTCGCGCGCATCAAGGCCGCCGGTGATGCCGGGCCCTCGCGCGCCCATCTGTCTTGCGGCAATCAGGCCCATGCCTATGCCGCGATGGGACAGGATAAAGACGCGCTGGCAGCGGCGCGCGCGCCCAATGTCGGCATCGTCACGGCCTATAATGACATGCTGTCCGCCCACCAGCCTTATGAAAACTACCCGCAGCTGATCAAAGCCGCGCTGCGCGAGATCGGCGCTACGGCGCAGGTCGCGGGCGGCGTTCCGGCGATGTGCGATGGTGTCACCCAAGGCCAGCCGGGCATGGAGTTGTCGCTGTTTTCGCGCGACGTGATCGCGATGGCCGCGGCAGTGTCGCTTAGCCACAACACCTTTGACGCCGCGATTTACATGGGCGTGTGCGACAAGATCGTGCCGGGGCTGGTGATGGCGGCGGCGACCTTTGGTCATATCCCGGCGGTGTTTTTGCCCGCAGGCCCGATGACCACCGGCCTGCCCAATGACGAAAAGGCCAAGGTCCGTCAGCAATTCGCCACCGGCGAGGTCGGTCGCGACAAATTGATGGCGGCCGAGATGGCCTCCTATCATGGTCCCGGCACCTGCACCTTCTACGGCACGGCCAATACCAACCAGATGCTGATGGAATTCATGGGCCTGCACCTGCCCGGCAGCTCGTTTGTGAACCCCAACACCCCCCTGCGCGAGGCGCTGACCGTAGCGGGTGCCAAACGCGCCGCCGAAATCACAGCGCTTGGCAATGACTACCGTCCTGCTGGCGAGATTCTCGATGAGAAAGCCTTTGTGAACGGGCTGGTTGGGCTGATGGCGACGGGTGGCTCCACCAACCACATCCTGCACCTGCCCGCGATGGCGCGTGCGGCCGGGATCATCCTTGATCTGGCCGATTTTGACGAGGTCAGCTCGGTCACGCCGCTGATGGCCAAGGTCTATCCCAACGGGCTGGCCGATGTGAACCATTTCCACGCTGCGGGCGGTCTGCAATTCATGATCCGCCACCTGCTCGACGCTGGCCTATTGCACAAGGACGCGAAAACCGTCTCTGGCGAGGGGATGGCGCACTACATCCAAGAGCCCAAAATCACCCCCGAAGGTCTGACCTGGGTCGATGGCCCGGTGGACAGCCAAAACGAGAAAGTGCTGCGCAAAACCGCCGATCCGTTTCAGAAAACCGGCGGTCTCAAGCAGCTCGACGGCAATCTCGGGCGCGGCGTGATCAAGCTGTCCGCTGTCGCCGAAGAGCGTCGCCATATCGAGGCCCCCGTGCGGGTCTTCCACGATCAGGACGATGTGAAAGAAGCCTTCAAACGAGGCGAATTCACGCAAGACACCATCGTCGTTGTGCGTTTTCAGGGCCCCAAGGCCAATGGCATGCCCGAATTGCACTCGCTCACCCCGACCCTGTCGGTGCTGCAAGATCGCGGCCTCAAGGTCGCACTGGTCACCGATGGCCGTATGTCAGGTGCAAGCGGCAAAGTGCCCGCCGCGATCCATGTCAGCCCCGAGGCGGCCGATGGTGGCCCCTTGGCCAAGCTGCAAGACGGCGACGTCGTGCGCCTCGACGCGCTTTCAGGCGAATTGACCTGCCTGACCGAAGGGTTCGCCGAGCGTGCCCCCGTACAACCCGACCTAAGCGCCAACCAGTTTGGACTGGGGCGCGAGCTGTTCGGCGCCTTCCGCACCCATGTCGGCCCATCTACCGAGGGTGCCTCCGTGGTGCTTTGATTTTTTTTGCCTCCGGCGGGAGTATTTCTTGCTAGATGAAACACGCCTCCTTCTTTCATCTAGCCTCAAATACTCCCCCGCCGGAGGCGTTCTGCATCTTCCGCCTACGCGGCGGCCTGAGACTGGAGACCCAAAATGACGCCCCAAGACCAATCCAAAGCCGCCCGCAAGGTGTGTGAACTCGCGCCGATCGTGCCCGTCATCGTGGTGCGCGACGTGGCCGATGCCGTCCCTCTCGCCAAAGCGCTGATCGCAGGCGGCTTGCCCGCGCTCGAGGTGACCTTGCGCACGCCCTGCGCGCTCGATGCGATCCGCGCGATGGCCGATATCGAGGGCGGCATGGTCGGCGCGGGCACCTTGCTGACCCCTGCCGATGTGAAAGCCGCCAAGGCGGCGGGCGCGAAATTCGGCGTCTCGCCGGGCGCTACTGAGCGCTTGGTGAAAGCCTGCGAGGATGAAGGCTTGCCACTATTGCCCGGAGCGGCCACCGCATCCGAGGTGATGAAGCTCTATGAATTGGGCTATGACGTGCTGAAATTCTTCCCTGCCGAGGCCTCTGGCGGCGCGCCTGCGATCAAGGCGATCGGAGCGCCGATCCCGCAGGTGTCGTTCTGCCCGACTGGCGGCGTCAGCCTTAAGAACGCCAACGATTACCTCAGCCTGCCGAACGTTCTTTGTGCAGGCGGATCATGGGTTGCGCCCGACTCCATGGTGCAATCGGGCGATTGGGCGGGCATTGAAACGCTGGCCCGCGAGGCCGCAGCTCTGCCGCGATAAACGCCACGCTAAAGCCTGCGCCCGCGCCAGCCCCCGCGGCGCGCGGGCGTCTCGCCAGCGCGGCTCAGCCCCTCGGCCAGAACCACGCTCATCGGGTGATCTTGGGGGGCGTTATAGGCCAGTAAAACGGTGCGGATCGCCTCTTGGTCATCCGAATTCACCGGCAGGCTCAATGCCCAATCCATGAAAATCGAGCGGCATTCGTCTAGCGAAATCCCTTCAATTTGATAGCTTTCGCGGATCAACCCCTTGGGATCGGCCTGCGTGATATCCATCAGTTTGCGCGCCATTTAGCCCTCCAAAACCTGTTCCACGATCTCCGCCACCGCATGCGTTACACTGTCCAGCCGGGCCTGCAGCGCCTCAAGGCTGTCCAGCCCCGTCTCGCGCAGAACAAAGGCCCGCCCGCCCGCTCCAATCGCGTCCATATCAAGTGCGCGATCCGACAATAACCGCGCGCCCGACTGCAAATGCCACAAAAGGCGATAGGCCGAGGCCAGCGTGCCCGCCGCCTCCTTGCTGATAAAGCCTTCGCGCGGACCAATACGCAGCTGCGCCTCGACCTTGCGCGCGGGCTGCGCGGCCCGCAGAGCAAAACTCTGCGCCAGAAGTTCAATGTCTTGCAGCCGACCGGGGCCGATCTTGGCCTCCCATGGCCCATCCACGGGCTTGGCCGCAAAGATCCGCGCGCGCATCTGCGCCAGATCGCTCAACACGGTCTCACCACGGCCTTTGGCGGCGAGAACCTGCATCCGGATCGCCTCGACCTCATCGGCCAGATCGGGATTGCCCGCCACGGCGCGCGCGCGCGTCAGCGCGAGATGCTCCCAAGTCCACGCCTCGGTCATCTGGTAATCGGCAAAGCTTTGCAGCGCCGTCGCCACCGGGCCTTGCCGCCCAGACGGGCGCAGCCGCATATCCACCTCATAAAGCGTGCCTTCGGGCATTGGCGCGGTCAATGCCGTGATCAAAGCTTGGGTGAGCTTTGCGTAATAGACCCTTGCTGCCAAAGGTTTCTTCCCTTCGGAATAGTCCTGCCCGGCGGCGTCATAGATCACGATCAAATCAAGATCGGATTGCGCATTGAGCCGCTCAGCGCCCAAGCTACCCATCCCCAAAACCACCGCTCCGCGCCCGGGCGGTGGGCCATAGCGACGCGCGAATTCGCCCTGTACGACGGGCCATAATGCGGCCAGAACCGCCCCCGCAATATCGGCATATTGGCGCGCGGCCTGCTCGGCTTCGATCAATGCGCGCAAGTGATGCACGCCCACGCGGAACTTCCATTCCTTCGCCCAACGCCGCGCCAGATCAAGCGCGCCCTCGTAATCGTCAAGCCGGTCAAGCTTGCGGCCAAGATCTTGCGACAAGCCATCGCATCCCGGCCAAGGCGCAAAGAACGCGCCCCCCAGCACAGCATCCAGCACGCTGGCATTGCGCGACAGATAGCTCGCCAACGCAGGCGCGGTTGCACAGATATCAACAATCAGATCAATTAGGCTGGGATTGGCCTCAAATAGCGACAAAAGCTGAACGCCAGCGGGAAGGTTTTTCAAAAATCCGTCAAATTGTACAAGCGCCTCATCCGGGTCCGATGCCGCCTGAAAGCGCCCCAGCAATTCCGGCGCAAGACGTTTGAAAATTCCGCGCGCCCGCTCTGATCGCAGCGCCGGATAGCCCGTCCAGCCCTCGACAAGGTCACGCGCCTTCTCGCTGAGATCAGGACGGGGCGCCGCCTCATCGGGCGCGAAAAACGCATTTGTCAGGCTTTCGACCCGTTCCAGTCGCTCTTTGAGCGCCCCCGTCCATACCACCACATCGCCCTGCCCCATCATCGCAGCGATCCGGGCAAGCCCGTCATCCGTATTGGGCAAAATCTGCGTTTGGGCATCATTAACCATCTGGATGCGATGCTCAATCTCGCGATGGTTGCGGTAATGACCTACCAATTCCTCGGCCACATCCGAAGGCACCCAAGATTTCATCGCCAACGCGCGCAACGCCCCCACGGTCGTGCGATCACGTAGGCTTTCATCGCGCCCACCCGCAATCAATTGCCGGGTCTGGGCGAAGAACTCGATTTCCCGAATGCCGCCCTGACCGAGCTTGATATTATGCCCCGCCACCTCAATTGGCCCGTGCAACCCTTTATGCTCGCGGATGCGCAACCGCATGTCATGGGCGTCCTGAATGGCGGCAAAATCGAGATGCTTGCGCCACACGAACGGGCGTAGGGTTGCCAAAAACCGCTCGCCCGCTGCGATATCGCCTGCGCAGGGCCGCGCCTTGATATAGGCGGCGCGCTCCCATGTGCGCCCCTCGGCTTCGTAATAGGCCTCAGCCGAGCCCATCGAGATACAGACCGGCGTCACGCTGGCATCTGGGCGCAGCCGCAGATCGGTGCGAAACACATAGCCCTCAGAGGTGCGATCATTCAGCATCGCCGCCATCTTGCGGGTCGCGCGGATCAGGGCCGCGCGCGCCTCCATCCGGTCATCAGGGTCATAGCGCGTCTCGTCAAACAGACAGATCAGGTCAATATCGGAGGAATAATTCAACTCCCCCGCGCCCATCTTGCCCATCGCAAGCGCCACCATCCCCGCCGCCGTTTCGCCATCTTCAGGGCGCGCACCGGGAATCTTGCCGCGCCGAATTTCCTCGCCCACCAGCCGTTTGAGCGCCAGATCGACCGCCAGATCGGCTAGCCGCGTCAACGCACCGGTCACCTCTTCAAGACACCAAACCCCGCCCAGATCCGCCAAAGCCGCCAAAAGCGCGACGCGCCGCTTGGCCCGGCGCAATTCAGACCCCAAATCGCCCAGCGCAACCGAGGCAAGGCGCGCGAACTCCTCGGCCAAGGCAGCTTCGGGGTTGCCTGCCAAAGCCGCACGTAGCCACTCGGTTTCCGCCTCCATCAGCCCTTTCAGATAGGGGCTGCAACCAGCGGAATTCGCCACCAGATCGCTCAGTTCTGGGGCCAGATCGGCGAATAAGTCCCGCGCCTCCTGCGCGCGCTCGGGCTCGAAGGGGATGGGGCAACGGGTAAGGCGTGACGCAAAAGGCATCTGCGC
Source organism: Thioclava arctica (assembly GCF_040892615.1). Taxonomy (NCBI): domain Bacteria; kingdom Pseudomonadati; phylum Pseudomonadota; class Alphaproteobacteria; order Rhodobacterales; family Paracoccaceae; genus Thioclava; species Thioclava arctica. The sequence goes on from NZ_JBFRYC010000002.1 coordinate 27,391, forward strand.
ACACTACGCCGCCAAGAACAGCGGTCAATGGGGGTTGGATCGCTCCTTCATCTAGCTCTAAATACTCCCGCCGGAGGCCCCTGTCGCCAACTACGCACTCCTTGGACGAAATAATTTGGAGCAAAAGCCATGAGCAAATCCTTGAACCGGGTGCGCACCGCGCTCGAGGCGGCGGGGGCCGCGCATGAGATCATCGAACTGGGCGAGGCGCGCACAGCCGAACAGGCGGCGGCCTCGGCGGGCTGCTTGGTGGATCAGATCGCCAAATCCATCATCTTTCGTGGCTTGGACAGCGGTCATGTCGTGCTCTTTATAACCGCAGGCGGCAATCGGGTCAGCGATCGCAAAGCCAGCGCTGTGGCAGGCCAGCCCCTTGGCAAAGCCGATGCCGCGCTGATCCGGGCCGAGACGGGCTTTGCCATTGGCGGCGTGGCACCGTTGGGACACCTGACCCCGGTCACCGCCTATCTGGACCCGCGGCTGATGGAGTTTTCTGAAATCTGGGCGGCAGCGGGCACACCGCGCCATGTTTTTCGCATCTCACCGCCTGATCTGGAACGGATCAGCGGTGCCAAGCAGGCCGATTTTACCGAATAAAACAAAGCGGATTCAATGTTTTCCGCGATGAATGTAAAAAACATTTACATACCCTCTTGCAAGACGCCTGCCCAAACCCGATCTTGGATGATGTAAAAGACATTCACATCAGACTATCGGAGGTTTCTCATGTCTGCCTATACCACCAACTCCAACATCCCCGTGACCCGGGGCAACTGGTTTACCCGCGCCATCGACTGGATGGACGGGTTCGGGCCGGGCGCATGGATCGCGCTGATGGTCGCAGGGTTCATCTTTGCTGGTCCGTTGGGGCTGGTTCTGTTGGCCTTCATCCTGTTCACCGGTCGATTTGGTCGGCGCTGGCGTGGCGAAGGGGCATCGCGCGCGATGACCTCGGGGCGCGGCTGTGGCTTTGGCGGGCGCGTGCATGTTTCGCGCACCACCGGAAACGCCGCGTTTGACGCCTATAAAAGCGATACCTTGGAACGCCTTGAGCGTGAGCAAAGCGAGTTCGAAGACTTCCTGCGCCGTCTGCGCGAATCCCGCGACAAGGCCGAGTTCGACCAATATATGCAAGACCGCGCCAAAGCGGCCGCCCATAGCGATGTCGAGGACGACGCCCCCAAGGCATAAATTCGCCGAAACACACCAGATTGAGCGCCCCGGTTGACCTGACCGGGGCGTTTTCTATGCAATGAGATCAGTAGGCTGCGCGGAAACACTTGGCCCGGGCGCGCCGCTTTGCTAGCCTATGGGCAACATTCTCCGAATTCAAACGGCACCCCAATGCGCCATTCTCTTCCGCTTGCCCCGCAGTTCTACGTGACCGCGCCGCAGCCCTGCCCCTATCTCGATGGGCGGGCCGAGAGAAAGCTATTCACGGCCCTGCAAGGGGAAGGCGCTGAAAAGCTTAACAATTCCTTATCACGCCAAGGGTTTCGTCGCTCGCAAAACGTGCTGTATCGCCCCTCTTGTGCCGATTGCATGGCCTGCCTGTCCGCGCGCGTGCGCGTCGCTGATTTCACCCTGTCGCGCTCGCAGCGCCGGATTCTCAAACGCAACGCCGATCTGCGCCGCACAGCGACCAGCCCCTGGGCGACGGAGGAACAATACGCGCTTTTCCGCCGCTATCTTGATTTGCGCCACGCCGATGGCGGCATGGCCGACATGGATATCTTTGAATTCGCCGCGATGATCGAGGAAACCCCGGTCAAATCGCGCGTCATTGAATATCGCGAAAGCGCGGCCACGCCCGGTTCGGTGCGCGCACTGATCGCAACCTGCCTGACGGATGTGCTCGATGATGGGCTGTCGATGGTGTATTCTTTTTACGAACCCGACCGGGTCAAAGACAGCCTTGGCACCTATTTGATCCTTGATCACATTGAGATCGCGCGTCGCATCGGCCTGCCCTATGTCTATCTGGGCTATTGGGTGCCGGGCTCGCGCAAGATGGGCTATAAGGCGAATTTCGCCGCGCTTGAGATTTTCAAAGGCGGCGAGTGGATTGATATCGGCGACCCCGAAGACCACACGGGCGAGACGCATCCGCTTTCGGTCGACCCGATCTCCGAGCAGGTCGCGCGCATTCAACTGCCCGATACTCGCAGCGGCTGATCCGCGCCCAGCAAAGCGCCTAATCCAAGGGCAATTGCCCAAGCGATAGACAGCGCCCCTTCCCGAAAATCGCAATCAGAAATCGGGCCCTAGCTATGGCTTGCACCGGCTCCGCGCGCGAAATTTGCGGCGAACCTGACCTTTTGGGCAGGTCGCGCGATCGCTCGCACGCTTTGGCGCACAATTGAAGGTGAGAAACCTGCAACAGCATGCAAATCGCGGTTTACAGCCACAATCGGTCAAGTAAGGTGACCGCATGACTGCCCTTTGAGGGGCCCGACGGGGCGGAAGGGGCAGGCCATACAAAAAAACGACACTCACCGGGAGGAAACCATATGGATCGTCGTTCATTCCTGCGCAAAGGCGCGCTTGGCGGGGCTGCAGCTGCTGCAGGCTCGGCTCTTGCCGCACCTGCCATCGCGCAAGAAACCCCGCAAATCACCTGGCGCATGACCTCGTCATTCCCGAAATCGCTCGACACGATTTACGGCGCGGCCGAAACCATGGCGGAGTACGTCAAGGGTGCGACCGGCGGCAAGTTCAACATCCAAGTGTTCGCCGCTGGCGAAATCGTGCCCGGCCTGCAAGCGCTGGATTCGGTCTCCAACGGCACCGTCGAGGCCTGCCACACCGCGTCTTACTATTACTGGGGCAAAGATCCGACTTTCGCGTTTGCCACGGCTGTGCCGTTCGGCCTGAACGCGCGGATGCAAAACGCCTGGTTCTACTATGGCGGCGGCAACGAGCTGATGAACGAGTTCTATCAGGGCTACAACATCACCGCCTACCCCTGTGGCAACACCGGCGCCCAGATGGGTGGTTGGTTCCGCAAGGAAATCAATACGGTTGAGGACCTCAAAGGCGTCAAGATGCGTATCGGTGGCTTTGGCGGCAAGGTCATGGAAAGACTGGGCGTTGTGCCTCAGCAGATCGCGGGTGGCGACATCTACCCCTCGCTTGAAAAAGGCACGATCGACGCGACCGAATGGGTCGGTCCCTATGATGACGAAAAGCTCGGCTTCTACAAAGTTGCGCCCTACTACTACTATCCCGGCTGGTGGGAAGGTGGCGCCTGCTTGCACGCCATGTTCAACAAGAAAGCCTATGATGCGCTGCCCGAGGCCTATCAGATCGCGTTGCAAGCCGGCACTCAGGCCGCCAATTGCGACATGCTGGCCTCGTATGACCATAAGAACCCGACCGCGCTGAAAACTCTGATGGGACAAGGCGCGCAGCTGCGTCCGTTCTCGCAAGACATCATGGATGCCTGCTTCCAGGCGGCGACTGAAGTCTACAGCGAGATCAACGCCTCCAACCCGGCGTTCAAAAAGATCTATGACAGCCAGTTCGCGTTCCGCAATGACGCCTATGGCTGGTGGCAGCTGTCGGAGTTCAACTACGACTACTTCATGATGCGCCAGCAAGCGGCAGGCAAACTCAAGATGTAATCTGCATCTCTTTGAAATCGAAAGGCCCCGGCAATGTCCGGGGCCTTTTGCGTTCCATACAAGGCGGCGAGGCTATTTCTTGGTGACAACACCCACAGTCGCCCCGGCCACAGCGCCAACCGGCCCCGCAACAACAAGTCCGCCAAGCCCGCCGGTAGCAGCACGTTCGGTTACCGTATCGCCACAAGCCGCCAAAGAGACTAGCAGCCCACCCGCAGCCGCCAAAACCAGAATACGCATCCGCAAATCCCTTTCCCATATCGCGCGCCGTATTGGCGCTTATTAAACTAGACGCCAACCACGCGGTTCGGTTCCAGATAAAATGAAACGGCGGCCCCAAGGACCGCCGTTTTTCGTGTTTAGTTGCTGCCGGGCACCGGTAGCGGTGGCAATCCACCCGCGCCCGAGCCTCCGCTTGAACCGCTTGGTCCGGGAAGTCCCGGCAAACCGCCCAAGCCCCCCAGCCCCGGCATCGTGGGCAGCTTCATCTCGACCTTTGAGGGGTCGATCGGCTTGCCCTTGTAATGCATCACCATGCCCGGGAAGGCGATCACGATGGCAATCATCGCGACTTGGATGAACACAAAGGGAATTGCGCCCCAATAGATTTGCGAGGTCTTCACCGGCTCCATCTTGATGCCCGTGACCTTGTCGATATAGGGCACCTTGGCCGCGACCGATCGCAGATAGAACAGCGCAAAACCGAAGGGTGGGTGCATGAACGAGGTCTGCATGTTCACCCCCAAGATCACCCCGAACCAGATCAGGTCGATCCCCAGCTTCTCGGCTGCCGGTGCCAGAAGCGGCACGATGATGAAGGCCAGCTCGAAGAAGTCGAGGAAGAAGGCGAGGAAGAACACCAGAAACGACACCACGATCAGGAAGCCCAACTGGCCGCCCGGAAGCGAGGTCAGCAGATGCTCGACCCAGATTTGCCCGTTCACCCCATAGAAGGTCAGCGAGAACACCCGCGCGCCCAGCAGAATGAACAGCACAAAGGCCGACAGTCGCGTCGTCGCCGCCAGCGCATCGCGCACCACCGGAAAGCTCAGCCGTCCCTTGATCGCAGACAGCACCAAAGCGCCAACCGCGCCCATTGCGCCGCCTTCGGTCGGGGTCGCCACGCCAAGGAAGATCGTGCCAAGAACAAGGAAGATCAGCGCCAGCGGCGGGATCAGCACGATGATCACCTGCTGTGCCAGACGGCTCATCACGTTGATCTTGAGAAACTTGTCCAGCACCGCCACCGCGTAGATCACGATCACCGCAACCCCGGCGGCGAGAATCTCGGAATTGTTCACGCTCGACCCGGACTTCTCGAAATAGCCCATCGCGAAGTAGAAAATCACCCCGGTAAAGACCAGCGCGACAATCAGAGACATCACACCAGAACCCAGCGTACGCGCCTCTTTGGGCAGCGCGGGCATCGAGCCCGGCTTGATGATCGACATCACCATCACATAGCCCAGATAAATGCCGGTCAGCACCATGCCCGGGATCAGCGCGCCCTTATACATATCGCCCACCGAGCGACCCAACTGGTCGGCCAGCACGATCAGCACCAACGAGGGCGGGATGATCTGCGCCAGCGTGCCCGAGGCCGCAATCACGCCCGTGGCCACCTTGCGGTCATAGCCATAGCGCAACATGATCGGCAAGCTGATCAGCCCCATCGCGATCACCGATGCCGCAACAACGCCCGTGGTCGCAGCCAACAGCGCACCCACGATGATCACCGCATAGGCCAGACCGCCGCGCACCGGGCCAAACAACTGCCCGATCGTGTCGAGCAAATCCTCGGCCATGCCAGATTTCTCCAGCACGATGCCCATGAAGGTAAAGAAGGGAATGGCTAAGAGTGTCTCATTCGATAAGACCCCCCAGAACCGTTGCGGCAGCGCATTCAGCAACGGCCAGTCAAGGTTGATCGAGCCGCCCGAATAGCCCGACAGTTCGACGCCAATGACGAAGAACAGCAAGCCATTCGCCGCCAGCGCGAAGGCTGCCGGATAGCCCAGCAGCAGGAAGATAATCAACGAAAGGAACATGATTGGCGCCATGTTCTGCGCAATAAGTTCGAGCATCACAGCGCCTCTTCTTCAACGATAGGATCCATACCGTGATGACCGCTCAGCGAATGCGGGTCTTCGACCAACCCGCGCATCACCGCGATTTTCTTGACGATCTCAGAGATCCCCTGTGCGAAAAGTTGCCAGAACCCGATCAGCAGCAGCATCTTTGCCGGCCACAAGATCAAACCGCCCGCATTGGTAGACATCTCGCCCGAGCGCACCGAAAGCATGACAAACGGCGTCAGCTTGATCAGCATCAGCACCACGAAGGGCATCAAGAAGAAGAGATGCCCGAGCAGGTCGATCCAATGCTGCACCTTGCGCGACAAGGCACCGTAAATGATGTCGATGCGGATATGCTCATTTTGTTTGAGCGTGTAGGCGGCAGCCCCCAGAAAAGCCGCACCAAACAGATACCACTGTAGTTCGAGCCACGAGTTCGACGACTTGTCAAACATCTTGCGCACGATGGCATTGGTTGCACTGACAAGGACTGAAACCAGAATAAGCCAGGACACGGACTTGCCGATCCTCTCATTGATGATGTCAATCCAGCGTGACAGGGCTAGCAATTTGCCCATCATACTCCCTCCCTCATTATTGTCCGTCCCAAGGCCTCGCACCTCTGCTTTGATTGACTGTTCGGACTTCGAAGGTCAAGCATTTCCAAGGCTATCTGGTTCGTTCACTTGACCAAAAAGACAAGGCCGCACATCAAGCCCGCGTGATGACCTTACGGCATGGCGTGGATAGTTCCGCCCATATCGCGCCCGCAATTTTACAAAGTTGCGAACGCCTCGCGGCGCCGCGCAACATTTCACAAGAATAATGTGCCTGCGCGACATTTTATGCAGCCTTTGGGCATTGACGCCCCCTGCCCGCAGCCATAATCTCCGCTCGTTCGCAATCGAAAGGAAGCGCAATGACTGCGATTCTTGTACTTGTCGTAGGAGCCAAGCGCATGGGCCGGTGACGGTTTGACAATGAAGGTTCCCATGCGCCCCCGCCAAAGCCGGGGGCTTTTTATTGGCAAGTCGATTGTGAGACGCGCAGACCGGGGCCACCTGCCCCACGCGAGGATGGAGAAGAGATATGGCACGGCAGATGACCGGCGCGAAAATGGTGGTGCAAGCGCTCAAGGATCAGGGCGTCGATACGGTTTTTGGCTATCCGGGCGGCGCAGTTCTGCCCATCTACGATGAGATTTTTCAGCAAAACGACATTCGCCACATTCTTGTGCGCCATGAACAGGCGGCGGTGCATATGGCCGAAGGCTATGCCCGCTCGACCGGCAAGCCCGGTGTTGTGCTGGTGACCTCGGGTCCGGGGGCGACCAATGCGGTGACCGGGCTGACCGATGCGCTGATGGATTCCATTCCGCTTGTGGTGTTCACGGGTCAGGTGCCGACCTTTATGGTGGGCACCGATGCCTTCCAAGAGGCCGACACCGTGGGCATCACCCGCCCCTGCACGAAACACAACTGGCTGGTCAAAGACACCGCGAAACTGTCGGAAACCATCCATCAGGCGTTCCATGTCGCGACCTCGGGGCGTCCCGGCCCGGTGCTGGTGGACATTCCCAAGGATGTGCAATTCGCCACTGGCGATTACACCGCCCCCAAACAGGCGCGCGTTGATCATTACCAACCCAAAGTGAAGGGCGACCTGGACGCGATCACCGCGCTTGTCGAATTGATCGAAAAAGCCGAGCGCCCGGTGTTCTACACCGGCGGCGGCGTGATCAATTCCGGCCCGGCTGCGTGCCAGTTGATGCGCGAGTTGGTCGACGCGACGGGCTTCCCGATCACTTCGACACTGATGGGCTTGGGTGCCTATCCGGCCTCGGGCAAGCCGTGGCTCGGGATGCTTGGGATGCACGGTCTGTATGAGGCCAATCTGGCAATGCATGGCTGCGATCTGATGATCAATCTGGGCGCGCGCTTTGATGACCGCATCACCGGGCGCATCCCCGATTTCAGCCCGCGCTCGACCAAGGTGCATGTCGATATTGATGCCTCGTCGATCAACAAGATCATCCCGGTCGACCTGCCGATCTTGGGCGATATCGGCCATGTGCTGGAAGATGTTCTCAAGGTGTGGAAATCGCGCGGGCGCAAGGTCAACACGGCCGGGCTGGCGAAATGGTGGACCCAGATTGAAAAATGGCGCGCCGTCAATTGCCTTGATTTCACCAATTCCGACACCACCATCAAGCCGCAATACGCGCTGCAACGCCTTGAGGCGCTGACCAAGGGGCGCGATCGCTACATCACGACCGAAGTGGGTCAACACCAGATGTGGGCGGCGCAATTCTTGGGCTTTGAAGACCCCAATCGCTGGATGACAAGCGGCGGCTTGGGCACGATGGGCTATGGCTTCCCGGCCTCGATCGGGGTGCAGGTGGCCCACCCGGACGCGCTGGTGATCAACGTGGCGGGTGAGGCAAGCTGGCTGATGAACATGCAAGAGCTTGGCACCGCGACCCAGTTCCGCACGCCCGTCAAGCAATTCATCCTCAACAACGAACGCCTCGGGATGGTGCGCCAGTGGCAAGAGCTGCTGCATGGCGAGCGCTACAGCCATTCGTGGTCCGAAAGCCTGCCCGATTTCGTCAAACTGGCGGAAAGTTTCGGCTGGAAAGGGATCCGCTGTGATGACCCCGCCAAGCTGGATGACGCAATCCAAGAGATGCTGGATTACGATGGTCCGGTGCTGTTTGACTGCCGCGTCGAGAAACACGAAAACTGCTTCCCGATGATCCCCTCGGGCAAGCCCCATAATGAGATGCTTCTGGCCGCCGATGCCGAGGCCTTCAAGGAAGGCGCGGGGCTGGTCTGAGGCCGTCCGGGGGCGCGTCTCCCGGACCCTCGCGATGTTTGGGCCAAGTCGCAGGGCTTGGCGATTGAGAAAAGGAGAGAGGCAATGGCCGCTCTGAAAATCAAAAAAGGCGCGTCGAGCCATTCGGCGTATGATCTGCGCGACAGCCACAGCCAGTTGGAGCGCTCGCACACGCTGGCAGTGATCGTGGATAACGAGGCGGGCGTTCTGGCGCGCGTGATCGGGCTGTTCTCGGGGCGCGGCTATAACATCGACAGCCTCACCGTGGCCGAGGTCGATCACAAGGGCCACAAAAGCCGGATCACTGTCGTCACCACCGGCACAGAGTCGGTGATCGAGCAGATCAAGGCGCAGTTGGGTCGCATCGTGCCCGTGCACGAGGTCAAGGATCTGACGGTCGAGGGCCACCCGGTCGAGCGGGAGCTGGCGCTGTTGAAAGTGTCGGGCACGGGGGACAAACGGGTCGAGGCGCTGCGACTGGCCGATATTTTCCGCGCCAATGTGGTGGATAGCACGCTGGAAAGCTTCGTCTTTGAAATCACCGGCACGTCTGAGAAAATCGACGCCTTTGCCGATCTGATGCGTCCCTTGGGGCTGTCAGACGTAGCACGCACCGGCGTGGCTGCCCTGTCACGCGGGGTTTAAACGCCACAGCCCTGCGCGCAATTCGCATTTTGCGCGCAAACACACTGGTCATTGCCGCACCATTCTGATTTTTTGATCAAAATTCAGCACGGATAACAAAGACCTATGGCAGCGAGCCTCGCCTCGACACCCACCCCGCATCTGGGGGTGGTGATTGTGACCTATAACGCCGCAGACGTCATCGCGGACTGTTTGCGCGCGCTTCAGGCCGCGACGGACGTGGTGTTGCATGTGGTGGTGGTGGATAACGCCTCGAGCGATCAGACAAATGCGGTTGTGCGCGACACCATCGGGCCAACGCTGTTGTCGCCCGCGCAGGCAGGCGCGGCAGGCATCGCGCTGATCAAGGCGGGGGTGAATGGTGGTTTCGCAGCGGGCGTCAATCTGGGGCTTGCGCGGCTGGCGCGCGCCCCCGAGATTGACCGGTTCTGGCTGCTCAATCCCGACTGTATCACGCAACCCGATACGCCGCGCACATTGGCAATGTATCGCCAAGACGACCCGCAGATCGGGCTGATCGCACATCGCGTGGTCTATGCCGACAATCCCGAGATGATCCAGATCGACGGTGGCACGATCGACCGGCGCACCGGGATCACGCATAACATCAACCAATTCGCAGATCGCACAGCGCCGGTGCCCAAAGAGTCTCAGATCGAGTTCGTCACCGGGGCCAGCCTGATTGCCACGCGCGCCTTTTACGAGACCGCAGGCCCGATGGCCGAGGAGTATTTCCTCTATTACGAAGAGGTGGATTGGGCGTTGCGCCGCGGCCCCCTGCGCATCGCCTATTGCCCCGAGGCCGTGGTCTTGCACAAGGCAGGATCGGCGATCGGCTCGCAGCGCATGGGCTCGGTTGCCTCTCCGTTTTCGCAGTATTTCAAGCACCGCGCCCGCGCGATGTTCCTGCGCAAGAACTTCCCGCCCGGCCTGATCGGGGGCATGTTCTGGTCCCTCGCCAAAGCGGGGCAACTGGTCTTGCAAGGCCATGGCCCCGAGGCGCGCGCCCTGTTGCGTGGCTATTTTGGACTGGCGCCCCCTGCCTCGGTTCTGGCCGCTCTCTCGCCCGAAGCGCGCGAGCGGATCGGGCGCTAGCGCCCCAAGGCGCGCTTATAAAGGCCAACAAGCCCCTCGGCCTTCACGGGCCAAAGCCCTTCGGCCAACACCTTGGCTTGTCCGCGCGCACCGAACGTCGCGCGCAACCCCGGATCATCGGCAAGCTTTGCAATTGCGCCCGCCACATCGCGCGCCAAGGCATCAGGCGTGGACACGGCACATTTGAAACCCGTCACCCCCTCGTCAACGATCCAATCGGGACCGCCACGCGCCGCCGCAATCACCGGTAGCCCCCAGCGCATCGCCTCATAGAGAACATTCCCAGCGGGTTCTCGCCAGCTTGGGAACACGAATATGTCCGAACCCGCGTAAAGGTCCTCAACCTGATCGCGCGGGATCGCGCCCAGGAACGCGCACCGATCCGCGACGCCGAGGCGCTCGGCCTCGGCCCGACAAAGCGCGATTTCCTCACCAGCGCCCGCGCTGGTAAGATGCAAATCGGGACGCTCGCGCAAAAGTCCCATCGCGCGCACCACATCGCGCAACCCCTTGGTGCGCACGCCGCGTCCGACATGCAGCAAACGTATCGTGCCGTCAGAGCGCAGCTCGCGCGCTGGCGCCGGGCCTTCGATGCCCAATTCCAACACATTTTCATAATCGCGGATCGCAATCGGTGCGAGGTGGTCGCGAATATAGGGCGCAACGCCAAGCACCATCGCCGCATCGCGATACGAGGCCCGCAGCGCAGGATCAAAGCGCAGCCGCAGATGATCAAGCGCGCGCAGGCGCGTATACCATTTTGCCGCCCCCGATTCCGTGCGAAAGGCCGGCGGGGTCGTCAACGCGCCCCCGAGCGGCCCGACAACATAAGGCACCCCGCCCCCACGCAGCGGCGAGGCATAACGCATCGCCTGCGGCATGATCTGATGCGCAATGTCAAATTCGCCGCCGTGCGCGCGCAAATAGGCCCGGATTTTGCGCATGAAGATCGGCCATTCTGGTTTGAGCATCGCGCGCAGCCGGGGGTTGCGATCCAGCACGGTGGGGCGCGGCCATGTGACGATGCGCGCTTGCGGCAATTGCTCGGCCAGCGATGAGTGACGCGGGCTTTGAAAACTCGCAACCGTCAGATCGACCAGCGGCATCAGCGCTTCGGCCCATTTATAGGCAACATAAGCCTCGCCAATCGACTCGCGCGAGAGAGCTGGCGCAATCATCAGAACTCGGAGTTTTTCGCTCATCTCTGGGCCCGCTCGCGCAATGAGGCAAACCGAGTATATCGGCTCGTTGGTGTTGAAGGCTCGTCATTATCGGGGATTTCGTCCTGTTGCTCGGTCGCGCGGATTAGCCAGACGCCCGAACCGAACATGAAAAAGACAAATGAATAAACCGCGCCCCAGACATGCACGGTGCACAGCGCGAAGGACAAGCCGAGAAAGGTGAAAACCCACGCGCGACGAAAGACCAAAAGGCGGAAATCCTGACTGAAGTCGCGCCGCATAATTTGCGCCACGGCCAAAGCATACCCCCCCGCGACGAGCAGAAACCCCGGGATTCCATAGCGCACAGCCATCACCAGCCAGAAGTTATCCATACTGCCCGAATGCATGTAGGACGGGCGTACCCAGTCACGCAAACCCAGACCAAAAATCGGGTTTGCCCAGACATTTTTCATGCCCCAATCAAAGATGATTCCGCGCCAATAAGCGGTATGGGCCGAAAACGTGGCATAGGACATGAACACTTTGATGGGCGTCCGGTTCGACAGCAAATCAATGCCGACATAGGCCGTTACAAACAGCCCCACCAGCAGCCACCAGCGCCATGTGATCGAGCGAAACATGATCGACCAGCCGATCAGCCCGATCTGCAGCAGCAGCGCCAAAAGCGCCCCCGAAGAAAGCGCCAACATCCCCGAGCCAACCACGATAGCGCTCATGAGCACCCGCCAGCGCATCGAGCGCACCCCGTCAAACGCCACGAAGGCAAGCGGGAACGCAACCGAAGCATAAATCCCGAAATGGATCGGATGATCGAAGGGGCCTTGCACGCGCTCCAACCCCATACGCGGATCAGCATAAACGATATTGACCGATCCGAGGCCCGGCACTTTGTCGATCAGCGTCGGGATCAGCGGCGTGCCTGTGATGGTCTCATAGGCGGTGAAGGGCAGCATGAGAACGAAGGAAAAGATCAGCGCGCGCGAGAGGGCGGCAAAATCCTCTCGGGTGCGAATATAGGCACGCCCCATCAGGTATCCGCCCAGAAATTCAAGCCCAACCGAGCCCGCCTGCTGGATCACCCGGTCGGGGTTATTCACCGCAAGCGCGATCGTCAGCCAGAAAAAATGCGCTAGGAAAAGCCAGTCCACCGCCATGAGCCGCCCGTACCGACCTGAAAACAACCCTGCCAGCAATGGCAGGATCATGACGATCAGCACCATGCGCAGCCCTGTCATCGCCAGCGGTCCAAGGTTGAATTCCACTGGCAGCAGGATCGAAATCAACATGATCAGCACGGGAAAAGGCAGCTTGGCCGAAGCCAGGGCAACATCGCCGGGCGCGGCGGTTGGACCCGCCAGAGAAACGCGCCGCATCGCTCCACCCGAAGCCGGTCCTGCCGAAACCGGCGCGCGCCTCATCGTTTCAGTGCGCATCCTTACAGCGCTCCTGCAACCGCAGCGCCGCTCGCGTCCAGCTCAAGGCTTTCCACTTCGCCGTGGAAACTGTCTTTCACACCAAACGGGTTGCCCAACGCCAATCCCCAATATTCCATCGGGCGGGTTTCACCCGACACCGAGCCCTGCCCGATCAGCGCGCCATCGCCGTGGACTTCGAAATGGCTTTTCGCGGCGTCATATTCAAAGCTCACATCATGCCACTTTCCGTCGTAAAGCGGGATCCGCTTGGTGCGCAAAAGCAGCCGTTGGCCATTGGCAGGCCAGAATTCCACGGTAAACGTGCCGCGCCCCGTCGCCTTGATAATCAAGGATTGATGAATGCGCACGACCTCACCTGCGGATTTGAAATCGCCCATCGCACGCAGTCGCATCGACAGTTTAAAGCTGTCCGCCCCGAAAAACGGCGCAATCATCTCGGCGGGCACATCGATTGCGCCGCCGCCTGCGCCAAATTCCAGCGCGCCGGGAGAGACAGCGATGGTGGAAAGCACCTTGGGTTCCGCGCCAACATGCGACACGATCCGACCGATTTCAGGGTCAAACGTGAGCACCCGGCTGTCGCGCACCGCAATCTGCCCCTGTGCCGAGCGGCTTTGGCCATCTGGCAACATGGCCGTCAGGGTGATGCGATAATTGCCGGGGCGCTCAAAGGTAAATGGCACCTTGGCGCCCGCGATCTTGTCGGCCTTGCCGATCTGCCAGTCATAAGTGACTTTGCTTGGGTTAACGCCGTCTGGCAGCACGGTTTTGGCCGCATCAAACAGCAGTTCTTTACCACCTTCCGGCGCAGCCCCGATACGCATCACCGGTTGCAACGTCCTGTCCTGCGCCAGCCCGTCCAACTGCGGCGCCCCGATACCGGCCCCCGCCAGCGCACCGCCGGGAAGATAGTCGAAATTGCGCAGATCATTGGGCAGTCCGGTGCGCGCGGCCACGAACAGCGTGTCGTAGAAATTTGGACGACCAGGAGAGACATCCTGAATCAACAGATTGTCCTTCACGCTCCAGTCGGTCTGCCCGACAGGCCCCGAAATTTCGCCCACAACGTTCTTTTCAATCACCACGTCACGCGCGTCACGCGCCACCCGTATCTGGGGAATCCACAGCTTGGGGTGGCCCTCGACCCCTTGTGAAAACGCGTTATGGATGAGCGTGTTATTGGTAATCTCGACGTGATCGGCTTGCCCCAGCGTGATCCCGTGCAAATGCGCGTTGATGATCACATTGTCGCGGATCGTCACGTTGCTATAAAACATCTCGTCGCCCGCTTCGCCCCGATCCACCAACTCGTTGCGCATCAAAATGGACTGCGTAAACAGCCCCATACCTGAGTTGAAGAGGTTATTCGCAATCAGGATATCGTGGCTGGGTCGGGTGGTCCCAGCGGTCCAGAACTGGATCATATCCGCATGATCGGCCAGCTCAGCGGCGCGCAAGAAATCATGCATATGATTGCCCGTGATGGTCACGCGCGCGACCTGCGCAAAGTTCATCCCGTCCATGCGCATGTCGTGAATATCATTGTCCGTCACCGAGACATCGACGCAGTCGCTGACAACCAAGCCCCGGAAAAAGCGGCGAAATTCGTTGTTCTCGATGTGCAGGCCGTTGGATGAACGCAGTGCCAGACCGAACGCCGTGGGCAACGGGTTATGTTCGGGCGATCCCGCCGTCGGGGGGGCCAGATCGCCATCAAACACTGAGTTCCTGATCGTCACATCGCGCGCGGTAAACACCTGAAAGGGGCGTAAGTTTGCTTTGTCATCGGGGTGATAGTCGTAGTCGAACAGCAGGTCGTCAAACACCAGATGACTGACCTCGCGCAGGTCCATCCGTTCGATGCGGGCAGGTTGTTTGGGGTCGCTTGAGCGAAACGTGATGGGCTTATCATCATCGCCCGCAAGCTTGGACAGATTCAGCGCGGGATAGTCGCCCGCAGCCAGCCTCACCACATCCCCCGGTGCCAGTTGCGGCATGATTTCGGCCAGTGCACTTGGCCCTTGAGCCGTCCAATCGCGCGCCTGTGCCGGGGTCATCAGCGCCAATGCCATCGCGCACGCCAAAGCGCCGCCTTGGAATATCCGCGCCATCAGCCCAAAACTGTGCATCTCATATCGCATAATATATCGCCTGTCGCGGCCGCGTTCAGCGCGGCTCTGCTTACTGCTCGTGCCAATGAGAGTACCCCCTCAACAGAGCGTTAAACAAGAAAAACACGGCAAATTCAGGGCGGCGGAACGGCGATCTGTGGCCAATCGGCACTGCATTACAGATGCCCAAACAGCGCTTGGCGCAGCATCCAGCCCATGCGTGCCAGCCGCAGTCGCGCCAATGTCACCAGCGCACGCCCCCGCTCGCCCGCGCCGTTCAGCCCCTTGTGACGCAGCACTTTGGGGGTATGGGCCAAAATTGAAAGCGGCATCAGCAGCGCTTTGCCCGCCCATTTCAGGCGCTCCAGCGGGGCCGATCCGTTCACGCCGAACCCCTCTTCGGTCAATCGCCGCCATTTGCGTGCCAGCGCCGCCCAATCCTGACGCGAAGGGTGACCCACGCGCAGCTCTTCAGCATAGACCAGCCGGTAGCCTTTCGCCGTCGCGCGTCGGCACCAATCGAGGTCTTCGGACAGACCCGCAATGAACGGTCCCGTGCCCTGATACACATCGCGCCGCGTCAGCAGGTTGCCGGTGCCGGAAAAGCCTTTTTCTTCGATATAGCGGCGGAAATCGAAAGCAAAGACCGTCTCGAACGCCTCCGCCCCCGAACGCGGCGGCGGGGTTTCGTCAAACACCGCGACATGCCCGCCCACCAGATCACCGCGCGCCATCACAGCGAACGCGGTCGCGATCCAGTCGGGATCAGCGACGCAATCGCTATCGATGAAAAACAACCGCTCAGCCATGGTTTCAGCTACGCCACGATTGCGCGCCTCGGCGGCCCCCTTTTTCGTCTCGGTCACGATGCGCAGATCGGGAAAGGCCGCGCGCAGCGGGTTCAGATCGACGGTCGAGTTATTGTCGACCACCAGCAATTCGCAGCGCGCGTCAATCTGGGGTGCAAGCCGTTCCAGGCAGCGGATCAGGCGGGCCACATCATTGTAATGCGGGATGATAACGGCAGCCTCAGCCACGGATCCCCTCCATCAGCTTCAAGAGCGCCGTGTCATAGGCCCCCAACCGCACAAGCCCCTTGGCCAGCGCCTCTTTCATCTCGCGCGCCAGCGTGTCGCGCATGACATAGCCCTCGGTGATCGCGCCAAACACCTGATCGGCGGAACCGGCGGTACAATCCACAGTGCGCGTATAGCCCAGCGTGCCAAACAGCCCCGCGAATTTGCGGCTATAGGCCATCGGCACCACTGGCACACCGCTGGAAAACGCCGCGATACAGGCATGCATCCGCGCGCCGGTAAAGAAATCGAGCCCCGCAATATAGGATTTCGCAGCACCCGGGCTGTCAAACGCAGGCGCGCAGATCACGCCATGCGTGCCAGCCAGCGCCTCGCAGGCGCGCAGATCATCCTCGATCACCATCGGCCCGCTTGGCACGATCACATGGGGCACCAGATGCACCTCGGCACCCTGCCCCTTAAACCACTCAATCAGCCGCGCGATGAGGGCCGGATAATCAAGGCTCATGCCAAAATCATTGCCGCCCTGATACCCCCCCGCCATCAACAGCCCCGAGACGTTGATCCCGACGCGCGGCGCACCTCCCTCGGCGCGTTCAGGCGGTTGATAGGGCAGCCGCAGCGCCAAATCCGAAGCCGCCACAATCGGCCCCCGATAGCCCAGCGCGCGCAACGCCTCACCCGAGCGCTCATCGCGCGCCGCCACCAGCGCCGAGCGGTTGAGCGTGATCCGCGCCAGCCATTTCGACCAGCGTTTCGAAAACGGCCCGATCGTCTGCGGGGCCACCACCAAAGGCGTGCCCGCCAGATGCGCGGCGAACTTCATCCAGAACATTCGGATCAGCCGTTTTGCGCCGTAAATATCGGCGAAGCTATCGCCGCCTCCGATATCAATCACCAAATCGTTTGCTTTAAGAGTGGCAAACAAGCCTTTGGGAGATTTCAGAAAAGCGCCATCCACCTCGATCAATGTGAGGTCATCGCCAGCCACGTAAGGCGCGCGCGCGTCTTTCCAGTCCAACACCGTGATCGCGATCTCGCGGCCCATCTGCCGCCCCAGTTTGCGCAGCAGCGCAACCTCAGACACGGTCAACGCACCAACGCCCAGATTGTCGGAGCGAGTCGAGTGAAAAATCAGGCAGATGCGCAACGGGCGACTCATTTTGGCCTCGAAAATGCGCGTCGGATCGTGCCCGAGAAGTTGCGCAAATTCCGTACAATCGGGTTTTGGCGCGCACAGGCACGCAGGTCCATCCCGACATAAACGGGCACCGGGCGCGCCACCAGTCGCAGCGCAGCAAGGCGGGCAAACAGCGCCCGACGGCGCTCGCGTTGACCCGGCTGGATCGCGGCAAGTTTGGCGACATCGAAAGGCTGCGTTTGCACCGCGCCTGCTGCTTCCGCTTGTGCCAAGATCTCGGCGCCGAGTCGCGTGCGCGCCACGATCAGGCTGACGCCGGGGGCCTCGTCAAAGACCGGATACCCCTTGGCATCGGTCTCCCAGGCATCGGCGCAGACCAGATCGGCGGCCACGCCCGTGCCATCGGCGCAAATCTTGCAGCGATGCTGAACGTGATGCGCTAGCACCCCGCCCCAAGCGGAATGATAGTCGAGATCGCGCGTGCTGCCATCGCCAAGCGTCGCCGTCGCGCGCCCCGGCCACCCGTTTCCGCGATAGCGAAAGGCGGCAAGCTGATCCTCTGCGACGCCCATTTTCGCAAGCAGTTTTTGCGCGCCCGCAGCACTTGGAACGCCCGCACAAAAGAATGACAAGATCACCGGGAAGGCGCGTGCCACGGCCGGGTGTTGCAGGCTTAGCGCGCGCAACGCCGAACAATCGCAGGGTTTCCCGATAAAGGCATAGCGCCGCCCCGAGGCCAGATATTGCGCCAGATCCGCAAGCGGGCTGGAGGGCGCATAGCGCGAGCCCGCCGCCTGTGCCACCTGCTCAGGCGTTTCACTGATGCGCGTGCGGTTGGCGGTGGGAGAGGCCGGATCGGCCTCAATCTGGATCACGCCATCCACCCGCCCCGAGCGTAGCAGATGCGCCGCCAGCGCCGACAATGCACCCCCCGAAGCGCCGGCAAACCGCACGCTTTCATCGCCCGCCCAGCCCGTCACCATCTGCTGATACGGCCCCCAAAGCGGGTCGCGGCCCTCGCCTGCGCGCGCGCTCGATTGCCCCAATCCCGGGCAACTTGCCCAGATCGAGGCCTCTTGCGGCCCGCTCAGATCCGCGACTTGCACTGGGCGGGGAAATCCCGGCGGCGTCATCTCCATTGTAATACGCCCGGGCGCCAAACCGGCACAGAGCCCGCAGCCCGCGCAAAGATCACCCTTGGCGACGCGCAAGAGCGCCGTGCTGGGGCTTGTGAAGGGCTCAGTCTTTTTGGGTGCCATGCTCTGCCAGTCTCATTTTGCATTGAGTTGAACAGGAAGAGCCCTGGGCTGACAAGCCCAATGCGCCTTACAGCGTTGCGAGCATGTCACAACAGCCACAGCCCACGCTTGACCGCAAGCCAGCAAGCGCCGAAACTTGCCCGAAAGCAAACCCGTCCCTTGCCGTTGCGTCACTCGATGCCTCGCGCAGACGCCGCGAGGCCCGATCCATTCATGCTGCGCACCGCACTGTTTATCCTGAGCGGAAATGCCGCGACCTCGGCTTTGCTGCTGGCGCGCAACCTGTTGTTGGCCCGGTTGATCCCGGTGGCCGATTACGGGGTCGCGGCGACGTTTGCGATGGTGATGGCGGTGCTGGAAATGGCCTCGACGCTGGAGCTGCATCAGCAAATCGTGCAATCGCCGCGCGGCAATGATCCGCGCTTTCAGGCCGCTTTGCAGGGGTTTCAGGTGCTGCGCGGCACTCTTTCGGCGGTGGCGCTGTTGGTTCTGGCGGGGCCGATCGCCGATTTCATGGGCATTCCGCAAGCCACCTCGGCCTATCGCTGGCTGGCGCTGATCCCGCTGCTCAATGCGCTGCAACATTTCGACATTCACCGTGCCCAGCGCAGCGGGCGGTATTTGCCGGTACTGCTCACGGGCACGCTGCCCGCATTTGGCGCGCTATTGGCGCTATGGCCCTTGGCAAGCATATTTGGCGATTGGCGCGCGGCGCTTTGGGCGATGCTGATTTACACGATCCTTGGGGTAATCACCTCGCATCTTATGGCCGAGCGGCGCTATCAGTTGCGTCTGGACCGGGCAGAGATGCGCCAATCCATGCAGTTTGGCGCGCCGCTATTGGTCAATGCCGCGATGATGTATCTGGTGTTTCAGGGCGACAAGGTGATTGTCGGGCGCTTGGCCGGGATGGAGGCGCTGGCGATTTTCGCGATGGGGGTCACGCTGACGCTGACGCCAACCTTGATCGGGGCCAAGACGATCCAGAATTTCTTTTTGCCCAAGCTGGCCGCCGCACGCGCAGCAGGTCGGCCCGACGTCCAACGTCATCTGGCCAAGGCCGCGTTCGAAGCCGCTTTGTTGACCGGCTCTGTTCTGGTGCTGGGCGTGTTTTTGCTGGGCACGCCTGTGATCCATCTGCTTTTGGGCGCGAAATACGCCAGCCTGAGCGGGCTGCTCATTCCGTTTGCAGTGTTGCAGGCGGTGCGCGTGGCCAAGACCGGGCCGACGGTGGTCGCGCTGTCGGTCGGGCAAAGCAGCAATGGAATGTGGGGAAACCTGCCGCGCGTGTTGATCTTGCCGGTGAGCTATCTGGTCCTGCGCGAAACCGGATCATTCGTGTTCGTGATCTGGCTTTCGACGGCGGCCGAGGCAGTGGGGCTGGCGTTGACGCTGTGGCGGCTGCACCGGGTCAGCCCGCTGCCGCGCATCCCCGCACCCCTACTGACGAGTGCGCTGACCTTGATTTCCATCACCGCTGCGACCCATTTCGCCCCGCTGCAAGGTCTAGGCGTCAAGGTCGACCTGTTGATGGGGCTGGCGCTGATCGGGATGCACGTGCTGTCGATGCGCGGGCTACGCTTCTATTTCGG
Source organism: Thioclava arctica (assembly GCF_040892615.1). Classification (NCBI taxonomy): domain Bacteria; kingdom Pseudomonadati; phylum Pseudomonadota; class Alphaproteobacteria; order Rhodobacterales; family Paracoccaceae; genus Thioclava; species Thioclava arctica. The sequence goes on from NZ_JBFRYC010000002.1 coordinate 47,424, forward strand.
GCGCAGGCTACCGGACGAAATCTAAGGCCCCGCCGAATATGAAAAGACCCCCTCCGAAAGGGACGGAAGGGGCCAGTCTCGCTGATCAGGCTCGTTGATTCACCGCCCGAGGTGTTATTGGTTTCGCCTGGGCCTTCTCAGCGTCTAGGGCGAGCGCACCCGCCCCGGATCTCAGTCGTCTCTCAGTGCAGCGCCATCGCGCCTTGGCTGCGCAGCGTGACCGTGGTCGCAGCGCCCGCCATGCGGATGTCGATCACATCCATGCGCTGGCGGTTCAGATCACCGCCCAGCATTTCAATCGAGGCATAGCCCCTAAACGTCGCGTCGATCAGCGAAGTCAGCGCCTCACCGGTCAGATCGGCCTCGATCCCGCCGGGGATTTCACGCAGCGCCTCGGGCGTCACCCGCTTATTTCCAACGATCAGTTCCACTTGCGTCCCTTCTCCGTCCCGTCTTCGCGGGCGTATCGTTCAAGGCCCGGCGCCATGGCACCGGACCTTTGTCATTGTCCTCAGCTACAGCCGCTGGTCGCGCCGCAGGTGTTGCACTTCATGCAGGTGCCGTTGCGCACGAGCGTATAGTTGCCGCAATCGCCGCAGGCCTCGCCCTCATAGCCCTGCAGCTTGGCCTTGACGCGCGCGTCCATTGCGACCCCGCCCGAAGATACGGCGGTTGTCGTGGTGACCTTGGCTTGCACGGTCTCACTGGTCAGCACATCGCTGATCTTGCCCCCGGCCAGCGCGCTGAGACCGCCCCCGCCTTGCAGCACCATCAGCTCTTGCGGCATCCGCTTGCGCAGGTAGCCAGTCGAGGAAATCTGGCGCAGCACTTCCAGCGACTTGCTGGCTTTATCCGAGACCGGCTCGACATTGGGCTTGCCCTCGGTCTCGCCGCCACCCAGATCGTCAAAGCTTGCGCCTTGCGGTTTGACATGGGCCAGATCGGTGCGGTCGAGATAGCTCACCGCCAGTTCGCGGAACACATAATCGAGGATCGAGGTTGCGTTCTTGATGCTGTCATTGCCCTGCACCATGCCCGCAGGTTCGAACTTGGTGAAGGTGAAGGCATCGACGAACTCTTCCAGCGGCACGCCATATTGCAGGCCAACCGACACCGCGATGGCGAAGTTGTTCATCATCGCGCGAAAGCCCGCGCCTTCCTTATGCATGTCGATGAAGATCTCACCCAGATCGCCGTCATCATATTCGCCCGTGCGCAGGTAAACCTTGTGGCCTCCGACCACGGCTTTTTGCGTGTAACCCTTGCGGCGCGAGGGCAGTTTTTCGCGGTGGCTGCGCACGACCTCCTTGACGATCACCTTCTCGATGATCTTCTCGGCCAGCACGGCGGCCTTTTCCTGCGCCGAGCCGTTGGTAAGGATCTCTTCGGCTTCCTCGTCATCCTCGATCAGCGCCGAAGCCAGCGGCTGGCTCAGTTTCGAACCGTCACGATAGAGCGCATTCGCCTTGATCCCCAGCGACCAGCTGAGTTCGTAAGCGGCCAGCGTCTCGTCGATCGAAGCCGAGTTGGGCATGTTGATCGTCTTCGAGATCGCCCCCGAGATGAAGCTTTGCGCCGCCGCCATCATCGTGATGTGGCTGGCCACCGACAGATAGCGCTTGCCGATCTTGCCGCAGGCATTGGCGCAATCGAACACGCCCAGATGCTCGTCTTTCAGATGCGGCGCACCTTCCAGCGTCATCGTGCCGCAAACATGGTTATTGGCGGCCTCGATCTGCGCCTTGGTAAAGCCAAGGTGACGCAGCAGATCAAAGGTCGGATCGTTCAGCTTCTCGGCCGGGATGCCCAGCGTTTTGGTGCAGAACTCTTCGCCCAGCGTCCACTGGTTGAACACGAAGCGGATATCGAAGGCGGTGGGCAGCGCGGCCTCGATCTTCTCGATCTCGCGCGGGCCAAAGCCATGCCCGATCAGCGCGGTGGTGTTGATATCGGGGCAGTTGCCAAGGCTGGCGTGACCCACGGCATGGGCGATCATTTCCTCGACCTGCGCAGACCCATAGCCCAGCTTTTCCAGCGCGGCAGGCACCGAGCGGTTGATGATCTTGAAATAGCCACCGCCTGCGAGTTTCTTGAACTTCACGAGTGCGAAGTCGGGCTCAATGCCGGTGGTGTCGCAATCCATCACCAGACCGATCGTGCCGGTCGGTGCGATGACCGAGACTTGCGCGTTGCGATAGCCGTGCTTCTCGCCAAGGCTCAGCGCCTCGTCCCAAGCCTGTTGCGCCAGCTCGACCAGACCCTGATCGGGGCAGCCTGCATGATCCAATGCGACCGGCTTGACCGCAAGGCCTTCATAGCCTTCGGTTTTGCCGCGCGCAGCGGTGCGGTGGTTGCGGATCACACGCAGCATGTGGGCTGCGTTCTTTTCATAGCCGGGGAACGGCCCCAACTCGCCCGCCATCTCGGCCGAAGTCGCATAGGACACGCCCGTCATCACGGCGGTCAAAGCGCCACACAGCGCACGGCCCTCGGTGCTGTCATAGCCATAGCCCATATTCATCAGCAGACCGCCGATATTGGCATAGCCCAGACCCAGCGTGCGGAAATCATACGAGCGCTGCGCGATCTCTTGGCTCGGGAATTGCGCCATCAGCACCGAAATTTCCAGCGTCACGGTCCAGAGACGAGTCGCGTGGACATAGGCTTGGGCGTCAAACTTGCCGTCCTTGTAGAAGGTCAGCAGGTTCATCGACGCCAAGTTACACGCCGTGTCATCAAGGAACATGTATTCCGAGCACGGGTTGGAGCCACGGATCGCGCCATCTTCGGGGCAGGTGTGCCAATCATTCACGGTGTCGTGGAACTGGATGCCCGGATCGGCACAGGCCCAAGCGGCGTGACCGACCTGCTCCCACAGCTCACGGGCGCGGATGGTTTTCGCAACTTTGCCATCGGTGCGCCGGATCAGCTCCCACGGGGCGTCATCCTTGACCGCTTGCAGGAAGGCATTGGTCACGCGCACCGAGTTATTCGAGTTCTGACCCGAGACCGAGACATAGGCCTCACTATCCCAATCGGTGTCATAGGTCGGGAATTCGATGCTGGCGTAACCCTGACGGGCATATTGCAACACGCGGTTGATATAGGTTTCCGGGATCATCACGCGCTTGGCGGATTTGATCGCCTCTTTCAGCGCCGGATTGCTGGCGGGATCGACCGAGGTTTCGTCCGAGCCATCACATTCGCGGATCGCCGTGAAAATCTTGTTCAGCTCACGCTCATGCAGTTTCGAGCCGGCAACGAGGCTGGCGACTTTCTGCTCTTCGATCACCTTCCAGTTCACGAATTGCTCGATATCGGGGTGATCCATGTCGCAGATCACCATCTTGGCGGCGCGCCGCGTGGTGCCGCCCGATTTGATCGCACCCGCAGCCCGGTCACCAATTTTAAGGAAGCCCATCAGCCCCGAGGATTTGCCCCCCCCCGAAAGCGACTCACCGGCCGCGCGCAGGCTGGAGAAGTTGGTGCCCGTGCCCGAGCCGTATTTGAACAGACGCGCCTCACGTACCCAGAGATCCATGATGCCGCCATCGCCCACCAGATCGTCTTTGACCGACTGGATAAAACAGGCATGGGGCTGGGGATGCTCATAGGCCGAGGCTGATTTCGTCAGCTTGCCGGTTTTGAAATCGACGTAGTAATGACCCTGCGACGGCCCGTCGATGCCATAGGCCCAATGCAGGCCGGTGTTGAACCATTGCGGCGAATTCGGCGCGGCCATCTGTTCGGCCAGCATGAACCGCATCTCGTCATAATAGGCACGCGCATCGGCCTCGGTGGTGAAATAGCCACCTTTCCAGCCCCAGTAGCACCACGCACCCGCCAGACGGTCGAACACTTGCTTGGCCGAGGATTCGCCCGTGAACCGTGCCTCTTCGGGCAGGCCAGCCAGCGCCTCTTCATCAGGAACCGAGCGCCACAGGAATTCGGGCATGCCCTTTTCCTTGACCTTTTTCAGCGCCGCCGGAACGCCTGCCTTGCGGAAATACTTTTGGGCTAGCACGTCCGAGGCGACTTGGCTCCAGCGCTTGGGCACTTCCACCGAATCGTTGCGAAACACCACCGTGCCATCGGGATTGCGAATCTCGGAAGCGGTTGTCGTGAAGGCCAGTGCCCCATAGGCGCCGGTCTCTTCGGTGGTGAATTTCCGTTCGATCTTCATTTGCCCAAATCCCGTCTGATTATTCAAGAGTGGCTGGGCAGTGGGCAAAGTCAGATCGGGCGCTCGCAACACAATTGTGCGAGTCGCGGCAACACAGACTGCTGCCATCCCAATTCCTGTCCCTTAGCCCACCTGCCCCACTACATCTGGTAGTGACGCCGCTGACAAACCACAACCTGCCGTAGGGCTAGCGATCCGTCAACGACTCTTTAATGCTGTTCAGGGCCATTTTTGTGTTGACCAAGCCCATTTGACGAGGTCGACCCGATTCATCCACACCGGGGCTGTGGACAGTCTTGCTTGGGTGCGACAGAAAAATGCCTGTGATCTATAGGACTTGGCGATAACGACGCCGTGATTGTGGGCAATTGATCCACATTCCCCAATATCTTGTGGACAATGTGACAGGGGGATGACGATTTTTCTCGCGGAATCGGCGGGCGTGGCCCTAGTGCCACAGCGCAACGCCGCCACAAGATATAGTGACACGCGAAGTTTTATGACCGAAAGAGAGAGGAATGGTCGGGGCGGCGAGATTCGAACTCACGACCTTCTGTACCCAAAACAGACGCGCTACCAGGCTGCGCTACGCCCCGACTGGGGGTTTCATAGCCGCCCCGCGCGGCCAAGGAAAGGGGTCACGGACAGGGAAATGCCGCGCGCGCCTGATCTATCCTGGGATGAGCCAGCAGAGCGCCCTCTTTGATGCCCAGCCGCGCGGCCAATCCGCCGTTGATTTCAAGCACGAATTGCACCGGCGCACCCGAGGGAAGCGGCGTGTCATCCATCGGCTTGGCGTTGCGCGCAATGTGCACCACCCGGCCCGCCGCATCGATGTAGATAATGTCGAGCCCTAGCAAAGTGTCATGCATCCAGAACGAGACGTCGCGCGCAGTGGGATAGACAAACAACATGCCTGCGCTGCTGGGCATATGGGGGCGCCCCATCAGACCCTGCGCGCGCGCGGCGGGCGTATCGGCGATTTCGACGTTGAATTGCGACAGCTGCCCGTTCTGAGACACGATCGCCAAATCATCGCGGCACTGAGGGGCGCTTTGGTTTTGCGCATGCGCCGATGTAACATCCAGAAACAGCGCCACACTCAGCGCCAGAATCGGGATCATCAGCCGCAACAGCGCTGCGCCTAACGCGTCTCGCGCAAGGTTGCGTCCCATGCCAGAACCTGTGCTGCCATCCGACCGCGCTTGCCCTCGATCACACGCAGACACACCGCTTCGCCCGGTGCCAGATCGGCAAAGCCCGAGCGGCGCAACACTTCCATGTGAATAAACACGTCCTCGTCGCGCTCGAACACATTGGCAAAGCCAAAGCCCTTGCCCTTCTCGAACCACTTCACCCGAGCAGGCTCCAGCGGCAGCGCTATAAGTTCTTCGGGCGAGTTCTCGCCCAAATCCTCGATCGGGGCGACCATTTCGCCCTCGGGCGGTGTGATCGCCGTAACCTCGACGGCCTGTGCACCCCGCGGCGTAGTCTGCACCTTGACCGTGATCTGGGCATGATCGGCCACCGAGCCCTGACCAAAATTGCGCAAGACATTGGCATGCAGCAAAATGTCTGGCCCACCGGTCTGATCCAGAATGAATCCGAACCCTTTGACCGGGTCGAACCACTTCACCTCTCCCGTGATCTCGCTCAGCAATTCGGGGCGCTCGCCTAACATCTTCCATCCCGTCTGCATGTTCGAGCTTTCCTGTTCGCATGTCTTTCGTGCGGACAGTCTGGCGCTTCAAGAGGTGGATCATCAAGAGAATTCCTCGTGATTCAAGTGGCTTCGCATTTCACGAAGCGTGAAATTCAGGGATTCAGCCGAGTAATTTGCCACGCGGCATCGGGCGTTACCCGGGCCCAACGGAACCGATCATGCAGACGAAACGCGCCATCCGCCCAGAATTCTATCTCCAAGGGCTTGATTCTGAACCCTCCCCAGAACTCGGGGCGTTTTGGGTTCGTGCCATGCGTCGCGGTGATCTTTGCGACATCGGCCATCAGGCTCGCGCGCGATGACAATGGCTCACTTTGTCGCGAGGCCCAGGCACCAAGCCGGGATTTGAGCGAACGCGACGCGTAATAGGCATCCGCCTGCGGCCCATCCTCGCGCGTCACCAGCCCGCGCACCCGAATCTGGCGGCGCAGCGATTTCCAATGCATCACGAAGGCCGCCTTACCCGCGCCCTCGACTTCGCGCGCCTTGACCGAGCCGTAATTGGTATAAAACACAAAAGCCCCGCCCGAGGGCGCGTCCAGCCTCTCGATTTCCTTGAGAAGCACCATGCGCGCATTGGGCAAACCGTCCGCGTCAACACTCGCCAGCGCAATCGCGTTGGGATCGTTGATCTCAGATTGCTGGGCCTCATCAAGCCAGCTTTGTGCAATCGCAAACGGGTCATCGCCCGCAAAAATTCCACTTCTGTCGCTCATATTTCCCCCGATCCTGCGTGTGGCTTTCACCCTGCCCCGCGTCAGAATGCTCTTACCGAGGGTCAGTAGCCTTGATGCCTCTTCACCTTTCGCCTAAAGCATTCAGACTTACCAGACCGAAGCGGGGGAAAACCTGACATGTCGAATAACCTGATGGCGGGCAAACGCGGCCTGATTATGGGCCTCGCGAATGATAAATCCATCGCTTGGGGGATTGCCAAATCGCTGGGCGATGCCGGCGCGGAACTCGCCTTTTCCTACCAAGGCGAAGCGCTGAAAAAGCGCGTGGGGCCGCTGGCCGCCCAATTGGGCGCGGATACTCTGATCGAATGCGATGTCGCCGATGGCGCCTCGATCGACCGGCTGTTCGAGACGCTCAAAGAGAAATGGGGCAAGCTGGATTTCGTCGTCCACGCCATTGGCTTCTCGGACAAAAATGAATTGCGCGGCCGGTACGTCGACACCTCGCGCGACAATTTCACTATGACGATGGACATTTCGGTCTATTCCTTCACCGCCGTCTGCGCACGCGCCTCGGCGCTGATGACTGATGGCGGCTCGCTGCTGACGCTGACCTATTACGGCGCCGAGCAGGTGATGCCGCATTACAACGTGATGGGCGTCGCCAAAGCCGCGCTTGAGGCCTCGGTGAAATACATCGCCGAGGATCTGGGCAAGAACAACATCCGCTGCAACGCGATTTCCGCAGGTCCGATCAAGACGCTGGCGGCCTCGGGCATCGGCGATTTCCGCTACATCATGAAGTGGAACGAGCTGAACTCACCGCTGCGCCGCAACGTGACGCAGGAAGAGGTCGGCAAGGCCGCGCTCTATCTGCTCTCCGATCTGGGCTCGGGCACGACGGGCGAGACGCTGCATGTCGATGCGGGCTATCACGTCGTGGGCATGAAGGCGGTCGATGCGCCCGATATCGACGTGGTCACCGGTCGCAAAGACTGATCTGAAAGAGCGGATATGAGCCTCGCGGCCTTCACAGCGCTGTATTTCGTGCATCTGGCGGCAGCAATGTCGCCGGGGCCTGCGGTGTTGCTGGCGATGCGCACCAGCCTGCGCGAGGGCTTCGTGCGCGGCGTCTGGCTGGCGATTGGAATCGGCCTTGGCGCGTGTATCTGGGCGGCGGCGGCGCTGTTTGGTCTGGCTTTGGTGTTCAAGATTGCGCCCGGCCTGCTGAGCGTGCTGAAATTCGCAGGTGCCGCCTATCTGCTGTGGCTGGCCTTCAAGATGTGGCGCCATGCAAGCGATCCGCTCGAGACCGACCTGCCCCGCCTGCCACAAGACCGCTCGCCTCTGCGGCTGATCTGGCTGGGCATCTCGACGCAACTCGCCAATCCCAAACCGGCCGTGTTCTTTGGCACGATTTTTCTTACCTTCATTCCCCCCGCTGCCCCGCTTTGGGCCTATGCGGCGATCCTTGGCATCGTGTTTTTCAACGATGCGGGCTGGAATGTGATTGTGGCGCGCGTGTTCTCGCTTGCGAAAACCCGCGCCGCCTATCTAAACCTTAAATCCGTGATCGAGCGTGTCTTTGGCGGCCTTCTCGCCCTGCTCGGCCTCAAACTCGCCCTGACCTAAGGAGAGACCGATGCCCGACTTGCTGCCCCATGAAAAAGGTTTCCATGTCAGCTGGGATCAGCTGCATCGCGACGCCCGCGCTCTGGCGTGGCGGCTGGATGGTAAAGGGCCCGACAGTGGCAGCTGGCGCGGTGTGCTGGGGATCACGCGGGGCGGTCTGGTGCCCGCCGCGATCGTCGCGCGCGAGCTCGACATCCGGATGGTCGATACGATCTCGGTGAAAAGCTATAATCACCAAGAACAACGCGCCCCCGAGGTCATCAAACCCGCGCAAGACTCGTTTCTGCACGATGGCGGCGAAGGCATTCTGATCGTCGATGATCTGGTGGATACCGGCAAAACGCTGCAACTGGTGCGCGATCTGTTCCCCAAGGCGCATTTCGCGACCTGCTACGCCAAACCCCAAGGCGAGCCGCTGGTCGATACCTTCATCACCGAGGTCAGCCAGGACACCTGGATCTTCTTCCCCTGGGACATGGCGCTGCAATACGTTCAGCCCTATCGCGGCACGGATTGAGCCCCAATAAATGCGCCTGACAGACCCCAACACCCGCCTTGGGCGGTTTCTGCACTGGTTGTTTGAGATCAGTCTCGTGCTCAAGGGGCTGTTCGCGGCGGCTGAAACGCTGTCGGGGCTGGCGCTGCTGGGCATGCCCGGCAACGCGGTGCTGCGACTGGCGCAATGGCTGACCCATCGAGAATTGACCGAAGACCCCCATGACGCGATTGCTGCGGCGCTGCTCAACGCAGCCCAGCATTTCTCGATCGAAACGCAAAGTTTTTATGGTTTTTACTTCACCAGTCACGGCGCGTTGAAACTGGTCGTGGTGGTCTTGCTGATGCGCGGCGTGCTTTGGGCCTATCCGGGCGCGGTTGCGCTATTGACCGCCTTTGTGGTCTATCAAATGTATCTCTGGAGCCTGCATCATGCGATCTCGATGCTGTTGCTGACGGCGCTTGATCTGGTGGTGATCGCGTTGACGGTGCGCGAATGGTATGTGCGTCACGGCTTTGCGATCCGCCACTCATCGCAGAAATAACCGTTTCATCTGGCCAAAAATACTCCCGCCGGAGGCATCCGCGACTTGCCAATCCCGCCGCCCTCTGGTGATCTCGCGCGATCAGCCAAAGGACACCCGATGCCCCACCCGCTCAATCCCGCAATTGCCGCCACCTTTGCCCCCCCGGTGATGGAGGCGCGGCGCTGGCTGGACGGGGTGCACTTCCCCCCCGAGCGCCCCTTGATCAATGTTAGCCAAGCCGCGCCGCTCGATCTGCCCCCCGAAGGATTGCGCCAAGCGATTGCGCAGGCCGCGCTGCATGACCCGCAAGCGCATCTGTATGGCCCTGTTCTGGGTCTGCCCGAATTGCGCGCCGAGATTGCAGCGCAATGGGTGCCCCATTATGGCGGCACCATCGCGCCTGAACAGGTCGCGATCACGCAGGGCTGCAATCAGGCGTTTTGCGCCGCGATTGCCACGCTGGCAGGGGCGGGTGATGAGGTGATCTTGCCCACGCCATGGTATTTCAATCACAAGATGTGGCTTGATATGTCCGGCGTAAAGACCGTGCCGCTTGTCCCCGGCGCGGGACTGCTGCCGGACCCGGACGAGGCGGCCGCCAAAATCACGCCGCGCACCCGCGCAATTGTTCTGGTCAGCCCGAACAATCCGGGCGGAGCGGAATATCCCGCCGATCTGATCCGCGCTTTCGCGGAACTGGCGCGCCGTCATTCCATCGCGCTGATTGTGGATGAAACCTATCGCGATTTTGACAGCCGCGAGGGCGCACCCCATGATCTGTTCACCAATCCCGATTGGTCGGATTATTTCATCCAGCTCTACAGCTTTTCCAAGGCCTACCGCCTAACCGGTCATCGCGTGGGTGCGATCGTCGCCAGCGAGGCACGCCTCGCCGAGGTTGAAAAATTCCTCGATACGGTCGCGATCTGCCCCAATCAGCTTGGCCAGATGGCCGCGCTTTGGGGGATGCGCAATCTTGGGGACTGGCTGGCAGGCGAGCGTCGCGAAATCCTCGCACGCCGCACCGCGATGGCGCAGGGGCTTGAGGCCCTTGAGGGGTGGGAGTTGCTCGGCTGTGGCGCCTATTTCGCCTATGCCACCCATCCCGACCCGCGCCCTTCGCCCGAATATGCCCGCGCGCTGGTGCGCGAGGCGGGGGTCTTGATGCTGCCGGGCACCATGTTCATGCCCCAAGGCAGCGCCCAAGCCACCCGCCAAATGCGCATCGCATTTGCCAATATCGACACCCCTGCCATCACGGAATTGATGGCACGCCTTGCAGCCCTGCAGCCAAAGCCCTAAACACCGCCAAAAGAGCGTCCGAGGAGGAAAGCCCATGAAGCTGCGCAGTCACGGCAAGAGCGTGGTCGTCTGGATCTTGCTGGCAATGCTAGTGCTGGGGCTTGGGGGCTTTGGCCTGCGCTCCTTTTCGGGCAATGTGAAATCTGTGGGCACCGTGGGTGAGACGCAGATTCCGGTCAGCGAATACGCCCGCGCGCTGCGCCAAGAGATGCAAAGCCGCTCGCAGCAATTGGGCCAAACCGTCACGATGGCACAGATGCAATCGACGGGGCTGGATCAGCAAGTGCTGAGCCGCCTTATCGGCGAGGCGAGCCTTGGCGAAGCGGCACGCCGTCTGGGCGTTTCGGTCGGGGACGCCGAGTTGCAAAAGCAAATCTTGGATGTGCAGGCCTTCCACAATGCCAGCGGCAAATTTGATCGCGAGACCTATAAATTCGCATTGCGCCAGCAGGGCTACAGCGAGCCGCAATTCGAAACCCAACTGCGCGGCGACCTGTCCCGTTCGATCATCCAAAGTGTGGTGGGTGGCGGCGTGAAAGCCCCCGAAGCGGTGACGGATGCCTACACCCAATTCGTGTCTGAAAAGCGTGGTTTTACTTGGGCCGAAATCACCGAGGCCGATCTGGCAACCCCAGTGGCCAAACCCACCGATGCGCAACTTCAGGCCTATTACAAAGACCACATCGCTGATTTCACCGCACCCGAAACGCGCGACATCACCTATGCGTGGCTGACGCCCGAGATGCTCAAGGACAAGGTCAAAATCGACGATGCGACCCTAAAGCAAGAGTATGACTCGCGCATCTCCGAGTTCAAGCAACCCGAAAAGCGGCTGGTCGAGCGGCTGGTCTATCCCGATATGAAATCGGCCGAGGCCGCCAAGGCGAAGCTCGATGCCGGCAAGGCAAGCTTTGCCGATCTGGCCAAAGAGCGCGGATTGACCCTGCAAGATGCCGATCTGGGCGATGTCAGCCAAGACGAACTGGGCAAGGCGGGGGCTGCGGTCTTCGCGCTCAAATCCCCCGGCGTGGTTGGCCCGATTGACACCGATCTAGGCCCCGCGCTGCTATCGATGAATGGCATTATCGCGGCGCAACAGACCTCGTTTGCTGATGCGCGTGAAGAGCTCGCCGGAGAGGCCGAGACCGAAAAAGCCCGCCGCGATATTTCGCAGGAAACCGAAAGCCTGTCGGACAAGCTGGCCGGAGGGGCCACGTTGGAAGACATGGCCAAGGAAACCGATATGGAGCTGGGCAAGATTGCCTTCACCGCCGACAGCAAAGACGGCATTGCGGGCTATGACGAGTTCCGCAAAACGGCGCTGGCCGTGACCAAGGAAGACTTCCCCGATCTGGCGAATCTATCAGATGGCGGCGTCTTTGCGCTGCGTCTTGATGACATCGTGCCCCCGACGCCGATCCCCTTTGACAAGGTGCGCGACAAGGTGGCCGCCGCTTGGCATGCCGATCAGGCAGTGACGGCCCAAGAAGCGCGCGCCAAAGCAGTTCTGGACGAGATCGCTGGCGGCAAAACGCTGGGCGCGACGGGGCTGCTCACCACCGTGGTGCCTAGCATTGCGCGCGGTGGCTTCTCCGATGATCTGCCCCCCGCCGTGATCGGCAAGGTTTTCGCCACCGATCCGGGCAAGGCCGCGCAGGTCAGCGCCAATGGCAAGGTTTATGTGATCGTCACCGACAAGATCATCAAAGCCGATATGACCGATGCTGACGCCAAGCTGATTTCCGGCCAGATTGCCCAGCAGCTTTCGCAGTCGCTGGCCAATGACTTGCTCAATTTCTACGCAACTGCGGTTGAGAGCGAGTCGGGCTTCACGCTTGACAGCCAGGCCGTGACAGCCGTGCAGTCGCAGATCCAATAAGGAGGCCGCAGGTGGTCGCTCTTTCGCCGTCCTTCGAGGAATTCGAGGCCCGCTGGGCCAAGGGGCAAAACCAGCTGGTTTATGCGCGCCTTGCGGCGGATCTGGACACGCCGGTCTCGCTGATGCTGAAATTGGCCGAGGCGCAGCCCAATTCCTTCATGCTGGAATCGGTGACGGGCGGCGAGGTGCGCGGGCGCTATTCGATCATCGGCATGAAGCCCGATGTGATCTGGGAATGTCGCGGCACGCAGGCACGCATCAACCGTGCCGCGCGCTTTGACGAGGCGTGGGAAGACCTGCCCGGCCATCCCTTTGAATCCCTGCGCGCCCTGATTGCCGAAAGCCGCATCGAGATGCCCGAGGGGCTCCCGGCCGCCGCTGCCGGTCTGTTTGGCTATCTGGGCTATGACACGATCCGGCTGGTTGAGAACTTGCCCAATGTGAACCCCGATCCCATCGGCGTGCCCGATGCAATGTTGCTGCGCCCGTCCGTCGTGGCGGTGCTCGATGGGGTGAAGGGGGATGTGATCTTGTGCGCGCCTGCGTTCCAATCCTCGGGTCTGTCGGCGCGCGCGGCTTATGCGCAAGCCGCCGAGCGGGTGTCGGATGCGCTGCGCGATCTGGATCGCTCCCCCACCGAAGGGCGCAATCTGGGCGAAATGCGTCAGGTCGGCGAGATGCGCTCGAACTTCACCCAGCAGGGCTATATGGAGGCGGTCGAGCGCGCCAAGGATTACATCCGCGCGGGCGACATCTTTCAGGTCGTGCCCGCGCAACGCTGGGCCGCCGATTTCCCGCTGCCGCCCTTTGCGCTGTATCGCAGCTTGCGGCGTACCAACCCCTCGCCTTTCATGTTCTTTCTCAACTTCGGTGGCTTCCAGATCGTCGGCGCCAGCCCGGAGATCCTCGTGCGGTTGCGCGAGGGTGAGGTCACGATCCGCCCGATCGCCGGCACCCGCCCGCGCGGCGCGACCCCGGCCGAGGACAAGGCGCTGGAAGAAGATCTGCTGGCGGACAAGAAAGAACTGGCCGAGCATTTGATGCTGCTTGATCTCGGGCGCAACGATGTGGGGCGCGTCGCCAAAATCGGCACCGTGCACCCGACCGAGAAATTCATCATCGAGCGTTATTCCCACGTCATGCATATCGTTTCCAACGTCGTGGGCGAGCTGGCTGATGGGCAGGACGCGCTCTCGGCGCTGCTGGCCGGTCTGCCTGCGGGCACCGTTTCGGGCGCGCCGAAAGTGCGCGCGATGGAGATCATCGACGAGCTGGAGCCCGAAAAGCGCGGCATCTATGGCGGGGCCGTGGGCTATTTCGCCGCCAATGGCGAGATGGACATGTGCATCGCGCTGCGCACCGCGCTGGTGAAGGATGAGACGCTGTATATTCAAGCCGGGGGCGGTGTTGTCTATGACAGCGACCCGCTTGCCGAGTATCAGGAAAGCGTGCACAAATCCAACGCCCTGCGCCGCGCCGCCGAAGATGCGGGCCTGTTCGTACAATCGCGCTCTAACAGCTAAGCGGCCGGGTCTTACGCGGCCTTTCCCGTTGTACGGGCGCGGTAGCTCAATTGCCCGCCGCAGCACCTTGCGTGTTTTGCAGCGCCACTGCCGACACCGGGGCAAGATCGTATTTCGTCCCCGCGTCGGGGGCCCATTGTGTCAGCGCGCTCACCGTTTCAGGCCAAGCCGACAGCATCACAACGATCTGCCCATTGCGATCTGCCTCAAACCCGGCACGCGACAGCATCCGCTCGACCACCGGGGCTTTTTCGCGCGCGCCATCCAGCACCCGCCAGATTTTCGCGCGCGGCAAATCCACCGTAGACGCGATCTGATCGGCGGAATCAAAGCCACGGTTCTGCGTGACCAGCCCCAGCCCCTCGCGCCCCAATGTCGACACCATCTGGCGCGCCAGATTGCGCGTGTTCTGGAAGACGGGCTTGGGGCGTTCAACTACAGCCACGGCTTCGGGGATCACTTGGCGCCATGCCTCCAGCGCGACCTCAAGGTCTTCGGGCGTGGCATCGGGGGGCAAATCTGCCGCCAAGATCGCGACCTCATGCCCTGCCGCGCGCAACGCCTGCGCATCCTCGGCCGCGTTCGGGCGGGTGGGATCAATCGCGATGGTGACGGGGAAATCAAGCGCGGCGATGGTGGCGGCATCAAGTCCGCCGGCCTCGATTCCCGGATCAATCAATACCACCGAATACAGCGCCTTGGCGTCGTCATGAACGAAGGGCAACGCGTAACGTTCAATCGGCGGGAGATCGGTATTATCGGCAGCGGGCGCTTGATCTGCGCCAGGGCCGCCATCCGCTTCGGGCGCGTCGGCGGGGGGCGTATCTGCGCCGGGCGCGCCGATTTGGGGCAAACGATCCACGATGACATTGGGCGCAGAGCGAAAGCCCTCAACGGGCTGGCCCGGCAGGCGCTGCGGCTCTGAGCCAAGGGTGATGACGCGCGGCTTGGCTGGCGGCATGTCGGGCATGGCTTGCCCGTCAGCATCGGGCTGAGGCACCTCTGCGGGCGCCATATCGGGTTGCGCGTTTGGCTGCGGCGCGGGTTGCAATTCTGGCTGCGGCATGTCCGCCGCGGCGATTTTCGGCAAATCGGGCAAGGCAGGCGCGGGGGCTTCACCTGACGGGGCCAGTGCTTCACTGGATGGGGCCGCCGCGCTGTCGGGCAGCGCGGTGATGCCAGCGCCGCTTGGTCTGCCAAGCCCCTGCACATCGGGTAGCGGGGGCAAATCCGCCATCTGCTGATCCGGTGTCGCCGATCCCGCATCCGTTCCTTGCGCCGGTTCGGGGCTGCTCGGCGCGGGGCTGGAGGCGGTTTGCGTGCCAGACCCTGCCGGAGCGCCTTGCGGCGCAGCCGGGGCCACGCTCGCCGCCGGTGGCGGCGTCATGGCAGGAGGCGCGTCAGGCATCGTAACCTTGGCCTCGGGTTCGGGGCGCGCCTCACTTGCACCCAGAACCGGGGTTCGCACCTCACCAGGCGGGGGCACGGGAATCGGCTGTTCTGGCGCCGGCGCTTGGACTAGCGCCTGCGAGGCCTCTCCCGCTTGGGGCTGAGGCGTGGGGGCCAACGCATCGGTCACCGGGCGCGTGCCCGGATCGCTGGCCGCGATCTGTGCGCCGACCTGATCGCTATTGGATTGGCTGACAGGCGCGCGCGGTGTCGCACTGGGCGCACTTAGCGGCGCACCTGCGGGATTGGGCATATTGGGCACCTGATCCGAGCGACCGCGCGCGAAATCCGACCCCGCGGGCACATCAACAGGACCGACGGCAGGCGGAGTGGATCGCGGCAATGGGGCCATGATCGAGGCCGTGCCCAGAACCAGCACGCTCACCCCGGTTCCCAGCGCCGCCCCTTTGAGCACCGATCGCATCATCTGCCTGCCTCCACTGCCCGCGCGCGTCGTTTTACGCGCGCATCCTTTTGCACGAGGCCTTGACCCTACCCCGTCGCTAATTGCATCTATAGCCCGACCCGATCCCCGGTTCACCCCTCTTTTGCTGCAAGGCGCAAATTTGCCTGCAACTTTCAGGGCCAGACGGGGGACCCCAAAACGCGAGGCCCGGCCATGCTGCTGCTCATCGATAATTATGACAGCTTCACCTATAATCTGGTGCATTATTTCGGTGAATTGGGCGCAGATGTGCAGGTCTGGCGCAACGATGCGCTGGATGTGAGTCAAGCGATGGGCATGGGGGCTGAAGCAATCGTGTTGTCGCCCGGGCCCTGCGACCCTTCGGCGGCGGGGATTTGTCTGCCGCTGACGCTGGCTGCGGCCGAGGCTGACCTGCCGCTATTGGGGGTATGCCTTGGGCATCAGACCATCGGGCAGGCCTTTGGTGGCAAGGTCGTGCGCCACAGCGAGATCGTGCATGGCAAGATGGGCGAGATCCTGCATCAGGGCAAAGGCGTGTTCGCTGGCCTGCCCTCGCCGCTGCATGCGACGCGCTATCATTCGCTGGTGGTCGAACGCGAGAGTCTGCCTGAATGCCTGGAAATCACCGCCGAGTTGGCCGATGGCACGATCATGGGGCTGCGCCACCGCGAAAAACGCATCGAGGGCGTGCAGTTTCACCCCGAATCCATCGCCTCCGAACATGGCCATGCCATGCTGAAGAATTTCCTGACAGAGGCAGGCGTTAGCTTGAAGGTGCCCGCATGAGCGACGCAATGAAACCGCTGATCTTTGCGGCTTCCGAAGGTCCGCTGAGCCGTGCGCAGGCCGAATCCGCGTTTGAAATCCTGTTCAACGGCGAGGCCACCCCCGCCCAGATCGCCGGTCTGTTGATGGCGATGCGGGCGCGCGGCGAAAGTGTATCGGAATACGCCGCCGCCGCCGCCGCGATGCGCGCCAAATGCGTGCCCATCACCGCGCCCGAAGGTGCGATCGACATCGTGGGCACGGGCGGCGACGGAATGCACACGCTCAACATCTCGACCGCCGCCGCCTTTGTCGTGGCTGGTGCGGGTGTTCCGGTGGCAAAACACGGCAACCGCGCGGCCAGCTCGAAATCGGGCACGGCGGATGTGCAGGGTGAGCTGGGTATCGACGTGATGGCAGGCCCCGCAGCGACCGAGCGTGGTCTGGCCGAGGCGGGGATCGGCTTCATGATGGCGCAGATCCATCACCCCGCGATGAAACATGTGATGCCGGTGCGCCTTGAACTGGGCTGCAAGACGATCTTCAACATCCTCGGGCCGCTGACCAACCCCGCAGGCGTCAAGCGCCAGTTGACCGGGGCTTTCGCGCCCGATCTGATCTGGCCGATGGCCGAGACGTTACAGATGCTGGGCTCTGAAAAGGCGTGGCTCGTGCATGGCTCGGACGGCACCGATGAAATCACCATCACCGGCGTGACAGACGTGGCCGCGCTGGAAAATGGCAAGGTGCGCGGGATGCAGATTCATCCCGAAGATGCGGGCCTGCCGGTGCATCCGTTCCGCGATATTCTGGGCGGCACGCCGGCCGAGAACGCGACGGCTTTGCGCGCGCTGCTGGACGGGGAGCCTTCGGCCTATCGCGACGCAGTCATCCTGAATGCCGCCGCCGCGCTGGTGGTGGCTGACAAGGTGAGCGATCTGAAATCAGGCGCAGAAATGGCCGCTGAAAGCATCGATTCCGGGCGTGCAAAGACCGCGCTGGAAACGCTGGCCCGGATCACGCAAGAGGTCCGCGCATGAGCACGATCCTCGACAAGATCAAGGCCTACAAGCTTGAGGAAATCGCCGCTGCCAAAGCCGCGCGCCCGCTTGCCGACATCGAGGCCGAAGCACGCGCCCAAGGCTCCACGCGCGGCTTTGCCAAAGCGCTCAGCGCCAAGGCCGCCACCGGCTACGGGCTGATCGCAGAAATCAAGAAAGCTTCGCCCTCCAAGGGCTTGATCCGCCCCGATTTCGACCCACCCGCACTGGCGAAAGCCTATGAAGCAGGCGGCGCGGCCTGCCTGTCGGTGTTGACCGATACGCCCTCGTTCCAAGGCGCGCCGGAGTTTCTGAAAGCGGCCCGCGCCGCCTGTGCCCTGCCCGCTTTGCGCAAGGATTTCCTCTATGACACCTACCAAGTTGCCGAGGCGCGCGCTTGGGGGGCTGATTGCATCTTGATCATCATGGCCTCTGTCGAGGATGCGCTGGCGGTCGAGCTGGAAGATGCCGCAATGGGTTGGGGCATGGATGTGTTGATCGAGGTGCATGACGCCGAAGAACTGGAGCGCGCCCTTAAGCACCTGAAATCGCCGCTGCTGGGCGTCAATAACCGCAATCTCAAGACCTTCGAGGTCACGCTGGACGTCACCCGCCAACTCGCCCCCGAAATCCTGTCCGCCGGGCGCGATCTGGTTTGCGAAAGCGGCATTTTTACCCGCGAAGACCTCGCCGCGATGGCTGAGGTCGGCGCGCGCCGCTTCCTGATCGGCGAAAGCCTGATGCGCCAAGACGATGTGGCCGCGGCCACCGCCAACTTGTTGGAGGTCGCATGAGCCTGAGCCATTTCGACGAGGCCGGGCAGGCCCATATGGTTGATGTCTCCGACAAGGAGGTGACCGACCGCATCGCCGTGGCTGAGGGCTGCGTGAAGATGCGCCCTGAAACCCTTGATTACGTTCTCAAAGGCAGCGCGAAAAAGGGCGACGTGCTGGGGATTGCGCGGATCGCAGGGATCATGGCGGCCAAGAAAACCGCCGATCTGATCCCGCTGTGTCATCCGCTGCCGATCACCAAGGTCACGCTGGAATTGACCCCGGATACGGACTTGCCCGGCGTGCGCATCACCGCCACGGTCAAGACCTCGGGGCAGACCGGCGTCGAGATGGAGGCGCTAAGCGCGGTGTCGGTCGCGGCGCTGACCGTCTATGACATGCTCAAGGCGGTGGAAAAGTCGATGACCATTGAAGGCATCCGCGTGGTGCTCAAAGATGGTGGTAAATCCGGACGATACGAGGCGTAGCATATGCTGTCAGTCGAAGAGGCGCTGGAGAAAGTTCTGGCATTGGTCGCCACGCTGGGGTGCGAAACCGTGGCGCTGCGTGACGCGCGTGGCCGGGTGATGGCCGCGCCCGCACAGGCGCAGCTGACCCAACCGCCGTTTTCGGCCTCGGCAATGGATGGCTACTGGATTGCCGCCGCCGATCATCGCCCCGGCGCGCGCCTGCGGGTCGAGGGCGAAGCCGCCGCCGGGCGCAGCTATCAGGGGCCGCTGGCCCCCGGTCAGGCCGTGCGCATCTTCACCGGTGCGCCGGTGCCCGGCCCCGATGGCGTCGTCGTGCTGCAGGAACATGTTATCCGCGAGGATGACACGATCACGCTGGCGCAAGACCTTGAAAGCCATGGCAATATCCGCCCCGAGGGGCAAGACTTCAAACGCGGCGACAGCTTTCACCCGAAGCGCCCGCTGAGTGCGCGCGATCTGGGACTGCTGGCCTCGATGAACGTCTCCGAGCTGAGCGTCTATCGCCGCCCCGAAGTCGCGGTGATTGCGACCGGCGATGAACTGGTGATGCCCGGCGAAACGCCTGGCCCTGATCAGATCATCTGCTCCAACAGCTTCATCGTCACTGCCTTGGCCGAGTCTGCCGGCGCGCGCGTGCGTCTGTTGCCGATTGCGCGCGATGATCGCGAGTCTTTGCGCGCGGTGTTTGATCTCGCCAAGGGCGCCGATCTGGTGGTGACCTCGGGCGGGGCCTCGGTTGGCGCGCATGATCTGGTGGGCGAGGTCGCGGGCGAACTGGGGCTGGAGCGCGCCTTCTGGAAGATCGCGATGCGTCCGGGCAAGCCGCTGATGGCAGGCAAGATGGGCGATGCTGCGATGCTGGGCCTGCCGGGAAACCCGGTCTCGGCCACCGTTTGCGCCGAGCTGTTCCTGCGCCCGATGCTGGCAAAATTGCAGGGGCTCGACCCTGCCCCGCGTATCGAGCCTGCCGAGCTGGCCACCGATGTTGCCCCCACCGGCGCGCGCACCCATTACATGCGCGCCACGCTGAGCCCCGGTGACCCGCTGCCCCGCGTGACGCCATTCGCGGCCCAAGACTCCGCCCTTCTTGGTGTGCTGGCGACGGCGGATTGCTTGCTTATCCGTCCGAAGGATGATGTGGCGCGCCGTGCCGGTGCGCGGGTCAATATCTTGCGACTCGATTAAGCGCGACAGCTAGAACACGTTGACACGGGGCGCGACCGGGGCTAGAACATAACCTGAACGCTTGCCGAGGGCCATGTCAAAGAGGTGAACATGCTGACGCGTAAACAGTTGGAATTGCTTGAATTCATTCAAAAGCGGATGAACCGCGACGGGGTTCCGCCTTCGTTCGATGAGATGAAAGATGCGCTGGATCTGCGCTCCAAATCCGGCATTCATCGCTTGATTACGGCGCTTGAGGAACGTGGCTTTATCCGGCGTTTGGCACATCGCGCGCGCGCGATTGAAATCGTGAAACTGCCCGATGTGTTAGAGAAAAAGCTCGGCGCACCGTCTGGGTTTAGACCCAAGGTGATTGAGGGCGACAAGGTCGATCCTCCGCGTAATGCGATGCCTGTCGAGGCGGTGCATGCGCTGGAATTGCCCGTCATGGGCCGCATTGCAGCCGGTGTCCCGATTGAGGCGATCTCAGAAGTCTCCCATCACGTGGCCGTGCCCGGCGCGATGGTGTCCGGGCGTGGCGAGCATTACGCACTGGAAGTCAAAGGCGATTCGATGATCGAGGCCGGGATCAACGATGGCGACATCGTCGTGATCCGCGAAACCGGAACGGCAGAGAATGGCGATATCGTCGTGGCGCTCGTGGACAGCCATGAGGCGACGCTCAAGCGGTTTTATCGCCGCAACGGGATGATCGCGTTGGAGGCCGCCAACCCGGCCTATGAGACGCGGTTGTTGCGCGACGATCAGGTCAAGGTTCAAGGGCGGCTTGTCGGGCTGATCCGGAGTTACTGATACGCATCGGCACAGGGTTTAGGGGCGTCCTGTCGGGCGCCCTTTTTGTATGCTCCGCGCCCGGACTGCGCGGTCGGATCATGAGTATTTATGGCTAGATGAAACCTAGCGGCTCCACAATCGGGGGCCGGGGCGCGCTTGGGCCATCACTTCGCCTTGGCCATCCAATGCGATTGCCCCCGTTTTGCGCAACCGAGTTTGATCCCATAGGTCACAGCCTTTCGGCGCGGATTTCACGCGCGCGTTGATCACGATCAGCGCATTATCGCGACAGGCTGTGTCGAGATTCGAGAGCGCACTTTTGCCACTTAGATGGATCAGTTTTCGCCCGGCGAAACGTGCCTCTCGCGCGCTATTAGGGCCGCTGAAAGCGGCTCTTTTGGCCCCGAGCGCAGCAGTCGCGGAATCGCCGTCGGCCTCCAGCCAGCGCGCGCCGACAAATTTGGCCGCAGGTTTGGAGAGCGCGCGGCCTTGCGAGGTCATCAACCCGACCAGTTCGCCCTCGGGTGCAATTAAAAGCGCGGGTTGGGCTTGGGGGGCGCGCAGCCATAAAACGCCGCTGAGCGCGATGAGAAGGATGGCCAAGCTGCGCCCTGCCCCGCGCATTAAGACCGCCCCGAGCGCCCCCAAACACAGCAACGGGATCACCCATGGCCCGGGCTGCGTGACGGGAACCACCGCGCCCTCAATCGTCGCGAAATAATCGGCCACCGCAAGAATCCAGCGCGTGCCAAGCCCCATCACCCAAAGGGCAGGTGCCGAGAGCCCGATAAGCGACAGGATCGCCGCAATGACACCTGCGGGCATCACCACCATGCCCATTGCTGGCACCGCCAGAAGGTTGGCGAAGACGCCATATTCCGACAAGCGGTGGAATTGTGCGGCCACGATGGGCGCGGTGGCGGCCCCTGCGATCACCGAGGTCGCAATCAGCATTGCCAGCGGGCGCAGCAAGCGGGGAATGTGGCGCGCCACACGGGCCCATGGGCCCAGCGCGACAATCAGCGCGGTGGTGGCAGCAAATGACATCTGAAACCCGGGAGCGATCAGGCTTTCGGGGTGCCAGATCAGCAGCACCGTGGCCGCCAGCGCGACCCTGCGCAGGCTGAGCGCGCGCCGATCAATCAACACCGCCAGCAGCATCACCGTCACCATGATCCAGGCGCGTTGGGTCGACACGGCAGCACCGGACAGCCACAAATATCCGGTGGCGGCGAGCAGCGCGACGATAGCGGCGATCTTTTTGACTGGCCAGACCAGCGCGCGATTGCCCCAAAGCGCCAGCCCATAGCGCACCAGCGCAAAGACGAACCCCGCCAACAGCCCCATATGCAGCCCTGAAATCGCGATCAGATGCGCGAGGTTGGAACGCCGCATCGCCTCGCGCGTGGCCTCACTCAGACCCGAGCGATCCCCCGTCAGCAGTGCCGCGGCAATCGCGCCCGGCTGGCCGGGAATACGCGCTTGAATCGCTTGCGATAACGCACGGCGGGCGCGATGCGCGCTAAGGCCAAGATCGCTGCGCTCAGGCGGAGCCGCGCGCAGAACTGGCACGCTGGTATAGCCAATTGCGCCCAGCCCGTTAAACCACGCAGCGCGGCGAAAATCATAGGCACCCGGCGCGGCAGGCGGCGGCGGGGGCATCAGATGGGCGGTGGTCATCACGAAACTGCCGGGCGGGGGCACATCACTGTCGCCCATATCGCCCAGCGCGATGCGCACGCGCTTGGGCAGGGTGCGCGCGTCGATGCGCACCTGATCGAGCGTGATGCGCAGCTTGTCCGAGGCGGCACGATCGATCCCGATCACGCGCCCCTCGACGGGGCCGTAATAGCGATAGCTTAGAACCGGGGCCGCGACCGCATGCGCGCGCGCCCCCGCCAGCAAGAACCCCGCGCAGGCCAGGGCAATGATTGCTGCACCAAAGCGCACCCAGTCTGCCCCGCGCAGCCAAAGCCAACTGGCCATTATTCCGACAATCGCCGCCATCGCGTAGCTTGGTGTTCCGGGCTCGGATCGGGCGGCGAAATAGGCACCGATGCCCAGCGACAGCGCCACGGGAACCCATAAGAAAAGCCGCGCACGAGCCCGCGTCAGCGCAAGCGCCGGGTCCGCCAATCCGCCAAGCAGAACACGCCCCAGCGCCCCGAGCAAACGCCCCGCGCGTGGCCGCGTCATCGCCCCCTCACGGGGGCTCGATCCGATCCCTTGCCAAGCCACGCTTGTCTTGCGCCCCGTCCCTGCTTATGCATCCAACCGAGAAAGCCTAAGCGCTTTATGGTTTCCAAAACGTTAACGCGCGCCCGAAGCCGCGCGGTAGAAAGGCCCCAGATGTCGGATCAGCTCTCCCCCTCGCAGATCGTCACCCGCTTTGCCCCCTCGCCCACTGGCTATCTGCATATCGGCGGGGCGCGCACGGCATTGTTCAACTGGCTGTTTGCGCGCGGCCATGGCGGAAAATTCCTGCTGCGCATCGAGGACACGGATCGCGAACGCTCTACCCCCGAGGCGACAGCGGCGATTCTGCAGGGGCTCGATTGGCTGGGGCTGGATTACGACGGGGAGGTGGTCAGCCAAGCTGCAGGCGTTGCGCGTCATGCCGAGGTGGCCCATGAGATACTTGCCACCGGTCGGGCCTATAAATGCTTTGCCAGCCAGGAAGAAATTGCCGAATTTCGGGACACCGCGCGGGCCGAGGGACGTTCAACCCTGTATCAAAGCCCTTGGCGCGACGCCGATCCCGCCACTTACCCCGACGCGCCTTTCGTGATCCGCCTCAAGGCCCCGCGTGAGGGCGCCACGGTGATCAAGGATGCCGTGCAAGGCGATGTCACGATCCGCAATGATCAGCTTGATGACATGATTTGTTTACGTTCCGATGGCACACCCACCTACATGTTGGCCGTCGTCGTGGATGATCATGATATGGGCGTGACCCATGTGATCCGGGGGGATGACCACCTGACCAATGCCGCACGCCAAATTCAAGTCTATCAGGCAATGGGCTGGGACGTGCCCGTTTTCGCCCATATTCCATTGATCCACGGCCCCGATGGCAAGAAGCTGTCCAAGCGCCACGGCGCGGTGGGCTTGGAGCAGTATCAAGCAATGGGCTACCCGGCATCCGGCATGCGCAACTACCTCGCGCGGCTCGGCTGGAGCCATGGCGATGACGAATTTTTCAGCGACGAACAGGCCAAGCAATGGTTCGGTCTGGGCGGGATCGGCAAGTCGCCCTCACGGCTGGATTTCAAGAAGCTTGAGAATATTTGCGGTCAACACATCGCGATCTCGCCGGATGCCCAATTACTAAGCGAAATCGACAGCTATCTCGCAGCCGCAGAAAAAAAATCCCTCGACCCGACGCAGCGTGAGGCGCTGTTGGCAGCCTTGCCCGTCGTCAAGGGAAGCGCGAAAATCCTGCCGCAACTTCTTGAAAAGGCTCATTTTGCGCTGACATCCCGGCCGATCGAGGTTGAGGAGAAAGCCGCGAAAGCGCTTGATGATGTATCCCGTGGTATACTGAGAGAATTGACCTTCGTGCTGCAACGCGCTAATTGGTCGCGGGAAGAACTGGAGGCAGCCGTTGGAGAAGTCGCCAGCGCCCACGGGCTTGGTCTGGGAAAGATCGCAGCCCCGATGCGCGCAGCCCTCGCCGGACGTGCCGCCACCCCCAGCGTATTCGAGATGATGCTTGTTCTTGGCCAAGAGGAAACCTTGGCGAGACTAAGCGACAAGGCGGCCTGAGGCCTGGCCGCCCTATCCGGGCCGATACCCGGACGCCTCAGACCGGCGCGGCCCAGCCGGACGATTGAAAGGGAAGATACATGGCTGAGACCTCAAAGACTGCCACGCTAACGCTGCATGGGGAGACCTATGAACTGCCAGTGTTGTCGCCCTCTGCCGGCCCGGACGTGGTCGACATTCGCAAGCTTTATGCGCAAGCTGACGTGTTCACCTATGACCCCGGCTTCACCTCGACCGCCTCGTGCGAAAGCTCGATCACCTTTATCGACGGTGACAAGGGCGAACTGCTGTATCGTGGCTATCCGATCGACCAACTTGCCGAGAAATCGCATTATCTTGAGGTCTGCTATCTGCTTTTGAACGGCGAATTGCCCAACAAAACCGAGCTTGAAGATTTCGAATATCGCATCACCCGCCACACGATGGTGCACGAGCAGATGCACAATTTCTTCCGCGGGTTCCGTCGTGACAGCCACCCGATGGCGACGATGGTGGGCGTGGTTGGCGCGATGTCGGCCTTCTACCACGACAGCCTTGATATCAACGATCCGTGGCAGCGCGAAGTGGCCTCGATGCGCCTGATCGCAAAACTGCCGACGATCGCCGCAATGGCGTATAAGTATTCGATCGGTCAGCCCTTCGTCTATCCGCGCAACGATCTGGGCTATGCTGAGAACTTCCTCAACATGTGTTTCTCGGTGCCTGCCGAGCCTTACAAAGTTGAACCGGCGCTGGCCAAGGCGATGGACCGGATCTTTACGCTGCATGCCGATCACGAGCAGAACGCCTCGACCTCGACCGTGCGTCTAGCCGGGTCTTCGGGCGCCAACCCGTTTGCCTGTATCGCCGCCGGTATCGCCTGTCTTTGGGGGCCCGCACATGGCGGCGCAAACCAAGCGTGCCTTGAAATGCTGCGCGAAATCGGCACCGTGGATAAAATCCCGGAATATATCGCACGCGCCAAGGACAAGGATGATCCCTTCCGTCTGATGGGCTTTGGTCACCGGGTGTATAAAAACTTCGACCCGCGCGCCAAAGTCATGAAGGAAAGCGCTGACGAGGTGCTTGATCTGCTGGGCGTGCATGATAACGAGACGCTTCAGGTTGCCAAAGAACTGGAACGGATCGCGCTGGAAGATCCCTATTTCGTTGAGAAAAAGCTCTATCCCAACGTCGATTTCTACTCGGGGATTATCCTCGAGGCGATGGGCTTCCCGACCTCGATGTTCACCCCGATCTTCGCGCTGTCGCGCACCGTCGGCTGGATCTCGCAGTGGAAAGAGATGATCGAGGATCCGACCAACAAAATCGGTCGCCCGCGTCAGCTTTATACCGGCGCGACGACGCGTGATTATGTGGACGTGTCCAAGCGCTAAGCCGTTGTGACAGGATTTGACGGGCCGAGGGGGAAACCTTCGGCCCGTTTTGCATGTCCAGCGCGAAAGGTCCCATCGCACCGCCCATGCGCATCGTTGCCTTGCGGGCCACCGATGTCACGCAACGGACGAGTGATCCGAGGTTGATGCTGCTGTCAAGCGGCGCCGCATATCAGCGCCTGCGCGATCCTTTCACCAAGGCCCTTCGCTCCCCCCGTCTATACGCACCAAGCGCGATCAGGTGCTTGCCGTTGCAGACCATGTGGTCGCCGATCTTCCGCGCGGCGAGGCGTTCGATTGTCTCGACCTGTATGCATCGCGCTTGCCCGCCAAGATAGTTACCACCGTGCTTGGGCTTCTCCTTAATGAAAGCCGCTGGTTTGCCCAACAGTCCAATGCGCCGAACCGTTGTCTGAGAATCCTCTATGACCTGACGAGTCACGACGAATTTGAGGCCGCGGCAGAAGCACTGTAGCACTTCACCGAGCAGGCCCTTTAGCGGCGGGCGTGCATCGTTGTCTTGGCGAAATGCTGGGGTTCGGTGGCCTTCGCAGATCGACGCCGATGATCGCACGCATTCCCTGACACAGCGCGCCGCTCTTAAAGCGGAGCGTTTCACGCAAGGTTCGCGGCACCGCGAGACACTCGGGCGATCCGTCACATCAAAGACCGACCAAGCCGCCCCTTTGGCGCGTGCCCACCCTCGGCAGATGATGCGTGACAAGAACAGGGCGGATCAGGTAGGTTTATGTCCATGAAACATGTCCCTAAAGAAACCACGGATGATGCGCTTATTCAGGAATTCCTGAACAAGGGCGGTGAGGTCAAGATTGGCAAAACCAAACCCCTTCCAAACGAATTGGGTTTGAGCAACAACGCCTGGAACAACAAACTCACCAAAGAAGAAAAGTCCGCGCGCAACAAGAAATGATGGCGCTTGAGTGCATCCGATTTTCCTGCGTGTGAGGCCTGCCTCGCACGCGCGCAAATCCCTGTGCGCAAGCGGATTGTCGGTCGCTCCGCCTGCGCGGCAGGCGGGCCCAGACGGCAAAACAGGGATCCGGCATCGCGATCTGCATAAATCTGAGGGATGGGCGCGGCAGCAGAAAAAGGAGCCGACCCGTGGACCTCAAGACTGATCCCTTCGCCCACCATCCCGAATTGCGTGGCAAGATCGCGGACCCGCTGACTTCGTTCTTTCGCGATTTCAGCGTCGACTCCGTGCTCAAAATGCATCCCGAACTGGCGAGCGTTATGGAATGGGTTTATTCCAACGAGGCCCGCGAAGATACACGCCGACACTGCCTTGCAGATCGCGGCCCCGATGATCTTTGGGTCTTCGCCTATGGTTCGCTGATGTGGGATCCGGCGCTGAGCTTTAGTGATGTGCGCCGCGCCTATGTACCAGATTTCGCCCGGCGGTTTATCTTGGTCGACGACAATGGCGGGCGGGGCACAAAGGACAGCCCCGGGCTGATGGCGGCACTGGATCAGGGCGATGGCTGCGCGGGGCTGGTCTTTCGCATCTCCGCCCAAGACGTGGAGCGCGAAACGGAAATCTTATGGCGTCGCGAAATGATTGGGCCGGGGTATTTGCCCGTTTTCGTCACCGCGCAGATCGACGGCAAACCCGGGCGCGCGCTGACCTTCGTGGCCGATCATTGCGCCGATGTGATCGACGCCGATCTGAGCCGCTCCGATCAAGTCCGCCTTATCGCGCATGGCGCGGGCTTTCTTGGCACGAGCAAAGCCTATCTGGAAAACATCGTCACCCAGTTCGCGCATCTTGGCATCGTCGACGCAGATTGCTCTGCCCTGCTGCAAGAGGTCGAGGCTTTTTTAATCTCACAAAACGTCCCTGTCGCAAGGACACAACCATGACCGACCTGATCCCCTTTTTCGATGGGCATAACGATTTCTTGCTGCGCCTGATGATGTCGCCAGCGCCGCGCGAAGAGACGTGGCTCGGCTCGGGCGGCAAGGGGCATCTTGACCTCAAGCGCATGAAAGCGGGCGGGTTTGCGGGGGGGCTGTTTGCGATTTTCGTGCCACCGCAATCCAAAGGTCCCCCGCCCGATTTCGGGGCTTTGATGGCCAATCCTCCCTATGACTTGCCGATGCCGCCTCTGATGACCCATGATGTGGCCCAGCCGATTGCGCTCAGGATGGCGGGTTTACTGCAGTGGATGGAACGCGCCGCACCGCAAGATTTCAAGCTGTGCCGCTCGATGTCAGATATCGCGGCGGCGATGGCGCAGGATGTGATCGCAGGCGTGATGCACATGGAAGGCGCCGAGGCGATCGGCCCCGATCTTGATGCGCTTTATCTGTTTCATGACATCGGGTTGCGCTCGCTTGGGCCGGTCTGGAGCCGCCCGACGATCTTTGGCCATGGCGTGCCGATGGCGTTTCCAGGCACGCCCGACATTGGCCCCGGCCTGACGGAAAAGGGCAAAGATCTTGTGCGTCTGTGCAACGATCTGGGCGTTGTGATCGACCTGTCGCACATGAACGAAGCCGGGTTCAACGATGTCGCCGCCCTTTCGAGCGCGCCCCTTGTGGCGAGCCATTCCAACGCTTTCGCGCAGGCGGCCTCACCCCGCAATCTGACCGATCGCCAGTTGCACCAAATCCGCGACAGCGGTGGGCTGGTGGGGTTCAATTACGCGACCTTCTATCTCAACGCCGATGGTCGGGCCCGCACGGACATGGGATGGGACGTATTGCTGCGCCATATGGATTATCTGATCGCGCAGCTTGGCGAAGACCATGTCGCCCTTGGCTCAGACTTTGACGGTTGCATCATTCCCGATCTGATCGGTGATGTGACCGGCGTGCAGGCGTTTTTGTCAGAGTTGTCGCGCCATGGCTATGATGCAGAGCTGCTGTTCAAGCTGGCACGCGGCAACTGGCTGTCGTGCCTCGGGCGCATATTGCATTAACGCACTCCAACCAGACCGAAGGGTCGGAATTTGGGCCTGACCCCGCGTGGCTATCTTATAGCGCGCGCCAGCCAATATCGCGGCGCACAAAGCCCTCGGGCCAGTCAATCGCATCGACCATCGCGTAAGCCCGATCGCGCGCCTCTTGCAGGCTGGTCCCGCGTGCGGTGACGTTCAAAACCCGCCCGCCATTGGCCAGAATTTGCCCGTCTTTGCTGCTGGTGCCCGCGTGAAACACCATGTGAAAGCTGTCCCCGGGCAAGGCGTCAAGCCCGCTGATCTCAGAGCCTTTCTGATACGCGCCGGGATAGCCCTGCGCGGCCATCACCACCGTGATCGCGTGATCGGGGGCCCATTGCGCGCGCATCTCTCCCAGCCGCCCCTCGGCGCAAGCCAGCAGCAAATCAAGCACTTGCGCGCCAAGGCGCAGCATCAGCACCTGACATTCTGGATCACCAAAACGCACGTTATATTCCACCAGCCGCGGCTGGCCGTCCTTGATCATCAGCCCGGCATACAGCACCCCCTGAAACGGCGTGCCCCGTCGCGCCATCTCGGCCACGGTGGGGCGCACGATTTCGGCCAGCGCCTTTTCTTCGATCTCGGGCGTCAGCACGGGGGCGGGCGAATAGGCGCCCATGCCGCCAGTATTGGGGCCGGTATCGCCCTCGCCGACGCGCTTGTGGTCTTGCGCGCCGCCAATGGGCAAAATGTCGGTGCCATCGCACAGGATGAACAGCGAGGCCTCCTCGCCCTCCATGAATTCCTCGATCACCACCTCGGTGCCCGCATCGCCGAACGCGCCACCGAAAATCTCGTCGATACCGTCCAGCGCCTCATCAAGCGTCATGCCCATGATCACGCCTTTGCCCGCCGCCAGACCATCGGCCTTGATCACGATGGGCGCGCCTTGCTGGCGCACATATTCCTTAGCCACTTGCGCATCGCTAAACCGCGCATAACCCGCCGTCGGTGCGTCGCAAGCATCGCAGATTTCCTTGGTGAAGGCCTTGGAGGCCTCAAGTTTGGCAGCCTCGGCCGAAGGGCCGAAGGTCAGATAGCCCTGATCGCGCAACGCATCGGCGACGCCAGCGGCCAGCGGGGCCTCGGGGCCGATCACGACGAAATCGATCGCATTGGCCTCGCACAGTTCCAGAACGGCCGCTGTGTCACTCGGGTCGATCGCCGCGCAATCGGCGATCTGCGCGATGCCCGCATTGCCCGGCGCGACGATCAGCCGATCGCATTTCGGGTTTTGCTTGATCGCCCAAGCCAGCGCATGTTCGCGCCCGCCGCCGCCCAGAACCAAAATGTTCATCACACGCCCCCTTGGCCTTGCCGTTTGCGCCTTCTAAGCTGGGCGCAAGAGTGAGGCAAGGCTGGCGAATGGACCTTTTGGACGACGAGAGCGGCTCGAACGCGCATGATTACACCGTTTCCGAGATTTCGGGGGCGGTCAAACGCGTGATTGAGGGCGAATTTGGCCGTGTGCGGGTGCGCGGCGAGGTCGGGCGGGTTTCGATGCCGCGCTCGGGGCATATGTATTTCGACCTCAAGGATGATCGCTCGGTGATCGCGGCGGTGTCTTGGAAAGGCCAGGTCGCCAAGATGGCCGTGCGTCCCGAAGAGGGCATGGAGGTGATCGCGACAGGCAAGCTGACCACCTTTCCGGGGCAGTCGAAATATCAGCTGATCGTGGATGAGGTCGAACCCGCCGGGGCGGGCGCGCTGATGGCGATGCTAGAGGCGCGGCGCAAGCAACTGGCGGGCGAAGGGTTGTTTGATGCCGCCCATAAACGCGCGATCCCGTGGTTGCCGCAGGTGATTGGCGTTGTGACCTCGCCCTCTGGGGCAGTAATCCGCGATATTCTACACCGGCTGCGCGAGCGGTTTCCGCGCCATGTGCTGATCTGGCCGGTGGCGGTGCAGGGGCAAGCCTGTGCGCCCGAAGTGGCCCGCGCGATCCGTGGGTTTAACGCGATGAAGCCGGGCGGGCCGATCCCGCGACCCGATCTGATCATCGTGGCGCGCGGTGGCGGCTCGATCGAGGATCTCTGGGGGTTCAACGAAGAGGCAGTGGTGCGCGCCGCCTTTGACAGTGAGATTCCGCTGATTTCGGCGGTGGGCCATGAGACCGACACGACGCTGATTGACTATGCCTCGGATCGCCGGGCCCCCACGCCGACGGCAGCCGCCGAGATGGCGGTGCCCGTGCGCGCCGAGCTGGCAAGCTGGCTGGCCGAGGTGCAGGCGCGCATGGGGCGCGCGGCCCGCGGGCGGCTGGAGCAGCGCGATCAACGGCTGCGCGATCTGTCGCGCGGTTTGGGCCGCCCCGAGACGCTAACCCAACCAGCGAGGCAGCGGTTCGATATGTGGGCGGATCGGCTGGGGCCTGCGCTGCGCACGCTGGTGCTGCGCAAGGGCACGCGGTTTGCCCCACTATCGGCGCGGATCGAGCCGCGCCTTCTGCGTCAGTTCATGGCAAATGAATCGCGCCGCTTGGAGGGGTTTGCGGGCCGCTTGCGTCCCGCCCCGGGCGCGCGACTGCGCCGCGCGCAAAGTGATCTGGATATGTTGGCGCGTCGATTGCAGGCAGCAAATGCGCGGATGATAACCGAAGCGCAGCGCCGCAATCGCGAGGGGGGCGCGCAACTGACGGCCCTTGCTGCCCGGCTTGATCGTTTGCCGCAAGCAAAGATCGAAGCGCTGCGCGAGCGGCTGGATCGGCTGGACCGGATGCGCCAGACGCTGGGCTATACCGAGACGCTAAAGCGCGGCTATGCCGTGGTGCGTGGACCGGACGGCGTAGTGACCAGCGCAGAGGTTGCAGGCAAACAACCCGGCCTTGAGATTGAATTCTCCGATGGCCGCCTGGCGGTCATTCCCGGCGGGGGAGGCACATCAGCGTCGCCCGCCAAGCCCAAGCCCAAGCCGACCAAGAAGAAATCCGATCCGGGCGCCGATCAAGGCAGCCTGTTCTAAACGCCCAGATCGGGCCCCTGACAGCTTAGCGGATCATGGCTTTCGCTGAGACTGATGAGCGGCGCGCCCGAGGTATCGCCCTTGAATTTAGCAACCAACCCCTGCGGGCTGTCGTAAAAGGTCCAGCATTGCAGCGGCACGAAGTCACCGTAATCAAAGCAGATATATTCATCGCTTTGAAACCAGTCGCCTTCCTTGCATTCGCTTTGCGTAAAAGCCCAGATAACCTTGTGGCCGGGTTTATATTGCTCGGTCCCGTAGGGCTGGCCCTGCGCGGAATAGGTAATCGTGCGGCCCTGCGTGCGGGCATCAAATTGCTCGGCCGTGAGGGGCGCGCCGAGATCGGCGGGCTGGGCCATCACGGGCAAGGTAGTTAGCGCGGCAAGGCAGGTCAGGACAAGAAATCGGCGCATCGGGACTCCGGGGTCAGATTGCCTCCAGAGTGTCAGATCGCGCAGCCCTTGCCTAGCCTTGAGCGCGCCTCTCAGCGGCCTTCAGCGCGGCCACACGCTTGTCCATCACGCGCCGCCAGAGAGGCGGGATCAGCGCCAGCGCGGCCATCGCGGGCAGGCTGCGCGGCAGAACCGGGCGCTGCGGCGCATCCAGATCGCCCAGACGCAGCGCGGGATATTCGCGCCCCGGATGGGCGTGGTGATCGGAATGGCGCGGCGCATTCAGCATCCACAGCGCGGAGACCGGATGGGGCGCATCCCAGCTATGGCGCAGGCTCACCGGTTCGTAGCTGCCATCGCCCCGGCGCACCCGCTCAAGCCCGTAATGTTGCACATAATCCGACAGCAGCAGCTGCAACTGCGCATAAAGGCACAAAAACAGATAGGCGAGCACTCCGCGCAGCCCAAAGATCCCCCCAAACAGCAGCACAAACCACAGCGCGCCCAGAACATAAGACGGGTAAGGGCCGAGCGCTGCGATACGCGCGCGCAGCCGCTTGCGCCAATCAGCGCCCTCCGGCAAGGTCCGCCGCTGCGCCAGATTGCGCTCCATCTCTAGCCCCGCAACGAAGCTGCCACTCCAGGCGCGCGGCACGAAAGACCAAAACCCCTCACCCGGCTGGGCGGAATTTGGATCATCTGGCGTAGCGACAAAGCGGTGATGCACATGGCGATGGGCCGAGCTGTGATGACCGTATAGCAGCGAAATATAAACCCATTTCCCGAGCGCAAACAGACGCTTGTCGCGGCGGTGGATCAACTCATGGGCGTTGGAATTGGACACTTGCCCGAAGAACAACCCATAGGCCAGCAACACCGCGACCCAAGACGGACCTTCCAGCAAGGTATGGCCCGACAGCGCCGCAACCCCAAGGATCAACAGAACGAAATGCGCGCCCGCCAAGGCGATCGACAGCGTATCAGCGGCGGGAAATTCGGATCCCTCGGGCGCATCGGGGGCGGCGCGCGCGACGATCTCATCAAGCGCGAAAATGAACAACGCAATCCAGATCAGCGCCAGCCACGCCGGCCAGCCGCCAAAAACACCCGCCCAAATCAACAGCGGTACCGGCGCGAAGGTGACGATGGCAAAGGTATCGACCTCGGGGGTGGCATTGGTGAGATCAAACAGCGTCGCCAACGGTCCGGGCAAGCGATCGCGCCAGCGCGGACGCTCTTCAGGGATCACCTCAAGATTTTTTTGCAAATCAGGCTCTTGCGTCATGTTCGCCTCTGCTCTGCCTCTGCGTTTTCTCGTCATCTTAACGCCGATTTCGACCATTTTACGGCAAGACTTGCAGGGGCGTAAAAAATCTGTCCCTGTAGCGCGATGACCATAATCCTTCTTTTGCCGTTTGCCACAGCCCTGATGCTGGCCGTGATCTATCTGATCTCCTTCGCGGGAGCTACGCCAAGCTGGCGCAAAACCGCGATCAAGACCAGCGCGGTTGCCTGTCTGGTGCCGCTGGCGCTGATGTTGCATATGCCCGGCTGGATCGTGATCGGGCTGGCGCTGGGGGCGGTGGGGGATTTTGCGCTTTCGCGCCCCGGACAAGGCGCGTTTCTTGCGGGAATGGTGGCCTTTGCGGCTGGGCATCTGGCCTATCTGGTGGCGTTTATCGGGCTTGGCGCGCAGTGGCCCAACTGGCCCGCGACAGCAGTGATGGTCATGCTTGCCGGTGCAGTCGAGATTTGGGTCGTGCCCCATACCGGCGCGCTGCGTTGGCCGGTGCGCGGCTATATTCTGGTAATCGTTGCGATGGCGATTGCGGCGATGGGGCTGCCACCCGAGGCGACGGCGCTGTCATTGGGTGTAGTGCTTTTCGTGACGTCGGATGCAATCCTGTCAGTCGAGACATTTGTGATGCAAGAGGGCGCGCGCAAGCGTCTGGCCTCGCGCGCGCTTTGGCTGTTTTACTGGTCGGGACAGGCGCTGATTGCAATCGGGCTGGCATTGGCCCCTCTTTTCACCGGGCCTGCGATGAATTAGGTGGAAAGCAACGAAAGGCCTGCCACGATGTCGTTTTTCAAAAAGCTCAAATCCCGCCTGACGCGATCCTCCTCCCAGCTTGAACAAGGGCTGGAAGATATCGTGGCTGAAAATGCCGCCGAGGAAGAGGCGACCGCGTCCCCCTCAGACCCCGAGGCGACCCGCCCACAGGCGTCTGAAACCGAAAACCTGCCCGATCCGACCTTTCCCGCGCCGGGCTATGTGCCAGCGCCCGTGACCGAACCGGTTCAAGACAAGAATGCGCAGATCGCCAAAGCGCCACTTGATATTGAACCCGCCCCCGCGCGTCCTGATCCGAGCCCGAAAAAACCGGGGCTATTGGGGCGCATTTTTGGCGCTGAGCCGACAGTCGATGCGCCACGCCGGGTGCTTGACGATGCGATGTTGGAAAGCCTTGAAGAGTTGCTGATCACCTCGGATATGGGCGTTGATACGGCGTTGCGCGTCACGGCCAACCTCGCCGAGGGGCGGATGGGGCGCAAGCTGTCCGTGCCTGAGATCAAGGGCCTTCTGGCCGCCGAGATCGCGCGCATCATGGAGCCGGTGGCCAAACCGCTACCGATCTATCCCAAAAAACCGCAGGTCGTACTGGTAGTTGGCGTCAATGGCTCGGGCAAGACCACGACGATCGGCAAGCTGGCCTCGCAATTTCGCGCCGCCGGCAAACAGGTGGTAATCGCGGCGGGCGATACGTTTCGCGCCGCGGCGGTTGAACAGTTGCAAGTCTGGGGAGAGCGCGCGGGCGTGCCGGTGCTGACCGCGCCCGAAGGATCTGACCCCGCATCCCTTGCTTTTGACGCGATGAAAAAGGCCGAAGAAGACGGCGCCGATCTGCTGATGATCGACACCGCCGGACGGCTGCAAAACCGCGCGGATCTGATGGAGGAACTGGCCAAAATCGTGCGCGTGATCCGCAAGCGCGATCCAAGCGCGCCCCATAATACGATCCTCGTTCTGGATGCGACGACGGGACAAAACGCACTGCAGCAAGTCGATGTGTTTCGCAAGATTTCGGATGTGTCAGGCCTTGTCATGACCAAGCTCGACGGCACCGCCAAGGGCGGCGTGCTGGTGGCTTTGGCGGATCGGTTTGGCCTGCCCATCCATGCCATCGGGGTGGGCGAGCAGATCGACGATCTTGCACCCTTCGATCCCGAAGAGTTCGCTCAGGCACTGGTTGGGCTGGAACGCTGATATCTTGAAAAAAGGGGCGCTGCCCCTCGGGCTACGCCCTCACCCCGGGATATTTGGGTCAAGAGGAAGAGAGGACTCTTGCCTTCCTCTTGACCCAAATATCCCGGGGGTGAATGGCCGACTGGCCAGAGGGGGCAGCGCCCCCTCCCCTGACGCGATGACGATAAGGACGCTGCTGTGAGCGATTGGATCATTTCCGTTTCTGGCACCGAGACGGGCCGCCATCTAGCGCTGGGATTGGCGCTGCTTGCCGCGTTTTTACACGCCTTGTTTGGCGCGCTACAAAAGGGGCGCCATGACCCGTGGCTTAGTCGGGCGGCGATTGACGCAAGCTATGGGATTATCGCGGCTCCCTTCGCGCTGTTCGTGGTGCCGTGGCCCGAGCCCTATATGTGGGCGATTTTCGCCACCGTTTTCGTGATCCATGTCTGCTACAAGTTGTTGCAGGCGATGACCTATTCGCGCGGGGCCTATACGGTGGTCTATCCTGTGGTGCGCGGCACTGCGCCGCTTTTCGCGGTGATCGGGGCCGGGATTGTGTTTGGCGAGCATTTCACACTGGGCCAATGGGCGGGTGTGGGCGTGTTGTTGGCCGGGATCTACGGCTTGGCGCTTTATAATCTGCGCACGATCACACTGGACCGTGAAACGATGGTGCCCGCGCTCGGCCTTGCGATTGCGACCGGGGCCTTCGTGGCGCTTTACACCACCTATGACGCCTATGGTATTCGCGCGACGGCCGATCCTTTTACCTTTCTGGCGTGGTTTTTCTTTATCGACGGTTGGTTCATGCCGATCTTTACCGCGCGGCGCTGGCGCAAGATGCCCGGTAGCGAAATCGTGCCTTTGCTGAAAAGGGGTGTTATTGGCGCGATTGTTGCCTATTTCTCCTTTGGCTCGATCATGCTGGCGACGCGGCTGGACAAGGTCGGCGAGGCGGCGGTGTTGCGTGAGACATCGACGGTGTTTGCGGCCCTGATTGGCTGGCTGGTGCTGGGCGAAAAAGTGGGGCCGCGACGCACGGCGTTGATGGCGCTCATCGCGGTTGGCGCGGTGATTGTGGAAATGGCAGGACGGTAGAAGCAGATGGCAGGCAAAAAGATTTCCCCATGGGTGAAGGGCGCGCTTGATTGGGGTCCGTTGGTGATTTTCTTCATCGCGTTCAATCGCTTGAAGGACGGCCATTATGAGATTTTGGGCCGGGATTATTCCGGCTTCATCCTCGCCACGGCGCTGTTCGTGCCCCTGATCGCGGTCTCGACGCTGATCTTGTGGCGCCTCACGGGCAAGCTATCGGCGATGCAGATTGCAACGCTGGTGCTGGTTCTGATCTTTGGCGGGCTATCGGTCTGGCTCAATGATCCGACCTTTTTCAAGATGAAGCCCACGATCATCTACCTGCTGTTTGCGGGCATCTTGGGCGCGGGTTTGCTGCGCGGCAAAGCGTGGTTGCAGCTTGTCATGGAAGAGGCCCTGCCGATGCAGCACGAGGGCTGGATGATCCTGACCCGCCGCTTCGTTGGGTTGTTTCTGGCGCTGGCGGTGGCCAATGAAATCGTCTGGCGCACGATGTCCGACAGCATCTGGGTTGACTTCAAAACCTTCGGGCTGCCGATCATCCTGATCGGTTTCATCATGGCGCAAGCCAAACTGTTTGAGCGCTACGGCATCGAGAAACCGGAAGAAGACGGCGCGCCCCCGGAATAGGGACGCGCCGCAGCGTTCAGCGTTTGAATAGCACTTTCTGGGCGTCACGGCTGCTATTGTCGCCCCGATTGTCCGCCGCCAAGGCACGACCGGCCTGCACCGCTGGACGCGCACTCAGCTCATCGAGCCAGCGTTTCAGGTTTGGCTTGTCATCAAGCGTTTGCTGCTGACCCTCCCAAAGCGAGGCCCAGCCCCAGGCCGCCATATCCGCAATCGAATAGAAATCGCCCGCTAGGTAGCGGTTTTCGGCGAGACGGCGATCCATCACGCCGTATAGGCGCCCCGTCTCGGTACGGTAGCGATCCTTGGCATAGGGCAGGTCTTGCGGGGGCTCAAGGTTGGGGGCGTATTTCAAGAAATGGTGCGCCTGCCCCGCCATCGGGCCCAGCCCGCCGACCTGCCAGAACAGCCATTCCTCGACCGCGATCTGCTCGCGCACAGTCTCGCCGTAGAACTGCCCTGTTTTGCGCGCGAGATATTGCAGGATCGCGCCGGATTCGAAGATCGAGATCGGCGCGCCATCGGGCCCCTCGCGGTCGATGATCGCCGGCATCCGGTTATTGGGCGAGATCTTGAGAAACTCGGGCTTAAACTGATCGCCCGCGCCAATATTGATCAGATGGGTCTCGTAAGGCAGCCCCATCTCTTCCAGCGCGATAGAGATTTTCCAGCCATTGGGGGTGGGCCAATAGTAAAGGTCGATCATGGAGTTCGCTTTCGCAGATTGTGTCTTTGACTTAATCTGCTCTGTGACCCGCCAAAGGCAAGGGCGCAAGGGCTGTGCGTTGGCGCGCAAACAGGCGCGACCAGCGGGGCGCTTGTACCTGCGGCAGGGCTTGGGCGAGATACGGTAGCGGCAGGCGCTCGGGCGCGCGCAGAACGGCGCGATACAAATCAAACAGCCCGTCGCGCATGTAGCACGAGAAATGGCACACGCGCCGATCCGACAGCGCCACGGGATAACCGATATCGGCCAAAGTCGCGATCACGTCGGGGGCGTCGATTTGCAGATCCACCCAGTTGCGCAAAGGGCGGCTGAGCCCGTTGCCAATACAGCGTTCGCGCCCGCGCCCGACGCCCAATTCCATCAGGAAATCGAACAGATCGTTTTCGCGCGTGGTGACATTGAGCACCTCGCAGGCGCGCCCGGCGGGGCTGGCCATTGCCTCTTCGGCGCGGCTTTGAAATTCCGCTGCTGCGAGCAGCACCATGCGCGAAACGCGCCCCGCATGAAGATAGCGCAGCGCGCGCAACCCGACATGGCAGCCCATCGAATGCCCGATCAGCCCGACGGGTCGGTCCGAAACCTCACTGAGTTGCGTGATCAGACGCGCCAGACGCTGGGCTGCAATTTCGGCCATGTCATAGATGCGCGCCAGCCGCCCCGTCGATTCCCAGCCAAAGCCGATCGCGAGCCCCTCGCCCGGGTT
This sequence comes from Thioclava arctica, assembly GCF_040892615.1. Taxonomy (NCBI): domain Bacteria; kingdom Pseudomonadati; phylum Pseudomonadota; class Alphaproteobacteria; order Rhodobacterales; family Paracoccaceae; genus Thioclava; species Thioclava arctica. The sequence continues at coordinate 86,128 of NZ_JBFRYC010000002.1, forward strand.
TTGCCCGCCAAAGCCAAGCGCACGCGGCCAGCTGGTGGCGGTGTGCAGGTCAAAGCTGGGCTCAAGCGCAAAGATATGGGAGTGCGGGTCGCGTTTGGGATCGCTGGGCGAGAACCCGTAGCCATGCACCATCACGATGATCGGCGCGCCCTCGGGCAGCGCATTTGCCTGCGCAATCAGGTCGGCGGGCGGGGCGCCTTCAGCGTTGATGTTAAACAGCGGCATCTGGTTCTGTCCGGGCTTATATTGCGGTTTTGTTAGATCGCAACGCGGCATCTGGCGCTGTGGTTCCGCGTGTCGCTGCGGCGAAATCGCCCGTTAACCTGTGCAATCGGTGTTATCTGGCCGGTCCAAAGCGTTGACCCCGCGGATTGAGGGCGCTATCGCAGCGTTGACGCGACCAACCGTCGCAGGAGAGAGCCATGACCGATCGCAAGTTCCGCACAAAGCTCGTTCACGCAGGCATTCGCCGCAGCCAATATGGCGAAATGGCCGAGGCGATGTTTCTCACCCAAGGGTTTGTTTACCCCTCAGCCGAGGCCGCCGAGGCGCGCTTTCTCGATCAGAGCAAGGATGAGTTCATCTATGCGCGCTATGGCAACCCGACCACGCGGATGTTTGAAGATCGCATGGCCGAGATCGAGGGCACACAAGATGCCTTTGCCTGCGCCTCGGGCATGGCTGCGATCAACGGGGCACTGAGCGCGCTGGTAAAGGCGGGCGATCATATCGTCGCGGCGCGCCAGATGTTTGGCTCGTGCCTGCATGTTCTCAAGGTGTTGGAGCGCTTTGGCGTCGCGGTCACGCTGGTCGATGGCACACAGCTGGACGAGTGGCGCGCGGCGATGCGCCCCGAAACGAAGATTTGCTTTTTCGAGAGCGTGTCCAACCCCGGCCTTGAAGTAATTGACATCGCAGGCGTCGCGCAAATCGCCCATGCGGGGGGCGCGGTAGTGGTTGTGGACAACGTCTTTGCCTCGCCCGTGTTTTCCAACGCGGTCAGCTTAGGTGCCGATATCATCGTCTATTCCGCGACCAAGCATATCGATGGCAGCGGACGGGTGCTGGGTGGCGTGGTGCTGGGAACGCAGGACTTCATCCGCGGCCCGCTGGAAACCTATGTCAAACATACCGGCGGCGCGATGAGCCCGTTTCATGCTTGGTTGTTGCTATCGGGCTTGCAGACGCTTGATCTGCGGGTGCGCGCGCAGGCGGTCAATGCGGCAGCGGTGGCGACCGCGGTGGCCGGGCACAAGGCGCTAGCGCGCACGATTTATCCCGGCCTGATCGAGCACCCCCAGCACGCGCTGGCGATGGATCAGATGGGATCGGGCGGCACAATGATCGCGCTCGATCTGGCGGGGGGCAAAGCGGCGGCGTTCCGCTTTCTCAACGCGCTTGAGATCGTGTTGCTGTCCAACAATCTGGGCGATGCGAAATCCATCGCGACCCACCCAGCCACGACGACGCATAAAAACCTTAGCGAGGAAGAACGCGCGGCGATCAATATCACGCCGGGCTTGGTGCGCATTTCGCTTGGAATCGAGGATGGGCGCGATCTCGTGGCAGATATCCGTGGCGCACTTGATGCGGTTTAAGGGGTGATCCATCCGGCGATCTAGGGCGTATTCTCTTGGACATTCCCCCCGAACTCCCCATATCAAGCGGGACCGGGTCAGCCGGAGGATAGGATATGAACGTGCAGGGCAAGATCGACACTCCTGATCAGCTGGAGGCCAGAGCCGCGCTTGAGACGCTGCGCAGTTGGGCCGCGCAGGCGGATCCGGTAGAGGTGGCGCGGCTAGACCCGGCGATCTCGCGCCTGCTGCCGGGCCATGCCGTGGCAAACTATCCCGATCTCAGCCGTCAGTTTGACCCCGATTTTATAGCCGATGCCGTCTATAAAGCGACCCTGCCCGATTTGCAAAACGGGCCGTCCTCGTTGATCGTGGGGGCAAAGACCCGGATCGAGCATGTCGGCATCTCCAATTTCCGCCTGCCCGTGCGATTTCGCACTCGCGACAATGGCGATCTGACGCTTGAGACTTCGGTCACGGGCACGGTCAGCCTTGAGGCGGAAAAGAAGGGCATCAATATGAGCCGCGTGATGCGCAGCTTTTACAGCCATGCCGAAAAGAGTTTCTCCTTCGAGGTGATGGAAGCCGCGCTAAACGATTATATGGACGATCTCGACAGCTTTGACGCGCGGCTGATGATGCGGTTCTCGTTCCCGGTCAAGCGCCCGTCGCTGCGCTCGGGGCTAGAGGGCTGGCAGTATTATGACATCGCGCTGGAGCTGACCGAGATGGGCGGCGTGCGCACCAAGGTGATCCACCTCGATTACGTTTATTCCTCGACCTGCCCCTGCTCGCTGGAACTGTCCGAACATGCGCGCACAACGCGCGGCCAGCTTGCCACGCCGCATTCGCAGCGCTCGGTTGCGCGGATTTCGGCGGTGGTTGAGCCGGGTAAATGTCTGTGGTTCGAAGACCTGATAGATCTGGCCCGCACGGCCGTTCCCACCGAAACCCAGGTCATGGTGAAACGCGAAGACGAACAAGCCTTTGCCGAATTGAATGCCGCCAATCCGATCTTTGTCGAGGACGCGGTGCGCTCGTTTGCCCAACAGCTATTGGCAGAGCCACGGATCGGTGATTTCCGCATTCTCGCCAGCCATCAGGAAAGCCTGCACAGCCATGATGCTATCGCGGTGCTGACCGAGGGCGAAACCTTTGCGCAAGCCAGCCTTGATCCGCAAATTTTTGCCACTCTGGTGCATCGCGGCTAAGGCAATCTGACTTAGAACAGCAAAGACACCCAGCGTCTTCAGGGCCCCAATTTTCGCGCAGAACCGCGCGAGAGTTGGGGCCTTTTGGGCACGGCCATCAGGCCGAGAAATGCGTTACACCAGACGGCTTTGATCCAGCGCCGCCTTGATGAACCCGGCAAACAGCGGGTGGGGCGCGAAGGGTTTGGATTTCAGCTCTGGGTGGAATTGCACGCCGATGAACCACGGGTGATCCTTGTGCTCGACAATCTCGGGCAGGCGACCATCGGGCGACATGCCAGAGAATTCCAATCCGCAGGTTTCGAGCGGTTCGCGATACTTGATATCGACTTCATAACGGTGGCGATGGCGCTCTTCGATATCGGTCGTGCCATAAACCTCGGCCACTTTCGATCCCGCCTGCAAGACGGCCGAATAAGCGCCCAGCCGCATCGTGCCGCCCTTGTCGTCATCAAGCTTGCGTTCGACCCGGTGGTTGCCCTGCACCCATTCCTTGAGGTGGTAAACCACGGGCGTAAAACGCTTTTTCCCCGCCTCGTGGTCAAACTCCTCAGAGCCTGCATCGGCAACGCCCGCCAGATTGCGCGCGGCTTCGATCACCGCCATCTGCATACCAAGGCAAATCCCGAGGTAAGGCACGCCCTTTTCACGGGCAAATTGCGCGGCGCGGATCTTGCCTTCGGTGCCGCGTTCGCCAAAGCCGCCGGGGACCAGAATGGCGTGATAATTTTCCAGATAGGGCGCGGGGTCTTCGGTCTCAAAAATCTCGGCGTCGATCCACTCGGCTTTGACGCGCACCCGGTTGGCCATGCCGCCATGGGTCAGCGCTTCGGCGATGGATTTATACGCGTCCTCAAGCTGGACATATTTGCCCACGATCGCCACGCGCACTTCGCCCTCGGCATTGTTGAGACGGTCCATCACGTCTTCCCAACGCGTCAGGTCGGGCTTGGGTGCAGGCGAGATGCCAAACGCATCCAGCACCGCCTGATCCAGCCCCATCCGGTGATAGGCCAGCGGGGCCTCATAGATCGATTTCAGATCATAGGCCGGAATGACGGAATCGGGGCGAACATTACAGAACAGCGCGATCTTGGCGCGTTCCTTTTCCGGAATCGGATGCTCGGACCGGCACACCAGCACATCGGGCTGCAAACCGATCGAGCGCAGTTCCTTGACCGAGTGCTGCGTCGGCTTAGTTTTCAGCTCACCCGAAGCCGCCAGATAAGGCAGCAAGGTCAGGTGCATGAAAATGCACTGGCCGCGCGGGCGATCTTGGGAAAACTGGCGGATCGCCTCGAAGAAGGGCAAGCCTTCGATATCGCCGACCGTGCCGCCGATCTCACAAAGCATGAAATCGACCTCATCATCGCCGACATCAAGGAAGTCTTTGATTTCGTTGGTCACATGCGGAATCACCTGAATCGTCTTGCCCAGATATTCGCCGCGCCGCTCTTTTTCGAGAACGTTGGAATAGATCCGCCCCGAGGACACGGAATCGGTATTGCGCGCACTCACGCCGGTGAAACGCTCGTAATGGCCCAGGTCCAGATCGGTCTCGGCCCCGTCATCGGTGACGAAAACTTCGCCATGCTCGAACGGGCTCATCGTGCCGGGATCGACGTTGAGATAGGGATCGAGTTTGCGCAGGCGCACTGAGAACCCGCGTGCCTGCAGCAGTGCCCCCAAAGCGGCCGATGCCAACCCCTTGCCGAGCGACGAAACAACGCCGCCGGTGATGAAGACATATCGTGCCATGGAGACCCCCGTGATCTGCAAAATTCAAAGCTGCTTCCCGGCCCGAAAGGGCACAGGATCACGGGGGGCAATGCTTACACGATTCGCGACCCGCCCGCAACCGGACCGCAAAGTATTGGGCTTATATCTTGCCACCCCCCAAGAGGTAGTGGCGCAAAGACGGTTAGTTTGCAGGCGGCGGCGTCACCGGGCCGGTCGCACCATCGGTTGTGCTTTCCCCCGACGTGCCGCCCGTGGAGGCCGCTGAACCGCTCGGCGCAGGCGGCATCACAACCCCAAGAGAGCCTGCATCCGAAGCCGGATTGGCGGGCGCCGCAGGGGCGGTTGCGTCACTTGCAGGCGCGGTCTGCTCGGTCGTGGCGCGATCAAGCACCGATTCGTCCTTGGCCTTTTGCGCGGCCAGCACTGTCAGCGTCACCGAGGTCGCAAGGAACCCCACGGCCAGCAGCCAAGTCAGCCGGGTCAGCGCATTGGCGGCCTGACGACCCGTCATGACACCGCCGACACCGCCGGAACTGGAACTGCCCATGCCAAGCCCACCGCCCTCAGAGCGTTGCAGCAGCACTACGCCAATCAGCAGCAGTGCGAGGATCAGATGGATTGAGAGAACGACGTTTTCCATTGAACGAGTCCGGGCCTTCCTAGTTCGACGCGCCTATCTAGGCGCAAGAGCCAAAAGTCGCAAGGCCGAGTTGCCGGTTTTTCCCAATCGGCGGCGCAAAACCCATCGCGAGCACCGCTACCGAGGGCAGAGCAGAGCGATCCGGCGGCACAAATACCAGTTGTCGGGCTTGCCCGCATCACAGCAAATCGCAAAACCGGGCTTTCGCTATGTTCCGCCAGCCGCTATATCTCGCGCGGTTTCATACCTGCCAAGGAGAGAGCAATGGCCAATGTCGTCGTCGTCGGCGCCCAATGGGGTGACGAGGGGAAAGGCAAGATCGTGGACTGGCTGAGCGAGCGTGCCGATATTATCGCGCGCTTTCAGGGCGGTCATAACGCGGGCCATACGCTCGTGATCGACGGCAAGGTCTATAAGCTGAACGCGCTGCCCTCGGGCGTGGTGCGCGGCGGCAAGCTATCGGTGATCGGCAATGGCGTGGTGCTGGATCCCTGGCACCTGGTCACAGAGATTGCGAAAATTCGCGAACAAGGTGTGACGATCAATCCCGAAACGCTGATGATCGCGGAAAACACGCCGCTGATTCTACCGATCCATGGCGAATTGGACCGCGCGCGTGAAGAGGCGTCTTCCAAAGGCACCAAAATCGGCACGACCGGGCGCGGCATTGGTCCGGCCTATGAGGATAAAGTCGGGCGGCGCTCGGTGCGCGTGGCTGATTTGGCTGATGAGGCGACGCTGATCGCGCGTGTCGACCGGGCGTTGCAGCACCATGACCCGCTACGCAAAGGTCTGGGCATTGCGCCGGTGGATCGCGACGCGCTGATCGCGCAACTCAAGGAAATCGCGCCGGAAATCCTGCAATACGCCGCCCCCGTCTGGAAGGTGCTGGCCGAGAACCGCAAGGCCGGCAAGCGCATCTTGTTTGAGGGCGCGCAGGGTTCGCTGCTCGATATCGACTTTGGCACCTATCCGTTCGTGACCTCCTCAAACGTGGTGGCTGGTCAGGCGGCTGCGGGCACCGGCATGGGTCCGGGCGCGATCGATTTCGTCCTTGGCATCGTCAAAGCCTACACCACCCGCGTCGGCGAGGGCCCCTTCCCCACCGAGCTTGATGATGCAGACGGTCAACGGTTGGGCGAGCGGGGGCGCGAGTTCGGCACCGTCACCGGGCGCAAACGGCGTTGCGGCTGGTTTGACGCGGCGCTGGTGCGCCAGACCTGCGCGGTCTCGGGCGTGTCGGGCATTGCGCTGACCAAGCTGGACGTGCTGGACGGGTTCGAGACGCTGAAAATCTGCGTCGGCTACGATCTCGACGGCAAGCAGCTGGATTATCTGCCCACGGCGGCCGATCAGCAGGCGCGCTGCACTCCGATTTATGAGGAAATCGAGGGTTGGAATGCCTCGACCGAGGGCGCGCGCAGCTGGGCCGATCTTCCCGCCGCCGCGATCAAATATGTCCGCCGCATCGAAGAGCTGATCGACTGCCCGGTCGCCATGCTCTCTACCAGCCCCGAACGCGACGACACGATCCTCGTCACCGATCCGTTCGCGGATTGATCGGATGGCGCTAAGCTATAAGGCCCGCCGTCGCCTCTCGATGCTGGCCCTCGTGATCGGGCTGCCCGCCTATATCATCGTGGCGGTCAGCATCGTGAACTGGGCCGAGGCGCGCTGGGGTATGATGCCGTGGTGGGGCTCGGTGCTGGTTTATATCGTGCTTGGTGTGATCTGGGTTGTGCCGCTCAAGCCGATCTTTCGCGGTGTTGGCAAGGACGACCCCGACGCGCCGCAGTAAGAGCGCTTGCGCGTCGCTTTGGCCCAGCCCAAAATCACGGCAAATCCTGTGATGAGGCCCCAATGGACATGCTCGCCCCGCTTTTGACCTATAGCGCAGCCCTTGCGATTGCCGCCGTCATCCCCGGCCCCGGTGTTGCGGCATTGGTGGGCCAGTCTCTGGGCAGCAATTTGCGCAGCGCGTTTGCATTTTTGGCCGGGCTTGCCTTGGGCGATGTCACCTATCTCGCCGTGGCCGTGGCCGGACTGGCCGCGATTGCCAAGCTGTTTGCGGGCGTCTTCATCGTGATCAAATGCCTTTCGGGGCTATATCTGCTTTATATCGCCTACAGTTTCTGGACGAGCCGCGCAGGCTTGGCCAAAGTGCAAAGCACGCGCGAGCGCACCGGGTTTCGCGCTTTCGCAGCTGGATATGCGATCACGCTGAGCAATCCCAAAACCGTCGTGTTCTATCTGGCACTGTTGCCAAGCGTGCTTGATCTGGGTCGGGTGAGTACGACGCAATGGGCCGCGCTTTCGATCCTGACGGTGCTGATCTTGTTCGCGGTTCTCTCGCCCTATGCTGTTTTGGCGAATCGCGCGCGCGCGATGATGACACGACCCGCAGCACTCGTGCGCCTCAACCGCGTGGCGGCTGGCATCATCGGGGCTGCGGGTGGGGTGATTTTGGGCGAAGCAGCGCGTCAGATTTTCCGCCGCGCCTGACCCGAAACAGAAAACGGGCGACCCCTCAGGACCGCCCGTCTTATCAGTAACCTTAACGTCCCCGCGTTATGGCCTAACTTATTGGCCAGACGCCATTTTTGCTTCGTCGTAATAGCGCGATGCGGTGGTGATCGCATATTGGCCGCGCTTAACCTTGGCGATTTTTCCCTGACGCAGCAAGCGCCCGAAGACCCGCATCCGCTCTTCGCGCGGCACTTCGGCGGTCTCGCTCATCGCGGTCAGCTTGCGCATGATTTGCGGCGGCGAGAAATGCGGGCGCCCCTCGACAGCCGAGGTATAGGCCGCAGCCGCTTCAAGGAGATCCGACAGGCCCTGCGTGCCAAGGGTTTCGGCAAACTCGGCAAAGCTCGTGGCCTGATTGGGGGCCATCGTTTCGACCTCGTCATCCAGTGCCTCTGCCAGTTGCGCGCTCGAAATGCGGCGCGGGCGGATCACATGGGTCGTGGGCGTACGTGCCCCGGCGACTTCCTCTTCCACCTCGGCCTCGCCAACATCGACGCGCTGTTCTGACACCAGAACCAGCGGTGCCGGGCGCAGCGCATCGGGGCGGCGCGCGATGCGCTCATTGCCACTGCTCACCGGACGGCGCGGGCGCACAGCCTGCGTCAGATCCTCGCGATAGGGCTCGATCGCGTGCTCATCCTCAATGCTCCTGCGGGCCGTGTCTTGGCCCTTTGAGATACGGTCGGCAACAGTCGCGGCCACGGCGGCCTTGAGATGCGCGATGGCCGAAAAGCGACGGCGCGTTTCCACGACCTCGGACTGTTTGTCGGCCTCTTGCATCAAGCGCGCGGTTTCATCCTCGCGCGTGTCGAAGGCTGCCTGAATGACGGGGACCTCTGCCTCTTCGGTCTCTGCAGACTCAGCTTCGGCGTGCTCGTCTTGGGCGCGTTCTTCTGCGTCAAACTCCGCTTCTTCCGTTTCGACCGACTCATCGTCTGCATCTTGCGTGCCAGCCACGTCCTGCTCATCCGTGTCGACCTCGGCCGTTTCCAATTCGGCTGTCTCGACCTGCGGCTCGCTGGCCTCTTCGGGGGCCTCTTGGATCGCGTTCAGCTCGGCCTCAAACTCAGCATCTTCGTCAAACGCGACCGGTTCAGCCTCGGCCTCAACGTTCTCAGCCTCGGCGACAGCGTCTTCGACATCCGCGCCCTCAGGCGTAACGTCGTTTGACTCAGCCTCTTGTGCAGCCTCTTCGCGGCCTTGTTCCAGGGCGAACTGTTCAAAAATGTCTTCACCCTCGTCATCGGCGTCAAGCATCGCCAGTTCACGCAGCAGATCAGCCTCTTCTTCCTCAGAGAGCGCCCCTTTCGGCGTGTCCTCGACAGGGGCTTCGGTCTGTGCAAGCGGGGCGTTGTCTTCACCCAGCTCGGCGGCAATGCGTGCAGCCAGATCGTCCTCCTGCGCAACATCCTTATGTTGAGCCGCGGCCAGCGCCTCCTCGGCCTGCGAAACTTCATTGTCGGCTTCGGGCGCGTCGCTCAGCTCTTGGGTGATGACCGGGGCGGCGTTGTGATCTGGGCGGCGCACCTTGATGACGCGGGCGCGCACGCGCTGGATCATCGAAGCGGGCGCGCTGTCTGCCACGTCGTCTTGGGCTTCATCCGTATCGCGCGTCTCACCTTCGACTGCGGGCGCTTCGAGCGCCTCGTCACCAGCCACATCATCCTGCGCCAGATCGTCCTGCGCGTCTTGCACGGTCTCAACAGTGTCTTGCGCCCCGTCGTCAGGTGACATCGCCGCTTCGATCGGCGCGGCGTCTTCCGCTTGCGCTGCGTCCTCAATCGCTTCCGCCTCGGGGGCCGACAGATCAGACGCGGCGTCTTGATCCGCAACGTCGAACTGCGTCGCGACTTGCGCGGCGGCCGCTGCTTGCAGGGCCTGCATGCGGCGCGCCCGTTTGGCGGCGCGGCGCGAACGGCGCGCGGCACGGCGGCGAAGGGCTTCTTCATCCGCCTCACCTGCGTCGAGCGAGGTGGTATCTTCTGCATCGTCCTTACCGGCGATGTCATCCGCGTCTGCGTTATCTTCGAACTCAGCCGCAGCAGAGGCTTCGACAGCCTCCTCCGCTTCGATGTTTGCCACTTCTGCGTTCGAGATTTCAGTGTCCGCTTGCATGTCCTGCTCGGGCTGAAGCGCCTCGGCAAGGGCTGCGGTGACATTGTCTTCGAGTGCCACCTCGGCAGGCTCAGCCGAAGCCGGGGCAGCGTCTAGCGAGGCATCCAGCGCCTCATCAACATCAATTTCATCCGCACCAAGCGGACCCGAAATATCCAGCGCAAAGCCGAAATCTTCGGAGTCGGCGACCGGTTCAATATCGGCATCCGCCAGCAACGCCTGAGGCATCACATCGGCATGCTCGTCTTCATCATAGGCGTCCGGGCCAGCGCTGCGGGCACGCGCCACGGCGGCACGGATACGCTGCAATTTCGCGGCCACCGATTCGGGTTCAGCCAGCGTAGCGTCGGGCGCGCCTTTGGGTGCAGGCGAAACCTCGGGGGTGGTAGTCTGTTCGGGGGCGGGATCACGCGCAATCTCCCCCTCGGGTTTGCGCACCTCTGTCGGGGTCGCTACCAGCGCAAGCGGGGCTGCATGGTCCGGCTTAGGCGTTTCGTCTTGCTGGGGCGCGACGGGTTCAGCGGCCGGATTCTCGGCCTCGCCCACATCGTCATGCTGACGCAAAATAACGCCGTTTTTATGGATTTTCGCCTCAACTCGACGATTGATCTCGCGTTCCGCAATCCGATGCAGCATTTCTGCGTCGGGTTGCGGAGGTTCTGCTCCGAAATACCGATCTTCTGCAGCAAGATCACGGAAGTATTCCGCAATCGCCTTCATCGTGTTGAAGGTGTCGTCGAACCCTTCGAGGGTACACGAAAAAGTACCGTAGGAGACGGTCAGGATCTTGTTTGAACCAATCATGGACCACTCGCTTTCATTTGGACCTCATTGTCGCCACCATCCGCCCAAACTGGTGCTTTCCCGTGAACGAAACAGGGCATTTAAAAGGAATTTTATAGGTCTTGATTGTGTTCGCGTGCCATATTCGTCATCAATCATGCCATGTTCCACCCGATTGTAAACTCACCCTGCGGCGTAACACTCCTCGGCGCAGGCGCAGTAAAACCGCAAGATGTTGACGAAGCGTTGACAATCGCCCCCTGCCTAGTGGCGGCGGATGGCGGAGGCGATCACGCGCTTGCACTGGGATTGCGTCCCGAGGCGGTGATCGGCGATCTCGACAGCCTGTCTCAAGCGAATCGCGCCCTGTTGGAGGGGCGCGTGCACCTCATCAACGAACAAGATAGCACGGATTTCGCCAAATGCCTGCGCATGATCGAGGCGCCCTTCGTTTTGGCGCTCGGCTTCACCGGGTTGCGGCTGGATCATACTTTGGCCGCGATGAGCGACGTGATCCGCAGCACGCAAATCGTGGTGATGCTGGCCGAGGCCGAGGTGATCATCCGCTGCCCACCCCAGATTGCGCTGGATCTGGCACCGGGCACGCGGATCTCATTGTTTCCATTTGGCCCGGCAACGGCGCGCTCGACGGGGCTGCGCTGGCCGCTCGACGGAATCGCCTTTGCGCCCGATAGCCGGGTTGGCACCTCGAACGAGGCGCTAGGCGCGGTCGAGCTGAACGTAGAGGGATCGGCGCTATTGATGCTGCCGCGTGAGAGCTTGGGCGCGGTGCTGAACGCATTGGGGTTGAACGTGGGCTGACACGGCGCTGCGCATTCAGCCCGGCTCGATGCGCAAAGCCCCCTCCAACCAAGGAGCCTCTAGCAATGCGGGCGCAACCACGCGCTGCGCCAGAAGCGTGCGCAGCCTAGCGGCGACCTCGCTGGGCCAGTCGCCCAAAACCCCGTCGCGCGCCGTCAGAGTGATGCGGCGCGACAGTGGGGCACCGGGCAGCGGTTTCAGCACCAACCCCGAGCGGCGCGCATGGCGCACTGCCGAGGGCGTCAGGATCGTCCAGCCCTGCCCCGCCGCAACCAGAGCTAAAATCGCCGGATAGCTATCAAGTTCAAGGCGATGCCCGCCCCCCACGCCCTCACGCTGTAAATGCGCCGCGATCTGGCGCCCCATCAAGGTGCGCTGCGAATAATGGATCAGCGGCAAATCCGCCCCCCCAGCCACCGGGCGCACCGCGATAAAAGGCTCGTGCAGCAGCGCGTGGATCTCAGTTGCATCGGGCGGCGGGCCTTCGGGTTGGGCGGCGACCGCCACATCCAGCCCCCGCGCCTCCAGCTTGGCCAGCAACCGATGGCTTGGCCCGGTTTCCAGCTCAAAGCGGCATTGGCGAAGGTCACTGGCCATGCCCGCCAGCAACAGCGGCGTCACCTCGGATTCGAAATCCTCGATCATGCCCAATCGAAAGCTGGTCAGCCCGGCAGGATCGGCCAGCGACACCCCGGCGCGCCCGCGTGCCAGCGCATCCAGCATCGCCTCGGCATGGGGCAGAAACCCGCGCCCGGCAACCGTCAACGCAAAAGGACGCGCCGAGCGATCCACCAATTCCGCGCCCAGCGCCGTTTCCAGCGCCGCAAGCTGCTGGCTGACGGTCGGGGCCGACACACCCAACCGGCGCGCGGCTGCCGTGATCGCGCCTTCCTCGGCGGTGGCGGTAAAGACTTCGACAGCCCAAAGGCTGACGCGGGGGGGCTGGGAGGACATCGCAAGGCTCCATAAATAGAGTGACCCAAGAGTGCCGTGCCCGCCGGCCTGAGGCAAGCGATTAGCCCAGCGCTACGATCGAAGGTTCGCGCCGCCCCGGGCACTGCGCGCGCGGACAGATCCGACAGGACGCACCAATGGCGCGGGCAGGCGCAGCTATAGTGTCATCCGGGGCGGGCAAGATCAGCATCATCGCCTCGCGCAACACCGGCCCGTCAAAGCCAACTGCGCGGGTTTCGCAGATCGCGTAGGTGACGAAGCGCTGCGGCACGCGGCCTGCAACATCCACCAGCGCGCGGATCGGATGCATCGGCTGAGACAGCGCCTCATAAAGCGGCCAAAGCGGACAGGCCCCCCCAAAGCGTGGCAGCGCAAACCCCGGCGCGGCGCGGCGAAAGGTCAAGCTGCCAGAGCCATCGCACATCACCAAACCCAGTGGTGCCAGCCCCGCCAGTCCGGGGGGCAAGGTCGCAAGCCGGCGCAGCACCACGCCGATACTGACCCCGAAAGCCTGCGCCAGCGCGCCGGGATCGGCCCCCAATTCGGCCAAACCGCGCGTAATCTGATCCAACGGCAAGGCCCGAGCATCCCGAGCCACCCGTTCAAGATGGGCCAGCGCCAAGCTGCGCGCCGCCGACGAGGCCAGTTCCGGCACGCCCGAAATCAGCGCTGCCAGATCCTTGGCGCCCGCCTCGATTTCGGGGAAATGCCAATCGCGCGCCTCAAGCCACGCCTCAAGCTGTTCTTGGGGAGACGACAGGCTGGTCTCGGATTCTTCCATCTCATCGAGATATCCGACCAACGCCTCGGCCGCGCTTGAAAGGCGCAGGCTTTCCGACTGAATTGTGGCCAGAAAACGCGCCTGCCATTTGGGTTCGATATCCTCGGTTTCCACCAAGATCGCGGCGCTGGAGCGCAACCCGGTCAGCGCCGAGAGCACCTCATGCAGCGAGGTCGCCAAAAACGGGTCTTGCGCCATGCGTTCGGCATAGCCTTCCAACACGCGCTCGAGGCTGCTGAGTCGCGTTTGCCGCGATGCCAATAGCCCCGCCCAACCGGGAAATCGGCCCACGAATTCTTCGATCCGCTCCAGATCGGGGGCGGAAAACGGGCCTGCGCCCTCGGCCTCAACGGCGGCCACCGCCTCGCGCAGACCATCGAAAAGCGCGTTGTCAGCCCCCTCCGAAAGCGCCAGCGGGTCAACGCCCATCGCGCGTGAGATACGCTCTATCAAAGCGTCGCTCACGCGGCGGCGGTTGTGTTCGATGAGATTGAGATAGGCTGCGGAAATGCCCGCAGCGCGCGCCAAATCTGCCTGCTTCAGGCCCAAAGATGTGCGGCGTTCGCGAATTCGCGTGCCGGTCAGTGCTGATTTGGCCATCGTGCCTCCTGCGCCCAGATTTACAGCTAGACGCAGGAGATACAAAGCATTTTACAAAGCGTTTACAGCATTCGTCATTACATCGGGTTTTCGATCGTGGCGCGCATATTGGGCACGTTCGCAGCGCTTTGATCATCGTTGCTCATTTTGCCTTGCATGTCGGCACAACCGGCCAGCGCGCTAAGTGCGACAGCGGCAAGCAGCGCCAGAACCGGTTTGTTTGTGAAGTTTTTTTGCATGACCTGTCTCCTGTCAATCGGGCTGGACCGTCCATGCCCTTTAAGTGAACCGCATAGTTCATTATGATGAGCCATGCTTTGATCTCGATCAACAGATTTCGACACGTTCCGGGGTGGTTACCCCACGTCTCACATCACGTTTCCAAGGCGTGAACGCGCGTCACTCAAAGGCGCGAAAGCGCACGCCATAGATCAGGGCGCGGTTAGAACAAGCATCCATCGCATCCATCAACCACACCCGGTCCGGCCCCGGAAACGCCGCGAGATGACGGCCCAACAAAGCCTCGCTTTGCGCAATATTGCCCGCCAGATCACCGCCGAAATCACGCAAGCGCTGCAACCAGAAGCCGCGCGCCTCATCCAGATAGCCGCCAAAGCTGCCACCGGGGGCGACCTGACGCACCACCGTGAGACAATAGCCTGCCTCAATCGCTTGGGTGGGGGTTTCGAAAACATAGCCTGCGGGCGCTGCGAATTGGCTTTTCCACGTCATCCAGAACAGCGCCACCAACACCAATGACCCGATCAGCGCATACACACCATTGCGCAGCCCAAGACTGTGGTGCCGCCCAAACCGTGCAGAATCTGCCATAGCCCTGCCTTCCTAAGCCCTTCGCATCCCATCAAAGCACCAAGGCCTTAACAACCCGTTCAAACCCGCAGCAAAAAGCCCCCCAGATCGCTCCGGAGGGCTGTCATTGCCGGGCAAAAGCGTGGCCCGAACTTATTTCAAACCGGCCGCATCGGTGACCGCATGGGTCCACGCGCCTTCGGGTTGCTTGGTGATAACCGGATCCGAACCGCCCTCCAGCAACACTTTGACCGTGCGCTCATAATCGGCCGGGTCGAGCACGCCGTCAGTGCCTTCGGTCAGCTTGGCGACCTCTTTCATCATGCCTTCCTGATGCTCGATGGTCTGCGCGCCGGTTTCGTCGTTATCCAGCACGATTTTCGCGGCTTCCTCGGGATGCTCTTCGGCGTATTTCCAGCCCTCCATCGAGGCTTTGACGAATTTCGCCATTTTCTCTACGAAGGCCGGGTCCTTGAGCTTGTCTTCCATCACGTAAAGACCGTCTTCAAGCGTTGCCACGCCTTCATCTTCGTATTTGAAGGTCACCAGCTGGTCGGGTTTGATCCCCGCTTCGAGCACCTGAAGATACTCGTTATAGGTCATGGTCGAAATACAAGCCGCCTGCTTTTGCAGCAGCGGATCGACGTTGAAGCCCTGTTTGAGCACCGTCACACCCTTGTCGCCGCCATCGGGCGGGATGCCCAAATGCGACATCCAGCTTAGGAACGGGTATTCATTTCCAAAGAACCACACGCCCAAAGTATGGCCGGGGAAATCGGCGGGAGTCTTGATGCCGCTTTCCTTCAGACAGGTCAGCATCATGCCCGATTTCTTATAAGGCTGGGCGATATTGACCAGCGCCAGACCCTTTTCGCGCGCCGCGAGTGCGGCCGGCATCCAGTCGACGATGACATCGGCACCACCGCCTGCGATCACCTGCTCGGGGCCGATATCAGGGCCGCCCGGCTTGATCGTGACATCAAGGCCCGCATCGCTGTAAAATCCTTTGTCCTGAGCCACATAATAGCCCGCGAACTGCGCCTGCGTGACCCATTTGAGCTGCAGTGTTACATCTTCATTGGCCCAGGCCGCGCTTGCCATGACTAGGCTTGCACTTACCCCCGCGATCAGTTTTTTCATCGTCTCTCTCCACTGTTGGCCCCGGATCTTTGCCCGGGATTTTTATATTTCTCAGGCGCGCTGCCTAAGCTCGGGCCCGTTGCGACGGGTGCCAGAACGTCACCAGCTTTTCGAGAAGCGCCACCACCCCATAAAAGCCCGAGCCCGCGAGGGCCGCAACGGTAATCTCCGACCAGACGAGCGGCAAATCAAGCTGCCCCACGGCGGTCGATATCCGAAAGCCCATCCCGCGGGTTGGACTGCCGAAAAATTCAGCAACAATCGCCCCGATCAGCGCCAGCGTCGTCGCGATCTTGAGGCCGTTGAACAAAAACGGCATTGCCGCAGGCAGGCGCAGTTTGATCAACCCTTGCCAGTAGCTGGCCGAATAGGTCGCCATCAAATCGCGTTGCAAATGATCGGTCGCGGCAAGGCCGGCGACCATGTTCACCAGCACCGGGAAGAACACCATTACCACGACAACGGCGGCCTTGGACTGCCAGTCAAACCCGAACCACATCACAAGGATCGGCGCGACCCCCACGATCGGCAAAGCGGCCACGAAATTGCCAATCGGCAAAAGCCCGCGCTGCAAATAGGGCGAGCGATCAATCAACACCGCCACCACGATCGCCGCGCCGCAGCCCATCACATAGCCAGAGAGTGCCCCCTTCAAGATCGTCTGCACGAAATCCTCGCGCAGGATCGGGCCCGATTGCGCGAAAGTCTGCGCGATCTGGCTGGGCGCGGGCAAAATCACCGGGCTGATACCAAGACCCAAAACCAGACCTTCCCAGACCAGCAACACCGTGATCCCGAACAGCGCCGGAATGGCAAATTGCGCCCAGCGCTGATGTCCATAGCGCCGCGCCATCCACGCATTGGCACCCCAAGCGCACAGCCAGAAGAGTATCGCGAAAATCGCCCAACCCATTACGCCATCCCCATCCGTTTGAGGGTGATCCGCTCGATCACGCCCACGATCCCGACCAGAATTGCTGCCAGCGCGGCGGCTGTAAACAGCGCCGACCAGATTTGCACCGTCTGCCCGTAATAGCTGCCCGAAAGCAGCCGCGCGCCAAGACCTCGGGTGGCACCCGCAGGCAATTCGGCCACGATGGTGCCCACAAGGCTCGCTGCCACACCCACTTTGAGCGAGGCAAATAGATAGGGCATCGACGAGGGCATCCGCAGCTTGCGCAACGTCTCGCCTTGACTGGCATTATAGGTCTTGAGCAGATCCAACTGCATGCTGTCAGGCGCGCGCAAGCCCTTCACCATGCCTACCAGCACCGGGAAGAAGCTTAGATACGCCGCGATCAGCGCTTTGGGCAGCAACCCGGTCACGCCAAGGCTCGCCAGCACCACGATCACCATCGGCGCAATCGCAAGGATCGGCACAGTCTGGCTGGCAATCGCCCAAGGCATCACCGACAGATCCATCGCGCGGCTATGGGTGATCCCCACCGCCAGCACGATCCCCAGCCCAGTGCCCAGCGCAAAGCCCAAAAGCGTCGCTGAAAGCGTGATCCAGCCATGATAGACAAGGCTGCGCTTGGAGGTGATGGCTTGACCTGCAAGCCCCTGCCATAGCCCTTGCGCCACCTGATGGGGCGCGGGCAAAACGGGGCGTTTCTGGTGCATCGTATCACTCAGAAGCTGCGAGACCGTCACGCTCTCGCCGGCCCGCGCGGCTTGGTCATAGGTCCATTTCGCATTCAGCGCGACCGAGCCAGCATACCAAAGCAGCACAATCGCGGCAAGAACGGTGAGGATGGGGGCAATCGACTTCATGCGCGCGCCCCCTGCCCGACCTGTTGGATGATCGCATCACTCATCATACGCATGCCCCGCGCGCAGACCTTCGCGCACCCGATGCGCGACTTGCAGGAATTCCTCGCTGTCGCGAATATCCAGCGGACGCGCAAAGCGGGGCAGCGGGCTGTCGATCACCTCATAGATTTGGCCCGGACGGGGCGACATCACCACGATCTTGGTGCTCAGATAGACCGCCTCGGGGATCGAATGGGTCACGAAACCGATGGTCTTCTGCGTACGCTCCCACAGCTTGAGCAGCTCTTCATTCAGCTTGTCCCGGACGATCTCATCAAGCGCGCCAAAGGGTTCGTCCATCAGCAAGATATCGGCGTCAAAGGCCAGCGCGCGCGCGATGCTGGCGCGTTGCTGCATCCCGCCTGACAGCTGCCAAGGGAACTTCTTGCCAAAGCCGTCAAGATCGACCAGCGATAGCACTTTTTCAACACGCTCGACCTGCTCGGCCTTGGAAAACCCCATGATTTCCAGCGGCAGGCGCACATTTCCTGCAATTGTGCGCCACGGATACAAACCCGCTGCCTGAAATACATAGCCGTAAGATCGCTCCTTACGGGCCTCCTCGGCGCTCATGCCATTGACGCTCAGCGTGCCACCCGTGGGGGTTTCCAGCGCCGCGATGCAGCGCAGGAAAGTGGTCTTGCCACAGCCCGATGGGCCGATGAAACTGACGAACTCGCCGCGCTCAATATCAAGGTTGATATCCTTGAGCGCATGGACCGGGCCATCATTGGTTTCAAATGTCAGGTCCAGCCCGCGGGCGGAAATAACCGGGGCTGCCGTCATGTGCGCCTCCACAGGGTTTGATCGGCGATCTCGACGCTGTTTCCTGCAGGATCGCGCAGGTAGATCGAGCGCGCTCCGTTTGGCCAACGAAAGTCAGCCTCAATCTCTACATCATTGTCTTTCAAGTGCTTTTCCCATTCATCTAGCAGCTCTCCCGTGCTGCCTATGCAGACATGCCCCGCCCCGATCGCACCATGCGGGGGCACGGGCAGTTTCGCGTCATCGGCGGGGGGCAGGCGTGTGGCCTCGGCGATGAAGGCCAAGATCACGCTTGGCCCGCAGCGAAAGAAGACATGCCGCCCCTCGACGCGCGCGATCCGCTCAAGGCCAAGAAGGCCGCCATAGAAGCGTTCGGTCGCGTCAAGATCACTGACATAAACCGCCGCTTCCAGAACACCGCTATGACCCGGAGCCCCCATTGCGACCCTACACTCCGCTCGCAGGAATTCCACTGCGCTGCACGGGGCGCGGCGCGGTGAGCTCTTTCCATGTCGACAGCGCGCGCGTCACCGGCATGCCGGGATCGCGGGCGACGAATTGGCCGTGGCCTTCCTTGGTCTTGATCTCACCATCGGCCCAGGCAACCACGCCGCGCGACAGCGTATAGCGCGGCAGCCCGGTCACTTCCTTACCCTCGAAGACATTGTAATCAATGGCAGATTGCTGCGTCTTTGCCGAGATGGTCTTGCTTGCCTTGGGATCCCAGACCACCAGATCGGCATCCGCGCCCACCAGCACCGCGCCCTTCTTGGGATAGAGGTTGAGGATCTTGGCGATATTGGTCGAGGTCACGGCGACGAACTCATTGGGCGTCAGCCGCCCCGTGCCAACGCCATAGGTCCACAGCATCGGCATCCGGTCCTCAAGCCCGCCCGTGCCATTCGGGATCTTGGTGAAATCGCCCACGCCATAGCGTTTCTGTTCCGTCGAGAAGGCGCAGTGATCGGTCGCGACGCAAGACAGCGTGCCCGACTGCAAGCCAGCCCACAGGCTGTCCTGATGCTGCTTATTGCGGAAGGGCGGCGACATCACGCGGCGCGCGGCATGATCCCAATCCTTGTCGAAATACTCGGATTCATCGAGTGTCAGATGCTGGATCAGCGGCTCACCCCAGACGCGCTTGCCATTCATCTTCGCGCGCCGGATCGCTTCGTGGCTTTCCTCACACGAGGTATGCACGACATAAAGCGGCACCCCCGCCATATCAGCAATCATGATCGCGCGGTTGGTGGCCTCGCCCTCGACCTGAGGCGGGCGAGAATAGGCATGACCCTCGGGGCCGTTATTGCCCTCGGCCAACAGCTTGGCTGACAACTCCGCCACCACATCACCATTCTCGGCATGCACCAAGGGGATCGCGCCCAACTCGGCGCAGCGCTTGAAGCTCGAGTACAACTCGTCATCATTCACCATCAGCGCGCCCTTATAGGCCATGAAATGCTTGAAGGTGTTGATGCCGTGCTCGGTCACGGTCTTCATCTCGTCAAAGACCTGCTTGTCCCACCATGTGATCGCCATGTGGAACGAGTAATCGCAATGCGCCCGGGTCGATTTATTGTCCCATTTCTTGAGCGCATCCATCAGCCCCTCACCCGGTGAGGGCAGTACGAAATCTACCACCATCGTGGTGCCACCCGCCAGCGCCGCCCGCGTGCCGGATTCGAAATCATCCGCGCTATAGGTGCCCATGAAGGGCATTTCCAAATGCGTATGCGGATCAATCCCGCCCGGCATCACATAGCAACCGGTGGCGTCCAAGCTCTCATCGCCCTTCAGGTCGGGGCCGATTTCAATGATCTGCCCGCCCTCAATCAGCACATCTGCCTTATAGGTCAGATCTGCGGTGACAATGGTTCCGTTCTTGATGACTGTGGTCATTCTTTCTCTCCCTTCGAAAGGCTGCAACCTTCCTCTTGATCGAAATATCCTCGGGGGCGCCGATTGATGCGCCATTGGTCCGAGCACCAATCGGCGACGGGGCAGACAGCCCCTCGGCGCCTGCCCTCAGCTCACGATTTTCGCCGTTTCAAGCGCCGCGTGGAACAGCACATCGGTGCCCGCCGCAGCCCATTCCTTAGAGATATCCTCGGCCTCGTTATGGCTAAGACCGTCTACGCAAGGGCACATGATCATCGCCGTGGGCGCGACCTGATTGATCCAGCAGGCATCATGGCCCGCACCTGAGATGATATCGCGATGGCTATAGCCCAGACGCTCGGCGGCGCTGCGCACGGCCGACACGCAGGTCGGATCGAACGCAACCGGATCAAAGCCGCCGGTTTTCTCGAATTCCACGCCCAGACCCACGTCGTCACAAATTTTCTGCGCCCCGACGCGCAGGCGTTTTTCCATATCCTCAATCACCGACAGATCGGGCGACCGGAAATCGACCGTAAATACGACCTTCCCGGGGATCACGTTGCGCGAATTGGGATAGACGTCGATATGACCCGCCGCGCCGACCGCATCGGGGGCGTGCGACCAGGCGATCTCATCGACCAGTTCCAGCACGCGCGCCATGCCAAGCCCGGCATTCTTGCGCATCGGCATCGGGGTTGAGCCGGTGTGGCTGTCCTTGCCGGTGATCGTGACCTGCGTCCAGCTGAGCCCCTGCCCATGCGTGACCACGCCGATATCTTTGCCCTCAGCCTCCAAAATCGGGCCTTGCTCGATATGCAACTCGAACATCGCATGCATCTTGCGCGCGCCGACCGTCTCATCGCCGACCCAGCCAATGCGTTTCAACTCATCGCCAAAGCTTTTGCCCTCGGCATCGGTCTTGCCATAGGCCCAGTCTTGGGTGTGAACCCCGGCAAACACGCCCGAGGCCAGCATGGCAGGCGCAAACCGCGTGCCCTCTTCATTGGTCCAGTTGGTCACTACGATCGGGTGCTTGGTCTTGATCCCCAGATCATTCATCGAGCGCACGGCCTCCAACGCGCCCAGCACGCCCAAAACCCCGTCAAACTTCCCGCCCGTGGGCTGGGTATCAAGGTGGCTGCCCATATAGACCGGCAGCGCGTCGGGATCTTGCCCGGGCCGCATGGCAAACATATTGCCCATGCTATCGACGCCCATGCTCATGCCGGCCGCTTCACACCATGACTGAAACAACGCGCGCCCCTCGGCATCCGCGTCCGTCAGGGTCTGGCGATTATTGCCACCCGCGACGCCGGGGCCGATCTTGGCCATCTCCATCAGACTGTCCCAAAGGCGGTCGGGATTGATACGCAGGTTTTCTCCGGGTGCAGACATTTATAGAACTCCCTGTCGGCTGGTGGGGCTTTGCCCTCTTGCGACGAATCTTGATCTGACCGTATGGTCAGGTTGAGTGGGCCACGTCCTGACCAAACGGTCAACAAAAATTCTGGCGGATCGCATATGAATGATGACGAGAATGGCAAAAGCCCAAAAAATGGGCGTAGCGGATCGGGAAGTCGGGCCGAGACGCGCCGTGCAACCGAAGAAGCGATCCTGAAAGCCGCCGAGACGGTCTTTGCCGAGGCGGGATTCGGCGGCGCGACGATGCAGTTGATCGCAGATGTAGCGGGCTTGCCGAAAGCCAACCTGCACTATTATTTCGATACCAAAGAGGCGCTCTATCGCCGTGTGGTCCAGCAGATTTTCAACATCTGGCTTGAGGCCGCCGACGGGTTTGATGCAGCCTCTGGCCCCGCCGAAGGGATCGGGGCCTATATCGATGCCAAAATGGAAATCTCGCGCCGCCACCCCAATGGCTCAAAGGTCTGGGCCAGCGAAGTGATGCACGGCGCGCCAGTGATCCAGGACTATCTGGAAACGACGCTGCGCGACTGGACCGAGGGGCGCGCCAAAATCATCCGGCGCTGGATCGCGCAAGGCCAGATGGCCGAGGTGGACCCCTACCACTTACTTTATATGCTGTGGGCAACAACCCAGCATTACGCCGATTTCGGCCATCAGATCGAGACACTGAACGGCGGCAAACCCCTGTCAGATGCGCAATGGGAAGCCACGAAAACCAGCGTCAAAGGCATCGTTCTACGCGGCATCGGGGTAGAGTAGCGCCTCTCGCCGGTCGTTCTAACAATTCGTGGCAATGCCGCAACGAAGCTGCAATTTCCGCAATGCTTCGCCAGAAGGATTTGATTAAAAGATTTTGTTTGATCTATTTCGTCGCCAGGGACTGATCGCATTTTGGGGTAAAAAATGAGTATGAGAACAATCATCGTCAGTGCGGCTATCGCACTCATCGGGCTCGTTCATAGCGCATCAGCCGAGAGCTTCTACGGTTATGTTCTGGCTAATCGGACGTATGTCGAGCCGCACTACATTTATGTCCCCGGTGACACGACGCCGATCAATGCGGATGGCAACGGAATCACGCTGGGTTTCGGCAAGGCACTTACGCCTGCCGTAGCCGTTGAGGGCGACATTTCGTTTGGCGACTATTCGTCCGACCGTATCGTGGGCAGCACCACCCCGTGCATCACCGCTGGAGAAGGCTGTACATTGAAGGCCGACTGGCTGGCAACCTTACGCGTTACCGCGCGCACCGAAATGGGCAAGTGGACGCCCTATGTGACCGCCGGTCTCGCGGCGGGCCATATCAAAGGCACCGCCGATACCGGCGCCTGTGGCGGGGATTGTAGCTATTCCAGTACGCAGCGGGGCTTTGCGCTCGGGCTCGGCACGGATTACGCCTTGAGCGACCGTATCGCGCTACGTGCAGAATTCATGCAGGTACTACTACAGAGCCCTGACTTCAGCGCGACGACTGTTACGTCGGGCGGCTATGCCTTTAGCCAGCTCCGTGTCGGCATGAAATATTCTTTCTAGGTCACACTTGCTTCACAGATTTAAAGGGGCGCGCATTCGCGCCCTTTTTTCATGCCAAACCAGTCGGATATCGACCTTTTCGTTCAGCTTCGACATGCAAGGGTAAGAAGGATCACTCGATCTTCTTTACCTCCTCTTTCAGGGCCCCAACCAAACCTTCAATCTGACCGGTCGGTTTGACGCGGGACGGACGAATCTGGCTGGGTCAGTGGCGCGACTTCGACCGACGCGGATGGTGCGCCTTCAACCCCCTCGGGCAAATGCGTTTGCGGCAATTTGGACCCCAGAAATTCGCTCCCCTCTGCGATTTCGGCCCCGCTTTTGAGGTTCGGCGCGGGGGCTGCCTGCATCGCCGCCCCCTCAGCGCCCAGATCAGAGCAGACATAGACCGTGCTCCCCACGATCACCGCCGTGGCCGCCAATGCAGGCGGGGAAGACGCCGCCAAAACACCGATCCCGGCCTTGAGCAGCTTGTCGCGCAACCGGCCGGATTGATCATGCACGATCTTGGTGCCAAGCCTGTCGCCAATCACCGCCCCGGCTGCATCCGCCGCGATATCGTCGGCTTGATCGCCCAGACCTTGCACGGTTTTCGCAGTGCCTATGAGGCGTTGGCAAAAGCTTTTCGACGGTTTGCGACACAGCCCATAGGCATCGCGCACGCCCTCATTATAGCCCAGATAGGTCTTTGCCTTGGGGTCCCATTGCAGGCAAAACGGCGCGCGCCCGCTATCCTCCAATTCAGGTGTCAGCGCGCGCAAAGTCACCAGCGCCGGGCAGGTCACATCGCCCGCCTCGCCAAACAGCTTTTCGCGCAAACTGCGGCTGTCTTTAAGCGCCGCATTGTCTGGATCATAGCGGAAATCATAGGTCTCGCCGCGAATCGAGGTCTTGCACGCAACCAGTTCAGCAAGCGCGGGTGTGGCGGGCAAAAGAAGGGCGAAAAGGAATGCGAGGCGCAGCATGGGGGAACCTCCGGGGCTGCGCGCAAGATAGGCTGCGCATTGCGCGGCACAAGGGGGTGCGCAGCGGCAAGCGGAAGCGCGCCGAGCGGAACCGAATACCCCCCGAAGCGAACTCCGGGGGGTTGAGACTGTCGTCAAAGGGACGGTCTTATTCGAGCGTTTCCAGCACGCCCTTGAGCGTCCCGATCAACTCGTCGATCTGCTCTTTCGAGATGATCAGCGGCGGCGACATGGCAATGATATCGCCCGTGGTGCGGATCAGGATGCCTTTTTCATAGGCCTTGAGGAAGGCGCTGAAGGCACGTTTCGTCGGCTCACCCGCGATCGGTTCCAGTTCGACCGCACCGATCAGACCCTCATTGCGGATGTCGATCACATGGCGCGTGCCCTTGAGCGAATGCAGCGCGTCCTGCCAATAGGGCGCAAGTTCGGCGGCACGCTCGAACAGGCCTTCCTGCTTATATGTCTCAAGCGTCGCAAGCCCAGCCGCCGAGGCAATCGGGTTGCCCGAATAGGTATAGCCGTGAAACAGCTCAATCATGTGCTCGGGACCGTTCATGAACGCATCATGCACCGCCCCCGTGGTCATCACCGCGCCCATCGGAATGACGCCATTAGTCAAGCCCTTGGCGGTGGTCATGATATCGGGCGTGACACCGTAATGCTGCGCGGCAAAGGCAGCGCCGAGACGCCCAAACCCGGTGATCACCTCGTCGAAAATCAGCAAAATACCGTGTTTCTTGGTGATCTCGCGCAGCTTTTGCAGATAGCCTTTGGGCGGCAACAACACACCGGTCGAGCCCGCCATCGGCTCGACGATCACGGCGGCGATGGTTTCCGCGCCATGCAGCGCCACGATACGCTCCAGTTCATCGGCCAGATGCGCGCCATGTTCGGGCTGCCCCTTGGAATAGCTGTTCTGCGCGGGCAGATGGGTGTGGGGCATGTGATCGACGCCGGGCACCAGCGGGCCAAAGACCTTGCGGTTGGTGACGATCCCGCCCACCGAAATGCCGCCGAAATTCACCCCGTGATAGCCCCGCTCACGCCCGATCAGACGGGTGCGCGCACCATCGCCGCGCGCACGGTGATAGGCAATCGCGAGCTTGAGCGCGGTCTCAACCGATTCCGAGCCGGAATTAGTGTAAAACACATGCTCCATCCCCTCGGGCGCGATGTCGATCAGTCGATTGGCCAGCTCAAACGCCATCGGATGGCCCATCTGGAAAGCGGGCGCGTAATCCATTTCGGCGGCCTGTTTCTGGATCGCCTCGGTGATCAAGGGGCGGCAATGACCCGCGTTGCAGCACCACAGCCCCGCCGTGCCATCCAGCACCTGGCGCCCATCCGAGGTGGTATAATGCATGTCCTTGGCACCCACGAACATGCGCGGGTTCTTCTTGAACTGACGGTTTGCCGTGAACGGCATCCAGAAAGCGTTGAGATCATTGGGGGTCTTGCGGTCGAGGGCCATGGCGTGTCTCCGGTCGGGCGGCCGGGGCAGTGCCACAGGCCAATGCATGCAATTTGACCATCTGGTCAGGGTCACGCTAGCACAGCCAAAAGACCAGTCAAGCAAGACCGCTTGCGAAAATATCGCGCCCCTGAAGGCCAGCAAAGATTGATCCGCGCGCGCGTTTCCGGTTACGTTATCGTGATTGGGAGAAAAGCCTTGAACGACAATGGAAACCCGGCGCGCTTTGACGATGCCAGCGCGGCTGAGAAACCGCTGACCCGGATTCAGAAATTGAATCGGCGCAAGATCCTTGAGGCCGCTCTGGAAGTGTTTTCCGCAAATGGGTTTCGCGGCTCCACACTGGATCAGATCGCTGCCGAAGCGGGGCTGAGCAAACCCAATCTGCTATATTATTTCCCCTCCAAAGAGGCGATCCACGGCGAGCTGATGATCGGGCTTCTGGATACGTGGCTGGCTCCGCTGCGCGCGATGAACCCCCAGGGCGATCCGCGCGCCGAGATCATGGGTTACATGCGGCGCAAACTTGAGATGAGCCGCGAAATGCCGCGCGAAAGCAGGCTGTTTGCCAATGAGATGCTGCAAGGCGCGCCGCGCATGGCAGACGATCTTGGCCATGATCTCAAGACTTTGGTCGATGCCAAGGCGCAGGTCATTCGCGACTGGATTGATGCGGGTCTGCTGGCGCCTGTCGATCCCCATCACCTGATTTTCTCGATCTGGGCGCTGACGCAGCATTACGCCGATTTCGAGGTGCAGGTGCGCGCGGTTCTCGGCCCCGAGACCGACCCGTTTGAGGGTGCGGGGCAGTTTCTGGACATGCTATTCGAGCGTTTGTTGGCGCCCTGATCGCGTCGTGTCTTCGCGCCGTTAACCCTGTGTCTGAACCGCTGCCGCGTCTTTACCTTTGTGAAACCTCTTGGGGGCAGACTCACCGTGTGGGGATGTTTATGCGAGGAAATGGGGATGGACCGGATATCGGGGCTGATGCCTCAAACAGGTTGGTCGCCGCTATTTAGCCCGGCGACACCAAAGAAGGCGCCTGCCAGTACGGTGGAACCAGCGGCGAAATCCGCGAATACGAATGGCGGCATGGGGGCCGGTACAGACACGCAAACTGCGCAGGATCATGCGCAAACCGCGCGTATGATCGGCGGTCTTGCAACGGCACTGCATGCCACGACCCTGCCGGAAACGGAGCCGGTCGGACCGCCGCCCGACCCCAACGCACCCTCGGGGCCGATGCCCACCTTTGATGTGTCGCCCCTTGAAGAGGCGGCGGCGCGGGTCATGGCGGCACCGGACATGCAGTCTGCTGCGCAAATGGCGCAAGAAGCGCCCGCTGAAGCGCGCGACACTCGCGCGGAGCCATCGACGGCACAAGATGCAGGACAAAAGGATGATACTGTACCCCAAGACGATGTCGGCGCAAAATCAGCCGCCGATGCACCAGACACCGCACCTCATACGGGCGTGACACACCAGATGCAGGACAGGCCGTGGCCTCAGGTGCCCGAGGACAGCACGCCCTATCTGGATGTGACGCGCTAATACGCCCCCCCGCTATTGGGGAGGGCGTGACCCCTTATTCGGCGGCGGTGGCCGAAGGGTTGTTGGGATGCGTCGTCCAGTTCGCGTAATCGCCCACCGTTTCCCCGGTGCGCGGATCGACGCTGCCCTTGGCCATTTGCTTCATCTCGATGCACTCGACCGGACAGACCTCGACGCACAGGTTACAGGCCACGCATTCCTCATCCTTGACGGTGAAGACGCGATCATCTGACATCGCGATGGCCTGATGACTGGTATCCTCGCACGCCGCGAAACAGCGCCCGCATTTAATGCAGTCTTCCTGAACGATCTCGGCCTTGGTGACGTAATTGAGGTTAAGATATTGCCAATCCGTCACATTGGGCACAGCCCGGCCCACCAGCTCGGATGTGTTGGTGAACCCCTTGCGATCCATATATTCCGACAGGCCCGAGATCATCTCTTGCACGACCTTGAAGCCATAGGTCATCGCCGCCGTGCAAACCTGCACATTGCCCGCCCCCAGCGTCATGAATTCTGCCGCATCGCGCCATGTCGTGACGCCACCGATGCCTGAGATTGGCAAGCCCGCTGTGTCGAGATCGCGCGCGATCTCGGCCACCATATTAAGCGCAATCGGCTTGACCGCCGGCCCGCAATAGCCGCCATGCGTGCCCTTGCCGTCAATCGTGGGCTCGGGTGCGAAATCATCCAGATCGACCGAGGTGATCGAGTTGATCGTGTTGATCAGGCTGACCGCATCCGCGCCCCCCGCCTTGGCCGCCCGCGCCGGGCCACGAATGTCGGAAATATTGGGCGTCAGTTTCACGATACAGGGCATGCGCGAATGCTGTTTCACCCAACGCGTGACCATCTCGATATATTCGGGCACCTGCCCGACAGCCGAGCCCATTCCGCGTTCAGCCATCCCGTGCGGGCAACCGAAATTGAGCTCAACCCCATCGGCCTCGGTCTCCTCGACGCGCGCAAGGATCGCCTTCCAGCTATCCTCATCGCAGGGCACCATCAGCGACACGATCAGCGCGCGATCAGGATAGTCGCGCTTGACAGATTTGATCTCGCGCAGGTTCACCTCAAGCGGGCGGTCGGTAATCAACTCGATATTGTTGAGCCCCAGTAGCCGCCGATCTGCGCCGTAAATCGCGCCGTAGCGCGGGCCGTTCACGTTGACCACGGGCGGCCCTTCGGAGCCGAGCGTCTTCCACACGACGCCACCCCAGCCCGCCTCAAAAGCGCGCCGGACGTTGTATTCCTTATCCGTGGGCGGGGCCGAGGCCAGCCAGAACGGGTTGGGGGATTTGATACCGATAAATTCGGAACGTAGATCGGCCATCTCTTAGCCCTCCATCAAAACGTGGTGGATGTCTTGCGCGGCGTCGCGCCCTTGCGCCACGGCCGTGACGGTCAGATCCTCGCCCGCATGGGTGCAATCGCCCCCTGCCCAGACGCGCGCAACCGAGGTGCGCCCGGCCCCGTCGACCTTGATCTTGCCACCCGCGACCTCGACATTGGCGGGCGTGTCGCCCAACGTCTGGCCAATCGCCTTAAACACCTGATCGGCGGGCAAACGGAAGGTGGCGTCCGTCATCTCAAGCCCATCCGGCCCCTTGCGGGTATAGGCAAACTCGATCTCTCGCACCGCGCCGTTGCCATGAATGGCGATCGGGGCGGCGTTCTCGATGATGGTCACGCCATGGGTCAGCGCATGTTCCTGTTCGTGCAGGCTGGCGGGCATTTCCCCGCGCGAGCGACGATACACAAGGCTGACATTCAGCGCGCCCAGCAGTTTCGATTGCACTGCCGCATCGACCGCCGTCATACCGCCGCCAATTACCACCACATCGCGCCCAATCGGCAAGCTGGCAAGATCCGAAGCCTGACGCAATTCGGCGATAAAATCCGTCGCAGGGCGGATGCCGTCTTTGTCCTCGCCCTCAAGGCGCAGCGCATTCACGCCTGACAGCCCCATGCCAAGGAAAACCGCATCGTGATCGGCCAAAAGATCGGCCAGATCGCCATCGCCCTTGCGGCCCAGCTGCCAGTTCTCGACCGCGGTGATGCCGCCAATCTGCACCAGCCATGCCACTTCGGCCTGCGCGAACCCGCCCGGAGCCTTGTAGCTGGCGATCCCGTATTCGTTCAGCCCACCGGGCTTGTCATGGGCATCATAAAGCGTGACCTCATGGCCCAGCATCGCCAAACGATGCGCGGCCGCCAGACCCGCAGGCCCCGCGCCCACCACCGCAACCGATTTGCCCGTGCGGGGCGCGCGCGAAAACGGGTGGTCTTGCTTGGCCATCAAAGTGTCGGTGGCAAAGCGCTGCAACGCGCCGATCTCCACCGGCTCGCCCTCAGAATCCATACGCACGCAGGCACCTTCGCACAGCGTCTCGGTCGGGCAAACGCGTGCGCACATCCCCCCCAGAATATTTTGTTCAAAGATCGTGCGCGCGGCGGCCTCGGGCGTGCCGGTCGAGATCTGTCGGATGAAGAGCGGCACATCAATCGAGGTCGGACAGGCCTCCATGCAGGGCGCGTCATGACAGAAATAGCACCGATCAGCCGCGATACGCGCCTCTTGCGCACCGAGCGGAGGCGCGACATCGGCGAAATTTGTACAGTAACGTTCAGGATCAAGCCGGCCTGGCACGATCCCTTCGGTGAGCTGGCTATGTGACACTTGCGGGCTCCCTTGTCATTTTCCCTGTACCTACGCTGCCACAGCCAAGAATTTTATCAAGTGGTAAAATATGCCGCGCCGCGGCAGCGGGTGGTTTTGACCGCTGAGCCCGGAAATTGGGCAGGATATATTTGCCCTGCCCATTTTCCGGGCATTCAAGTTTTCGCGACTGCTTCCCCCCGCGCAACCCGTTGCGGCTTTTCACCGCGCCACACCTCGCGTATAACCGCCTACGACAAGCTAAGGCCCCGACAGAACGGGCCATTCGTGAAAGCACCCCTTGAGGATCGCATGACCAAAGACACCCGAGATAATGACGTCGCCTTCATTCAGGCCCTGGCCGAACTTTTGAACGCAAACAAACTGACTGAATTGTCGGTGACACGCGATTACGGCCCCGATGACAGCCTTAAGGTGCGCGTGGCCAAGCAGGTGAATGTGGTTCAGCAAGCGCCCGCCCAAATGGCCGCCCCCGCCGCTGTGCCCGCAGCCCCCGCGCCAAGCGACGCGGCCCCGGTGACCAACGATCCCGCCGATCATCCCGGTGCAGTGGCCTCGCCGATGGTTGGCACGGCCTATATGTCGCCCGAACCCGGCACCGCCGCCTTCGTCAAACCCGGCGATCAGGTCAAAGAGGGTCAGACCCTGATGATCGTCGAGGCGATGAAAACGATGAACCATATTCCGGCCCCGAGATCGGGCACGGTGAAACGCATCCTCGTGGATGATGGCCAACCGGTGGAATTCGGCACGACCCTGATGATCATCGAGTGAGGGCGCGGATATGTTCGACAAGATCCTGATCGCCAATCGCGGCGAGATCGCGCTGCGCGTCATCCGCGCCTGCCGCGAAATGGGGATCGCCTCTGTCGCGGTCCATTCCACAGCCGATTCGGACGCGATGCATGTGCGCATGGCCGATGAATCCGTATGCATCGGCCCGCCGCCCTCGGCGCAAAGCTATCTTTCGGTGCCCGCAATCGTTGCCGCCTGTGAAATCACCGGCGCGCAAGCGATTCATCCGGGCTACGGGTTCTTGTCGGAAAATGCCGCCTTCGTGCAGGTTCTGGAAGATCACGGCATTACCTTCATCGGCCCCTCCGCCGCCCATATCCGCATCATGGGCGACAAGATCACCGCCAAAGAGACCGCCAAAGCCCTTGGCATTCCAGTGGTTCCGGGCTCTGCTGGCGGCGTTCCCGATGTCGAGTCGGCGAAGAAAGAAGCCGCCGCGATGGGCTATCCGGTGATCATCAAGGCAACGGCTGGCGGTGGCGGGCGCGGCATGAAGGTCGCCCAGGACGAAGCCGCATTGGAAAGCGCGTTTCGCACCGCGCGCGCCGAGGCGAAATCGGCCTTTGGCAATGACGAAGTCTATATGGAGAAATATCTCCAACGTCCGCGCCATATCGAGGTGCAGGTGTTTGGCGATGGCAAGGATCGCGGCGTCCATCTGGGTGAGCGCGATTGCTCGCTGCAACGGCGCCACCAGAAAGTGTTCGAAGAGGCCCCCGGCCCCTCCATCACCCCCGAAGAGCGCGCCCGAATCGGTGGCATTTGTGCCGATGCGATTGGCAAAATGGGCTATTCCGGTGCAGGCACGATCGAGTTTCTGTATGAAGACGGCGAGTTCTATTTCATCGAAATGAACACGCGCTTGCAGGTCGAACACCCTGTCACCGAGGCAATCTTTGGCGTCGATCTGGTGCGCCAGCAGATCAAGGTTGCTGCCGGTGAACCAATGGAATTCGAGCAAGACAAGCTCTCGATTCGCGGCCACGCCATTGAGGTGCGCATCAACGCCGAAAAGCTGCCGAATTTCTCGCCCTGCCCCGGCAAGATCACCCATTATCATGCACCCGGTGGCCTTGGCGTACGGATGGATAGCGCGCTCTATGACGGCTACACGATCCCGCCCTATTACGACAGCCTGATCGGCAAATTGATCGTGCATGGGCGCGACCGCCACGAGGCGCTTCAACGTCTCAACCGCGCGCTGGGAGAGTTGATCGTGGATGGTGTGGACACGACCGTGCCGCTGTTCAACGCGCTGCTGGCCGAGCCCGATATCCAAGCCGGGAATTACTCGATCCACTGGCTCGAAAAATGGCTTGAGAAGAACCTCTGAGCTTCGCTAGTTAACTTGAAAGCGCCCCCGATCCGGGGGCGTTTTTCTATTTCGGAATCAACAAGCAAGTGCCGCGTCGTTTGGCCTGATCGGCAGCGCGATAATAGTCGCCGATAAATTTGCGCTTGCCCGGCCCGATCTCGTTCCAGTCAATCCAGTGGCAATCGTAATCCAGCACATCCGCCATCGCCTCCATCGCCGGAAAGGACGGAATGCCGATGAGCGCCTTTTCCTGCCCTTCGATCTGGGGGATGGAGTTCAACTCGTTATCCGTGCGCTCGCGCACCAGCATGATCACCTGACCGGGGCGCTGCGCAAATTCGCTATCCACGATCACCAGTTCCGGGCCCAGTTTGCGCACCAGTTGGAACAGTCGAAAATGATCCATGACGTGATAGAGGATGCCCAAAACCCCAACGACATCAAAGCGTTCCCCAGCGTCGATCAGCTTTTGCATACCGTCGTAAATATCATCGCAAATCAGCCGCACCTTCTCGCGCAGATGCGCACGGGGGAATTCCTCAAAACGGTCGATCAGTTCCTGACGCCCCTCGATTCCCACCACCTCACGCGCACCAGCCGCCGCAAACGCATAGGCCCAACGCCCGTCATGCGCCGCTAGATCCAGCACCCGTTTGCCCGCAATTTGATCCTCCAGCGGCTTGATGATCATCTTGTGGCGCAGGTTCATCCGGTCCACCGTGCCCGGATCATCCGCATACCGCCCGATCTCGGGCAGGAAATCATAGAAACCCATATTTGCGCTCGGCCTCGCTCTGGTTCATCTTGGGGGGACCCTAGGCGTAACGGGAAAACCGGGCAAGAAAATGACGGACAGATTGAGCGCGCAAATTTTGCTGTCAGGCTACGCGCAGGGCATCTTTCCAATGGCCGAAAGCCGCGACTCCACGCAGCTTCATTGGTTCGATCCCGCGCTGAGAGGAATCATTCCCTTGGAGAATTTCCACATTTCGCACTCGCTAGCGAAAGAAATTCGGCGCGCAGATTTCACTATTTCAACAAACCACGCGTTTCGGGCCGTGGTCGAGGGCTGTGCGGATCGCAGCGAGACGTGGATCAATGGGCCGCTTTTCGCGCTCTATGACGAGCTGCATGCGGCAGGCTTTGCCCATTCGCTTGAGGTCTGGAGTGGCGCCACTCTGGTCGGTGGTATTTTCGGTATCACGCTTGGCGGGGCATTTTTTGGCGAAAGCATGTTTTCGGCGCGTCGTAGCGGGTCGAAAATCGCAATCGCCTTTCTGGTGGATCGGCTGCGCGAGGCGGGGTTCTCGCTATTTGACACGCAATATATAACACCGCATCTGGCCAGCCTGGGCGGCATCGAGGTGCCCCGCGAGGACTATCGCACGCGACTTGCCAAGGCACTATATCAAAGCGCCGATTTCAACGCGCCGGAAACGCCGACGCCTCAGTTGCTTGTGCAGCGCACCACCCAGACGTCATAGCGCGGATGATCCAGTGCCGAGAGCGCCGGGCTTGAGGCGATCATCCAGCCCGAAAAGTCTGGTTTGGGCTTGGCCGGTTCGGTGATCGTCAAAAACGCATAGGCATCCGAGGACGGGTCATCAATCGGATAGCGGCATTCCCGCAAGGTAATGGAAATAAACCCGAATTTTACCGTCTGCCCGGTCTTCATCTCGATATTCGATGTGGTGCCCGCCACTTTATCAAGCCCGCGCAGCATCGCGCCGGTGCCATCGCCCAAGCCACGCGCCGGTTCAGCCTGCGGAATCTGGTCATCGGGAGTCGCGTTAGGCAGCAATTCTTGCGCCCTCGCCAGGCTGGGCAGCAACATCAATGCTATGATCATCGCGCGCATCATTGCGCCCCCTCCGGCGCAGTGCCGCCCGCGAATTTCAGCATCAGATTGAGCACCGAGACGGCACTTTGCGTATCCAAAATCTCATCACCCGGCTTGAGGTCATCCATCGCGCCGCCGGGGATCAACTCGATGTAATTGCTCCCCATCAGCCCGTCTTGCGTCACCGCAATCACCGTATCCTCGGGCAGTTTTACAGTGTCTTTCAGTGCAATCGTGGTGTCGGCGAAAAAGGTCTTGGGGTTCAGCGCCACATTGGTCACCGTGCCCACTTTGACCCCCGCGAGCCGCACATCGGTGCCCGCAATCACGCCCCCGATCGAGCGGAAAGAGGCATGCAGCGGATAGCTACCGCCCTCGGGGCCAAGCCCGATTCCTCGGCCGGCCCAGACCAGAAAGCCCAGCGCCACGACCAGCACAGCGGCCCCGGTCACGATCTCGGTGCGGTTCTCAGCCATTGCTGCCCCTTGCGATTATTTGGGTTGCCACGCCTCGTAGTCGCGCCGCTCCACCGGTTGCGCCAACCGGATCGAGCCGGGGGGTACATAGGCGGCAGAGGTTCCCGTGTGGTTTTCCTGATGCGGCTTTTCCCACGGCTTATGGGCAAAAGGCTGCACGGTTGGCGGTTCATCATAGGTGAAATGCATCCAGCCATGCCAATCCGGCGGGATACGGCTCGCCTCGATCACACCGTTATAAATCACCCAGCGTTTCTTATCATCGCGCGAGTGATAATAGATGTTGCCCTGCTCATCCTCGCCGACCTTCACGCCTTTGCGCGCCGTGAACAACTGCGTGCCAAACGTCTGACCGTTCCACCAGGTGAGAAGTCGAAGCAGGAAATTCATAGGACACCCTCCGTGATCCGTCCTGACCGTTATATCCTTTGGCGCGCCAAGGTCCAGTAGCGCCGGGCGCAAAAACCAAAGGCGAGCCGAAGCCCGCCCTTGCAAATTCTATCCTTTGACGGTGTCAGCTGGCTGACTTACCCTCTTTTTTGCTTTCAGCGTAGATCAGCAACGGCTTGGCATCGGCTTGGGTGACCGCCTCTTCGTTGACCACCACCTCTTCGACATCATCGAGGCCGGGCAGTTCGAACATCGTATCAAGCAAGATATCTTCCATGATCGAACGCAGACCACGCGCCCCGGTTTTCCGCTCGATCGCGCGTTTGGAAATCGCGACCAACGAATCATCGGTGAAGGTCAGCTTCACACCTTCAATGTCGAACAGGCGTTGATATTGCTTGACCAAAGCGTTCTTCGGCTCGGTCAAAATCGTCACCAGCGCCTCGGCATCCAGATCGGTCAGCGTTGCAATCACAGGCAAACGGCCAACGAATTCCGGGATCAGGCCGAATTTCAGCAGATCTTCGGGTTCGAGATCCATAAAGAT
Organism: Thioclava arctica; assembly: GCF_040892615.1. NCBI lineage: Bacteria > Pseudomonadati > Pseudomonadota > Alphaproteobacteria > Rhodobacterales > Paracoccaceae > Thioclava > Thioclava arctica. The sequence goes on from NZ_JBFRYC010000002.1 coordinate 121,276, forward strand.
CTCGCCCACACCGCGGCTGTCTTTTTCCTTCACATCCGCGCCAAAGCCCATTGCCGAGCCCTTGCCGCGCTGTGCGATGATCCGGTCGAGACCGGCAAACGCGCCACCGCAGATGAACAGGATATTGGTCGTGTCCACTTGCAGGAATTCCTGCTGGGGATGCTTGCGCCCGCCTTGCGGAGGCACCGAGGCGACCGTGCCTTCCATGATCTTGAGCAAGGCCTGCTGCACCCCTTCGCCCGAAACGTCGCGGGTGATGGAGGGGTTGTCGGACTTGCGCGTGATCTTGTCGACCTCGTCGATATAGACGATGCCGCGCTGCGCCCGCTCGACGTTATATTCGCTCGATTGCAGCAGCTTGAGGATGATGTTTTCCACATCTTCCCCGACATAGCCCGCCTCTGTCAGCGTCGTCGCATCGGCCATCGTGAAGGGCACATCCAGAATGCGCGCCAGCGTTTGGGCCAACAGCGTCTTACCGCACCCTGTCGGGCCGATCAGCAAGATGTTGGATTTCGCCAGCTCAATATCGGTTTTTGTGCCGTGATTGAGTCGTTTGTAATGGTTATGCACCGCAACCGAGAGCACGCGCTTGGCGTGCATCTGCCCGATCACATAATCATCCAGAACCTTGCAGATATCGCGCGGCGTGGGTACGCCATCGGTGGATTTCAGCCCCGCCGATTTCGTTTCCTCGCGTATGATATCCATGCACAGCTCGACGCATTCATCGCAGATGAACACCGTCGGGCCCGCGATCAGCTTGCGGACCTCATGCTGGCTCTTGCCACAAAACGAGCAATAGAGCGTGTTCTTGCTGTCTGATCCGTTCGAGTTCGCCATCTATAACCTCTACGCTGCCCGGCCGATCCGGGCTGTTTCGGGGGGCTGTCCTACCAGACTAGGACAGCCCACCCGCCACCTCAATGTCAAATTCGCGGATCAGTTAAGCCCCGCAATCACTTTTCACCTTCGCTCGTGACGCGATTTTCCAGAATCTGGTCAATCAGACCCCAGGATTTGGCGTCTTCGGCCGACATGAAATTATCCCGTTCCAACGCGGCTTCGACAGTTTCGTAATCATTGCCCGTATGTTTGACATAGATTTCGTTCAACCGCCGCTTGAGCTTTTCGGTCTCTCGCGCGTGAATCATGATGTCGGTCGCCTGACCCTGATACCCGCCCGAGGGCTGGTGGACCATCACGCGGCTGTTGGGCAGCGAGAACCGCATGCCCTTTTCGCCCGCCGTCAGCAGAAGCGAACCCATCGAGGCCGCCTGCCCGATCACCAGCGTCGAAATCTTGGGTTTGATATATTGCATCGTGTCATAGATCGACAGGCCCGAGGTGACGACGCCACCGGGGCTGTTGATATACATAGCAATTTCCTTGTTCGGGTTTTCCGCCTCAAGGAACAGAAGCTGGGCGCAGATCAGCGTCGACATGCCGTCATGCACCGGGCCCGAAAGAAAAATGATGCGCTCTTTGAGGAGGCGCGAGAAGATGTCATAGGCACGTTCACCGCGCGACGTCTGCTCGACCACCATAGGCACCAGCGTATTCATGTAGAAATCTTGGGGGTCTTTCATCGAGATGCCCTTCCTGCGTGTCTTTGGAAAATCCATAGCGTCAGTTCTTTACAGAAGTCTTAGTGACGCGGACAAAGCGCTGCAAGGGCGCGCAAAGATTCCTTTTTTGTCCAGCGCAGTTAATCTGAAGCAAAGACCTGCCCCGCAAACACATCCTTACCGTCAAATTCTTGGCTTACATCATCGCGCGCAACGCGTCCGCGCAGGCCTTTGGGCAATCGCGCCCGCGCCAAAACGCGCCGCAGCCGCCATTACGAATCGCTTGGGGTGGATTTTGGCGCAGTCCCGCCATCCGCCTGCGCCGCCTGCACATACCCTTCGCCGGCGCGATACCATTTGCGGATCGCGGCGCGTTCCTGGGGTTCCATGAAACTCAGATTGCCAGGGGGCATCGCATCGCTTAGCCCGGCTTGCAGGTAGATCTCACGCGCGGCGGCGGCCACTTCGCGCGGGGTCTCAAGATGAATGCCTTTGGGCGCGCGCCCGATGCCGTCGAAACCCGGATCGGTAGCGTGACACATCGAACAGCGCCCCATCACGATATCGCTGACATCTTCAAAGCCGGGTGCGGCGGCAAAGCGCGCCTCGGCCGGGGTTAGCATCGCCATGCCATCATCGTCACTGCCCGCATCCGGCTTGGGGATCGAGGACAGCCAGATGATCAGCCCAAAGATCACCGCCGTCACGCCCCACGTCCACCACGGACTGCCCTTATGGGCGTGATGCGTGTTGAAGAAATGACGGATCGTCACCCCCATCAAAAAGATCAGAGAAGCGATCAACCAGTTGTATTGGCTCGCAAATGCCAGTGGGTAGTGGTTCGACAGCATCAGGAAAATTACCGGCAAGGTGAGGTAGTTGTTATGGGTCGAGCGCTGCTTGGCGATCTTGCCATATTTCGGGTCGGGTGCCCGCCCCGCCTTAAGATCGGCCACCACGATGCGTTGGTTCGGCATAATGATCAAAAACACATTTGCAGTCATGATCGTGGCGGTGAACGCGCCGAGATGCAGCAAGGCCGCGCGGCCCGAAAACACCTGCGTATAGCCCCAAGCCATCGCCACCAAAATCACATACAGCCCCAGCATCAGGCGGGTGTTATCCTCGCCAAAGCGCGACTTGCAGATCAGGTCATAAGCGATCCAGCCAAACAGCAACGAGCCCGCCGAAATCGCCACCGCCTGCCAAACGCTCAGGTCCATCACGCGCGGGTCAATCAGGAAAAACTGCGCCTGCATCCAATACAGCAGGATCAACATCGCAAATCCCGACAACCACGTGCCGTAGCTCTCCCATTTGAACCATGTCAGGCGGCTTGGCATCTGTTCCGGTGCGACCATGTATTTCTGGATGTGGTAAAACCCGCCGCCATGCACCTGCCATGCGGCCCCGGTCACGCCTTTGGGCGCACCGGGTTCCGGCGTCAGCCCAAGATCAAGCGCGATGAAATAAAACGACGAGCCGATCCACGCGATCGCGGTGATCACATGCAGCCAGCGCACCGCAAATTGCACCCATTCCATCCAAAACGTGTAATCCATCATGCGTCCCTCATTTGCGCCAGAGTTTCCCCAAGCCCGCCCAAAGCGCAAGCCAACCCGCCGCGTCAACGCGCGAAAATTGCGCCTTTGCCCACAAACAGGGCGCGTTTAGCTGCCGCGATAGGTCGAATAGCCATAGGGCGACAGCAGCAGGGGCACATGGTAATGCGCCTGCGGATCGGCCATGCCAAAGCGGATCGGCACCTGATCGAGAAACAGCGGCTCTGCGCCCGCCTGCCCGCTTGCGCGCAGATAGTCCCCGGCGTGAAAGACCAACTCATAGCTGCCGGGCTCAAAGTCTTCAGCGGGAAAGATCGGACTGTCGGTGCGGCCATCGGCATTGGTGGTCATCTCGGTGATCTGGGCGCGCGCATCGCCAGAAAGGCGAAACAGAACAATGCGCAACCCCACGGCCGGACAGCCACGCGCCGTATCAAGAACATGTGTCGTCAGATATCCCGCCATGATCACCTGCAATCCTTTTTCAAAGCCACATTCACTATGTCCCGCACGCCCCGCCAATGACAAGTTACAGAATGCTCACCGGAAGTTGCGCCCTTGCGAACACGCTTTTGCTTGATCGCAGGGGCGTGAACCCCACCTGTCATAACAGTTGAATAAATCTGTCATCCCGCCGTTACGCTTTGCCGTCATCCGGGGTGTGTCAATGTAATTGCGAGTGCCATGCCCAGTTCGACCGCCATTTTTGCGCCCCCATGCCTGCCCCACCCCGGCAGGGTGAACACGGGTCTCAGATCACGGATATGCGCCTTCGTCATCTCGGCGGGCGAACGGGTCAGTTTTTCAAGCCCCTGTTGCCAACTCGGAGCCGCAAGATGACCGTCCCCAGCGTCCCAGCCAAACCCAGTCGCCACCTTACACAGTATCGCACGCTGTTCTTGTCGGATTTCCACCTTGGCTCACGGGGCTGTCGACCTGGTCCGATCCTTGACTTCCTGCGCGCAACCGACGCCGAGACGATCTATCTGGTGGGGGACATTCTTGATCTGTGGCACGGCGGTACAGTGCAATGGACAGGGGCGCAGACCGAAATCATGCACGAGCTGGAACTGCGCGCGGCACGCGGCACGCGGGTGGTGTATCTGCCGGGCAATCACGACGCCTCGATGCGCGGCCCCGGCATGAGTTTTCTCAATTTCGAACTGGCCGAACGGATCGTGCATCACGGCGCAGACGGGCAGCGCTATTTGGTCATTCATGGCGATCAATGCGATGTACGGTTCCTGCGCTGGCATGCGATGACGCGCTTTGGCAGTCGCATGGATGCGCTGTTTCGCGGGCTTGATGCGTGGTTGCGCCGCCGGATGGGACGTTCGGAGACAGAGCATAGCGTAATCGAACTGGCGATTGCGGGCGTCAACCGCCTGTTGAGGCGCGGCGAGCGCTACGAGCGCCGCCTCACCACGCTTGCCCAGCGCGCCGATACCCATGGCATCATTTGCGGCCATTCGCATAAACCCGCGCTGCGCGATCTGGGCGGGCTGACCTATGCCAATTGCGGCGATTGGGTCGACAGCCTGACCGCGTTGTGCGAAGATCACTCCGGCGCGCTGCAACTGCTGGAATGGCGCGCCGAACGCCATGCCCAGCCCATTCTGAACGCCGAGAAACCGGCCTTGGCGAAGGTACGTGTATGAGTATTCTTGGCCTCATCCTAATCGGTTTTGTGGCGCTTACCGTCGCGATCCATCTCATCACCTCTGCGATGGCAGCTTTGCGCAGCCTGCGTCCGGCCCGCCCGACCCCGACCCAACTGCCCAAGATCGCGCTGCTGCGCCCGGTTTGCGGTGTCGATCCCTTTGATCGCGAAACGCTGGGCTCGTCCTTCAATCTCGATTACCCCGATTACGAGGTGATCTTCTGTGCCCCCTCCAAAGCCGATCCGGCCTGCGATCTGGTGGCCGAGTTGATAGCGCAAAACCCCCATGTCAAAGCGCAGCTTCTGACGGGTCTTGATGCGGTATCGGGCAATCCCAAGCTGAACAACCTGCACAAAGGCTTGGCCGCGACCGATGCGCAATGGCTGGCGATGACCGATAGCAACCTATTGCTTCCGCAAGATTATCTGCAACGCCTACTGGCAGAGTGGCGCCCGGGCACCGGGCTGGTATCCGCGCCCCCCGTGGGCATTCGCGCCAGCAATCTTTGGGGCGCCATCGAGGCTGCATTTCTCAACACCAATCAAGCGCGCTGGCAATTGGCTGCCGATATGCTGGGCTTTGGCTTTGCGCAGGGCAAGACCTTGTTCTGGAACCGCGACATCTTGATGAAAGGTGGCGGGTTTGGCGCTTTGGGGCGCAACATGGCCGAGGATGTCGCCGCAACCAAACTGGTGCGCGATCAAGGACTGCAGGTGCGCCTGGCCCGCCATCTGTTTGCGCAACCGATCGGGACGCGCGCCCCCCGCGCGGTGTGGGAGCGTCAACTGCGTTGGTCGAAAGTGCGCCGCGACGGGTTCGTCTTCATCTTCGCAGCCGAAATCGCGCAAGGTCCGGTTCTGCCCTTTGCTGCCGTCATCGCGCTGGTTGCAACCGGGACATGGCCCGCGCTGACATTGCCCGGCCTGTTTTTCCTGTGGTATGGCGTGGAATGGGCGCTGTCGCGGGCTGCCGGCTGGTCGGCAAGCTGGCGCGATCTGGCGGCGTGGATGATCCGCGATGCGATGTTGCCCGCGCTCTGGCTCGCCACCTGGAAAGACCGCCGCTTCACGTGGCGGGGCAATGAGATGTCACATCACGAAACCTCCACGGGCGCATAAATCATGATCGGACTGGAGACGCTGACCGTTTTGATGGCCAAGCACGGGCTGGCGGTGATCGCCCCGGTTGCGGTGCTCGAAGGGCCGATCGTGACGGTGATCGCAGCTTGGCTGGCCAGTCAGCATTTGTTCTCGGTCTGGAGTGTGTCGGCCGTCGTCATTCTGGCCGATCTGGTGGGCGATATGGGGCTGTATGCACTGGGGCGATGGGGCCTGCACCGCCTGCCCGCCCGCTGGCGCGACAAACTGGGGCTCAATTCCGAGCGGCTGGAACGCAACGGGCAGCACTTTCGCGACAAAGGCGTGCGCACCTTGCTGTTTGGCAAATGGACCCACTCTGCGGGCGGGCCGGTGCTGGTGGCCGCAGGCGTCGGGCGGATGAATATCTGGGTTTTCGCGGCCACGAACCTGATCGCGACAATCCCGAAATCGCTGTTATTCGTGGCTTTGGGATACCAACTTGGTGCCTATTACGGCAGCATCGACAGCTGGATCACGCGCGCATCCCTGATCGCGCTCGGGGCGATCCTTCTTGGTGTAACCATCTGGTATTTCAGGAGAAAGAAGCCCCACACATGATCCAGATCAGCTGTATCATCCCTGCCTATAACGAGGCCCCCCGGATCGGTGCCGTTCTAAAGACCGTGCTGGGGCATCCCCAGATCGCGCAGGTGATCGTGGTGGATGATGGGTCAAGCGATGACACCGCGCGCATCGCACAAGACCACCAAGGCGCGCATCCTCATTTGCAGGTGATCCGCCAGCCGCAAAACGGCGGTAAGACGGCAGCCGTGGCCGCCGGGATCGCAGCCAGTTCGGGCAGCCATTTACTATTGCTTGACAGCGACCTGTTGGGGCTATCGCCTGCCGATCTGGGGGCGCTGATCGCCCCTGTGGCGCGTGGGGAGGCGGACGTCTCGATCAGCCTGCGCCGCAATGCACCGCGCATCTGGCGGCTGATCGGGCTCGATTACATCTCGGGCGAGCGGGTGCTGGAGCGCGCCGCTTTGGCCAGTCAACTTGATCAACTGAATGCGCTGCCGCGGTTCGGGCTGGAAGTGTTCATGAACCGGCTTTGGATCGCGCGATCTACGCGCATCGCCGTGGTCGCCTGGCCCGGCGTCGACAGTCCGATGAAACACACGAAACTGGGCAATTGGCGCCAAGGTCTTACGGCGGATGCCAAGATGATGCGCGACATTTTCCGCACCATCCCACCCCAACATGCCCTGCGCCAGATCCTTGCCATGCGGCGGTTGCGCGTCGCCGATCCGCCCCAACCCGAACCACAGCCGCAGACGGAACGAAACCCGCGCTAGGGGGTTAGGTCTGGCAATCACCCAATCCGGAGGCATCATGGCCCAGCACAACCGCGTCATCATTATCGGCTCAGGTTCGGCGGGGCTGTCGGCTCTGCGCGAGGTGCGCCGCGAGACCGACGATTTCCTGATCGTCAACGCGGGCGACTGGGGCACGACCTGCGCGGCGCGCGGCTGCATGCCCTCCAAGGCGCTGATCGAGGCCGCCAACGCATTTCATCGGCGCAACGATTTCTCCGAATTCGGCATCAGCGGAGCAGAAGCGCTGCGCGCCGACATTCCCACGATTCTAGCCCGGGTGCGCAGACTGCGCGATGACTTTGTCGCCTCGCCCCGGTCCGTGCCCAAAGATTTGGGAGAACGGGCAATCTCTGCCCGGGCGGAAATCATGGCCCCAAACCGCGTCATGATCGAGGGCTTGGGCGAACGCACCGCAGACGCGATCATCCTTGCCACTGGCTCCTCGCCCGTTTTGCCCAAACCTTGGGAGACATTTGGCAACCGCATTCTGACCACCGACACGTTGTTCGAACTGCCCGATCTGCCCCGGCGCATCGCGGTAATCGGCATGGGCGCGATCGGGGTCGAACTGGCGCAGGCCATGGCGCGGTTGGGCGTCGAGGTGGCAGGCTTTGATGCGCTTGAAACGCTCGCTGGCGTCAGCGACCCCGAGGTCGCCGCTGCCCTGCACGCTCAGGTTTCACGCGATCTGCACCTGTATCTGGGCGCGCCCGCCGACATCGAAGACCAAGGCGCCACGCTGCGCGTCACTGGCGCAGGCGGCACATTTGAGGCCGATGCAATCCTCGCTGCGATGGGACGCAAACCCAATATCGCCGGGCTCGGCCTTGAGAGCTTGGGCGTCGCGCTGAACGATCGCGGGATGCCGCAGGTCGATGCCAACACGCTGCAAATCGGCGATCTGCCGGTGTTTCTGGCGGGCGATGCCAATGGCGCGCGGGCGCTGCTGCACGAGGCCGCTGATGAGGGCTTTATCGCGGGGCGCAATGCCTTGGCCGCGACTCCGCATGCCTATTGCCGTCGCGTGCCGCTTGCGGTGACGTTTTCCAGCCCCAATGCCGCGCGCATCGGGAAGGGCTTTGGCGATTTGACGCCCGGCGCGTATCTTATTGGCGCGCAGGATTTCCGCCGGCACCCCCGCGCCCGGATGGCCGAAAAGGCGCATGGGATGATCCGCGTCTATGCCGCCAAGGACAGCGGCAAGCTGTTGGGGGCAGAACTGGCCCTGCCCGAGGGCGAACATATCGCCCATTTACTGGCGCTGGCGCTGCATAAGGAGATGGATGTGCACGACCTGTTGGGCATGCCGTTCTATCATCCGGTGTTCGAAGAGGGGCTGCGCAGTGCGTTGCGCCAGATCATGCGCGATCTGCCCGATCAAGGGCGCTCTGATCTGGCCGATTGTCCGGCTTGCGGGCATGCAGCGCTGGATTAAAGCGCCGCGATCTGGGCCACGCGGGCGCTATTGTCGGGGGCAAGGCTGCCATCCGCCATCAGCAGCGAATTTTCGAACCCCACGCGCGCCTTGCCACCCGCTTGCAATGACACTTGCAAACAGGCCGTTTCGCCCGCCCCAAAAGCACAGAGCGCCCAGTCGGGCCTAAACCGCACGCTCGCCATCCATTCTCGAAAAGGCAGCAGCGTGTCAGGCTGCGAGACCTGCCCCTCGACATAGCGGCCCAGCACGAAGATCAACTGCAGATCAGGGTTATGCAGCAGCCGCTCTGGCAGGAGCTGCGCCATGGCCGCACCATCCTCGCGGCTGTAAAAATATCTTGCACCGCATCATCGCCCGGATCGCCACGCTCAGCTTGTCGATCAACTCGCCAATCTGGTCCGCACTGAGGCTAACGGGCGGGGCGAACAGGACGTGATCGCCTTGCTGGCCATCAATCGTGCCCCCATCGGCTAGCAGATTAGCCCCGCCTCGAACGCCGCCTTGATCTGCTTATGCACGCCGCGCGCCGGGTCAAAGGGCGCTTTGGTGGTGCAATCAGCGACGATCTCAAGCCCGCGACTATCGCCGACATGAGGGTGGTGCAAAGTGTCCCCAATCGGCTGACAGCCCGCCCCCAGCCCATGACGATGGTCACTGTATCGGGCGCGATCCCGTCTTGCTCATAGGCAAACAGCGTGCCGGTGCGCCCTCTTCCAGCCATTCCTCGGGCAGCACTTCGGGCCGCTCCATGAACAGCGGAAAACAGCGCGTTGATCATCGCAGTGACGCGGAAAGACATGGGGGCATGGCAGCCCCTCCGGGACATGCTGGCGGAATACGCACTCAGCCTGATCCACAAACGGGCGTGCTTGCGAATATGCGATGCGGGGCGCGCGCGATCACCCCTGCGAGAGTTCCCCCCTGCCCGCACGCATCAACTTTTCCGGCGCAGAGCCGCGCGGCGCTGGTGCAACGCCCACCACAGCCTACCTCATTATAAGACGCGGCGTAGGAGGACGCCAAAATGAACACTCTCAACGACATCATAGGGCGCAAAATCGCCCGGTTTTTGCAGGGGCGCACGCGGTTTTATCAAACCTTCGCCGCCGTGCCCACGCCCACGTTGCGCGAAAGCCTGCGTCCCTGCGATGTGCTGCTGGTTGAAGGCGACCGGCGGATTTCAGCGGCGATCAAATATCTTACCCATTCGACCTGGTCACATGCCGCGTTTTACACTGGCGGCCCTGCGGGCGGAGAGCTGATCGAGGCCGATCTGGAACATGGCGTGCAAATCACGGGCCTGTCCGAATACGCCCATCTCAACACCCGGATTTGTCGCCCCGTCGGGCTGCCCCATGACCAGATGGAAGCGGTGATCGATTACATGCAGCGCGCGGTGGGGCGGCGCTATGACCTCAAAAACGTGGTGGATCTGGCGCGTTACCTGATGCCCCACCCGCCTGTGCCGCATCGGTTTCGCCGCCGCTTGCTTGCGCTGGGATCGGGCGATCCGACCCGTGCGATTTGCTCGACCCTGATCGCAGAGGCCTTTCATTCAGTGCATTATCCAATCCTGCCCGATATCGAAATGGTGGGCGATGCGACGGCCGTGCGCGAGATTCTACATATCCGGCATTATTCGCTGTTCACCCCACGCGAATTCGACCTGTCTCCCTATTTCCGGGTGGTCAAACCGACACTCGAGCAGGGGTTTGATTACCGCAGCTTGACTTGGGATGAAACCGCGCGCCCCGCTAACGCGCGCTCAGAACAGACTTGACCGCCAAGGCTGTGCAAGGCTTTTGATGACGTAGCAGCGCGCAAGCATGCGGCTGGGGGGAAGAATGAAAAGACACAGCAACCTACTGTCGCGCGCGTTGCTCGGGCGCAAATATTCCGAACTGCAACCCGCCGAACAGCGCGTCATCGAGCAGATTTCGCTGACGCGCATGACCATGCCAAGCGGGCAAGGCGCAGGGGATGCAACCTTCGGCCAAAGGCTGGCGGATCGGGTCGCGCAGTTTGGCGGGTCCTGGACCTTTATCCTGATCTTCGGGGCGGTTCTGGGGGTCTGGGTCTTGCTCAACGGGTTTTTGTTGATGCGGCCCGTGCGCTTTGACCCCTATCCGTTCGTGTTTCTCAATCTCATCTTGTCGATGCTGGCCGCAATTCAGGCCCCCATCATCATGATGTCGCAAAACCGCCAATCCGAAAAAGACCGTATCGCCGCGATCAGCGATTATCAGGTCAACCTCAAGGCCGAGATTGAAATTCTCGAATTACATCAGAAGATAGATCGCCTGACCGAGATGCTGAGTCACCCCGCCAAACCCCGCTGAGCGGGCAAGATAGGCCAGACGCCTCCGGCGGGAGTATTTAGGGCTAGATGAAAGGGCGCGGCGCGCGGCTCACATCGAGAAGGATATTCCGCAGCCGCAGGAACTGCTGGCATTGGGATTTTCCACCACGAAACGCGCGCCGATCAGTTCTTCGGTGAAATCAATCACGGCGTTTTCCAGAAACGGCAGCGAAACCGGGTCGATCAGCACCTTTTGTCCCGCCCCTTCCAGCACGATATCATCGGCGGCCGCAGCGGGTTCAAGCTTGATGTCATACTGAAATCCCGAGCATCCGCCGCCCTCGACCGCCACGCGCAGGGCTTGGGGCGCCGCGTGGCTTGCATTGATTTCGGCCAGCCGGGCAAAGGCGCGCGGGGTGACTTTGGGGGGCAGTTGCATCGGATAACCTCCGCTTGGCCCGCGAGGGGCCTGTATTTTGCTGTCATTCAAGATATAGGAGGACAAACGCCACGCGACAAGACGAGGATCGCTGTGCTTAAACCCTATGCCTGCCAGCCCGAGGATTCCCGTGGGCGACTGCACGATGAACGTATCTCGACTTTTCGCTCGCCATTTCAGCGCGACCGCGACCGGATCATCCATTCCTCGGCCTTTCGCCGCCTCAAGCACAAGACACAGGTCTTTGTCGAACATGAGGGCGATTACTACCGCACCCGTCTGACCCACACGATCGAGGTGGCGCAGGTGGCGCGCACCATTGCCGGGGTACTGGGGCTTAACACCGATCTGGCCGAGGCCGTGGCGCTGGCGCATGATCTGGGTCATCCGCCGTTCGGCCATACGGGCGAGGATGCGCTGGCAGAATTGATGGCCCCCTATGGCGGGTTTGACCATAACGCGCAGGCATTGCGCATCGTGACCAAGCTGGAAAAACATTACGCCGATTTCGACGGGCTGAACCTGACATGGGAGACGCTTGAGGGCATCGCCAAGCATAACGGTCCGGCGATCTCGGATAAGGGCAGCTCGCATTCTTACCCCTCGCGCGCCGATCTGCCCTATGCTTTGGCCGAGGTGGATGCGCAATGGGATCTGGAGCTGGAAACCAATGCCAGCGCAGAGGCGCAGGTGGCGGCCGTGGCCGATGACGTGGCCTATAATCATCACGATTTGCATGACGGGCTGCGCGCCGGACTATTTGACGAAGATGATCTGTGCACCTTGCCCGTGATTGGCGAGTGTTTTGCGCAGGTCGACGCGCTTTACCCTGATCTTGATCGCACGCGTCGCCAGCACGAGGCGCTGCGCCGGGTCTTTGGCGTGATGGTCGAGGACGTAATCGCGGTGGCGCAAAACCGGCTGACCTCGCTGGGGCCGGAAAGTGCCGATGACATCCGCCACATGGACGGGCCGATCATTCGCTTTTCCAAGCCGCTTTATCAAAATCTTAAGGCGATCAAGGGCTTCTTGTTCGAGCGCATGTATCGCGCGCCCACCGTGGTGGTCGAACGCAGGCGCGTCACTGCGATGATAAACGCGCTGTTTCCGCTGTTCATGGAGCAGCCCGAATTGCTACCCGAGGAATGGCTGGAAGAGGTCGCGCTGGCACGCCAAGAGGGCGGAGATCGCACCCGTCCCGAGGCGAAACAGGCGTTGGCGCGGGTGGTGCTCGACTATGTGGCGGGCATGACCGACCGCTTTGCGATTCAGGAATATGAGCGGTTGATCGGGCGCGCGCTCTGATTAAAGGGAACCTCTTGGCCCCCGATCCGTTGAGCCGGGAATACGGACCAAACCAGGAGGGAACATCATGATCCGCAAACACGCATCCGCCCATTGGGAAGGCCCGATCAAAGAGGGCAAGGGCACGATTTCGACTCAGAGCGGCGCGCTTGACGCCCAGCCCTACGGATTTAATACCCGGTTTGAGGACAAGCCCGGCTCCAACCCCGAAGAGCTGATCGGCGCCGCCCATGCGGCATGCTTTTCGATGGCGCTCTCGCTGGGGCTGGAACAAGCAGGCGTCACTGATGTGGTGATCGACACCAAGGCGGTCGTCTCGATGGACAAGGAAGGCGACGGGTTTGCCATCAAATCCTCGGCGCTGAGTACCACGATCAAGGGCAAGGGCGATGAGGCTGCGATCCGCAAGGCCGCCGCTGACGCCAAGGCCGGTTGCCCGATCTCGAAGGTGCTGAACTGCGAGATCACGCTGGACGTGACGGTCAACTAAGCGACGTTCATGCCATATGCCAAGGCGTCCCTGCAGGGGCGCCTTTTTTGTTGCGGATCGGGGCCGCTCACCCAGACGTGCGCCACGGCGGCGCTTGTGCCGCCCCCCCGCCTAGCGCTACACCTGCGCCCGAGCAGTCCGGAGGCCCCCATGAAAATCGCCACCTTCAACATCAACGGCATCAAGGCGCGACATCCCGCGCTGATCGACTGGCTGCGCGAGGCGCAACCCGATGTGGCCTTGCTGCAAGAGATCAAATCGGTCGATGAGGCCTTTCCGCGCGAGCTGTTCGAGGATTTGGGCTATCAAGTCGAAACCCATGGTCAGAAAAGCTTCAACGGAGTCGCGATCTTGTCCAAGCTGCCGCTTGAGGACGTCACGCGCGGCCTGCCCGGCGACGACGCGGACGAACAGGCGCGCTGGATCGAGGCAACCGTGGTGGGCAGCCGGGCGGTGCGACTGTGTGGGCTCTATCTGCCCAATGGCAATCCGGTGGAATTTGACGACACTGGCGCGCCGATCCGAGAGGGCAAGTACGGCTACAAGCTGGACTGGATGGAACGGATGCAGACCCGTGCGGCCGAGTTGCTCGCGCTGGAAGAACCGTTCCTGATGGCGGGCGATTACAATATCATCCCGCAAGATGAGGATGCCGCCAAGCCCGAAACTTGGCAGAAAGACGCGCTGGCGCTGCCCCAAAGCCGCGCCGCGTTTCGCAGGCTTTTGAACATGGGCTTCACCGAGGCGTTTCGCGCCCGCGACGCCGAACCCGGCCAATATTCGTTCTGGGACTATCAGGCGGGCGCTTGGCCGCGCAATAATGGCATCCGCATCGACCATTTGCTGCTGTCGCCCCAAGCCGCCGATCTGATGCGCGCGGTGGGCATCGACAAAGAAATCCGTGGCCGCGACAAGCCCTCTGATCACGTGCCGGTCTGGGTCGAACTGGCGGCCTGATCGCTTGCACATCCCCGGTTTCGCCTGCACGATCCCGCGCAAGGAGGACCACCATGCAACATCAGATCAGCCGCCACCCGATCCCTGCGCTTTCAGAGATGCCCGACGACATCCGTACCCGCCTTGAGGCGGTGCAGGAAAAAGCCGGGTTCATCCCCAATATCTTCCTTGCGCTGGCCCATCGCCCCGACGAATTCCGCGCCTTTTTCGCCTATCACGACGCGCTGATGGAGCGCCCCGGCAACCTGACCATCGCCGAGCGCGAGATGATCGTGGTGGCGACTTCGGCGACCAACGAATGCCAATATTGCGTGATTGCCCATGGCGCAATTTTGCGGATTCGCGCCAAAGATCCGCTGATTGCCGATCAGGTCGCGGTGAATTATCGCAAGGCCCCGATCACGCCACGCCAGCGCGCGATGCTCGATTTCGCGATGAAAGTGTCGCAGCGCGCGCAAGAGGTCGAAGGCGATGATTACGCCGCGCTGCACGCCCACGGGTTCACTGATGACGACATCTGGGATATCGGCGCGATTGCCAGTTTCTTCGCGCTGTCCAATCGGCTTGTGAACATGGCAGCGATTCCACCCAACCGGGAATTCTACGCGATGGCGCGCTAAGTGCTGCTGCTTGGTTGAGCCCTGTGCGCCGCGCGGTTAGGCTTGGCGCGAAGCTGAAAGGACGCTCCATGACTGACTATCTCGATACCCCAGAAGCCCGCCGCATCGCCTACAACTTCACGCCCGGCACAGGCCCCGGCCTGGTGTTTCTGGGCGGGTTCAAATCGGACATGGAGGGCACCAAAGCACTGGCGCTAGAGGCTTGGGCGCGCGCGCAGGGCCGGGCCTTTTTGCGCTTTGACTATTCCGGCCATGGCGTGTCGGGCGGTGCGTTTGACGAGGGCGCGATTGGCGACTGGTATGAGGATGCGCGCGATGCAATCCTGGCGCTGACCGAGGGGCCGCAGGTTCTTGTCGGCTCTTCGATGGGCGGCTGGATTTCGCTTTTGATGGCGCGCGAGCATCCCGAGAAAGTCGCGGGCCTCGTGACCATCGCCGCCGCGCCTGATTTCACCGAAGACGGCTATTGGGCGAGTTTTGACAAGGAAACCCGCCACAAGCTGGAATCTGAGGGCTCCGTCGAAGTGCCCTCAGAGTATGGCGATCCCTATGTCATCACCCGCCGCCTGATCAATGAGGGGCGCACCCGGTTGGTGCTGCGCAGCCCGCTTGCGCTGCCCTTCCCCACGCGGTTCCTGCAAGGCACGGCAGATACCAGCGTTACCAGCGAAACGGCGCTGCGCCTGCTGGATCACGCACAGGGCGAGGATATGCGCCTGACGCTGCTCAAGGGGGCCGATCACCGCTTTTCCACGCCCGAATGTCTGGGCCTGATCGAGGCCGCGTTGACCGAGGTGCTCGGCGCGCTGCAATAGGAAAGATCACGCCCTTTCGGTTTGCCACGCCCCGCAGCTTGCGGCACACTGAATTTTGTAAGAGCGCGATCAAGCGCCGACACATGAGGTTTGAGCGATGCAAGACGATCCGTTGATCTTCCTGCCTGGATTTATGTGCGATGCGCGGCTGTTCTGGCACCCGGTGCAAGAGCTGTCGGCAGATCGCAGCGTCACTGTGGCGCGCCTGCGGGGGACGACGATCGAAGAGATGGCCGCGCGGGTCTTGGCCGAAGCGCCGCCGCGCTTTGCGCTGGTCGGGCATTGGCTGGGCGGGGTCGTGGCGATGGACGTGCTGCGGCGCGCCCCCGAACGGGTCAGCCAGATCGCCCTGATCGATATCTCATCGCTGCCCGAAACGCCGCAAATGGCGGGCAAGCGCGAGCCGCGCATTGTGCGTGCGCGCACCGGACGCCTTGACGAGGTGATGCTGGAAGAAATCCCCGCCGAGGCGCTGGCTCCGGGGGAAACCCGCCCGCATGTGCAGGCTTTGTTGCTGGAAATGGCTGCGGCCCTTGGACCCGACACATTTATCGAGCAATCGCGCGCCCTGATGCGACGTCCCGATTTTCAGCGCACGTTGCGCTCGACCCGGACGCGGGCGATGCTGATGTGTGGCGAATATGACCAGATTTGCCCGCCGCGTCGGCATGAGTTTCTGGCCGAATTGATGCCCCATGCCACATATCGGCTGATTTTGGGCGCAGGGCATCTAAGCCCGCTGGAGCAACCTGAAAAGATTACGCAGGGGCTGCGCGATTGGCTCGACGCGCCCCTGCTTTTGGCGTGATTTAAACCTGCGGCGCAGCCTTGGCTGCACCGGGTGCAACGCGCGGTTTCTTGCGGATCGGCGTGACGGTTGCGGCTTTCGGCTTGGGGCTCGTTTGCTCCGCGCCATCGGCATATTCGTCGATAAAATCCAACACCAGAGGGCGGATATTATTGCGCCAATGCGAGCCCGCGAAGATGCCGTAATGGCCCGCGTCCGGTTCAAGGTGGTTGTTTTTCATTGAACCCGGCACCCCGGTGCACAGATCAAGCGCGGCAACACATTGACCGGGTGCCGAGATATCGTCTTTCTCGCCCTCCACGGTCTTGATCGCAACCGAGGTGATCTTGCCGATATCCACAAGCTTGCCGTTGATCTCAAAGCGGTTTTGCGCGATCTCGAGCCCTTTGAAGATACGGTCCACGGTCGAGAGATAGAACTCTGCCGTCATATCCATCACCGCAAGATATTCGTCATAGAACCGGTAATGCTTGTCCAGCACCGTGGCTTCGCCCGAGGCCTCAGACCAGATTTTTTCCTGAAACGCCTGCGTGTGCTTGTCCATGTTCATCGAGATGAACGAGGCAAGCTGCATCAACCCCGGATAGACCAGACGCCCCGCGCCTTTGAATTTAAACCCAACGCGCTGAATCACCATTTGCTCAAGCTGACCCATCGTGACACGACGACCGAAATCAGTGACCTCGGTGGCGGCGGCATCCGGGTCAATCGGGCCACCGATCAGCGTCAGGGTGCGCGGCTGTGCGGCGGGGTCTTGCTCGGCCAGATAGGCGGTGGCGACCAAGGCCAGCGGCGCGGGCTGACAGACGGCGATCACGTTGGTATCGGGGCCGAGTTCTTTCATGAAATCGACAAGATAGAGCGTGTAATCTTCGATATCGAACTTGCCTGCACTGACGGGAATGTCGCGCGCATTGTGCCAATCGGTGATCCAGACATCGGCATCGGGCAGCAGCGAGGTCACAGTCGAGCGCAACAGCGTTGCGTAATGGCCCGACATCGGCGCAACCAACAGAACGCGGCGTGCCATCGGCTCACGGCCCTGCACGTTGAAATGGATCAACGAGCCAAACGGCTTGTCCATCACCGTCTCGACTTCGACGAGGTGATCGCGCCCATCATCAGCGGCAATCGACACGATGCCCCAATCGGGTTTGATTACCATCCGGGCGAACGAGCGTTCCGTCACGCGCCCCCAGGCCGACATGATCTTGAACATAGGATGCGGCGTAAGCCCCCAGACGGGATAGGATGCCATGGCGCGGGCCGAAGCCCCCATCCATTCATTGGTATTCCTGACGGTTTCCATCAGGTCATAGCTCATGATCGACTTCATGTTGGCTCCTTGGCCGGGGCATGCAGGTATCAACTGCACGTTGAGACTCAAACGCCGCTTTACCCCAAGACTACGGCAAGATTATGCTATCCTATAGGATAGGGAGGAATTGGCGCTATGACAACTGAGGACGAGCACAAAAATGCTGCATCGCAGAAAATGCAGGAAAATATCGCCCGGATCGAGGCGCTGACAGAGCGGATGGTCGGCGCTTTGGCGCACAAGAGAGCCCCAAATGTCGCACTTGAGGGCCCCGGCCCCGATTTACATCTCTCCGCGACGACAGCGTTGATGAAAGAGTGGATGGAGAAGCCCTCGAAGATCTTTGAGGCGCAGGCAAATTACTGGTCGCAAGCGATGAAGCAATATGTCGAGGCAAACGAGTCGCTAGCCCAAGGCACGTTCAGCCCGCCCGAAAATCCCGGCCCTACCGATCCGCGCTTCAAGAACCCGCTTTGGGACAGCCACCCCTATTTCAACTTCATCAAACAACAATATTTGATTGCCTCCAAAGGGATTCAGGATGCGGTTGATCAACTGGAAGACATTGACGAGGTCGACCGCAAACGACTGACCTATTTCTCACGCCAGATCGTTGATCTGATGGCGCCGACCAATTTTCTAGCCACCAACCCGGACGCGCTGGAAAAGGCGGTGCAGACCGAAGGCGAGAGCCTTGTGAAAGGGCTCGAAAACCTTGTGCGCGACCTTGAGGCAAACAATGGCAATCTGCTGGTCACGCTGGCCGACAAGGACGCGTTCGTGGTGGGCGAAAATATCGGCACCGCCGAGGGCTCGGTTGTGTATCGCAACCGCCTGTTTGAGCTGATCCAATACAAACCGACCACCGAGCAGGTCCATAAAACGCCGCTGATCATCTTTCCGCCCTGGATCAACCGCTTTTACATCATGGACCTGAAGCCGCAGAATTCCTTGATCCGCTGGATCGTCGATCAAGGTTTCACGCTGTTCATCGTCAGTTGGAAAAATCCCGATAAATCCTATGCCGATGTCGGCCTGGATGACTATGTCCAAGAGGGCTATCTGGAGGCGATCAATCAGGTCAAAACGATCACCAACGAGCCCAAGGTCAATGCCGTTGGCTATTGCATCGCGGGCACGACGCTTAGCCTTACACTGGGGCTGCTCGACAAGCGCAAGGACCGCTCGATCAACTCCGCCACCTTCTTTACAACGCTCACGGATTTCTCCGATCAGGGGGAATTCACGGTGTTCTTGCAAGACGATTTCGTGGACGGTCTCGAAAAGCAATGTCAGACCGATGGCGTGCTGTCATCCTACTTCATGTCGCGCACGTTTTCCTTCTTGCGGTCACGCGATCTGATCTATCAGCCCGCAATTCGTAGCTACATGATGGGCGAAGCCCCGCCCGCCTTTGACTTGCTGTTCTGGAACGGGGATTCCACCAACCTGCCCGGCAAGATGGCAATCGAGTATCTGCGCGGGCTGTGCCAGCAAGACCGTTTTGCGGGCAAAGGCTTTGAGGTGTTGGGCGAAACCGTCAGCGTGCGCGATGTGAAAGTGCCGCTGATGTCGGTCGCATGCGAAAGCGATCATATCGCGCCTTGGGTTGCCGCCTTTGCCGGGGTCGCCCAGATGGGGTCGAAGGACAAACAGTTCATCTTGTCAGAATCGGGCCATATCGCGGGCATCGTAAACCCGCCCAGCAAAAAGAAATATGGCCATTACACCTCGGCGGAGCCCATCGCGAATGCCAATGAATGGAAGGCGAAGGCCGAATTCCACGAGGGGTCATGGTGGCCGCATTGGGGCGAATGGCTGGCGAAAAAATCGGGCAAGATGGTGCCCGCGCGCGAACCCGGTGGACCCGATCACAAGATTCTCTGCGCCGCTCCGGGCACTTACGTCAAAGAGATCGTGAAAGTGTAACAGCTCGCTCTCTGATTGTGAATTTTCTGCGACGCAGCATTTTTCTCTTGAAATGCTGCGTTGCAGCATGTATATCGGATGCAGAACGAAAATGGGTCTAGCTGATATAGATATCCCCCGGACCCCAACTCATGGAGACATCTTATGAACAAGACCCAAGACTACACCAAAGTGATGCAAGACATGATGGCGTCCTTCCCGGTTGATACCTCGAAATTCCAAGGCGCATTCAAGTCGCAAGCCGCTCTGGGCGAGAAAATGTCGAAAGTGGCACTGGAAGCCGCTGAGAAATCGGCTGAGCTGTCGACCAAGTGGACCAAAGACACCATCGCAAAAGTTGGCGATCTGACCACGACCAAAGAAGAGCCCGCTGATTACGCAAAAGCTGTCAGCGATTTCGCTTCGGCTGCTGCTGAAATGGCCTCCGAGAACATGGCTGCTTTCGCTGAAATCGCGAAAAAAGTGCAGATGGAAACTGTTGAGCTGATGATGGCTGCGGGCAAAGACATGTCCGAAGAAGCCTCGGCTACGGTGAAAAAAGCAACCGCTGACATCGGCGCTGCTGCCAAAAAAGCGACCGCTGCTGCGAAGTAAGTTATTCCGACGACCCGGCCTCCTCCTCCCTGCCGGGTCACGGACGTAAAGGCGAGCCTTCGGGCTCGCCTTTTTTCTTTGGTTGCTTTTGCGCCTGCAGCGTCACACTATCGCTGCAACGCAATAAGTTTTCTACCGGAGGACTACATGGCCGACGATGCCAAGCCCCTGCTGATCAAGCGCTATGCAAGCCGCCGTCTCTATAACACCGAGACGAGTGATTACGTGACGCTCGAAGACATCGCGAAATTCATTCGCGAAGGGCGCGAAGTGCAAATCATCGACCTGAAATCGGGTGACGATTTGACCCGGCAATACCTGCTGCAAATCGTGGCCGAACATGAGAGCCGCGGCGAGTCCGTGCTGCCCGTCGATGTTCTGACCGATCTGGTGCGCTCTTATACCGGGGCGGCGCAGTCGGTGGTGCCGCAATTCCTGGCCGCCAGCTTTGAAATGCTGCGCGACGGGCACTCCCAACTGCTGGAAAACATGACCAAGATCCCAAGCCCGATGACTTCGATGCCCGGGTTCGAGGCACTGCAAGCCCAGCAACAAGCGTTTTTGAAAAACATGATGGCGGGCTGGGGCACGGCCGGGTCTTCGGGCCCCGCATTTGAGGATGCTGGCGATGAACGCGGCGAATTGGACGCGATCAAAAAGCAACTGGCCGAATTGCAAAGCAAACTCAGCAAGATGTAGCCCGCCACACGATTGGTCGAATTGACGCAGCGCGCCCGTTTCGGGCGCGTTTTGCATATGCGGCGCTTGACACCCCTGCCCCGGGCGCGCAAAACAGCCGCGAAATATAGTCCCGCAACCGGGCGCTCCGTGGGCGCCAAACCGACGAGGAGGACAGATATGTCCCAAATCTCCCTCACCTTTCCCGATGGCTCGCAACGTTCCTATGACAGCGGTGTCACGCCTGCTGAAGTGGCAGCATCCATCGCGCCTTCGCTGGCCAAAAAGGCAATCTCGGCGCAGGTGAATGGCGCGCATTGGGATCTGCAATGGCCTATCGCCGAAGACGCGAAAATCGCGATCAACACGCTGGCCGATGACGGCCCCGCGCTGGAACTGATCCGTCACGACCTCGCCCATATCATGGCGCGCGCTGTGCAAGAGCTATATCCCGGCGTAAAAGTCACGATTGGCCCGGTGCGCGATTACGGCTGGTTTTATGACTTCGACCGAGACGAGCCCTTCACCCCCGAAGACCTTGGCGCGATCGAAAAAAAGATGCGCGATATCATCAATTCCCGCGAACCGGTCAAGACCGAGACCTGGAGCCGCAAGCACGCGATTGACCATTATCTCGCCACCGACGAACCCTATAAGGTCGAGCTGATCAACCGCATCCCTGCGGGCGAAGACATTCGGATGTATTGGCATGGCCATTGGCAAGATCTGTGCCGTGGCCCGCACCTGCAACATACCGGCCAAGTGCCCGCGGATGCGTTCAAGCTGACCCATGTGGCAGGTGCCTATTGGCTGGGCGACAACACCCGCCCGATGCTGCAACGCATCTACGGCGTGGCGTTCAAATCCAAGAAAGACCTCGCCGCGCATATGACCATGCTGGAAGAGGCCGCCAAGCGCGACCACCGCAAGCTGGGCCGCGAGATGAACCTGTTCCACATGCAGGAAGAGGCACCGGGGCAGATCTTCTGGCACCCCAATGGCTGGTCGATCTACACCAGCCTGCAGGACTACATGCGCCGCAAACAGCGCGCCGATGGCTATGTCGAGGTGAACACGCCCCAAGTGGTAAACCGCAAGCTCTGGGAAGCCTCGGGGCATTGGGAAAACTATCAGGAAAACATGTTCATCGTCGAAGTGGACGAGGAACACGCGCGCGAAAAAACCGTCAACGCGCTGAAACCGATGAACTGCCCCTGCCATGTGCAGATCTTCAACGTCGGCACCAAAAGCTACCGCGATCTGCCACTGCGCATGGCCGAGTTCGGCTCGTGTAACCGCTACGAACCCTCGGGCGCGCTGCATGGCATCATGCGGGTGCGCGGCTTTACGCAAGATGATGCGCATATCTTCTGCACCGCAGAGCAGATCGAACCCGAAACCAAGAAATTCATTGAGTTTCTCGCCGGGATCTATGCCGATCTGGGCTTTGACAACTGGAAGGTCAAACTCTCGACCCGCCCCGAAAAGCGCATCGGGTCCGAGGAAAGCTGGGACTACGCCGAGGAAAGCCTTGGCAATGCTTGCCGCAAAGCGGGCTATGAGTTCGAAATTCAGGAAGGCGAAGGCGCGTTCTACGGGCCCAAGCTGGAATTCGTCCTCACCGATGCTATCGGTCGCGACTGGCAATGCGGCACGCTTCAGGTCGATCCGAACCTGCCCGAGCGGCTTGATGCCGATTATGTCGGCTCGGATGGCGAGCGTCACCGCCCGATCATGCTGCACCGCGCTGTTTTGGGCTCTTTCGAGCGCTTCATCGGCATCTTGATCGAATCCCATGCCGGCAAGCTGCCGCTGTGGCTTGCGCCGCGTCAGGTCGTGGTGGCCGCGATTGTCTCGGATGCGGATGACTATGTGCGCGAAGTGACCGAGAAACTCATCGCCGCCGGCATTCGCGCCGAGGCCGATACCCGCAACGAGAAAATCAACTATAAGGTGCGCGAACACAGCCTCGGCAAGGTGCCCTATATCTTCGCCATCGGCATGAAAGAGGTCGAGGAGCGCACGGTTTCGGTGCGTCAACTTGGCGACACGCGCACCCGCATGGCCGCATTGGACGACATCGTGGCCGAGTTGAAATCCGAATCGACACCGCCCGACCTGCGCGGATAATTGCCGTAAAATCAGTCGCTAGCGGGATTTTCACAGACCTGTGAGGGGGTTAGCCCCCTCACGAATTGTCATTGCATTTTCGCATATCTGATCCAAAATTAGCCCTGCGTGTTTCGCAGACTTTCTACCGCTCTCTTCTCGATAAGGCAGCTGGAGACCCGAAAGACACTGGCTGCACGGTCCCGATGCAATTCCGCATCCGGGAAAGATTGAAGGAGAGTACGGTAATGGCCACTGGCACCGTGAAATGGTTTAATTCCACCAAAGGCTACGGCTTCATCGCGCCCGATAACGGCGGCAAAGATGTGTTCGTGCATATCTCGGCGGTCGAACGTGCGGGGCTTCAGGGCCTCGACGACAACCAAAAAGTCGAGTTCGAACTGCAGTCGGGTCGTGATGGCCGCGACTCGGCCTCCGATCTGAAACTGCTCTGAACATCAGAGCGTTCTGATCAACGGCCCGTGCTTGATGCGCGGGCCGTTTTCATTTGCGCTACAGCCACTGCGCCTGCACTGCGGGCGTCCAGCCCAGCGTCAGCTTCTCTCCCTCGCGGATCACCGGACGCTTCATCAGCGCGGGATGCGCGCCCAGAAGATCGGTCACCGGGGCGGCACGTTCAGCCTCGGACAGCCCACGCCAAGTGGTCGAGGCACGGTTGACGATCTTGTCGCCGAAGGCCGCCTCAAACTCTGCGATTTCCGAGGCGTTCAAAGGCGCTGCACGCACTTCGCGAAACTCGGGCGCATGGCCTGCCGCCTCCAACGCTTTGCGAGCTTTGCGCACCGTGTCGCAGGTCGAAATTCCGTAAATAATCATCTACCCCTCCGTCAGTGCGCCGCCATCCAGCCGCAAAACCCGGTCCATTTTCGCCGCCAGCGCCATGTTATGCGTCGCGATCAGTGCCGATAGCCCAGTCTCGCGCACCAGATCCATCAACACATCAAACACCGTGTCCGAGGTCGCCGGATCGAGATTGCCTGTGGGCTCATCGGCCAGCAACAGGCTTGGCCCATTGGCGAGCGCGCGACAAAACGCAACCCGCTGCTGCTCGCCGCCCGACAGTTCAGAGGGGCGGTGATCGGCGCGCGAGGTCAGGCCAACCCGTCCGAGTAAATCAGCCGCGCGTGCTTGCGCCTCCGCACGCGCAACGCCATTGGCGAGCTGCGGCAGAACGATGTTTTCCGTCGCCGAGAATTCCGGCAGCAGATGGTGGAACTGATAAACAAAGCCCAGTTTCTCGCGCCGCGCCGCCGTGCGTTTGGCGTCGCGCGCTTGGCTGAGATCCTCGCCCTCCAGCACAACGCGCCCGCTATCAGGCGTATCGAGCAACCCGGCAATGTGCAGAAGCGTCGATTTCCCCGCCCCCGAGGGCGCGACCAGCGCCGTCACTTGACCCTTGGGGATTGCCAAATTGACACCTTTGAGCACCGTAATCTCGTTCGGCTTGCCCCGATTATAGCACTTTTCCAACTTTTCCAGAACCAGCACATCACTCATAGCGTAGCGCCTCCACCGGGTTCATGCGCGCGGCCCTGCGCGCGGGGAAAATCGTCACGACGAAGGATAGCGACAGCGACAGCGCCACCGCCTTGACCACATCCCAAGGCTGCAATTTCGCGGGCAGATGATAGATCCCGCGGATCGAAGGGTCCCAAGCATCGCCGCCATTGAGCCAGTTCACGAAGCTCATCACATGGTCAATATTATCCGCAAACAGCACCCCGATGGTCAGCCCTGCCAGCGTGCCAATCACCCCAATAAACGCGCCGCAGATAAAGAACACCCGCAGGATCGAACCCTGCGACAGCCCCATCGTGCGCAGGATGCCAATGTCACGGCCCTTGTTCTTGACCAGCATGATCAGCCCCGACGTGATGTTCATTGAGGCAATCAGCACGAGGATCGACAGGATGATGAACATCACGTTGTCCTCGATGCCCAACGCGCGCAGGAAGCTGCCCGAAGCATCTTTCCACGTCCACAGCAATGTGCCCCGCCCGCTGGCATCACTGATCGCGGTGGCCCATTCATCGACGCGCTCGGGATCGGTGACATCGACGTCGATCTCATCGGCCCCGCCTTCGCGATTGAAAAAGCTCTGCGCCTCGGCAAAGGGCATATAAAGCCGTGTCTGATCAATGTCATAGCGCCCGGCTGAGAAGATATATTCGATCTTATAGGCATTCACCCGCGGGCTGGTACCAAAGGGCGTTTTTGCGCCGTTGGGCGAGATCAGCTTGACCGTATCGCCCACCGTCACGCCCAGATCGCGGGCCATGCCGATGCCCATCGCGATGCCCTGCTCGAAATCGTCGATATTGCCCTGCGCCTCATCGGAATGGGCGATACGCGGGATGTTCTTGAGATCCGACAGCGCCAGCCCATAGACATCGGCCACGTTCGAGCGATCGGCAAAGCTCACCATCGCCTGACCGCGCACTGCCGGGGCGGCAGTGACCACGCCGGGGATCGCCTTGATGCGCGTCGTGCGCTCGGCGTAATCGCGGATCAGCTTGGAATACACGCCCGATCCCTCAACCACTTCCATCGGCGCGGAATAGACGGTGATTTGCGGGTTTGATCCGACAATCGTGCTGACGAATTCGGCGCGAAATCCGGCGCGCACGGCGAGCGTGGCGATCAGGGCCGCAACCCCCAAGGTGATGCCGATCAGGCTGATCCATGTCATTACCGACACGCCGCCCTCGGCGCGCCGCGCGCGCAAGTAGCGCCACGCGATCATGAATTCGAAACGGGAAAACGGTGCAGTGCGTGCGGCCATAGGCTCCATCCACTCAAATTCGGCGCAAGCTGGCCTGAGAGGGGGCAAAGGTCAAGGGTAGCCCAAACCTTACCCCGTTGCGCGCGATCAATTCTTGCCGGGTTGACTGTGCGCAAGACGGACAGCGTCCAAAACCAGCCGCTCCCGAAACGCCCGCAGCTTTCAGTAAAACCCAACCTCTTTCACATCGATCGCCGCCTCATAATCGCGCCCAAAGGCGACGATCGCGACCGATTTCAGGTATTGGGGGCGTGGCGTCGTGCGCAGTATTTTCCCCGATGCTTTGAACTGCGTGAAAGGCAGGCGAATTTCGCGCCACTCCGCAGTGACATGAAACGGCCCTTGGTAATATTGCCAAGGCAGCACCGTGCCGCGGGTGCGCAGATGCACGAAATAATCCTGATCATTGCCGCGCACGATCAGACGCACGCCCACGGCATCGCTCGGGACCGCTTCGTCCAACTGATGGCGAATCTGAATGAAACCGCCGTTGTTTTGGGTGCTGACCGTGCCGCTGAGATGCGCATAGGCCTGCCCGCCGTCGGTTTTGAACACGACCTGCCCGCTTGAAACACCCCCCATCACGGTATCGGCAAAGAAGCGCCAGCGTGTCTGGGGCTGATTATCAAAGGTTTCCAACATGCTGTCGCCTGCTTGTGCCGCTACAGGCGCGCCAATCAAAGCAAGTATCAGCGCCACGATCTTATACGACACAGGCAATCTCCAAGTGATTTCCTCCTTTGATATGGGGAGGCGACGCTGGAAAGAAAGCGCCAAACCTTGCGCCCAAAATGCGTGCCACCCCACCGGTTACAGCGATGCAGCCGGAGGGCGCAGAGCGCCGCGACGCATAGAATTGCCCCCCCGAAATGATGCGATTGATCAACAGCGCTGCCGCGATGTGCATATCGCGGTCGCACTCGGGGCCAAAGGCATTCTCATGGGTTTGCGCCGCATCGCTCAGAATGCCGATGATTTCAGTTTCGGGCAGGATTTTCGCGTCGTTGAGCGCAAGCAACAACGCCTCGCAAATCGAAAGTGCCGCTTGTCCGGCATAGATATCTTGGTCTTGCATCGCGCGGGGCCTTTCCTGGCTATCGCGTCGGCACAGGGCTTTGCGCGGCGCATGGCGCAGAGTCTCAACAAACCTGCTACACTGTGCTGATTGAGATCAGTCATCGGCAAAATTGCCGTGCTAGACGTTCGGCTGACTCTGAGAGGGATGCCCCATTGACCGACTCACCTCTGAGCCGAAAACTTGCTACATTTGTTGCGCTATCGGACACCGAGCTGGCGGTCTTGGACAGTTTGCACAAACGCCGCCGCATCTTTGTCGCTGGGCGCGATCTGGTGCTGCAGGGGCAGACCGAACAGGCGGCCTATATCCTGTGCTCGGGCTGGGCCTGCTCGAATAAGCTGCTTCAGGATGGGCAAAGACAGATCGTCGATTTCCAGATTCCGGGCGATTTTCTGGGCCTGCGCAGCGTGCTGCTGCACATCTCTGACCACAGCATTGAACCCGTCACCGACATCGAGGTGACCGAAATTCTGGCCTCTGATCTGCTGGATGCGTTTGCGCACACGCCGCGTCTGGCCACGGCCGTGTTATGGGCCGCCTCGCGCGATGAGGCGATGGTGGTCGAGCATCTGGTGGATGTCGGGCGGCGCAACGCAGCCGAACGCATGGCACATTTCTTGCTGGAACTCGGGGCCCGGCTGTCGCTTGTGGGGATGGGCGAAAAGGCCTCGTTCGCCTGTCCATTGACGCAATATCATCTGGCCGATGCGCTGGGGCTGAGTGCGGTGCATATCAACCGCGTGCTGCGACAATTGCGCGAAGCAGGCATGGTTACGTTTCGCGACGGGCGTGTCACCTTCGACAATTACGAAAAGGCCTGCGCCTTTACCCAGTTTGACCCGACCTATCTTGATCAACACGGACCGCTGCTCAAATAGTGTAGCAAGGTCAAGCGGTTGCAATCGCCCATTCAGGAAGGGTTCGAAAGCACGCGTCGTTACTGCGCCGCCAGCCTCAGCCCGCCAGACTCAACTGGCTGGGGTTTGCTGATGGCTCAAGCGCAGCCACGACCCGTCATCGCGCAGATAGGTCGAACTGCACAGCGCCTCATAGATCGGCTCATCGCGGCGTTCGCCAGACACCCGATAGGCAAGCACGGCAATGTCATCTTTGCTGGAAAAGACCCGCTCGCTCATCTCGATGCTGCGCCAACGCTGCGCCACCTCACCCTCACGCCAAAGCGCATCGCCTTGCAGGATTCCCGCAGGATAGGGAAAGACAAAAATGGCGTTCTTAGCGGTCATCTGACGCGCACCATCTGCGCCTTGAGTCCAAAACCGCTCTTCCATCTCCCAAAGGGTATCTTCGTCGCTCATCGCTTCGTCCTTACTATAAATGATGCCATGCCGGGCGGAATGGGCTGGCCCAATATCACGCCCCGAAGGCGCGGAATGCAACATAGCAAAGCACCATGAGTGCAGCGAATATCCAATAGGATTGTTGGCGCCCAATAACGGGTAGCGAGCGCCCCGCAGGCATCGCGACCGATGCAATCCCAGCCGCCCCTTTGGGCAACAACGACACAAGCCGCGCGACCGTATCGCCGCGCTCCGCCGCAGGAGAGGGCACGTCGGTAAAGCGCGACACAAGGGTGCCAAGACGCTGTCGCGCCGCAGCATTTGCCATCGCGCTAAGTTGTGAGGCTTCAAGCCAAGGATCGAGATCAAGGCGCGACAGCATCGACAAGACGGTCACCGCTTTGCCCTTGGCATCTGTGCCAATTGTAGCCCCCAGAAACGTATCAAAAGCGGGGTCTTGGCCAAGAGAAACATGGGACTGTGCCATCGTGAAATCCTCGCTGCGCTTGCCGAGCGCGTTCAAATAGCCGCAAAAGCGCGCGTCTTGGGCCGCGACAGATGCGCGTTCCAAGTTTCGGTCACGACCAGTTTAACGCCAAATCATCGCGGCCATGCTGACACAGATCAGCACCGCTCGGCCGCTATCCGGACTCTGGCCGGTCTCTGGCCGGGCCAATCAATCCGCCTCGCGCGAGATCGTGGCACCGGTGCCAAGTTCGATGATCTCGGCGGTGATCGCCTCTTGGCGGACCCGGCGCAACGTCGCCTGAAACGTCTCGAGTTCGCGTGCGATCTGGCTGGCTGCTGAGGTCATCGCCTCCATCCGCGCCTCGTTTTCGGCGGCAAATGCGTGCAGTGCTGCCTTGCAGACCTGCGCATGCACATAATCCGCGCCGAAACTGGCCAGCAGCGCCTCGGGCGGCAATTGCGTCAGGGGGCGGGGGCCGGCGGGGGCGTGCAGGTCTGACAGATCAATCGGAAACAAGCTGCGCCGGGCGATCTCGGTGCGCCCCGCCTTCCAACGCGCGTGGATCACGTCAAGATGCTCAAAATGCGCCCCGTCAAGCGCACGATAGATCGCCTGCGTAATCGCATCGGCCAGCTTTGGGATACCGGGCGAATGCGAGGGCATCGGCGCGCTCCAATAGGGATCAAGATCGCGCGACGCGGCAATCGAGAGACCGCGCGTTCCCACGACAAGCAACACAGAGCTCCCCAATTCGGCACTTATGCTATCAAGCACGCGCTCGCTGAACGCCCCGGCAAAGCCCTGTTCGGCCAAAAACACCAACAGCCCGGTGCGGCTGGTATCGGTTGGCGCGCGTGAAACCGGAGCGCCCCCATCAGCCGGCACAAGACGCGCCATCGCGGCGGAAATCGTGGCCGCGTAGCTATCCACCGCCCCGAGTTGCGCACGCGCGCTGCGGGCCCGCGCTGCGGCAATGCCCTTCATCGCGTTCACCACCGCCCCGAGTTGACGCACCCCGTCAATGCGCGCGCTGACATCGGCGAGGCGTTCGGTCATGGCGTGGGCTCATCTGCGCTGAGCTTGTCAATCAGGCGGGTCATCGCGCCCAGCAAAGCGGCCTTGGTGCTATCATCCAGACTGCCTTGACCGGCAATCGCATCCACCGCCGATGCGGCGTCGCGATCGAGCGCAGCGGGCAGGCCTGCACGAAACCCCGCCACGAGGGGCTCATCCAGATCATCAAGCAACCCCGTCTGCACCGCCAGCATCAAGGCGACCTCATCGACAAGGCGGATGGGCTGGTGCTGCGGTTGGCGCAGCGCCTCGCGGATGCGCGCCCCACGCGTGAGTTGCTGGCGCACCCGACCATCGGGCATACCGCCAAAGCGGGTAAAGACTTCGAGTTCCAGAAACTGCGCGTAATCAAGGCGCAGCGTGCCTGCCGCAGCGCGCAGCACGGGCGCTTGCGTCTTGCCGCCAACCCGGCTGACGCTAAGGCCGACATCCACGGCGGGTTTCTGACCCTGATGGAACAGCGTCTGATCCAGCACGATCTGGCCGTCGGTGATCGAGATCAGGTTGGTCGGGATATAGGCCGACAGATTGCCCTGATCGGTTTCCGCAATCGGCAGCGCCGTCAGCGATCCGCCGCCCCGTTCCGGCGAGAGTTTCGCGGCGCGTTCCAGCAGTCGCGCGTGGATGTAGAACACATCGCCCGGATAGGCCTCGCGCCCCGGAGATTGGCGCGTCAGCAG
Source organism: Thioclava arctica (assembly GCF_040892615.1). Classification (NCBI taxonomy): domain Bacteria; kingdom Pseudomonadati; phylum Pseudomonadota; class Alphaproteobacteria; order Rhodobacterales; family Paracoccaceae; genus Thioclava; species Thioclava arctica. Next base: position 151,726 of record NZ_JBFRYC010000002.1, read on the forward strand.
CGCGATCTCGCGATGGGTGGCGGCATGTTTGGACAGATCGTCGATCACGATGATCGCATGCTGGCCCTTATCGCGGAAATATTCCGCCATCGTCATGCCCGCATAGGGAGCGATCCATTGCAGTCCCGGCGCACTTGCCGAGCCCGCCACCAGCACGATACAGCGCTCGAAATTTCCCTGCGCCTGCAACGCATCAATGGCGCGGCGCACGCTAGAGGTTTTCTGCCCCACGGCAACGTAGATGCAGATCATATCGCTGTCGCGCTGCGCAATCAGCGCATCCACCGCCAGCGTGGTTTTACCCGTCGAATGATCACCCACGATCAACTCGCGCTGGCCGCGCCCCAGCGCAAACAGCGTATCCACCACCACGATTCCCGTCTGCACCGGTTCGGTGACCAGATCGCGCTCGATGATCGAAGGCGCGGGGCGCTCAATCGGCCAACGGGCCTCTGGCGCAATCGCGCCCTTGCCATCGAGCGGGCGGCCCAGCGGATCAATGACGCGCCCAAGCAACGCCTCGCCCACGGGCACGTTGACCACCTCACCCGTGCCAAAAACCACATCCCCCGCCTCGACATCGGTTGTGCTATCAAGCATCACGCAGCCGATCCGGTCGGGGTCCAACACCCGCGCGAACCCGACCTGTCCGCCTGCAAAATGCAACACCTCGTCAAGGCGCACATCGCTGAGCCCCGAGATCAGCGCCACGCCATCGCCGATTTCCTCGACCCGGCCGCGGTGTTCGACGCGTGGGCCAAGCGTGGCGCGATCCAGCGTCTCGCGCGCGGCGCTCAGCCAATCGGGCCCATCAGGCGACATGCTGCAACTCCTTGAGAATCGCGGCCAAATCCGCCTGCCAGCTGTTGCGCAAAACGAAATGGGCGCTGCGCAATTCAAACCCGGCGATCAGGTCGGGGTCGGTGACGAAATTCAGCTCGGGCGCGGCCCCCAAAGCCTGCTGCACGGCTTTGGTAATCTTGGCCTTGGCGCTGGCGCTCAGATCAGCGGGGCTGAGCAGATCAAGTCCACCTTTGGTTTTGGCAAGTGCTGCGCGATCGGACGCAGGCAAGGCCGCAATCGCCTCAACAAGTAGATCAAGAAAGCGCACCTGAATGGCCTCATCCGGCAGACGGCCCAGCAGCTTTTGCGCGATCTCGACGGCCAGCGCGCCCGATTGCGCCACACGTTTTGCACGCACCGCATCGGTTTCATGCGCGATGGTGGCGCGCGCGCTGGTCATCAGGGCCGCTGCCTGCGTTTTCGCCTCGGCCAAGGCGGCGGCCTTGGCGGCCTCGGCGCTTGCCGTGGCTTGCGCCAGAACGCGCATCCGTTCACTCGCGATCCCGTCGCGGGCCTCGCTCAGCTCTGCCAGCGCGGCCTCCGCCTTGGTCTTGGTGGCGGCCGCATCCCCCAAGATGGCCTGCGCCGCCTCATGACGCTTGGCGATCGCTGCCGCAACCGGGCGCCAGAACACCCGCGTGAGCAGCCAGACCAGGATGACGACATTGATCGCCTGCAGCCCAAGTCCCCAGAAGTCAATTGTCATACGATCACGCCAGCAACGGGTTGGCAAAGAGCAGCAGCAACGAGATCACAAGACAGTAAATCGCTGTCGTTTCAATCATCGCAAGCCCGACAAAAAGCGTGCGCGAGATCGTGTTGGCCGCCTCGGGCTGACGCGCAATCGCATCCATCGCGGCTGCCACGGCGCGGCCCTCGGCCAATGCCGGACCAATGGCGCCAAACGACACGGCAAACGCGGCGCAGACGATACTGGTAATAGAAATATAATCCATCAGCTATCCTTTTTCTTAGCGGAGGTTTCCAGGTCGGCGGGGGTGTGCGCGCCATCCTCGACCGTGGAGCTGATGAAAACCATCGCCAGCACGGCAAAGATATAGGCCTGCACCAGCCCGGTCAGCAGATCGAGCGCCATCAGCGGGATCGGCACCAACAGCCCCGCCAGCGAGGCGACGATGGCGATCACGAACACCCCGCTCATGACGTTGCCAAACAGGCGCACGAACATCGAAAACACCCGCGTCACGCTTGCCAGCATATTGAGCGGGATCATCACCGGATTGGGTGCGGCAAAGGATTTCAGATAGCCCCCCACCCCATTGCCGCGCACGCCAAACCAGATCACCGAGATAAAAACGAGCACCGCCAGCGCGGCATCGGTTTCCAGCTTTGCCGTGGGCGGCTCGACCCCCGGTATCAACGAACTCCAGTTCGCTGCGAGGATGAACACAAACAGCGTGCCGATAAAGCCGCGATAGGGCGCGGGCTGCGCCCCGCTCGTTTCGCGAATTTGCGTATCAAGCGTGTCTACCAACAACTCCAGCGCGACCTGTCGCTTGCTTGGGCGCAGCGAAAGCCGCCGTGTCAGCAGATACGCCCCAACGACCAGCACCGCCATTATCACCCAAGTCGTCACTATCGCTTGGGTGATTGGAACGGGGCCAATCTGAAACAGGGCAGCGGATTCAAGCGGCGAGTTCATGGCGCGGCCCTCCGAGCTTGGCGCACCATCAGGGTCTTGGCCACCAGCACGCCGCCCAGCGCCGCCAGCAAGGCCAGACCACCCGCGAGAACCGCCAGATAAAACCCCGCCCCCAGCAACGCCAAACGCCCTACCGTCAGCGCCAGCGCCAGCCACGCACTGGCACCGCGCACGATCATATCCGCCGTGACGCGCAACGCGCGGAAATAGCCATAGCCCAACGCCAAACCGGCGAGGAAACTCAGGCTTAGCAGGATCGGCATGGGCAGGGCTGACAACTCATTCATTTCGCATTCATCCATTTCCAAGCGGTCCAGAACCCGATGCAGAGCCCGACCACCATGCAAGGCGCGCTCCAGAAAATGCCCGTTCCAAAATGCGCATCCAGCCAGCGCCCAAGAAACAGCCCCGCCAATGTCGGCACCACGAATATCCATCCCAGCACCCCGATCTGTGCAAGACGTCGCCCCACCGACAGATCGCCCTCGCGCAGCCAGCGGTCGCGGCGGTCACGACGGCGACGGCTCTCGATGACGAGCGGGTCGTCTTCGGGGTCTTTCTGATCGGGCGGGGTCATCGGAATTCTCCGCCATCGGGGCGCGGCTGCAAGCGGCTGATCATGTGGCGCAGCGCGTTGAGTTGCAGCCGCATCCCTTCGACATGTTCGGTACGCTCAACGTCGATATCGGCGCGAAAGCGGGCCAGAACCTCGCGGTCCAGCGTGGCCAGATCGGTGCCGATAACCGCCTCGCGGGTGGCGATGGCGATGCTGTCCCCGCCCGAGACGGTCAGCACCCCGCCGCGCAAGGCACAGAACCCCTCGGTCTCGCCCTTGCGCCAACTGACAATCGAGATCGCCAGTGCGCTCAGGAACGGCGCATGGCCGGGAAGAATGCCGAAGCTGCCGCTGGCATCCTCAGCGCGCAGGCTGTCGATGTCCTGATCGACGACGACTGAAAGCGGGGTGACGATGCGCACCCTCATGGCGTCGCCTCGGCTTGCGCGGGCCTTGCGGGTTGCGTCGCCTGTGCCCCGGCCTCTTTGCGCCGCGCATCCTCAATCGTGCCCACCATGTATAGCGAGCCTTCCGACCAATCGTCGGTTTCCCCGTCCAGAATGGCGCGGCAACCCGCCAGCGTGTCAGCCAGCGCGACGCTCGCGCCCGGCGTGCCGGTGAAGGCCTCGGTCACCATGAAGGGCTGGGTTAGGAAACGCTGCAAGCGGCGCGCGCGCTTCACGATCTGGCGGTCAGCGGCACCCAGTTCCTCGACGCCCAGAAGCGAGATGATATCGCTCAACTCGCGAAACCGCGCCAAGGTCCGGCGCACGGCCTCGGCGATCTCGTAATGCGCCTGCCCCACCACCAACGGATCCAGCAACATCGAGGACGACCCAAGCGGGTCAATCGCCGGATAGAACCCCTCGGCGGCCTGCGCACGCGACAGCACGATCACGCAATCCATATGACTGGAAATCGTCGTCACGGCCGGGTCAGTGAAGTCGTCCGCAGGTACATAAACTGCTTGAATCGCCGTCACAGCCGAGCCCGCCACCGAGGCGATGCGTTCTTGCAGCCCCGCCACCTCGCTGGCCAAAGTCGGCTGATAGCCCACCCGCGACGGCAGACGGCCCAGCAGGCTGGACACTTCCGCACCCGCCTGCACAAAGCGAAACACATTATCCATCAAAAGCAACACGTTGCGATGCTTGTGGTCGCGGAAATATTCCGACACGGCCAGCGCGGTCAAAGGCGCCCGCCAGCGCGCCCCGGGGGGTTCGTTCATCTGGCCATAGACCAGCACCGTGCGCTCCAAGACGCCCGAGTCACGCATCTCGGTCAGCAATTCATGGCCCTCGCGCGAACGCTCACCGATGCCCGCAAAAACCGAGATCCCCTCGTATTTCTCGACCATGGCGCGGATCAGCTCCATCACCAGAACGGTCTTGCCAACCCCTGCCCCGCCAAACATCGCAGCCTTGCCGCCCTGCGCCATCGGCGTCAGCAGGTCGATCACCTTGATACCGGTCTCAAACACATCGGTGCTGCCGGTCTGGGATTTCAACAGCGGCGGGCGCGCATGAATGGACCGACGCGGCGTGTCCGCAGGCAAAGCGGGGCCGTTATCCTGCGGCTGGCCCACCACATCAATAAGCCGCCCAAGGATCGCCTGCCCCACGGGCACCTTAACAGGCCCGCCCGTCGCGCGCACAGCCACACCGCGCGCAAGCCCGGCAGTGGATTGAAACGCCACCGCGCGCAGGCTGTGCAGATCAAGATGACTGTGAACTTCTAGAATCAGCGGCGTGTCGCGATCCCACTCGACTATCAGCGCCGCGTTGATCGCGGGCAGTTCGTCCGTGTCAAAGACCACATCCACGACAGCACCGCGCACCGCATGAACACGCCCCTCGGGCAAGGTGTTTGCGTTGGGATGGTCGCATTTTTCAACCATGCCTGCGACGCCTTTCTGGAACGATTCGTGTCTGCGCTCGCCCGAGACTACTCCAGCAATCCAAGCGCGCACTTGATTTGCATCAGTATGATAGCGCCCATCCTGATCCACATCAACGCGCCGAATGTGGCATGATCTATTCTGGTATCGGACGGTGTGGGCCCTTTGCCCTGCCTGTTACGATGTTTCGCAGATCAGGAGTGCCGCCAAAGTGGTCGAAAATGCAGATCGCTCTCGCTTAAAAGCAGACACCGCCCCGCATGGTGCCCCCCCGGATGCGGCCGTGCCAGCCTTGCGCCCTCTCAGCGTGCGCCCCAACCCCAGACGCAGTCGGCGCTGGCTTTGGGCGGGGCTCGCGCTTGTCAGCCTCGTGATCGCTGGGGCGGCCTATCTGCAGCCTTGGGGCGCCCGCGTGCCCGTCGTCAGTGTAGAGCCAATCACGCGCGCGCCGGTGACGCGTGTGCTGGCCGTCAATGGCCGTATCGCCCCGGTGCATTCTGTCGATATCCGCCCGATCGTGGGCGGCACGCTGGAAACGCTGCTGGTGCAAGAGGGCGATAGCGTCACCGCCGGGCAGGTCTTGGCGCGCATTGACAGCAAGACCCAAAACGCCGTGATCCGCCAAGCGATGGCGGGGCTCGATGCTGCCCTTGTCGCGCAAGAGCAGGCGCGCGTGTCCTATGAACGCTCGCAGGCCCTTGGCGCCAATGTCGCGCGCAGCGTGCTGGAAAACGAGGCCCGCGCCCTGCAATCCGCCGAGCAGGAGGTTGCGCGCATGACCGCACTGCTCGATCAGGCCCAGATCGTCTTGCAAAACCACACGATCCGCGCGCCAATCGCGGGCAGCGTTGTGACTTTGAATGTCGATCCAGGCCAAATCGTTGATCCGACAACCCTTTTGCTCAGTCTTGCGGATCTGCGTGATCTTGTCGTTGAGACCGATATCGACGAGGCCTATGCCCGCCAAATCACGCGCGACCAGCCTGCCGTGCTGCAACTGGTCGGCGAGACCGCAACCCGAACGGGCCATGTCAGCTACGTCTCGACGCGGGTGAATGTCGCCACGGGGGGCTTGGGCGTCAAGATCGCCTTTGACACGCCCGTCACCGCACCGGTCGGTCTGACCGTTGCCACCAATATCATCGTGGATCAGCGCGACGCCGCCCTCACCGTGCCGCGCAGCGCCCTTGTCACGAACGGGGCGGAGACTTCGGTATTTGTGGTCGTCGATGGCAGCGCGCATCTGCGCCCGATCCAGATCGTGGACTGGCCCGCCGCCCGCTTGATCGTGACGCAGGGGCTGTCTGAGGGCGATTTGATCATCACCGACGCGCAGGGCGTGACGGATGGCCAAGTCGTGAAAACAGAGCAACCCTGATGCTATATGCCCTCAAAATCGCGGCGCGCTACCTGACGGCGAACTTGGCGCAAACGGCATTGCTGGTCACAGGCGTTGCGGTGGGCGTGTTCATCTTCATCTTTATGTCGGCGTTGATCGGCGGGCTCGCCGAATTCATCTTGGCGCGCACCGTGGGCGACATGGCCCATATTACGATCGAGGCCGAAACCGCCGATCCCGCCCTGCTGATCTCTCCAAAAGGACAGGTACTATTTGTCGCCGAACCGGGACGCATTCGCACCGCCACGCTGGCCGAGGCAGCCACTTGGCTGCCCCTGATCGCTGCCGTGCCCGGCGTCAAGGCGGTCTCGCCCCAGATCACTGGCGCGGGCTTTCTGACGCGGGGCGCACAGGTCAGCCAAGTCAGTATCACCGGGGTCGAGCCGGGGCGTGAATCCGCGATCCTCGATCTGGATGGGTATATGGTCGAGGGCTCGGCGCGGCTAGGGTCCGGGCTGATCGTGCTGGGGCGCGAGCTGGCGGATGATCTGGCGCTGTCATTGGGCCAAAGCGTGCGAGTGCAAAGCACCACCGGAAGCACAATGGTGCTAACGCTGAGCGGCATTTATCAGACCGGAAGTCGCGGCATGGATCAGGCGCGCGCATTCGTCAGCCTCTCTAGCGCGCGCACCCTGTTTGCGATGCCCCAAGGCGTGACGCGGATCGAGATCAAACTTGATGATCTCAACGCGGCCGATGCCACCGCGCTGCGAATCCGGGCGCTGACCGGGCTGGATGCCGTGTCTTGGACCGAGGGGGCCGCGCAATTGATGGAGGCGCTGAACGCGCAAGCCCAGACCGGATATTTCCTCAAGGGCTTTGCGCTGCTGACCATCGTGATCGGGGTGGCCTCGGCGCTGCTGCTGTCAACCTATCGCCGCCGCCCCGAGATCGGGATCATGCGTGCGATGGGCGCCGGGCGTGGCTTTGTCGTCTTTGTTTTCGTCACCCAAGGCGCGCTCGTGGGACTGTTGGGCGGGGTCACGGGGGCGGTCCTTGGTTATCTCGCGCTGCTCCCCTTCCCTTCTCGCGAGGCGTTTCGCCCGGGCACCTTGCCGCTTGATATCACGCAGGGCTCTTATGGGCTGGCGATTACGCTGACCGTGATCGGCGCGATCCTCGCCTCGATCTTGCCCGCACGCTCGGCCGCACGGGTCGATCCAGTTACGGCGATCGGGCAATGAGCGCGCTTCTTGAAACCAGCGAGCTGGTCAAGACATTTGGGGCGGGCGACACCGCAACGCGGGTGCTGCGCGGCCTGAATCTGAGGCTGAGCACCGGAGAAATGGCGGCGCTGCTTGGCCCCTCAGGGTCTGGCAAAAGCACCTTGCTCACGATCCTTGGCACTTTGATGAAGCCGACATCGGGGCGCTATCAGATGCTGGGCCATGACCTGATCGCCGCAGATGACCGTGAACTGACGGTCTTTCGCAACCGCCATATCGGCTTTGTGTTTCAGTTCCACAATCTGCTGCCCGATTTCACGGCGCTGGAAAATGTCATTTTCCCCACCGCCGTGCGCGAGGGGCGCGAAACAGCGACTGCACGCGCACGCGGGCGCGACCTGCTGGTGCGCATGGGGCTGGCTGATCGCATTGATTTCCCGACCGCCAACCTGTCGGGCGGACAGAAACAGCGCGTGGCGGTGGCGCGTGCGCTGATGAACAGCCCTGAACTGGTGTTGGCGGATGAGCCCACGGGAAATCTGGATCGTGCCTCGGCGTTGCAGGTGATGGAGTTGATTGGACAGATCAACCGCGACGAAGGCACGACCTTTCTGATCTCGACCCATGACGAAAAGATCGCCGCCGCCTGTCAGCGCCAGATTGTGGTCGCGGATGGGCTGGTCACGGGCTAGCGGATGGCCCTGCCCGGTGGGCTGGCGACAGACGCTATTCAGCGTGATCGAGGACCATCATTGCGACGCTTTGAAAAAATATCGACCCCACCCTAGACGACTGGTCTATTCAGACTATCTCGGATGTATGAGAGAGAATAGACAAGATACACGCAGCCACATCCTTAGCGTTGGCCGGGGTCTCACCGCACGGTGGGGCTATAGCGGCGTCGGGCTGTCAGAGCTGCTCAAGGAAGCGGGCGTCCCCAAAGGCTCGTTTTATCACTATTTCCCCTCGAAAGAGGCCTATGGCTGCGCCCTGCTGACCGAGTTCGTCACAGAGTATCGCGACAAACTGAGTGCGACTTTGGCGCATCCGACCTTGGATGCCCGCAGCCGGTTCCTTGCCTATTTTGCCGAATGGCATCGCAAACAAATCAGCGCCGTGCCTGAAGATCGCTGCCTTGTTGTAAGGCTTTCCGCAGAGGTTGCGGACCTTTCGGCCGATATGAGCACGATCTTGCAAAGCGGCGTAAATGAGATCATCGCCGCCTTGGCGGATACCCTGCGCCAAGGCATAGCCGAAGGGTCGATCGCCGCGCTGGACAACCCCGAGGCGATGGCGGAGTTGATCTATCACCAATGGCTCGGCGCCAGCCTTGTGGCGAGCATCTCGCATGAAGATGCGCCGTTCAAAGCCGCGATGCGCGCCACGCAGGCGCTGATCCCACCGCCTTGAAACGCAAGCGCTGACCCGCGCCACTCACCCCGAAGCCATTGACTAGCCGACCGGTCTATTCACGAAAGGGTTATCTGTGGACCTTTGCCGGTCTTGCGGTGTTGTCCCTCGCAACTGAGCCCGCTCAAAGCGCAGGAAGAGACCCGCTGTCATCCCGTATTTCAGGCAAATACCCCGATTTGCCTATGCCCATCAAACTTGAAGGAAACTGCGACATGAACAACTTTGATTTCCACAACCCGACCCATATCCTGTTTGGCAAAGGCCGGATTGCCGATCTGGCCAATCAAGTCCCGAGCGGCGCGAAAGTCATGATTTTATATGGCGGCGGCAGCGCCGAACGCACCGGGGTCTTGGGCCAAGTGCGTAATGCGCTGTCAGGTCACGAACTGGTAGAATTTGGCGGGATCGAACCCAATCCGCGGTTCGCAACCGCAATCAAGGCTGTCGAACTGATCGAAAAGAATGACGTAACCTTCTTGCTGGCAGTCGGCGGTGGCTCGGTCATTGATGCCACGAAATTCATTGCGGCGGCTGCAAAATATGACGGCGACGCTTGGGATATCCTGACCTCTGGTGGCGCGGTCATCAAAGCCGCTTTGCCCTTTGGCACCGTGCTGACGCTGCCCGCGACGGCCTCCGAGATGAACTCTGGCTCGGTGATTACCCATGCCGAAAAGGGCGCGAAATTGCCGTTCCGCAGCCCCCATTGCTACCCGGTCTTCTCAATCCTTGACCCCGAGCTCACCTACACGCTTCCCTCGCGCCAGATCGCCAACGGCGTCGCGGATGCCTACGTGCACATCATCGAGCAATATCTGACCTATCCGGCCGACGCGTGCGTACAGGACGGGTTTGCCGAAACCCTGCTGCGCACGCTGATTGACCTCGGCCCCAAGGCCCTGAAAACGCCCGAGGATTACGACATTCGCGCCAATCTGATGTGGACCGCGACGCTGGCGCTGAACGGTTTGATCGGCGCGGGAGTGCCCCAAGACTGGTCGAGCCACATGATCGGCCACGAAATCACCGCGCTCAACGATACCGACCACGCGCGCACGCTGGCCGTGGTTCTGCCCGCGCTGATGCATGACCAGCGCGGCCCGAAACGCGAGAAACTGCTGCAATACGGCGCCAATGTCTGGGACATCCGCGAGGGCGATGAGGATGCGCGGATCGACGCGGCCATCAAGGCGACGCGCGACTTCTTTGAGTCGATGGGCATCAAAACCCGGCTCGGCGATTACAACCTCGCCAGCCCCGAAATCGATCACATCGTCGCGGCGCTCAAGGATCACGGCATGACCGCGCTTGGCGAACACAGCGCCATCACCCCCGAGGATGCCCGCCGCATCCTGCAAGCCGCTGCATGAAGGAAACTGAGATGACACAAAGCAATAAAATCAACCGCCAGCATGTTCTGGCCGAGCGCCCCAAAGGCGAACCCACCGCAGACACGCTGCACCTTGTTGAGGGGGAGATCCCCACCCCCGGCAAGGGCCAGATGCTGCTGCGCACCGAATATCTCTCGCTCGACCCCTATATGCGGGGCCGGATGAGCGATGCGCCCTCTTACGCCGCCCCGGTTGAGATTGGTGGCGTCATGGTGGGCGGCACGGTGGCGCAGGTCGTGTCCTCGGATGTCAAAGGCTTTGAGGCCGGGGATTTCGTGCTCAGCTTCAATGGCTGGCAGGATTACGCGCTCTCGGATGGCAATGGCGTGACCAACTTGGGCAAATCGCCCGCCCATCCCTCTTGGGCGCTTGGCATTATGGGCATGCCCGGCTTTACCGCCTGGGCGGGGCTGACCCGGATCGGCGAACCCAAAGCGGGCGAGACGATTGCCGTGGCCGCCGCAACAGGCCCGGTCGGGGCAACGGTGGGCCAGATCGGCAAGATCCTTGGTTGTCGCGTGGTCGGCATCGCGGGGGGCGCAGAAAAATGTGCCTATGCGGTCAATGAACTGGGCTTTGACGCCTGCATCGATCACAAGGCCGCCGATTTTGCAGACCAGCTTGCCAAGGCCAGCCCCGATGGCATCGATGTTTATTTCGAGAATGTCGGCGGCAAGGTTCTGGATGCGGTGATCCCGCTGCTGAACCCCAATGCGCGCATGCCGGTTTGCGGCCTTGTCTCGCAATATAACGCGACCGCGCTGCCCGAGGGCCCGGATCGGATGAACTGGCTGATGGGGCAAATCCTGCGCAAGAAGATCAAGGTGCAAGGCTTTATCATCTTTGACGATTTCGGACATCTCTACCCGGAATTCGCCGCCGAGATGGGCGCTTGGGTCGAAGCCGGCAAGATCAAATATCGCGAAGAGATCATCGACGGTCTCGAGAACGCGCCCAAGGCCTTTATCGGCCTGCTCAAGGGCGAAAACTTTGGCAAGCGCGTGATCCGCGTCGGCCAGAACTGAAAGGACACACTATGAAAATCCTGATGGTACTCACATCACACGACCAGTTGGGCGACACCGGCAAGAAAACCGGGTTCTGGCTGGAAGAATTCGCAGCCCCCTATTACGTTTTCAAGGATGCCGGGGCCGAGATCACGCTGGCCTCGCCCAAGGGTGGGCAGCCGCCGCTTGATCCGTCAAGCGATGCGGAGGACGCACAGACAGACGACACGCGCCGCTTCAAGGCCGATCCCGAGGCGCAAAAACATCTCGCCAACACGCTCAAGCTGGCGGATGTGACGGCAGAAGGGTTCGACGCGATCTTCTATCCCGGCGGACATGGCCCGTTGTGGGATCTGTCCGAGAACGGCGACAGCAAGCGCCTGATCGAGGCCTTCGCCGCCGCAGATCAGCCCATCGGTGCCGTCTGCCACGCGCCTGCGGTGTTCCACCATACGCTTGGGCACGATGGCAAGCCACTGGTTTCGGGCAAGCGCGTCACGGGCTTTACCAATACCGAAGAAGAAGCCGTGGGCCTGACGAAGATTGTGCCGTTCCTCGTGGAAGACATGCTCAAATCCAATGGCGGCACCTACGAAAAGGGCGCGGATTGGACAAGTTTCGTTCTGCGCGATGGCAAGTTGGTGACGGGGCAAAACCCGGCCTCCTCCGCTGCCGCCGCCAAGCAAATTCTTGAATTGCTCGGCTGATATCGACAGGTCGGGCTGGGGCTCAACCCTCAGCCCGGCCACTTCTCTCAGGGGGCGGTGTCTGCGGGTTTGTGTTTGGGCGGGATCGGCGCCTCAGCCGGGTCAATCCCGTGCTTGATCAAGGCCTTGTGCATATAGCTGCCCCGGCGCGGACGGTTATTCTCGGCCTCTTGCAGACGCGGCTTCATCCGGCGCGCCCACATATGCACCGCATAGGTGTCGTCGGTCAGAAAATCTGCCTCAACATCAAAGCGCGACATGATCATCTTGTTGCGGTCTTTGAACGAGATCGGATAAAACGCCTGTTGCGGCAATGCCTGCGACCATTCCCCGGTTTCCTTCAGGAAATAGGTCAGCGCCGCCGGTCCGGTCAGCCCCCATTCCTGCTCGGAAAAATGCACCGGCTCGCCGCGATCGCGCGCGGCGCGCAACTCGTCTTGTTGCTCGGATTTCAGCCACGGACCAATCGCGTAAGGATCGGCCACGAAATCCAGTAACCCCTTAAGCGTCTCTGACTCGGTGGGCAGACGCATCACCGCATTGCACACCAGATGCGGCTTTTCGAGACCAAACACCGAGGGCTGCGCGAAATCGAAGGCGCGCACACATAAAACATCCGCATCCACCCAGATGAAATCTGTCTTTTGCATCAAATGCATGCGCCACAGATCGGCATGAATGGCCGGGCTGCCGGTGCGCTTGTGGCGGATGATGTCATCGCCGGGGAAGATGTCGCGCGCATCGCGCAGCGTCACGCCCGCAGGCGCATTCGGGATCAGATTATAGCAATACAGCAGCGTCTCATGCCCGGCATCGACAAAGGATTTAAGACTAAGCTGTTCAAGCCAAGACAGGCGATCCCCGATCCACAAGCTGGCGATAGTGGGCAATTTGGACATGGGTGCCTCAATGATTTTGGGTCTTGATTATGGTTCAATTTCTGCGCGGCGCAGGGCTGAAAAAGGTCAACCCCGCGCGCGCCGCCCCGAGCATAGCCGGAATGTCAGACCAGTCCAGCACTGCCGCGCGGAACACTGTAAGCGTGCTTCTTTTTCAACATCTTCGCAACCGCCCCCTAACGCGCGTCAGCCGCAAAGACTCAGGCCGCATCATCGAGCGCATAGCGATATCCAATCAGGCGCTCATTCTCCATATTGAGCCGATCCAGCACGAATTGGCGGTCCTCTGGCATAAGCTCGGCATAGCCGCGCAGCCGCCCCTTGCCCTCGACATCGCCGGGCAGTGAGAAATTCGACACATCTTTGTCGACGGGGCGGAACATACGCGCTTTTCTGCGCCGAAAATGCTTGGCGATCTGATCGACGATGGCCTCGGGATTGGCGCGCGCCTCCTCAAAGCGTACGAACATCCAGTTGCGATACAGGTTGCGCACCTTCAACTGGCTGGCCAGCTTCAGATTGCGCAGCTCGACCACATTCTCGATCGGGGCCCCGGTTACGGGATGACGCTCATACATCAGCTCTTGAAAGCGCACTGGCAGATTTTGCTGGTTGGGGAGCAATGCGCCATTGATAACGCCCGACCATTGATGGCGCAAAAAACCCGAGAAATCGACATCGCGATACCAATAGCCAACCTGGTGGGGGCTGCGATGCAGGCTTTTGAGCCAGTCAAACACATCGCGCACCACGACCACCGCCAAGGTGCCATCCAGCGCGTAGGGCGGGTTCACAAAGTTATGCTTTTCCCAATTATAGCGCCGCCCCCGCCTGAATTTCGGAAAATTCGAGGTGATCAGGGTCTCAACAAAATTAGTACCAGAACAGCGCTCACCATAAATCTTAAAGGTGGTCAGCGGTGCGTCTGGCGGATCCGAGAACAGCATCCTTTCCTCCTTTCACAGCGCTTGGCCAAGCGCGTGTCGCAACACAGCCTCATCCGTCTGAACAAAGCGCACGCGCTCGGTTCCACACATGATCAACGCGTCTTCGCCTTGCGTGATCAGGCGGGTTTCGCCCAAAACCAGCCAATCCGAAATATCGACCGCCCCGCCGGTGAAACCGATCACCTCTTGGGGCAAACCGGTGCGCAAAAGCCGCAGCGACACCGTGCCATCGGAGTCAATCTCGATGCGGTTGCAGCCGCCGTTGACGATGATCTCGGCTGTGCCTTTGCCGCCGAAAATCTGGTTGGTGCCATCGCCCGTGTGCACCGTGTCGCGCCCCGTGCCACAGCGGATCAGCGCATCGCCCGTGCCGCCATAAACGTCGTTTTCGGCGCGCTGACAGTCGATGATATCATAGCCCGAACCACCATAGATCGTGGTGTCGCTAAAGCCTGCATCAATGACGTTATCGCCCGCCTGAAGAAAGACCGTCATGGTTTCCTGCGCGGTCTCGATACGGTCATCGCCGCGCCCGCCATAAACGGTCAGGTGGAACCGCTTATGCCCGCCCATAAAGTCCAGATGCGTGCCCAGATCGTTGCAATGCACGTGCAGGCTGTCGGCCCCGTCACCGATATCGCCTGCATAAAACAGCTCACGATAGGCATTGGGCATCTTGACCGTCATGTTCTGACGCGGCCGCAGGAAATAGCGCCGATAGCCGGGAAAATCGGGCATGTCGGGATCGGGCGGCTCAAAGGCGATCTGACCCAAAGTCGGCGGCGAGGCAGGCTGCGCGCCCCCTTCGGTGATCGACACATACAGCGAGGGGCCGGGGCGGCAGTTCTCACCGTCACACAGGCTCATGCCATATTCCGCCGCACTCGCGGCAAGGGCGCGGCGCAGATTGGCGCGCTCGGGGTGATTGGGCGCGACATCGCGCAACTGCCACGGGTCGGATTTCAAATCGAAAAGCTGCTCGCTGCCATCTTGATAGGCGATGTAGCGATAATCGCCCTGTCGGATCGCAGCCGACCCGAACCAGAAGGTGGGAATGGCTCGCTCGGGCGCGGATACCCCCTCAACCTGCGCCCGCAGAGAGCGCCCCGGACTGCACTGCATCGCCTCCAGCCCGACATAATCCAGCACCGTCTGACCGACATCCAGCAGCGCCACCGGATCCTCAACGACACGACCCTCATCTTGGGAAGGATCATAAATGATCAGCGGCACGCCAGCCGCTTCTTCCCACAGGGTATATTTGCGAAATCGCCCCTTATCGCCCATGTGATAGCCATGATCGGCAGTAATGATGACGATCGTGTTCTTGGCATGCTTTGAGGCCTGCAACGCGTCCCAGACCCGCCCGACATGCCAATCGGCATGGCTATAGCCCGAGAAGTAATTGCGCACCGTCTTGCGCCAAAACTTGTCGTTGGACAGATCCAGATTGGCCGGAAACGCCTGATCGGCAAAAGCATCAGGGTCTTTGCCATCACGCCATTCGGGCGGCATGACAAAGTCTTCCTCGGCATACATTTCCTTGAAACGCGCGGGTGTCTTGAAGGGCGGATGGGGGTTGTGAAACCCGACCTCGCGATAAAAGGGCGCCTCCCCGTCATAGCTGGACAAGAATCTCAGCGCATCTTCGGACGAGAAGTGATCGTAATATTTGCGGTCATCCTTGGGGTCGGTGGTGCCCAGCCCAACCAGCGCGCCACCAAAATTCTGCGCAGGCGCCCCTGATTTCGGGCCGAAATAGCATTTGCGGCTTTCATGGGAATACAGCGCGTCGTGAATCTCGGGCGGGCGCGGACGATAGCCGTGATGCACCTTGCCCGCCGTCGAGCAGTAATACCCCGCCTCTTTCAGCCGGTAAGACCACATCTGATCGGGGCGCAGCATCTCGAAAATTTCGCTGTAATTGTCAAAGATGCCGGTCTGATGCGGAGCCAGCCCCGACAGAAAGCTGGATCGTGACGGGCCACAGACCGGCACCTGACAATAGGCGGCGTGAAAGGCAGTTGCGCGGGCGCAGATCCGGTCAAGATTGGGGGTTTGCAACTGCACCCCAAAGGCGCTGCGAAAGCGCCAGAACGCGAAAGCATCATCCATGCTGATCAGCAAGATATTGGGGCGCTCGAGTTGAGTCACGCGGCGGCCTCCGACAGATCGCTGGGCATGATCGGCAGCCGTCCAGACAGCGCATAGCGATGCAGGCTGCGCCCGGGCTGCAACAAGCTGTCGCGGTGCCAGCGCTCGCGCAGTGCACCGTGATTTGCTGGCGCTTCGTCTTGCGCGTTGCGGCGCGTGGCCCCCCAAGCATAGCTCAGCGTCGGCGCGCCCCCTTCGGGCAGGCCGTCAAGCGTCAAGATCACCCGCTGGCTTCCGGGACGTGGCACGTCCAGACGCAGCCCGGTGATCTGCACCGCATTTTCACAGCCGTGCAAAGTAAAACCGTGACGCCCCGCAGGCATGCTTGAGTCAAATTCCAGCGGCCCCATCGTTGCAAACTCCGCAACCAGTTCAGAGCCTTGCATAAAGACCTGCCGCAGCGACGGGCAGAACCACGCCTGCCCGTTCAGCGCCGCATCCACCGCCAGCGCCTCCATTTCATCGACCCAAAGGCGGTCTTGCGGGGCCAGCGTCGCGGCGGTCTCGGGCATGAAACGCAGCATGTAGGTCGGCGTGGCGACCCGCAGGCCCAGAGCGGGCTCGTGAATATCCAGCCGCCCCTCGGCCAAGATCACCTCTGAGCGCCCATCCCAGCGCCCGCCCGGCTTTTGCGAGATCACCGCGATGGGCAGGCTGTCTTGACCCGCCGCCAGCGCAACTTCGCGTTTGAGCGCGGTAATCGCCGCAAGATAGTGGCGCGCGGCCTCCAGTTCCGACAGATCGGGACTGCCCGTCAGCAGATCAAGCGAGATGCGATCGACAAACAGGATCTTGCCCCAATCCAACAGCGTATCGCGCGCGGTCGTGATGCGATCCATCAGCCCATGGATCAAATCTGACCCCGGCGCGGATTCCGCAGCCACGATGCCCGGTTGGCCATGCGAAAACGCAATCACGCTGCGCAAGGCATGGCGCATATTGCGCGCCATGCTCAGCGTACAAACGCCCTGTGCCTCGGCCCCGAACGGCGCGATATCCTGACCCAGCAACTCATCACGCAGGTGATAGTCAAAGCGTTCGGGCAAGGGGCGCGGGATCGCGGTTGCGCCCCCGAACGACACCATGCCCAGCGCCACTTGCGGGGTTTGCGCCAGCGTGACGCCCGCGCGTTCCTCAAACCCCATGACCCGATCGCCATATTGATCTGATAGGTAGCGCAGGCTCTCGCCATACTGTTCCAACTGCCAGACATTGCCCAGCGTGCACGGCTTGCGCCCCGACCCGAGGGAGGCCGACGCGATGGGCGCTGCGCGTCGTTGCGCGTCACTCAGGCGCAAGGGGGTGCTCTCTCGGGGGCGGTCAGGTTCGGGCGGCGGGGGTTCGGTGGCGGGCTGGGGCGATTGCGCCGCTTGGCTTTGGCGGCGGGCGCGAAACGCCTGCACCATCCGCTCGACACGATGGGCTTTGCCGCGTGCGACCAGATGCTCTTCCATCACCTTGCGATAGAGATAAATGTCCTTGCGCGCCCGCGTGGCTTTGTAAAACCACTGCGGGGTCAGACGCCCCTCGACCGCCTCAAGCATCACCGATTTCAGCAGATCCATCCGGCGCAACACCAGCGCGGTTTTATGACCCTGCCCAAAGGCCTTGAGATGCACGGTCTTATCTTGAGGAAGTCGTGCGATCTGGTCCAGATCGGGTTTCAAGAACGGATCATAGACCACCCAGACACGCCCCGCCTGCCCCACGGTTAGCGCACTATCCGAGCGCGGCAAGCTCCAGTCCTGCGCGCGCCCCTTATCAAAACGGCGCTCCCACGGGACAAGATCAGCGTTGAGCGTCGATTGCGGGCTGAAGGCGATCACATCACAGCCCGGCGCCAGATCGGCAAAGGCCAGCGCGCCAAAGCCCCCCATCGACGCCCCGGCCATGACAACGCGGGAATAGCGCGCGAAAAATCCCGCATCGCGCAACGCTTCCATCCGCGCAATCAACTGCGCATCGCGATACCACGTCGGACCCTGAGCGACGATGCCCAGATGGCTCCAGCCCTGCTCGCGGATGAATTTTTCGGCCCAGGGGCGGATATCATAGCCCGGATAGCCCGCATCCGAGAGATTATCAAAGGTGACAACCAGACAATCAGGCGCGCGCGCGATATGAATAAGCGCATGAGCGCCAAGCTTTTCGTAAAATCCGTCGCGCGGTCCGGCAGGAAAAATTTCGCGATACCATTCCGGTAGAAGATCCCGCTCGGCGTCGGGGGCACCATCCTGCGAGGGGGTCGCATCGGGGACGCCGTCTTCCTCGAAATCGTCGGCCATTCACTGAGCCTCTTGTTTTTCTGCTGCCGATTGAGGTCTGGCATTTTTTGCGACTCTAGGCAATTATTTTGCCTCGATTTCGGAATTACATAACCGACTTATAGTGTTAGTTTGACCGCTGTATGAGGTTCAAAACAAACGCTTAGCCTTAAGGCCCAGAATGACCGCAGCAGAGACCGAAAAACAAAACCGGGCAGAGGCTTGGCGCGAGACACTTTTGGCAGCTGCCCGCGAAAAGGGCTTTTTCGAAGACGTCGGGGACATGCACAAGGCGATCTTCATCCCGGCAGAGGGCGCGGCAGCCAAAACGCTTGTGGTGGTGTTTGATAACCTTGATGACGTGCGCCAAAAGACAGATCGCTTGCCTTGGGCAGTGGATTTCATCTCCTCGCAGGGCTGGTCATCGCTGGGCTTCATGGCGCATGGCCCAACCTGGTATCGCGACGATGCGGTGCTGGATTACTTCGACCGATTGCAGGCGCAAGGCTTCTTCAAGAAATTCAAACGCGTAGTGTTTTATGGCACCTCGATGGGGGGCTATGCGGCCTGCGCCTTCTCAGCCGCCGTGCCCGGTGCGACCGTGGTGGCGATCAACCCGCAATCCACATTGGCGCGTGAAGATGCCGCTTGGGAGCATCGCTTTCGCCCGGTCTGGCATCGCAATTTCTCGGGGCGCTATGGCTTTGCGCCCGACATGGTCGCCAATGCCAAGAAGGTCTGGCTGTTTTATGACAGCCGCATCGCCGGGGACGCCGCCCATGTCGCCCTGTTCAGCGGCGCGCAAATCGAAAAGATCAAATGCCCGTTCATGGGGCATGGGATGCTGTCGGTCTGGCGCGATATGGGCATTTTGAAACCCATCGTTTCCTCCTGTATCGAGGGGCGTGCGACGCGCGAAAGCATTGCGCAACTGATGCGCAACCGACACAGCTCGCTGGCCTATAAACGCGCGGTTCTCAGCTATCTGCAAAAGAAAGGCCGCCATGTTTGGGTGGTGCGCTGGGCGGATGCGGTGATGCGTGAACGCCGGGGCCCGGTCTTTGTGAAGGCGCGCAGCGAGGCGCTAGCCGCCCTTGGGCCGCGCGCAATACGGCTGATCAAATCATGAGCGAGACGCAGCAACACTCGGGCTGCTGCGGTGGCACCGCGCGTACGCAGTCCAACGCCCGGTCGCAGCCCAAAAGCGTTGCGCCTCAAACCCTCGCCCCACAGGCTGCCTCTGCTGATTTGCGCGCCCAAATCACCCAAGGCATGCGCGCGATCCCCGGCGGGCTGTTTGAAATGGGCACCGATCACGGGCGCTACCCGGCGGATCTGGATGGCCCGGCGCGTCAGGTCCGGGTTTCGCCCTTCGTGATCGGCGCGCAAGCGGTCACCAATGATCTGTTCGCCCAGTTCGTGGCCGAGACCGGCTATGTCACCGTGGCCGAGCGCGAGGGGTGGTCTTTCGTGTTTCACACTTTCGCACCGGGTCAGGGCAAAGGCTTGCGCGGCCCGCTTGAAGCGCCTTGGTGGCGCGCCGTGCCCGGGGCCGACTGGCGCCACCCTGACGGGCCAAAGTCCGATATCGCGGCGCGCGGGGATCATCCCGTAACCCATGTCAGCTGGGACGATGCCGTTGCCTTTTGCACCCATACCGCCACTCGCCTGCCCAGCGAGGCAGAATGGGAATGTGCCGCGCGCGGCGGGCTGGATCGCGCGCGCTTTCCTTGGGGCGATGAGATGCTGCCCGAGGGCGCGCATCGTCACAATGTCTGGCAGGGGCATTTCCCCGGCGAGAACACCGCGCTTGACGGCTATATCGGCACTGCTCCCGCCAACGCCTTCGCGCCAAATGGCTATGGGTTATTCAACATGACGGGCAATACTTGGGAGTGGTGCGCGGACTGGTTTGGCCCGCTGCCCCATGCCCAGATGCCGCCCTTGCGCGACCCCAAAGGCGCCGCCTCTGGCCCCGGCCGGGTGATGCGCGGCGGCTCTCATCTGTGCCACGCTTCCTATTGCGAGCGCTATTTCGTACATTCGCGCACCCATAACACCCCCGACAGCTCTTCCGGCCATATCGGCTTTCGCGTTGCCGCCAACGAAGGTTTTTTGCATGACTGAATCCACTCTCAACGCCCATCAGATTGCCTGGGCCAGCCAGCTCGAACAGATCGGTGACGAGCATGGGTTTTATCGCGCCCTCGACCCCGAGCACAAAGCGCTGTTCGTCAAAGGCGATGACACGCTTGTGGTCACCTTCGACAATCTCGACGATGCCCGCCAGAAGGTCGAGGATCGCCTGCCTTGGGGGGTGAAATTCATCAATTCGCAGGGCTGGTCGGCGCTTGGCGTGGCCGCGCATGGCTGGACTTGGTATCGCGCCGAGGCGGTGCATGACTTCTTTGACCAGCTCAAGGCCGAGCGGTTTTTCGACCGCTTCAAACAGGTGGTTTTCTACGGCGCATCAATGGCAGGCTATGCGGCGGCGGCGTTTTCATCCGCCGCACCCGGTGCCAAAGTGATCGCGCTCTCTCCACAAGCGACGCTAGATCGCGATCTCACGGGGGGCTGGGAAAATCGCTTTCGGCTGGCATGGCGGCGCGATTTCAACAGCCGCTATGGCTATGCCCCCAATGAGGTGCGTACGGCCCAGAAAATGTGGTTATTCTACGACCCGCTCAGCCGCGAAGATGCGGTGCATGCCGCGCTGTTTCGCAGCCCCAACGTGACCCGCATTCGCTGCCGTCATTTCGGCCATAATATGGGGTCGGTGATGAATTTGATGGGCGCGCTCAAGCCGATCACCCAAGGCTGTGTGACGGACGATCTGGATGAGGCCGGTATCTACAAGTTATTGCGCGCGCGCCGCCACCTGCCGCTTTTCCAAAAACAGATCTTGCAGCAGATCACCGCGAAAAAGCGCCCCTTGCTGACTTATCACTATGCGCGTGCGGTGCTGGACGATTCATATCCCAAGGCACGCCCGCATTTCCTGCGTCAGGTCAACACCATCGCCAAGCAGCATAATCTGGCGCCCTACGCCCCACCCGAAAACTGAACGACCCGCTAGGATCGTTCAGTTTTAACGGTTGAGAACCCGCTTATTTCGCGGCCCCACGATGAGGCTTGCGCGGGCCTGACGGCTTACCCTTAGGCTTGGCGCTATATTTCGCCTTGGGTTTACCCGCTGGTTTCCCATCGGGTTTGCCCTTGGCCGCTTTCGGCTTGCCGAATTTGCCTTTGCCCGCCGGATCGCCGCCAGCAGCTTTGTCGAACTTCGGCTCAGGCGCAGTTTCGGGCTGCCAAGGCGCGCGTTTTTCACGCGCGGGCTTGCCCGCGGCGTCCCCATCGCGGGGCGCGTTGAATTTTGGCTTCGGGCCGGTGCGCGGTTTGCGCGGCGCATTAGAGTCATCAAAACTGCGTCCGCCCTGCGGCGGGCCACCCCGGCCTGCTGGGGCCAGTTGCGGCGGCGCATCCAACTGGCGCGCCTTCACGCCCTCTTCCAGTTCACCATTCGACCCAAGGGCCGCATTGAAACCCGCCACATAGGCTTGCGACAGCTCGACAAAGGTCTCGGTTTTCTGCACGCGGATCGCGCCGATGCCGTCCTTTTCGATATTGCCCGCGCGGCACAAAAGCGGCAGCAGCCAGCGCGCCTCGGCACGGTCATCATGACCGACCGACAGAGCAAACCATGTGCTCGGGCCAAAGGGCTTGCGATCACGTGCCGGGGCCTTGGCATCGGGCGCCATCAGCTCTTCGGGGGCGCATTTCTGCGCGCGATACAGGCGCAGACAGGCGGCGGCGATCTCGATGGGCGAATGCTGAGCCAGCAAACGCTCGGCGAAATCGGCCTGATCGGCAGAAGGCACCGCATCCCAAGCCGGATCGGCCAGCAGATTATCCTCATCGCGGCGCAAAATATCTTCGGCGCGCGGCGCGGTGGTCCATTCGGCCTTGATCTTGGCAAATTGCAACAGGCGCTCGGCCTTTTTGGTCGCGCGCGGCGGCACGATCAGCGCCGAAATCCCCTTGCGCCCAGCGCGGCCCGTGCGGCCCGAACGGTGCAGCAAGCCTTCGGTGTTGACCGGCAGATCGGCATGGATCACGAGGTTCAAATTCGGCAGATCGATCCCGCGTGCAGCCACATCGGTGGCCACACAAACACGCGCACGCCCGTCGCGCATCGCCTGCAAAGCATGGGTGCGCTCGGTCTGGCTCAGTTCACCCGACAGGGTCACCACGGCCAAGCCCCGGTTGCCCAAACGCGCCGTCAAATGGTTCACCGCCGCACGGGTATTGGCGAAAACAATCGCGCTTTCTCCGTCGTGATAGCGCAGCAGATTGATGATCGCATGTTCGCTATCGGTCGGGCCGACGCGGATCGCCTGATAGGCAATATCGGCGTGCTGACTTGCGCCGCCCAGCGTATTGATGCGCTTGGCGTTGCGCTGGAATTTTTCGGCCAGCTTGGCAATCGGCGGCGAGACGGTCGCGGAAAACAGCAGCGTGCGACGTTCTTCCGGGGCATCGGCAAGGATGAATTCCAGATCCTCGCGAAAGCCCAGATCCAGCATCTCGTCGGCCTCATCCAGCACCACAGCCCGCGCATCGCTCAGATCAAGCGAGCCGCGACGGATGTGATCGCTCAGACGGCCCGGCGTGCCCACGACGATATGCGCGCCACGCTCCAGCGCACGACGTTCGTCGCGCATATCCATGCCGCCAACGCAAGAGGTCACCCGCGCACCGGTCTTGGCGTAAAGCCAGCTCAGCTCGCGCATGACCTGAAAGGCCAGCTCGCGCGTCGGAGCGACGACCAGCGCCAACGGCAACGCCGCCGGCCCCATCCGCATCTCATCGCCCATCAAGGTGGGCGCAATCGCAAGGCCAAAGCCCACGGTTTTCCCCGATCCGGTCTGCGCCGAAACCAGCAGGTCAGACTGCGTCAGAGCGGGGTCAGTCACCGCTTCCTGCACAGGGGTCAATTTGTCATAGCCACGCTCGGCGAGCGCTTCGGTAAGGGGAGAGATCATGATAGGTGGGGTCCGTGGAATTGCGGCAAGGGCGCGTCAGATGCACCGCCGAAGCCGCGCAAGATCAGGTCCAATATAGGCTGCAGGCGCAAATGTATACAGCCAATTCGCCGCACAATAGCAAACTAGGCGGTTTTTTACGCCAATTTTACTGCGCCAAGGCCTCTTGAACCGCCAGTTCCGCCATTTGCACAATCGCGTCACGGCTGTTTGCAACCGCGATGAAACGGCCATTATGGCAAAACTTCGCACCGCTTACGCCACTGGCAGCCTCAAGCGCTGCGTCCGTCAGTCCCGCCCATGCGGCGGGCAGGTCGGCGCGGGTGGCAAACGTGTCTTCGCCCGTGCGGATCGTGCCCAGCGCCCAATCGGTGCCGCGCGGATGGATCACGAACAGCAGATGATCGGCCCCCGCCTGCTCCACGCCAGAGCGAAACGGCATGCCCATCGGCAATTCCAGAATGCGCCCTGCCCCGGCGGCATCGATTGCCGCCATGACCATCGACTCAGCGCGGAATTTAGCGGCTTTGCGCTTGATCTGGGCCTCGACGAAGGCACGCGCCACCGACAGCGCAGCGCTAAAGGCGCGATCATCCGCACCCTCTTCACGATCATCAAACACCGGTTTAAGGCTTTCCAGCAGCACCGGCAGCGTCAGTCCAGCAAAGAGTGGCCCCGCCTCAGACGCATTCACCGCACCATTATCAAGCAGATCGACCGGCAGTACGAAGCCGCGATCAAACGAGGCGTGGGTCGCCTCAATATCGCGCTCGGGCACATCCATCGCGCGCAAATAGTCCTGACCATATTGCGCCCAGATCAGGCCGAACGAGCTATAGGGCTGGCCGTCTTCGCGCAGCGGATTGGGGCGCTGATGATGGTCGAAAATCTGCAATGCGGCATCAAACTGACCGCCCACATCATAGATAATGCGATCTTTCGCAGGTGTGATCCACGCCACGTCGCGACTGCGCACGATCTCAGCCTTCGGGAAAATTCGCGTCAGAACGACCGAGGACAAAAGTTCATCCGCATGAAAGCCGCCGGAATGGGTCACAAGATGGGAGATGGTCATAGGCGGCCTCAAAGGAAAGGGGCGACCGCTGGGCCGCCCTTGAAAGCGTTGAAAGATTGGCGATATCGCACGAAGCGTGGTGCGTTCAATGCGTCCAGTTCGCGCGGCGATCCGAGGCGAAATTCTCGCCATAGCCACGCGGGCGGATATTGGCAGCGCGTCCATGGGGTTCGGTGACGACATAGTCGAGACCGTTCTCCTTGGCGTAATCTTCCGCCGCCTCACGGGTCTCAAAGCGCAAGCGCACCTGTGATTGCGTGTCATCCGACGAGGTCCAGCCCATCAGAGGGTCAATCTCACGCGAGTCAACGGGCACATAATCGAGAACCCATTTTTTGGTCTTGCCAATGCCCGATTGCATGGCGTTGCGGGCGGGCTGATAAATGCGTGCGCGCATGGGCAAACTCCTGTGCGATGCTTTCCCACCGTCTTAGTGCATCCAAGCGAAATCGCAAGCCCCGGATCGCAGGCCAACCCCGGATCGGAACCGGGTATTTCAAAGCAGAAGGGTGTCTGTCGGCCGACTTGGGGAGCGAGGGGTGGGGTGATGCGTCGGCCGACAGATCTATGCTGCTTGCCTGAACATAATGCGAACACCCCATCGATTCAGCAAGGAAAATATTCACCTAAGGCATTGGTTTAATGATACAATTATATCAAAACTCTTAACCTTGTGTTTACACATTCCACAACCCCTTGAATGCGAACGAAAAGAGGACAACTTTAGGGACAGCCAAAGGATGCCGCGATGCCCCACAATACCACCGATCAACCCAAGCCGCGCCCCGAGGTGCTGACTCGCCCCAAGCTTGAGGGCGGCAAGCGGTTCGTATTGCATACGGCATTTTCGGCCGCTGGCGACCAGCCCACCGCGATCGCGGAACTCGCAAAAGGCGTGCAAGAGGGCGAGCGTGATCAGGTGTTGCTGGGCGCAACGGGCACGGGCAAGACCTTTACCATGGCCAAGGTGATCGAACAGACCCAGCGCCCTGCCATCATTCTCGCCCCGAACAAGACCTTGGCGGCGCAATTATATGGCGAATTCAAAAGCTTCTTTCCCGAGAACTCGGTCGAGTACTTCGTGTCTTTCTATGACTATTACCAACCCGAAGCCTATGTCGCGCGCTCGGACACCTACATTGAAAAAGAAAGCCAGATCAACGAACAGATCGACCGGATGCGCCACTCGGCCACGCGGGCGCTGCTGGAACGCGACGATGTGATTATCGTGGCCTCGGTGAGTTGCATTTACGGGATCGGCTCGGTCGAGACCTATTCGGCAATGACCCAGGATATGAAGATCGGCGATCTGATCGAGCAGCGCCAATTCATCGGCGAATTGGTGACCCAGCAATATAAGCGTCTTGATGCCGCGTTTCAGCGCGGCGCGTTTCGCGTCAAGGGCGACACGGTCGATCTGTGGCCCGCCCACCTCGAAGATCGCGCATGGCGCTTTAGCTTTTTCGGTGAAGAACTTGAATCGATTACCGAATTCGACCCGCTTACGGGTCAGAAAACCAACAGCTTTGAGCAGATACGGATCTATGCCAACAGCCACTATGTGACGCCTCGCCCGACCCTGCAGCAAGCCACCAAAAGCATCCGCGTGGAGCTGACGCAACGCCTCAAACAGCTCAATGACGAGGGCAAATTGCTGGAAGCGCAGCGGCTGGAGCAGCGCACGAATTTCGACATCGAAATGCTGGAAGCGACCGGCGTGTGCAACGGGATTGAGAACTATTCGCGCTATCTCACAGGGCGCGCCCCCGGCGAGCCGCCGCCGACCCTGTTTGAGTTCATCCCCGACAATGCTATTGTTTTTGCGGATGAATCTCATGTCACCGTGCCCCAGATCGGGGGCATGTATCGCGGCGACTATCGGCGCAAATTCACGCTGGCCGAACATGGGTTCCGCCTGCCGTCCTGCATGGATAACCGCCCGCTGAAGTTCGAGGAATGGGATGCGATGCGCTCGCAATCGGTCTTTGTTTCAGCCACCCCGTCGAAATGGGAACTGGAGCAAACGGGTGGCGTCTTTACCGAGCAGGTGATCCGCCCGACCGGCCTGATTGACCCGATGATCGAGATCCGTCCCGTCGAGACACAGGTCGATGATGTGCTCGACGAAATCCGCAAGGTTTCAGCCAAGGGGTTCCGGACTTTGGTCACCACATTGACCAAACGCATGGCCGAGGATCTTACAGAATATCTACATGAACAGGGGGTGCGGGTGCGCTATATGCACTCCGATATTGACACCATCGAACGTATCGAGATTTTGCGCGATCTGCGACTCGGGGCGTTTGATGTGCTGATCGGGATCAACCTGCTGCGCGAGGGTTTGGACATTCCCGAATGCGGATTGGTCGCGATCTTGGATGCCGACAAAGAGGGGTTCCTGCGCTCGGAAACGTCGCTCATTCAGACGATCGGTCGGGCGGCGCGCAACTCGGAGGGCCGGGTGATCATGTATGCCGACCGGATCACCGGCAGCATGCAGCGCGCAATGGATGAAACTGATCGCCGCCGCGCCAAACAGGTCGCGTATAACATCGAACACGGCATCACGCCCGAGACCATCAAGAAGAATGTCGAAGATGTTCTGGCGGGCCTCTATCAGGGCGACACAGATATGTCGCGCGTCACCGCAAAAGTTGAAAATGTGAAAATTGGGGCCAATCTTGACGCCCATTTGCACGATCTCAGGTTGAAAATGCGCAAGGCCGCCGAGAACCTAGAATTCGAGGAAGCAGCCCGTTTGCGTGACGAGGTCAAGCGTCTGGAGGCGGTGGACCTTGCGATTCACGACGACCCGCTGGCGCGCCAATCCGCCGTCGAAGCCGCGAGCGAAGCGGCGGTGAAGGCCAGCGGTCGGTCCACGGCCGGGCGACCGGGGCAGCGTGGAGGAGTGAAGCGGCGGAAGGGGCGTTAAGCCGCTTCTTTGAGCGGCTCCTGAAGCGAGGCGGAAAGAATGACATCGCCATCGCGCCAGCGCCCCTTGATC
Organism: Thioclava arctica; assembly: GCF_040892615.1. Classification (NCBI taxonomy): domain Bacteria; kingdom Pseudomonadati; phylum Pseudomonadota; class Alphaproteobacteria; order Rhodobacterales; family Paracoccaceae; genus Thioclava; species Thioclava arctica. The sequence goes on from NZ_JBFRYC010000002.1 coordinate 179,153, forward strand.
AGCAGATCGCGTGTCTTGAGGATGGGATAGATCTCGACCCAGTCCCGGTAGCGGTCATTGATGACAATGCGCGCGGGAAGGCCAAGCGCCTTTGAAAAACTCTGCTCTCTGCGATATTTTTGCGAAATCAGATAGCCTGCATTTGCATCAAACCAGACCAGAGGCGTCGCCCCTGCACCACCAGCGCCCTGAGCAGAGACAGGTCGGGCGTCTCGGTGCGCTAATACAGCACGTTTGAGCCATCTATCAAAACGTATCGCTGCGCCCCACCCCTGCCCGTGGCAATTCACAGAACGACGACAAGAGCGATCAGCGCCACACCCATTGCGGCCGACGTAATTGGACTGGAAAAAAGCGCAGACAAAATTCACCTCATCAAAAATTCCGTCCAGACTGGCTAGACGGAAAATCTGGCAAAATTTTGATGCTTCACTCCGTCACAGTCAGCCCCAACATCCGCCAGGCCTGCATTCCGCCACGATAATAGTAGATTTTCTCCGCCGGATAACCAGCCTCGATCATGCGGCGCGCGGCGGTGGGGGATTGGCCGCACCACGCGCCATTACAATAAAGCGCGACTGATTTAACCGCCTCGCCCGAACAGTCGAAACCGTCGAAATCGGGCTCGCATCCCAGCTCTCCCAAACGATCCGCGGCCTCGGTATAGGGGATGTTGATCGCACCGGGAATCGCGCCGCCTTCAAAGTCACGACGCACCCGACCGTCGACCACCACCACATTGGGATCATTGAGAAATTGCATGATTTCCAACTCGCCAATCGGTGTCACACCGGGCGCGGGCACCATCGGTTGAATACAGAAACTCGGGCAAGGACGTGAGGTGCGCGCCCATTCACCCGACAGCATATTGGCATTGTCCTGATTGCGCGAAATCTCGACCGGGCCAGACGCCGTCTGCACCGTGACAGACATCACGTCGGGGCGAATATTGACCGGATCGGCAAACGCAGGTGTGGCGCAGACCAACGCCGCAAACAAAATGGCACGCATTGTTTTCTCCCTTTTCTACATCATAGCATAGATTTGCACCTCTTGTCGCGCGATGCGCGGGCGGCTAGCCATAGCAGTATGACCGACGCTTTCATCCTTGGGGCCGCCGTTTGGCCCGGCGGGCAGCCCTCGCCCACGCTGAAACGGCGGGTGCGCCACGGAGCTAAGCTGTATCACGCAGGCACGGTCCAGCGGCTTATCTGCTGTGGCGGACTTGGAAAACACCCGCCCAGCGAGGCCGAGGCGATGGTGCAGCTCTTGCGCGCGCAGGGCGTGCCTGAGACCGCGCTTTTGCGCGAGGATCGCTCGACCTCGACACGCGAGAATATCGCCTTTGGCTTGGAGATAAGCGGCGCGCAGGGCGCGATTGTGCTGGTCACCGATTGCTATCACGCCCCGCGCGCCCGCGCGGTGGCGCGCGCCCTTGGGGTCAACGCGCGCTCATCCTGCCCGGCGCATAAAACAAGCCCCCGCACATGGTTGCGCGAGGGCGGAGCTTGGCTGAAATTTCTTTGGTGGCGGGGGTTTAGACGTTAATCAAGGATCAGCTTGCCGATCACCAAAACGACGGCAGCCCCAACCAAAGCCATCGCGATAATTGCCAGCAAGCCACCTGCTGCAAGCACCGCACCGCCCAAAATCGCAACGATGAACGGCGTAACAAGCGCGCCCAGCACGCCAATCGCCAGATAGGCGCCGCGATGACGCCCGCCCGCAACAAGGCTGGCCAGCCAGCCCGCCAAAAGCCCTGCGAGCACCAAAAGGATAAAGCCGATCACGCCGATGGTTTGAAGAACGTCTTCCATGTCTCTCTCCGGGTTGTCTTTTGACATATTAACGCTGAGCGTGCGGCGTAGGTTCCGTCGGCTCAAGCGCGATCAGTAATTGGCGGCCACCTCATACATCACTGGCTCAAAGCTGCGGCACAGCGTATTGATGTAGCGGTTGCGCGCAATCATTTCCGGGCTGCGCAGCATCGCCTGATAATCGCCCCGCTCGCGCCATTTCGAATAGGTCGCAATCCGGGTCTGAGCGTCATTCATATGCAGCCCCGCACCGATGAAACCGGGCGCTTTCGAGATCACCTCGCTATAGGCCGATTGCAGTTTTTCCATCAATTCCGAGGCCGTCGCCGGCGTCATCTCGAAGGTGCAAATCACAGTTTGGCCGCTGAAATCACTGGTAATTTCTGTCATGAACGATCCTCCTTGGGGTAGAATTGCACAGATCGGCGCAAAAATCATCGCCCTATTTCATCGCCATCTACAGTGGCAGCAAGGCAATCGCAGGAATGGTCAAAATCAACGCGATCCGGGTCAGATCGGCCCCCACGAACCAGATCACCGCGCGCCAAGTCTGCGGCGCGGGCGTGCGCCCCTCAATCGCGCCGATGACGAACAGATTGAGCCCAACCGGCGGCGTAATCAGCCCGACCTCGACGGTGATCAACACCAAAACGCCAAACCAAAGCGCCAGAGCCTGCGCGTCCATCCCGAAATCGAGCCCAGAGATGATTGGCCAGAATGTCGGCAGTGTTAGCAAAATCATCGACAGGCTGTCCATGAAACAGCCCAAAATCAGAAAAAGTAGCAGCATCGCGATCAGCACCAGCCACGGGCTAAGCCCCTGCCCCGCCACCATTTGCGCCAGCTCCTGCGGCATCCGCGCAAAGCCCAGAAACCCGTTATAAACGGCCGCGCCGAGGATGATGAAAAATACCATGCCTGTGGTTTCGGCGGTCGCCAGCAGCGCGCGGATAAAGCCGCCCGCGCGCAATCCTCCCCCGGCCCAAGCCGCAATCCCCGTCAGCGCCGCACCAATCGCCGCGCCCTCGGTGGGCGAGAAAACGCCGCCATAGATGCCCCCCACCACGAGTGCAAAAATCCCGATTACCGGCCAGATCGCCAGCAGCGCAGCCCGGCGCTGCCCCCACGGCATCGGCGCGCGCCTCTCGCCCGCCGCTTGCGGGTGGCGCATCAGATAGGCCTGCACCGCAAGCCCGTAGCCCAGCACTGCCAGCAACCCCGGCAACACGGCAGCGGCAAACAGCGTGGCGATATTCTGCTCGGTCAGGATGGCGAAAATCACCAGCACGATAGAGGGCGGAATGAGGATACCCAAGGTGCCCCCCGCCGCCAGCGCCGCCGTGGAAAGCGCACCGGAATAGCCCGCCGCGCGCATCTCGGGGATCGCAACACGCCCCATCGTGGCCGCTGTCGCCAGCGAACTGCCACAGATCGCGCCAAACCCCGCGCAGGCCCCGATGGCCGCCATCGCCAGCCCGCCCCGGCGATGCCCGATCAGCGCATCGGCAGCGCGAAACAGCGCCCGACTCATGCCCCCTTGGGTCGCGAATTGGCCCATCAACAGGAACATCGGGATCACCGACAATTCGTAATGCGAGAAGGTCGAGACCCCCTCGTTTTTCATCTTGGCCAGCCAAAGCTGCGGGCTGCCTGATACCGCCCAAAGCCCGCCCGCGCCGATCACCAGCATCGCCAGACCGATTGGCGCGCGCAGAAAAATCAACAGCAACAGCAGCGGAAACGAACCCAGCGCGAGCGCAAAATCACTCATGCCCGCTCCTGCCGCACAGCGTTATACAGGGCCACGATCGCCGCCCCCCACGCGCCCGGAAGGCAAGCGGCATAGCCCCACCACACCGGCAGAGCCAGCAGAAATGTCTCGGTGCCAGAGCGCATCTTGCCCGCCATGCCAAGCCCGATCCGCCATGCGATCAGCGCAAACATAGCCGCCGCCACGACTTGCCAAAACACGTCGAACCCGTGCGCGCCTCGTCCGCGCAGCAACTCGACACGCGCATGGGCATGGCGCAGTTGCACCAGCGGGATCATTGCGAAAACGATACCGGGCAGCGCCAGTTCGACGATCTCATAGCCAGCCTTGTAAGGGCCAATCGCGAAGGGTTGCGGCAGCCACCCCCCCTGCGCGCCTTTCAAACCCAGCGCGCCAAGGCTCGACAGCACTGTCATCACGACCAGCGCCAGCAAAACCAAACCACCCGCCAGCGCCAGCGCCTGCACCGCGCGCTCAATCCCGACGCGCATACTAGCCCGAATGCGCTGTGATCAACGCGCGGGCCTTGTCCAGCAACGCCGCGCCATCAACGCCGCGCCCGTCCATCTCGGCGACCCAATCGTCAATCACGGGCTGCGAGGCGGCCACCCAAACGGGTGTCTCCTCGGCGGGAATGGTGATGATCTCATTGCCCAGATCGACCGCTTTTTGGCGCGAGGGGATATCCTCGGCCTGTTGCGCCGTGCCCGCCGCGCGCGAGAACGCAGCCCCCGACACAGACTCAATCACCTGACGCAGATCGGGCGGCAAGCTGGCGAAACGATCCTTGTTCATCGCAAGGATGAAACTGGCGGTGTAAATCGAGGGGCCGGCAAATTCGGTGTGATGATGCACCAATTCCCCGATCTTGAGCGAGGCCGACACTTCCCAAGGCAGCAGCGCCCCGTCAATCGTGCCCCGCGACAGCGCCTCGGGAACGGCTGGCACCGGCATGCCGACCGCCGTCGCGCCAAAATGTTCGAGCAACTTGGTCGTCACCCGCGAGGGTCCGCGCAATTTCAGCCCTTTGAAATCAGCGATCTCGCGCACCGCTTTGTTGGCGTGGATGACGCCCGGCCCATGCACCCAAATGCCCAGCAAATGCAGATCGGCAAAATCCGTGTCGATCATGTCCGATTGCGCCAGATCCCACAGCGCTGCCGAAGCCGGGCCTGCATCTGCCACCATGAACGGCAGCTCCATCACCTCGGTGCGCGGGAAGCGCCCCGGCGTGTAGCCCGGCAGCGTCCAAATGATATCAACCACGCCATCGGTCAATTGATCGACCAGATCAGTGGGTTTGCCACCCAGCTGCATCGAGGGGTAATGCTCAATCTTGATGCGCCCGTTCGAGGCGGCCTCGACCGCGGCAATCCACGGGTTCAGAATATGGGCGGGCACAAAGCTCGTCTCGGGAAGAAACTGATGCAGGCGCAGCGTGACCTCGGGCGCGGCCAGTGCGGGTGCTGCGGCCAATGCGGCAGCCCCGGCGGCTAAAACCAGACTCCCCCGGCGGGTGAAATTACGGCTCATGCGGGTCTCCCTCTCGCGTTGGTTCCCGATTTAGCCTGCGCGCGCTTATGCGTCCAGCAATTAGGAGCCTCGCTTGGGCACCCATTACGCCAAGCTGGGGCGCGGACTCACATCCGCGCCCCTGTTTTACTGGACAGACCGCCTTGCGACCTCTGAAAGGTGGCGACATCGATTGCCACGACAGGATTTGCAAATGCTGGGCACGATGGCGTTCAGCAAACTGCGATCAAGCGTGGCCCGCAGCCTGTCACTCCGCCGCGTAGGCCTCCACTGGCGGACAGATACAGATCAGGTTGCGATCGCCAAAGACGTTATCGACGCGCCCCACGGGTGGCCAATATTTATCGACCCGGAACGCGCCTGCCGGAAAACACCCGGCCTCGCGCGAATAGACCCGATCCCAATCGGCCACGAGATCTTCGACCGTATGGGGGGCGTGGCGCAGCGGGCTGTCCTCGGCGGCGATCTCTCCTGCCTCCACCGCCGCGATCTCGTCACGGATCGCCAGAAGGGCGGTGATAAAGCGGTCGATCTCGGCCTTGGTTTCGCTTTCGGTCGGCTCTACCATCAAGGTGCCTGCCACGGGCCAAGACATGGTGGGGGCGTGAAACCCGTTGTCGATCAGGCGCTTGGCGATGTCATCAACGCTCACGCCCACCTCAGCAAATTTGCGCGTGTCCAGAATGCACTCATGCGCCACCCGGCCCCGATTGCCCATGAACAAGATCGGATAGGCCGATTTCAGCCGCGCCGCGATATAGTTCGCGTTCAAGATTGCGACGCGCGTGGCTTGCGTCAGCCCCGCCCCGCCCATCATCAGGCAATAAGCCCATGAAATCAGCAAGATCGAGGCCGATCCGTAAGGCGCCGCACTCACCGCGCCAGTGCCCTCACCCGTCTCGCTATGCCCCGGCAGATAGGGGGCCAGATGCGCGCGCACGCCAATCGGGCCCATGCCGGGACCACCGCCGCCATGCGGGATCGCAAAGGTCTTGTGCAGGTTGAGGTGGCTCACATCGCCGCCGATCTCGCCGGGTTTCACCAGCCCTACCAGCGCGTTCATATTGGCCCCGTCGATATAGACCTGACCGCCGTGTTCATGGGTGATCTCGCAGACCCGCTTCACCGTTTCCTCAAACACGCCATGCGTCGAGGGATAGGTGATCATGCAGGCCGCAAGTTTCGCGCCGGCAGCCTTGGCCTTGGCCTCGAAATCCTCAAGATCCACGTCGCCATTGGGCGCGGAATTGACTACGACCACCTGCATCCCCGCCATCTGGGCAGAGGCCGGGTTGGTGCCATGCGCCGACATCGGAATGAGGCAGATATCGCGCTGATCATCGCCATTGGCACGATGATAGGCCGAGATCGTCAACAGCCCCGCATATTCGCCCTGCGCGCCCGAATTAGGCTGCATGGAGAACGCATCATAGCCAGTGATTTCGCACAGCTTCTCGGTCAGATCGGAAATGGCCTCGTGATAGCCCGCCGCCTGATCGGCAGGCACGAACGGATGCAGCGATCCGAATTCCGGCCATGTCAGCGGCATCATCTCGGCGGCCGCATTCAATTTCATCGTGCACGAGCCCAGCGGAATCATCGCCCGGTCCAGCGCCAGATCGCGATCCGACAGGCGGCGCATGTAGCGCATCATCTCGGACTCGGCGCGGTTCATGTGAAACACCGGATGGGTCAGGTAATCGCTGGCGCGTAGCATCGCCTCGGGCACGCCCAGCGCGCCCAGATCACCGGGGGTCTCGGTGATCCCGAACGCATCCAAAAGCCGCGTCACGATGCCCGCATCGGTGGTCTCGTCGATGGAGATGCCCACGCGGTCACGCCCGACCTTGCGCAGGTTGATGCCGCGATGACGGGCCGCGGCCATGATCCCCTGCTGGCCCACGCCGACCTTGACGGTGAGCGTGTCGAAAAACGCCTCTGGCTCAACCACAGCGCCCGCATCACGCAGCGCCTGCGCAAGCTGCGTGGTGGTGAAATGCACGCGCTCGGCAATCGCGCGCAGCCCCATCGGCCCGTGAAACACCGCGTAAAAGCTGGCCATCACCGCCAACAACGCCTGCGCGGTGCAAACATTCGAAGTCGCTTTTTCGCGGCGGATATGCTGCTCGCGGGTTTGCAACGACAACCGATAAGCGCGGTTGCCATGGGAATCGACCGAGACCCCCACGATCCGGCCCGGCATCGCGCGTTTCATATCATCGCGACACGCCATAAAGGCAGCATGCGGCCCGCCATAGCCCATCTGCACACCAAAACGCTGCGCCGAGCCGACCGCGATGTCAGCCCCCATCGCGCCGGGTTCCTTCAGCAGGCACAGCGCCAGCAGATCGGTGGCCATGATTGCCACGGCCTTGGCCCCATGCAGCGCCTCGCATTGGGCGGTGAAATCACGCACATGGCCATAGGTGCCGGGATATTGGAAAATCGCGCCGAACACCTGATCGGCGACCAGATCATCGGCCGCGCCCACGATCACCTCGATGCCCAAGGGCTGGGCGCGGGTCTGGATCACGCCAATCGTCTGGGGATGACAGTTTTCATCAACAAAGAACGCGGTCGCCTTGGATTTTGCGACGCGCTGCGCCATCGCCATCGCCTCGGCCGCCGCCGTCGCCTCATCGAGCAGCGAAGCATTGGCCACCGGCAGCCCGGTCAGGTCCGACACCATCGTCTGAAAGTTCAACAGAGCCTCAAGACGCCCCTGCGCGATCTCGGGCTGATAGGGCGTGTAGGCGGTATACCAAGCCGGGTTTTCAAGAATATTCCGCTGGATCGCGGGCGGCGTGACCGTGCCGTAATAGCCCTGCCCAATCAGGCTGACCATCACGCGGTTTTTCTTGGCCACCTCTTCCATCTTTTGCAGCAGCGCATATTCGGTGAGCGGCGCCCAGCTAAGCGGCTGCGCCTGACGGATGGATTTGGGCACTGTCTCATCGATCAGCGCCTCAAGATCGCGCGCCCCCACGGCCTTGAGCATCTCGGTCATCTCGTCTGGCGACGGCCCGATATGGCGGCGATTGGCGAAATCATAGGTGTCATAGGTCGTGGGGGTAAACATGAGGATTATCCGATAAATTCGATGTAGGCGGCCTCGTCCATGAAGCCATCAAGTGCGGATTGGTCGGCCAGTTTCATCTTGAAAAACCAAGCCTTGCCCAGCGGATCTTCGTTCACGAGGCCCGGATTGTCGGCCAGATCCTCGTTGATCTCAACGATCTCGCCATCCAGCGGCGCGGCGATATCAGAGGCCGCCTTGACGCTTTCGATGACGCAAATCTCATCGCCTTGCGACACTTCGGTCCCGGCATCGGGCAATTCGACGAAAACAACATCGCCCAGCTGCTCGCTGGCATGTTCGGTGATGCCGACGATCACAAGATCGCCCTCAACCTTGAGCCATTCATGGTCTTGCGTGAATTTCATTCTCGGTCTCCCTCGTGGTCTTTTTCAGCGTTTGTAGGTAGTGGGTTGGAAGGGCATCGGCGCGATAACAGCGGGCAGACGTTTGCCGCGCACCTCGCCATAAACGATTGTGCCCTCAGTCAGCTCGCTGGGCAGATAGGCCATCGCCATCGGCGCCGCAATCGAGGGGCCAAAGCCGCCCGAAGTGACGGTGCCAATCGGCGCGCCACCCTCGGCATCAGCGAAAATTTGAACGCCTTCGCGCATCGGCGCACGGCCTTCGGGGCGCAACCCGACGCGCTTGCGCGCAGCCCCGCCGTCTAGCTGCGCCAAGATCACTTCGGCACCGGGAACGCCGCCCGCGCGCGCGCCGCCTGTGCGGCGGATTTTCTGGATCGCCCAAGCCAGATTGGCCTCGACCGGGGTGGTCGTGGTGTCGATGTCATGGCCATAAAGGCACAGCCCCGCCTCAAGGCGCAGACTGTCGCGCGCGCCCAAACCGATCGGCTCCACCGCAGCATCCGCCAGCAGCGCGCGGGCAAAGGCCTCGGCCTGCGGCGCAGGCACCGAGATTTCAAATCCGTCCTCGCCCGTATAGCCCGAACGCGAAATCCACAGATCGACGCCCTGCCAGCCGAACGTCGCTACATCCATGAACCGCATCGCGCCAACACCGGGCACCAAGGCCTCAAGCGTGCCCTCGGCGGCGGGACCCTGCAGCGCCAAAAGCGCGCGGTCGGTGATTTCCTGAACGCCCTCGATATGGGCACGCAAATGGGCCAGATCGGCCGTCTTGCAGGCTGCATTGACCACGACAAACAGGTGATCGCCGCGATTGGCGACCATCAGATCGTCCAGAATACCACCCGCGTCATTGGTGAACATCGCATAGCGCTGACGGCCTTCAGCCAACTCCATCAGACTAACCGGCACCAGCGCCTCAAGGGCTTCCGCCGCGCCAGCGCCCGGCAAGATCACCTGCCCCATATGGCTGACGTCGAACAGCCCGGCCTGCGCGCGGGTGTGCAGATGCTCACCCATCACACCCAGCGGGTATTGCACGGGCATCGCATAGCCCGCGAAGGGCACCATTTTCGCGCCCAGTTCCATGTGCAAATCGTAAAGCGGCGTCTTGTGCAGATCGCTCATTCCGGCCTTCTCCCGTTCAGCCGGATCGTCCGGCATCGACCAATGGGCCAAATGGCCCGCCCGATGCCCCCTCTGTCCTTGCCCTACCCTAACGGGGTCGGGCGCCTGAGATCGTTATCCCTTCGGCGGGCGCATGCGGCGCCACTCTCCAGAGTCCTTTATTGAATGCGGTCCTTTTGCCTGAGAGTTTACCGGGGCGGTTGCTCCTTCGGCCCTGCGGATGTTTCCGCAGCGTCTCCCGTATCCAATACCCAATCGCATAGCCGAGCCGCCACAGCCCTGACAAGCCCAATTCGCCAGATACGGCAGTTTGGGGCAAAAAGCGACGCGGCGCAGGGCGTGAAACGCTTAAGGAACAAGCGCAGATATCCCCCGAACGCGCGGCGTGTTCAAATTTCGCTGACCGGGCATTGGCTCAGCAGGTTTTTGACATCGCGCGCCCTGCACAGCTCGGTTGCCGGCGAAGTGACCGCCGCCGACGCCCCTGCCGCGCCGTGACGCAACGCTTCGGGCAAGGGCTTGCCGCGCGCCAGTGCCAGCGTAAAGGCGGCCACGAAACTGTCGCCCGCGCCCACCTTGGACACCACCGTGACCTTGGCGGCCTTGGCAAACCAGCGCCCCTCGCGGGTGGCCAGCACATTGCCCTCAGAACCGCGCGCCACGATCACCGCATGGGCCAACCCGCGGCGCACCAGATCTTGGGCAAAGTCGGCGCTGTCGGCGCGGGTGGGCAAATCGCGCCCGGCCAGTTCCACCGCCTCCAACTCATCCATCCGCAGCAGATCTGCGGGCTGGCATTTGCTCTCTAGCAGGTGGTGCAGCGCCTTGCCCGAGGTATCCAGAAACAGCTGCGCCTTCGTGCGCGCGATCTTGGCGGCAAGCCTTGCGGGAAAATCCACGGGAACGCCGGGGGGTTGGCTGCCCGACAACACGACAATCCCACCTTCGGGGGCAGCGCGCGCAATCCGGGTAAGCGCCTTTGACACGTCGCGCTCAGACCAGTCGGGACCGGGCATGACAAAGCGAAACTGCTCGCCCGAGGTGGTGTCCGTGGCGGTCAGGCTAAGACGGGTTTCTCCCGGTGCTGGAAAGGGATAGACGCCGATACCCGCCTCGGCCAAAAGCCGCATCACCTTATCCCCGGTCGGGCCGCCCAGCGCCACAAAAGCGGTCGAATTCCCCCCGAGTGCAGCAATCGCACGGCTGACATTGAGCCCGCCACCGCCGGGATCAAAGACCGGGCGCGAGCAGCGCAGCTTTCGCTCGGGCAAGATATCTTTGGCTGAGGTCGCGACATCCACCGTCGGATTGAGAGTGATCGTTAGAATGGTCTGCATCGCACGCTCCTTGGCAGGCCGATCGGGGGCCTGGTGGCGATCATGGCACCTCGCAACAGCTGATCCAAGGGCGTTGCGCCCGCGTGCGTTCCCGAAAATGCAAAACGGGCCACACTTTCACAGTGCCGCCCGTTTCACTCTTGAGTGCTTAGATCGCTTTCACGCGCCTTGGGTCAGACGCTCAACTGATAGCTGACCGGAACAAACCGATAGCCCGGCCCGGAGGTTTCCAGATAGCCCATGCCGGGGAAGGGCATGTGATAGCCGATGAAAGGCACCCTGTCGGCTGCGACCATGCCAAACAGCGATTTGCGCGTCGCGGCGGCCTGCGCCTTGTCCATGTCGAAACGCACCTCCCAGTCGGGGCGTTGCAGCGACCAGACGTAGTGGTTTGCACTGTCCACCGCCAGAACCAGCGACTTGCCACCACTTTCCACCATATAGGCCATATGACCCGGCGTGTGGCCAAAGGCCTCGACCGCCGTGATCCCCGAAACGACCGACTCCCCGCCCTTGATAAAGGTGAACTGATCTTCGAGCGGGCGCACCTTGGCCTCGAAGGTGTCATTGCCGGCCTTGGACCAATGATCGAACTCGACCTCGCCGGTGATATATCTCGCCTTGCCAAAGGTCGCCCCGCCCTCGCCCATCAGGCCGCCAATGTGATCGCCATGCATATGGGTGATCACCACCGTGGTGATATCATCGGTGCCATGCCCGGCGGCCGCCAGGGCAGCAGCGGTGCCCTCGGGGCTAAGACCGGTATCGAACAGAATCTTTTCATCGCCCGCCTCAATCAGCGTTGGCGTGAAGAAATTCAGCGCCTTGTCGGCGGGAATAAAGGCCTCGGACGACAGAGCATTGAAATCTTCAGGGCTGGCATTGGTGCCAAAGGTGCCTTGCGGATTGTCCAGCGGACGGGTGCCCGCCAAAAGCGTCGTCACCGTCATATCGCCCAATGTGACCCGCCGATAGGGCGGGATCGCGGGCGGGGCAGCGGCGACCGTCTGCGCTTGCGTCATGCTTGCCCCGAGCAAAGCGGGGGCGGCGGGCAAGGCTGCGGCGGCCATAAACGCGGTGCGGCGGGTGATAAGGGTCCTCGTCATCTGTCTCTCCAAATGGCTGAAAAACGATACGTCAAGAATCACGCCTGCGCGCGGGGCGCAGACCTGATTATAGCACTGTAACGTATCCGTGAGCAGCTTGGTTCACTCCCACCAGCGATCAATTGCCGCGATATCGCCATCCGACCAGCCCAGATGATGCGCCAACTCATGCACGAAGACATGCGTGACCAGCACATCCAGCGTCACATCGCCCCGCGCAGCCCATTCATCGACAATCGCGCGGCGAAACAGCCAGATCACATCGGAATGCCCGCCCGGATCCATCACCGATTTCTGCGTCAGCGGCACCCCTTCATATAGCCCGCTCAGCGCAAGGGGATTGTCGATGCCCAGATCGTCCAGCAGCGCATCGGGGGCGACATCCTCCACCCGGATCGCCACATCCTTGGCGGCGGCAGCAAATTCGGGCGGCAAGCTGGCACGCGCAGCCATTGCCAAAGCCGCAATATCATCCAGACCGGGGGCCAGCACACCGGCCCAATCGCTTTGCTCCATCGCACCCTCCAGAGCGGCCATACCCGCCACGCATAGCCCTTCATATGGACAAACGCCCCGCGCTATGAAAGAGCAGGCGCCAACTAGGAGTTGACCCCGATGACCACCGTTACCCGTTTCGCCCCCTCGCCCACCGGCTATATCCATGTCGGCAATCTGCGCACCGCGCTGATGAACTACCTGATCGCGCGCAAGACGGGCGGCACGTTCATCCTGCGCCTCGACGACACAGATCAAGAGCGCTCGAAGCAGGAATATATCGATGCGCTCAAGGGCGATCTGGAATGGTTGGGCATCGAGTGGGACCGCGAAGAACGCCAGTCGCTGCGCCTTGATCGCTACCGCGAGGTGGCTGAGGAATTAAAAGCTGCGGGCAAGCTTTATGAGTGTTTCGAAAGCCCGACCGAGCTGGATTTGAAACGCAAGAAGCAGCTCAATATGGGCAAGCCGCCGGTTTATGACCGCGCCTCGATGCATCTGTCTGAGGCCGACAAAGAAGCCGCGCGCGCCGCTGGCAAGGATGGCTACTGGCGCTTCAAGCTGGAACTTGAGCGGATCGAGTGGGCCGATGGCATCTTGGGCGATCTGTCGATTGATGCGGCGTCGGTGTCGGACCCGGTGCTGATCAAGGCCTCGGGTCAGGTGCTCTATACCTTTGCTTCGCCGGTCGATGACGCGGATATGGGCATCACCCATATCGTGCGTGGCGGCGATCACGTCACCAATACCGCAACGCAAATCCAGATCATCGAGGCGATTGGCGGCAAGGTTCCCGCCTTCGCGCATCACTCGCTGCTGACCGGTCCGCAGGGCGAAGAACTGTCCAAGCGTCTCGGCGCGCTCTCAATCCGCGATCTGCGCGCCAAAGGGATCGCCCCCGAAGCGCTGCTAAGCATGATGGCGCGCTTGGGCTCCAGCCAGCCGATTGAGCTGCGCATGAGCATGGATGAGCTGGCCGAAGGATTTGAACTCAGCCAGTTCGGCTCGGCCCCCACCAAATTCGACGCCGAAGACCTGATCCCGCTGACGCGCACGCGCAACCAGCACCTGCCCTTCGCGGTGGTCAAAGACCAAATCGCCGCCCTCGGCATTCCCGCCGAACAGGCCGAACAATTCTGGGCCGTGGCCTCGCAAAATATCGATACGCTCAGCGATCTCGATCACTGGGCCGATCTGTGCCTGAACGGCGCCGAGCCGGTGATCGACCCCGAGGATGCCGATTTCATCGCTCAAGCCATGACGATGTTGCCCGACGCGCCCTATTCCGAGACCACTTGGAAAGACTGGACCAGCGCCGTCAAGGACGCCACAGGGCGCAAGGGCAAGGGCCTGTTCATGCCGCTGCGCAAGGCCGTGACCGGTCAGGCGCATGGCCCCGACATGGGCAGCCTGATGCCGCTTTTGCACAAGGTGCGCGCGCGCGGCTGAGGGCCCAAAGCATATTGCACGGGCCGCTTCATGCCCAAAGCGGTCGCATTTCCGCCTTGAGGTCCATCAAGGCGGAGGTGTCTCCAATTTGATAGAATCATCTTCCATTGGGGGAGAGACGCAATGATCACTTTGGAAGATGTTGAGGACATGTCTGCGCTAAGTCGTGCAGAAATTGACGCGCTGTCTGCGCATGAACATATCAGCGCATACGATGCGACGCTGTTGGGCGAATACATGATGCACGTCCATCACGGGCCGCAAAAAGTAAACGAGATGATTTGCGACGATATCCGCTCTGCTTTGCACGCGGACAACGTAGATCAGGCGGGCGAATTATTTGCCGTCTTGCGCGCCTTTTTGGCCGAGAATCCAGAAGCGGCCCGCGGAGCAAGCTGAGAGTCAAAGCCCGGCGTGTTCGAAGTTGGGTCGCCGCACTGTCGCGCATCATCGCCCAACCTCTCGCAGCCCGTTCACACCGTTTGGGGCCTTCCCACGCTTGCCCGATTGAGCGACATATAATTCCCAAATCTATCGTGATATGACGTCCCCGCAGCAGCGAGGGAATCAGTTGGCGCATATCATCACGATCGCTCAACAAAAGGGCGGAGCGGGGAAAACCACGCTCGCGGTCAATCTCGCCATCGCTTTTGCGAAACAATATCAACGCGTGGCGATCCTTGATACCGATCCGCAAGGTTCGCTTGGTCGCTGGTTCATGACGCGGCGCGAATTGCTTGGCGATCCCGGCGTGGAATTTGCCACCTCCTCGGCTTGGGGCGTTGGCTATGAGTGCACAAAACTGAGCGCTAACAATGACATCGTGATCATTGATACGCCGCCCAAGGTGGATAGCGATCTGAAACCTGCTCTGCGCGAGGCCGATCTGGTGCTTGTGCCTGTGGGCTCGTCGCTGGTGGATCTTTGGGCGACGGATGGCGTCGTGGATTTGGCGCAACGCGTCGACAAGACCTGCCTGATCGTGCTGAACCGCGTGAAATCGGGCACCCGCCTGGCCGAAGATGTGGCCGCCGCCGCTGCCGCCATTTCCTCTGAGGTTGCCAGCATCACCCTTGGGCACCGCGTGGTCTATGCGGAGACCCTTGGACAAGGGCTAAGCGCGCTTGAGGCTGGCAAATCCGCCGCCACAGCCGAGGTGAACGCCCTTGCCGCCGAGATTTCGGCGTTGCTGGCCGCGAAAGACTAACCCACTGCGCTTAGGATTCCGGTTCGCGCGGTTCAGGGCGGGCACGGCCATGGCCGGTATCGCGCCAGCGATTGACCATCGGATAGCGACGATCCAGCCAGAACCCCTTGCGCGAGATGCGCGGCCCCGGCGCAGACTGAAAGCGTTTCCATTCCGCGATATAAAGCAGATGCTCGACCTTCTTGATCGTGTCGTGCTCAAAGCCGCGCGCCACCAGATCGACGACCGAGGCGTCATCTTCGACCAGCCCTTCAAGGATACCATCCAGCACCGGATAGGGAGGCAGGCTGTCATCGTCACGCTGATCGGGGCGCAGCTCGGCCGAGGGGGGCTTGTCGATAATGCTGGGCGGAATCACCTCGCCCGGCGCGCCCTTCATCCAGTCGCGATGATTGGCATTGCGCCAGCGGCAGGTTTCGAACACGCGGGTCTTGTAGAGATCCTTGATCGGGTTGTAGCCGCCATTCATGTCGCCATAGATCGTGGCATAACCCACCGCCATTTCTGACTTGTTGCCGGTGGTCAGCAGCATCTCGCCGAACTTGTTCGAGATCGCCATCAGCATCACGCCGCGCAGGCGCGATTGGATATTTTCTTCGGTCACGTCGGGCTTCGTGCCCGCCATCAGATGCCCCAGCGCATCGTTCACCGCATCGCGCGCGCCGTCGATCTTGACCGTATCAAGGCGCATGTTCTGACGTGTGGCCAGATCGGCAGCATCATCAAGCGAACCTTGCGAGGTGTATTCCGAGGGCAGCATTACGCAATGCACGTTCTCCGCGCCCAGCGCATCGGCGGCAATCGTGGCCACAAGCGCAGAGTCGATCCCGCCCGAAAGGCCCAGAACGACCTTGGAAAACCCTGATTTACCAAGGTAATCCGCCGTTCCCATCACCATCGCGCGATAATCCTGTTCCCACTCGGAGGGTTGCGCATCATCGCGGCCCGACACACAGGCCCAGCCATCCGCCCCGCGTTCGAAATCGACGTGATCGACGATTTCATCGAAGGGCGCGAATTGCGCAGCCAACGCGCCGTGACGGTTGAGCACAAAGCTCGCCCCGTCAAAAACCTGATCGTCCTGCCCGCCTACAGCATTGAGATACACCAGCGGCAACCCGGTCTCGGTCACGCGCGCAACCATGTGGTTCATCCGCGTGTCCAGCTTGCCGCGATAGTAGGGCGAGCCATTGGGCACGATCAAAATCTCGGCGCCTGTTTCGGCCAGCGTCTCGGCCACGTCGGGATGCCACGCATCTTCGCAGATCGGAGAGCCGATGCGCACCCCGTTAATCGCGTAGGGGCCCGAAATCGGGCCGACATCGAACAGCCGGTATTCGTCGAAAATGCCCTTATGGGGCAGCTCATGCTTGAGCATCCGCGCAACCAGTTTGCCCTCTTTCCAGACCCAATAGGCGTTGTAATGACCGCTGTCGTCCCAGAATGGCGCGCCAATGCCCAGCGCGGGACCATCGGTGATACGCGCGCCCAAGGCCTCCATCGCGGCAGTGGCATCGCGCACGAAGGCGCGCTTGGCGATCAGGTCCTGCGTTTGATAGCCCGTCAGAAACATCTCGGGCAGCGCGACCATATCAGCCCCCGCGGCGCGGCCCGCAGACCACGCCTCATAGGCTTTCTCGGCATTGGCTTGCAGCGCGCCCACGGTTGGGTTGAGCTGGGCAAGGGTCAGGCGGAAACGGTCGGCCATGGGCATCCTCGGGCTATCAGACTGACCTTCATTTAACAGAAAGCGCCCGGCAGAAAAGGGCGCGCGCACATTCGCAAGGCCGCCACACCACCGCTTGGGCACATCTGCTTGTCACACCTTGCCCCGCCGCTTACTCTAATCGTTAACAGTGACGGGGCGAATCCCGTCTGACATCGACCCAAATCACAGCGAGGGCAGGCATGGCAGGGGCGCGGCTTCGCATCATGACATCGGCGGCATTGATTGCCGCAGTGCTGGGCGCGCAAGGCGCGCGCGCACAAGAGGTCATCACCAAGCAATATGACGATGGCGGGCTCTATGAGGGCACGTTCACCGATGGCAAGCAGGACGGATACGGCACCTATAAGCTCCCCTCGGGCTATGAATATGAGGGCCAATGGGTGATGGGCGAGATCCGCGGCCAGGGTCGCGCGCGCTTTCCCAACGGCTCGGTCTATGAGGGGCAGTTCGCGCGCGGCAAGCCCGACGGCAAGGGCAAGATCACTTTCGCCGATGGCGGCACCTATGAGGGCGATTGGGTCGCAGGCGAGATCACCGGCACGGGAGTTGCGCATTATGCCAATGGCTCGATCTACAAAGGCCAGTTTCGCAACGCGATGCATGACGGCAAGGGCACGCTTGAAGCCGCCAATGGCTATCGCTACGAGGGCGATTGGGTTGCGGGCATCAAAGAAGGCACGGGGCTGATCACCTATCCCGATGGCTCGACCTATGAGGGTCAGGTGAAAAACGGCCAACGCGCCGGGGACGGGACGCTGAAGATGGCCGACGGGCTGATCTTTGAGGGGCAGTGGAAAGACGGCCAGATGAACGGGATGGGCAAGCTGACCCAGCCCAACGGCGATGTCTATGAGGGCCAGATGGTCAACGGCAAGCGCCACGGTCGCGGCCGCGTCACCTATGCCAATGGCGATACCTATGAGGGCGAGTTCCTGCTCGACAAGCGCGATGGCACGGGCACCTTCAAGGGCACTGATGGCTATCTTTATGAAGGCGATTGGAGCGAGGGCCGGATCGAGGGAACGGGCAAGGTCTCATATCCCGATGGCTCGGTCTATGAGGGACATTTCAAGGCAGACCTGCCCGATGGGCAGGGCAAGATCACCTATCCCGATGGCTCAAGCTATGAGGGCGGTTGGGTTGCGGGTGTGATCGAGGGCTCTGGCATTGCGCGCTATGCCAACGGTCTTGTCTATGAAGGCCAGTTCAAGGATGCGCGCAATCACGGCACCGGCAAGATGACCTATCCCGATGGCTATTCCTACGAGGGCGAGTGGGCTGATGGTCAGCGTCAGGGCACAGGCATTGCGCGCTATGCCGACGGCACCGTCTATGAGGGCAATTTCGACGCCGGACAGCGCGATGGCATGGGCAAGCTCAGCATGCCCGACGGGTTTTCCTACGAGGGCCAGTGGCACAATGGCGCGATCGACGGCGAAGGCCGTGCAAGCTATGCCAATGGTGATGTGTATGAGGGCCATTTCAACAATGGCAAGCGCGAGGGGCAAGGCACGATGACCTATGCCTCGGGCGAGGTTGCGCAAGGCAAATGGACGCAAGGCACGCTGCGCGAGACGCCCCCGCCCGACTCGACATCGCAACAGGGCGCAGCGCCGCCCCCCGCCGCGGCCACGCCCGAGCCCGTTTTGCCCAATGCCGAGGGCACGGGCGGCAACTGAGCCGCGCGATGGGACTATCAGGCGTTTGCATTATTTGAACACGCAGATGCCTCCGGCGGGAGTATTTTTCGCTAGATGAAAGGGCCTCAGACCCTCTCGCCTGCGTCGAGCTTTGCCAGTATGGCCGCAGCGCTGTCGAGCTTGTCTTGGCGGGCCTGCGCGTCTTGTTTGTCCCAGTTGCGATAGACCAGCGCCATGCGGGGATTGCCCCCAAACCGTGCTCGGTGGCGGTCGATGAAATGCCAATACAGGCTGTTGAGCGGGCAAGCGCCCTGCCCCGATTTCGCCCCCACATCATAGGCGCAGCCTGCGCAATAGTCCGACATCTTGTCGATATAAGCGCCCGAAGACATATAGGGTTTCGAGGCCACGACACCGCCATCGGCGAACTGGCTCATGCCTGCCGTGTTGGGCGCTTCGACCCATTCGAACGCGTCGATATAGACCGCGAGGAACCAGTCTTGCACCTGCGCGGGATCAACGCCTGCGAGCAGCGCGAAATTGCCCGCCACCATCAGGCGTTGGATGTGATGGGCATAGGCAAGGTCGCGGGTTTGGGCGACGGTGGCGGCCAGACAAGCCATATCCGTTTCGCCCGACCAATAGGCGCAAGGCAGATCTCGCTGGTGATCAAGCGCGTTGCGCGCGGTGTAATCGGGCCCCTCGTGGAAATAGATTCCGCGCATATATTCGCGCCAACCCAAGATTTGGCGAACAAAGCCCTCGGCCGATTGGATGGGCACATTTCCCGCGTGGTAGGCAGACTCTGCCGCCGCGCAAACCTCGTGCGGGGAAAGCAGCCCGATATTGAGCGGAGCAGACAACAGCGCATGATAGAGTAGCGGATCGTCACCCAGCATCGCGTCTTGATAGGGGCCGAAATCGCGCAGGTTGTGGGTGATGGAATGATCAAGCGCGCGCAGCGCCTGCGCCCGACTGACGGGCCAGTTAAAGCCCTCGAGCGTGCCGAAATTATCGGGAAACTCGGCTTCGACCATCTCGAGCACCTCTTGCACCAGCGCGTCTTTGCGAAAGGTCGGCGCAGGGGTGCGAAACAGATCGGGCTGTGCGGGCTTGCGGTTGTCCTTGTCGAAATTCCACTGCCCGCCCGCAGGTTTATCGCCCTGCATCAACAGGCCCGTTTCGCGGCGCATCTCGCGATAGAACCACTCCATCCATAGCTCTTTGCGCCCCTTGGCCCAGTCGGCAAAGCGGCCTTCTGAGCAGAAAAACCGATCATCGGGCAGTTGTCGGATTTGGATCGGACAGGCCTCGAACGCCGCACGCAAGCGCCATTCGCCCGGAGCGATCACCAGCGCCTCATCGGCCCCGAGTTCCTTGGTTCGGCGCGCGATTTCGCCGGGCAACGATCCGGCATTGTCCGGGTCGGTCAGCTTGGTGTAGCGGAGCTGCCAGCCCGCCTGTGTCAGCTCGTCGCCAAAGCGGCGCATCGCGGCGAAAACCAGCGCGAGCTTCTGCTTGTGATGGGCGGCATAGCTGGCCTCGGCGCGCACCTCGGCCATCATCACTACATCGCGCGCCTTATCGGCTGCGCGTAGCGCCGCGCCGTCATGGCTAAGCTGGTCGCCCAGCACCACGATCAGCCTAGTCATAGATCATTTTCCGCGTCATGCCGCCATCGACCACCAGCATCTGCCCCGTGACAAAGCCCGCATCGACCAGATAACGCACGGCCCCCACAATATCGCGGGGTTCCCCAACGCGGCCCACGGGATGCTGGGCGTGATCGGCCTCGCTGAGGGGGGCAGCGCGGCTGTTGATCCATCCCGGCGCGATGGCATTCACGCGCACGTCTGGGCCAAGGCCCACCGCAAGCGCATGGGTCAGCGCCTCCACCCCGCCTTTGGCGGCGGCATAGGCATAGGTGTTGGGTTCCGATTGCAGCGCGCGGGTTGAGGCGATGTTGATCACACAGCCCTGAACCGCGCGCAGCGCTGGCAGGCATTCGCGCGTCATCAAGAACGTGCCCGTCAGATGCGGGCCAATCCAGCGGTTCCAGTCTTGCAGGCTCATCCCCTCAAGCGGGCCGCATACGGGGTCGGCAGGTCCGCCGTTATTGACCAACAGATCAAGCCGCTTGATCCCGGCCTCGGTGACCGCCGCCTTGATGTCGCGCTCGCGCGAAAGGTCGCAGGGGATCGGGTGCAGCCCGCGCTGACCCTGCATCGCCTCGAGCGCCTCGGCATCAAGATCGAGCACAGCGACATGCCAACCTGCCGCAGCCAGATCAAGCGCAATCGCCTTGCCAATACCATGCGCGCCCCCGGTGACAAGCGCTCTGCGGGGTGTCGAATTCACCATGGGATTTCCTTTCCAGCGTAGTCGTAAAATCCGCCCGTTTGCGTCGGGCTCAGGCCTTCCAGCACATCCAGCAGACGGCGCGCCGCCTCGGCCGGGGTCAGCTTGCCGCGCGGGTAATTGGCGGTAAAGGGCGTGTCCACCGTCCCCGGATGCAGGCAGACCAGAACAAGCTGCGGATGGCTGCGGGCCAGTTCAACCGATGCGCCGTGGATCAGTTGATTGAGCGCGGATTTTGCGGCGCGGTAGCTATACCACCCGCCCAAGCGATTATCGCCAATCGAGCCGACCCGCGCCGACAGTGCAGCGAACCGCGCAGGCCGGTCGCGCGGCAATAATCGGCGCGCATGTTTGAGAACCAGTGCAGGCCCCATCGCATTCACCGCAAATTGCGCCGCCATTTCCTGCGCGCCAAGCTGCGAGAGCGTCTTTTCAGGCGTGCCAAGCTGACCGCTGGCAACGAAGATCAGATCGAAAGGTCCGCTCAGCGCGCCCAGCGCCGAGGCGATACTGTCTTCATCACTCACATCGAACCCGTCGCGTGATCGTGACAGCCCCGTCACGACCGCCCCGCGCGCCTCTAGTTCAGACCGGATCGCAGCGCCGATCCCGCCTGTATCGCCGATCACAAGCGCCTGATCTGTCATGGCTCTCTCCCTTCGGATACCACTTCGGCCGGGTATGAATTCTACGCGGGGCCGACCGCGCTGGTTCCTTTTTTACTTTTCATTCCCGCACGTTTGCCTATAGTCGCCCACATGACACGGGATCAACATATCCAAATTACCGCAGCCGGGGCTCAAGCCCGTGGCGCGCTGACCCGTGGTCTCCTTCTTCTTAGCAGCCTCTGAGCGTGCCCCACCCGGGCGCGACCGCTCAGGGGTAGACAGCGCCCGGACCGATCCCGACCGCCACTGCGCAACGCTGGCCTTCGGGACAAACTGACGCTAAGACCCGCTAGGAAAGAGACAACAAATGGCACCGACCATGACCGACAAATCCAAAGTCTTGATTTTTGACACCACGCTGCGCGATGGCGAGCAATCGCCGGGCGCCACGATGACGCATGACGAAAAGCTCGAGATTGCCGAGCTGCTCGACGAGATGGGCGTGGACATCATCGAGGCAGGGTTCCCCATCGCCTCGATCGGTGATTTCGAAGCCGTCAGCGAGATCGCGAAACGCTCAAAGAACGCGGTGATTTGCGGGCTGGCGCGCGCCAAGATGCCCGATATCGACCGCGCCTGGGAGGCCGTGCAGCACGCAGCCAAGCCGCGCATCCACACCTTCATCGGCACCTCGCCGCTGCATCGCGCCATTCCCAACCTCAGCATGGATGAGATGGCGCAGGTGATCCACGACACCGTCACCCATGCGCGCAACCTGTGTGACAATGTGCAATGGTCGCCGATGGATGCCACCCGGACCGAGCATGATTATCTGTGCCGGGTGATCGAGATCGCGATCAAGGCTGGCGCCACCACGATCAACATCCCCGACACGGTGGGCTACACCGCGCCGCGCGAAAGTGCCGATTTGATCAAGATGCTGATCGAGCGGGTGCCGGGCGCGGATGAGATCGTCTTTGCCACGCATTGCCATAACGATCTTGGCATGGCGACGGCGAACTCGCTGGCGGCAGTTGAGGCAGGCGCACGTCAGATCGAATGCACGATCAACGGTCTGGGCGAACGTGCGGGCAATACCGCGCTTGAAGAGGTCGTGATGGCGATGAAAGTGCGCCATGACATCATGCCCTACGACACCGGGATCGACACCACCAAAATCATGAACCTGTCGCGCCGTGTGGCGCAGGTTTCGGGCTTTGCGGTGCAGTTCAACAAGGCGATCGTCGGCAAGAACGCGTTTCTGCATGAAAGCGGCATCCATCAGGATGGTGTGCTGAAAAACGTTGAGACCTTCGAGATCATGAAACCCGCCGATATCGGGCTCAATGAGGCCAATATCGCGATGGGCAAGCATTCGGGGCGCGCGGCGCTGCGCGCCAAGCTCAACGATCTGGGCTATGAACTGGGCGACAACCAGCTCAAGGATGTGTTCGTGCGCTTCAAGGCGCTGGCCGATCGCAAGAAGGAAATCTACGACGACGACCTGATCGCACTGATGTCCGATAGCGCCGCCAATACCGACAGCGATTATCTGCAGGTGAAATGGCTGCGTGTGATCTGCGGCAGCGATGGTCAGGAAGCCGAGCTGAAGATGCTGGTGAATGGCGAGGAGAAATCCTCGACCTGTGGCGGCGATGGCCCGGTCGATGCGGTCTTTAACTGCGTCAAGGCGATCTATCCGACGCAGGCCAAGCTCAAGCTCTATCAGGTGCATGCGGTGACCGAGGGAACCGACGCGCAGGCCACGGTTTCGGTTCGCATGGAGGAAGACGGGCGCATCGTCACCGGGTCTGCCTCTGATACCGACACCATTCTGGCCAGCGTGAAGGCCTATGTCGGTGCGCTCAACCGGCTGCGGGTGCGCAGCCAGAAAACCGCGCCAGATGCGGACATGAAATCGGTCAGTTTCAAGCTGTAGACCGGGACGGCACTTCATCGCAAAGGGCAGCCAGCGGGCTGCCCTTTTTGCGTATTGCGCAAAGTCGCAAAAACTAACGAAAATAGCACGATTTCGTGACGTATCGCATAATGTAAACTTTGAGCCCGTTTCACGCGGGGCCAGACAGGCTAAAAGTTGAAAAAGGTCAAGTGCTTGGAATCCCTTGGGCGGATTGCCGCGAGCGGTGCTTGGGCTGAACGCAAATCCGCTTCCACGTCTTGCGTGCTTTGACTATACCGAGCGCGAGCCACCGCTGTGACGAGTCGGAGGCAATTTAGAATTTGACGACGGGACAGGCGAAAAATGGTAGGCGGGCTCTTTTCCTCGGATATGGCAATTGACCTCGGCACGGCGAATACGCTGGTCTACGTCAAAGGCAAAGGGATCGTGCTGAACGAACCCTCGGTGGTGGCTTATCACGTCAAGGACGGCAAGAAACAGGTGCTCGCCGTTGGCGAAGATGCCAAGCTGATGCTGGGGCGCACGCCCGGCTCGATCGAGGCGATCCGCCCGATGCGCGACGGTGTCATCGCCGACTTTGACTCCGCCGAAGAGATGATCAAACACTTCATCCGCAAGGTCCATAAACGCTCGACCTTCTCGAAACCGAAAATCATCGTCTGCGTACCCCACGGCGCGACCCCGGTGGAAAAACGCGCGATCCGTCAGTCGGTTCTCAGCGCTGGTGCGCGCCGCGCTGGCCTGATCGCGGAACCCATCGCAGCCGCCATTGGTGCGGGCATGCCGATCACCGATCCCACCGGCTCGATGGTGGTCGATATCGGCGGCGGCACGACCGAAGTGGCCGTCCTCAGCCTTGGCGATATCGTCTACGCGCGCTCGGTGCGGGTGGGCGGCGACCGCATGGATGAGGCAATCATCAGCTATCTGCGGCGCAACCAGAACCTGTTGGTGGGCGAATCCACCGCCGAGCGGATCAAGACCACGATCGGCACCGCGCGGATGCCCGATGACGGTCGCGGGATGAGCCTGCATGTGCGCGGGCGCGACCTGCTCAACGGTGTGCCCAAAGAAATCGAAATCACGCAGGCGCAAGTCGCCGAGGCGCTCAGCGAACCCGTGCAGCAGATTTGCGACGCGGTGATGCAGGCGCTGGAAACCACGCCCCCCGATCTGGCCGCAGATATCGTGGATCGCGGCGTGATGTTGACCGGCGGCGGCGCGCTGCTGGGCGAGTTGGATCTGGCGCTGCGCGAGCAGACGGGTCTGTCGATCTCGATTGCGGATCAGTCGCTTAACTGTGTTGCATTGGGCACCGGCAAGGCGCTTGAATATGAAAAGCAGCTTCGCCACGTGATTGATTACGATAGCTGATCCGGGTTTGCCCCGGTCAGCCGCGCTAACCGGAGACGGATTTGGCCAAAAACCGCGATAACGAGGATTATCTTGGCCCGCTGCGCCGCGTGGGCGTGGCGCTTTTGGCGCTGTTTTTGCTGATCCTATTTCTGATCTGGCGCATCGACAGCCCCCGGATGGAGCGCGTGCGCTCGGCCCTTGTTGACCGCTTTGTGCCCAGTTTTGACTGGGTGATGGCGCCCGTCGGGAAGCTGACGGATATGGTCGAGGGGTTCCAATCCTACGCCCGCATCTACGAGCAGAACCAGGAATTGCGCCGCGAATTGCAGCAGATGAAAAGCTGGAAAGAGGCGGCCGTTCAGCTTGAACAGCAAAATGCCAAGCTGCTGGCGCAAAACAAGGTGCGGCTTGACCCGAAACTCACCAGCGTGTCGGGGCGCGTGCTGGCCGATAGCGGCTCGCCATTTCGCAAATCGGTGCTTCTGAATGTCGGGCAGCGCGACGGGATCGTTGATGGCTGGGCGACGATGGACGGGCTGGGGCTCGTCGGGCGGATCTCGGGCGTGGGCAAATCCACCAGCCGGGTGTTGCTGCTCACCGATGCCTCCAGCCGGATCCCGATCAGCATTCCCGCCTCGGGACAGAACGCAATTCTGGCAGGCGATAACTCGCCCTACCCGGTGATCGACTTCCTTGAACATCCCGAGCGCGTACGCCCCGGTGACCGGGTGATTTCCTCGGGGGATGGCGGAGTATTTCCTGCCGGGCTGCTGGTGGGACAGATCTTTCAGGGGCGCGACAAGCGGATGCGGGTGCGCCTTGCCGCCGATTACGAGCGGCTTGATTTCTTGCGCGTGCTGCGCTCGCACCCCGCCGAAAAGATTGACTCCGTTGGCAGCCTGATCGCGCCAGACCCCGCGCTGATTGAACGCGAAGCCGCGCAAAAGGCGCGCGCCGAGGCCAGCGAGGGCGCGCTGCAACCCGAAGATGGCACCGATAATGGAGGCGATGGGAGCGGGGCGGCCAGCCAATGATTGATCCGCTCACCAGCCGCCGTCTGCGCTATCGCGCGCTTTATGTCGCGATAGCGCTGGTGCTGATTTTCGTGCGCTTGCTGCCGGTCGATCATGCGCCCGGCGGTTTGCCCGGCCCCGATTTGACGCTGGCGATCACGCTGGCTTGGTTGCTGCGTCGGCCCGAATATGTGCCCGCTCTCCTGATCGTGGCGGTCTTTTTACTCGAGGATATGTTATTCTGGCGTCCAATCGGGCTTTGGGCGCTTATCGTTCTGGGCGCGACCGAGTTTTTACGTGCCCGCGAGGAATCCTTGCGCGATTTGCCCTTTGCGCTGGAATGGGCGCTGCTTGCGGCGATCTTGATCGCGATGATGGTGGTCAAGCGGATGGTGCTGGTGATGGTGCTGCTGGATCAGCCCTCGCTAGGGTTGGAGCTGTTCCAGATGTTGATGACACTGGCGGCCTACCCGTTCGTGGTGCTGGTGTCGCGGGTCGGATTTGGGTTGCGCCGCGCGGCTCCGGGTGAAGTCGATGCCTTTGGGCATAGGTTGTAGAGAAAGGGGTCAGCAATGAGACGATCCCCGAAAGAGACACAAGAAAGCACCCGCCGCATCACGCGCCGCGGGCTGATGCTGGGTGGCGCGCAATTGGCTGTGGTCGCGGTACTGGCCGCGCGGATGCGCAAGATGCAGCTTGAGGATGCCAATCAGTATCGGCTGCTCGCCGAGGGGAACTCGGTCAAGATCCGGCTGATCCCGCCTGCGCGTGGGCTCATTTATGATCGCAACGGCGTGTTGCTGGCAGGCAATGAGCAGAATTACCGCGTCACGATCACACGCGAGGATAGCGATGATGTCGAAGCCACGCTCAGCGAACTGCGCCGCCTCGTGCCGATTACCGATAGCGATGCGGCGGACATTCTGCACGATATTCGCCGCCGCCCCCCGACCACTCCGGTGACGGTGGCCGATCGTCTGAGTTGGGATGAATTCTCGCGCGTGGCAGTCAACAGCCCCTCTTTGCCCGGCGTGAACCCCGATGTCGGCCTGTCGCGAAACTACCCGCGCCGCGACGATTTCGCTCATGTCGCGGGCTATGTCGGCCCGGTCTCGGACTATGATCTGAGCAAGATGGATGACCCCGACCCGCTGTTGCTGATCCCGAAATTCCAGCTTGGCAAAACCGGGATCGAGGCCAAGGAAGAAAGCGTGCTGCGCGGTCAGGCCGGGCAGCGCCGGATCGAGGTGAACTCGGCAGGGCGCGAGATGCGCGAGCTGTCGCGCGAGCCGGGCAAGCCCGGTGAGAACCTGCAACTGACCCTCGATTACCGGCTGCAGAACTACGCGCTCAAGCGGTTGGAAAATGAATCCGCCGCCACCGTGTTGATCGACGTGACCAATGGGGATGTGCTGGCCTGTGCCTCTGCACCTTCGTTTGATCCCAATATGTTCGTGCGCGGCATCTCGGTGGCCGAATACCAGACGCTCACGCAGGATGACCACCGCCCCTTGGCCGATAAATCGGTGCAGGGCCTCTATCCGCCGGGGTCCACCTATAAGATGGTGACCGCGCTGGCCGCGCTTGAGGCCGGGCTTGTGACGCCCAATGAAACCGTCTGGTGTCCGGGTTATGTCGAGATTGCGGGACGGCGGTTTCAC
The DNA here is from genome assembly GCF_040892615.1 of Thioclava arctica. Lineage (NCBI taxonomy): Bacteria > Pseudomonadati > Pseudomonadota > Alphaproteobacteria > Rhodobacterales > Paracoccaceae > Thioclava > Thioclava arctica. Next base: position 206,726 of record NZ_JBFRYC010000002.1, read on the forward strand.
TGCTGGAAACGCGCCGGCCACGGCCATGTTGATATGACCAAAAGCATGGAGCAAAGCTGCGACGTCTATTACTATGAGATGTCGCAACGCGTCGGTATCGACAAGATGAGCGACATGGCCAAACGGCTGGGCATCGGCGTGCGCCCCGACCTTCCGATGTCGGCCGTCAAAGAGGGCGTGGCCCCCAACAAAGAGTGGAAAAAAGAGCGCTACGGCAAAGAGTGGCTGATCGGGGACACCGCCAATGCCGCGATCGGTCAGGGCTATGTGCTGGCCTCACCGATGCATCTTGCGATCATGACGGCGCGCATCGCAAGTGGCAAAAAGGTCGAGCCACGCCTGATCCGCACCCGCGACGGAATCGAGCAGCCGGTGCGCGTCAGCGACGATCTCGACATCCCCAAGGCCTATCTCGATGATGTCCGCAAGGGCATGACGGCAGTGGTGAACTCATCGCGCGGGACCGGGCGCGGCTCTCGCATTGCGATGGCGGAATGGAAGATGGCAGGCAAATCGGGCACCAGCCAAGTGCGCAACATCTCCAAGGCCGAGAGGGCGCGCGGCGTGATCCGCAACGACCAGTTGCCCTGGGATCAGCGCGACCACGCGCTGTTCGTCGCCTTCGCCCCGATCGACAATCCGCGCTACGCGGTCTCGGTGGTGGTCGAACATGGCTCGGGCGGGTCCGTGGCCGCAGCGCCGATCGCGCGCGATGTCTTGCTGTTCGCGCTCGCCGGTGGCCTTCCCCCGGATGAGGCCTACCCCTCTAGCGCGCGCGCCAAGGCCCAGGCGTTGAATGCCTCGCTGGATCTAGTCGACCCGGAAACCGTGCAAAAACCACAGGCGAAGTCGCGCGCATGAGCTATCTCGAATCCAACCTCAAGACCGTGCCAACGGGCTGGCGCAAACTGTTTTACATGAACTGGCCGCTGGTGGTCTTGCTAACGGCGGTCGCCTCGGCCGGGTTCTTGATGCTGTATTCGGTGGCGGGCGGCAACATTCACACTTGGGCCGAACCGCAGATGAAGCGCTTTGCCTTGGGCATGGTTGCGATGTTCGTCGTCGCCTTCGTGCCGATCTGGTTTTGGCGTAACGTCTCGGCGGTCGCCTATATCATCGCGCTCTTGCTGCTGGTCGCGGTGGAACTGTTCGGCGCAATCGGCATGGGTGCGCAGCGCTGGCTGGAAATCGGGCCGATCCGCATTCAACCCTCAGAGCTGATGAAAATCACCCTCGTGATGCTGCTGGCAGCCTATTATGATTGGCTGCCGGTCGAGAAAGTCTCGCGCCCGCAATGGGTTTTGGTGCCTGCACTGATCATCCTTGTTCCGACCTTCCTCGTGCTCGCCCAACCCGATCTGGGCACGGCGGTGATGTTGGTCTTGGGCGGGGCCTTCGTGATGTTCGCAGCCGGGGTTTCCTTATGGTATTTCGGCACAGTCGTTGCCTTGGTGGTGGCACTGGTCTTTGGCGTGATGGAAAGCCGGGGCACCGATTGGCAGTTGCTGCATGACTATCAATACAAGCGCGTCGACACCTTCCTTGACCCCGGCAGTGACCCGCTGGGCGCGGGCTATAACATCATGCAAGCACAGATCGCGCTGGGGTCTGGCGGCTGGTCGGGGCGCGGATTTATGCAGGGTACGCAGTCGCGGCTGAACTTCCTGCCCGAGAAACACACCGATTTCATCTTTACCACGCTGGCCGAGGAGTTCGGCTTTGTCGGCGCGTTTTCTTTGCTGGTGCTCTATGCCGGGATCATCGGTTTCGCGCTTTATACCGCGATGGCGACCAAGGACCGCTTTGCCTCATTGCTGAGTTTTGGGGTCGCGGGGACGTTCTTTTTCTTCTTCGCGATCAATATGGCGATGGTGATGGGGTTGATGCCCGTGGTGGGCGTTCCGCTGCCCTTGGTCAGTTACGGAGGCACCGCGATGATGATCTTGCTAGCGGCCTTTGGGCTGGTGCAAAGCGCGCATATTCACAGACCGAGGCAGGGATGATCCGGGTTCTTTTTGCCGATCGGGCCGAGAATTGGCCGCGCTATAAGGCTCCGTTGGCGCATGCCCTCGCGCAGGCCGGAGTGAGGGCGGAAATCGTGCTGCCCGATGCGGCCGCGCCCGACAGCATCGACTATATCGTCTATTCCCCGATGGGCCCGGTGCAGGATTTCACGCCCTTCACTCGCGCCAAAGCGGTGCTCAACCTTTGGGCTGGAGTCGAGCGTGTGGTGGGCAATAAAACCCTGACCCAGCCGCTGTGCCGGATGGTCGATGACGGGCTGGAGCGCGGCATGGTCGAATATGTGACCGGGCACGTGCTGCGCTATCATCTGGGGTTGGATGCAACGCTGGCGCAACAAGACGGGATCTGGCGCCACGATGACGGCGTGCCGCCACTGGCGCGCAATCGCCGCGTCGTGATGCTGGGGCTGGGGGCGCTTGGCGCGGCCTGCGCGCAGAGCTTGTCGGGTCTTGGTTTTGACGTGACGGGGTGGAGCCGTAGCCCGAAGCAGATCACAGGCATCACCTGTCTGGACGGAGCCGCGGGTTTGAGACAGGCGCTATCGCACGCCGAGATCCTTGTCTCCCTTCTGCCCGACACGCCCGAAACGTCCAATCTGCTAAACGCGCAGACGCTGGCTCTGCTGCCCAAAGGGGCGGCGATCATCAATCCCGGTCGCGGCACACTGATCGACGATGCGGCGCTGCTGGCAGCGCTTGATGCGGGGCAGATCGGCCATGCGACGCTGGATGTATTTCGTGTCGAACCCTTGCCTCCCGCGCACCCCTATTGGGCCCATCCGCGCGTCACCGTCACACCTCATATTGCAGCGGAAAGCCGGGCAGAAACCGCAGCACAGGTCGTGGCCGAAAACATTCGGCGCAGTGAGGCGGGCGAGGCGTTGTTATATTTGGTCGATCGCGCGCGCGGGTATTGAGCGGCTGGGGGTTTCACACCCCCAGCCCCCCGTGGAGTATTTCGCGCTAGATGAAATTCAAAGCTTAGCTGCGTCGAGCCCAAGTTGATGGACAAGCACGGCAAAATCGCCTTGCTGGCCCGTCCAATCGGCGGCGCGCGCGGCAAACAGCGTGGCCTGACTTTGATGGATCAACCCATCCGACAGGATTTTGAGGTGATTGGCGCGCAGAGTTTCGCCCGAGGAAGTGATATCGGCAATCGCCTCGGCCGTGAGATTTGCGATCGTGCCTTCGGTCGCACCTTGGCTGTCAACCAGCTGCCAGTCAGCCACGCCTTGCCGCGTCAGGAAATCGCGCACGAGGCGGTGGTATTTCGTCGCAATCCGCAGCCGGAACCCATGAGTTGCGCGAAAGCGATGCGCCACCGCGTCTAGGTCTTCGAGGCAATCGACATCGGCCCAGCAATCGGGCACCGCGATGATCAGATCGGCATAGCCAAAGCCCATCGGCGCAAGGCTTGTCACCTGACTGTCCCAATCAGCGAGCTTTTCGCGCACGAGATCCGAACCGGTCACCCCCAGATGGATGCGCCCGGCCGCCAGTTCACGCGGGATTTCGCCCGCTGACAGCAGCACAAGGCTGACGCCTTCAGCGCCCTCGACCGCACCGGCATATTCGCGCTCGGACCCGCTGCGTTTGAGCGTGATGCCGCGATTGCCAAACCACTCAAACGTCTTTTCCATGAGCCGCCCCTTGGAGGGCACGCCGAGTTTGATCATACCAGCCCCTCCAGATCGACCAACAGCCCGGCGCGGATCATGCCGCCCACTGCCGGGATTTCGCGCCCCTGCCCCAATTGGCGGGTCAGCGCGTCATAGCGCCCGCCAATCGCCACCGGCGGTAGGTCCGGGTCGGGGGCCGCGAAGGAAAAGACGAAGCCGTCGTAATATTCCATCGTGGAGCGGCCATGGCTGGCGTCAAAATGCAGATTATCCAGCCCGATCCCCTTGGCGGCAAGCGCGCTCAGGCGGCGCTGCAGCCGCGCGATCGCGGGTTCAAGCGCAGGTATCTTGAGCGCGCGCAGATGGTCAGGCGCGCTGTCAGCGCGGCAGCGCAGGGCTGCGAGCGCGTTGAGGGCATTGACCGAGGCGGCGGGCAGCGCAGGCGCGGCGGCATCGGCTTGCAGGGCGGCAATACGGGCCTCCATTTCGCCCTGTTGGCGCAGGCCGATCCAGGGACGATCCGAGCGCGCACCCGCAAGCAATTCGGCGCGCGCCTTTGGCACCGCAATTTGACCGCTATAGCGCGCAAGCAGGTGCTGAAACCGCTTGGGCCGCCAGATGTGACGCGCAAGTGCCGCCTTGCGTTCGGGCAAGGTATCAAGCCCGTCCACGGCCGCGCGCAACAGGCCCATATCCCCAATCGTGGCCGACAGGGTGAGACGGGAAAGGATGTTGGAGAACAACGCGAACACTTCGGCATCGGCGGCTTCGGGATCGGCGCGGTCGAAAATCTCGAAACCGGCCTGAAAATATTCATTGCTGCGCGCGGCCCCGCGATGGTCCTGACGGCGGAAAACTTCGCCCGCATAGGCATATCGCGCGGGTTCCGCACCATCGGCCATATGCGCCTGCACGACGGGCACGGTGAAATCCGGGCGCAGCATCATCTCACCGCGCAAAGGGTCGGCGGTGACATAGGCGCGCGCGCGGATATCTTCGCCGTAGAGGTCCAGAAGCGCCTCGGCGGGTTGCAGGATGTCGGGGGTGACTTCGACAGCGCCAGCCCTGAGGAACGCGTCAAGCAGGCGGGCGGCCATCGCCCTTGATTGCGCCTTGTCGGCCATGGATCAGCCCTCATAGCGCGCAAGGATCTCTTGCACTTTTTCAACCATTTCGCTGGTCGGAACCTCGAACTGCGCGGGTTGGGATTTCCATTCTTCAACTGTTGCGTCTTGGGCGATCTTTGCGCCAAGGATCAGATCCTTGACCTGCACCACGCCGCGCTCTGCCTCGTCACCACCTTGGATGATCGCCACGGGGCTTTGGCGTTTATCGGCATATTTGAGCTGGTTGCCGAAGTTTTTCGGATTGCCCAGATAGACCTCGGCGCGGATGCCAGCCCCGCGCAGTTGCGCAGCCATTGCCATGTAATCGCCCATCCGGTCGCGATCCATCACGGTCACCACGACCGGGCCTTGCTCGGTTCCGCCCAAGCGGCCCTTGGCGCGCAGCGCGGCCAGCAGGCGATCCACCCCGATCGAGACGCCGGTCGCGGGCACGGCCTGACCGGTGAAGCGCTTGACCAGATCGTCATAACGCCCCCCGCCCGCGACCGAGCCGAAGCTGCGCTTGCGGCCCTTCTCGTCAAGGATTTCAAAGGTCAGCTCGGCCTCAAAGACCGGGCCTGTGTAATAGCCAAGGCCGCGCACGACCGAGGGATCGATCACGATGCGGTCGGGGCCGTAGCCTTGCGCGTCAAGCAATTGGGCGATCTGTTCGAGTTCAGCCACGCCTTCGGCGCCCAAATCCGACCCGACGACGAGATCACGCAGCCGCGCGCAGGTCGCAGCGTTATCGGCGCGCTTGGCTTCCATGAAGCCCATCACCGTGTCGGCCTGCGCGTCAGATAGCCCCGCGCCCTTGGTGAAATCGCCCGATTCATCCATCCGGCCCGGGCCGATCAGCGCACGCACGCCCTCCTCGCCGAACTTGTCGAATTTGTCGATGGCGCGCAGGACGGTGCCGCGCTCGGCCTCAAATTTCGACGGATCGGAGGGGTCAAGAACGCCCGCGACCTCCATCACGCCATTCAGGACCTTGCGGTTGTTCACCCGCACCACGTAATCGCCGCGCTCGATGCCCACGGCTTCCAGCGCATCTGCCAGCATGGCGCAAATCTCGGCATCCGCAGCCACCGAGGGCGCGCCCACCGTATCCGCATCACATTGATAAAACTGGCGAAAACGGCCAGGACCGGGTTTCTCGTTGCGCCAGACCGGGCCCATCGTGTAGCGCCGATAAGGGCTGGGCAGGTCATTGCGATATTGCGCGGCCACGCGCGCGAGCGGCGCGGTCATGTCATAGCGCAGCGCCAGCCATTTGCCGTCGTCATCCTCTTGCCAAGCGAACACGCCCTCATTTGGGCGGTCCACATCGGGGAGGAATTTCCCCAGCGCCTCGACCGTCTCGATGGCCGAAGTTTCCAGCGCCTCAAACCCATGCGCGCGATAGACCCGCGCGATCGCGTCGAGCATCTCGGCCCGCTCGGTCACCTCGGCGCCGAAATAGTCGCGAAAGCCTTTCGGGGCTTCTGCGCGCGGGCGGGGCTGTTTTTTCTCTTTGGCCATTGGCTTGCACCTGATCTGATCTCGCGCGAGGGTGTAGCCCAAGGGGCAGGCCCCGGCAAGCGATAGGGACAACAGATGCAGGATCGAGTGGAACGGGCAGAAGAACAGATCGCCCATCTCAGCAAGATGGTGGAGGATCTTTCGGATGTGGCGGTCGAGCAATCGCGCCGGATCGAGCGATTGGAACGCCAGTTGGGCCTGATGATGGAGCGCGAGGCAGAACGTGAATTTGACAGCGGCGGCTCGGTTCCGCTGGCCGATCAGAAGCCGCCTCATTGGTAAAGATGCGCGCGCTTTGGGCCTTTGGGGCGACCTTGATCAGCTTGCAAATGCTGGTCTATTTCGGCCTGCTGATATGGCCCGGCGAGACCGACCTGCACGGCGCGATGGTGCGGTTTTCAGCATGGCAGGCGACGGGGGCGCTGGTGGTGCAGATCTTTGCGCTACTGCCCCTTTTGATCTTGCTGATCTGGCAATTTCGCCACCACACGCAGGCGCGGCTATTGCTGGGTGGGGCGCTGATTTTAAGCGCCGCTTTGGTAGTCTGCGCGTGGATTGAGCTGTGGTTGATCGAGGCTGCGCTGGCCGATTTGGTCAATATGGCGGATCGCGCACGGCAACTTGTTATCTTGCGCTGGGCTGAGGCCGCGCTTGCGTTTTGCGCGGCGATCACCTTGCGGCTGGGCTATGTCTCGGGCGCGCTTTAGACCTCTTCGACTTGTCCCACACCGCGCAAAGATCGGATCGCCCCTTTGACCTGCGGATTGACCGGGAATTCGCGCCCGGTGGCGATTTTGTAACGGCAGTTGCGTTCCGAATCATAAACCATGAAGGCGACGGGGCCGCGCGTGCGCACCTTGCCCTCTTCCTCAAGCCGCTCCAGCAGCGAGGCGATCGAGGGCAGCGCCATCGCGTCATCGACATGGATCAACAGCCCCGAGGCCCCCGCATCCGCCGTCGCCTTGTCCATCGGTTGGGCAGACGAGGCCACCATGCGCACCGATTCCCCATCGACCTCGACCTTGACGGTCAGCACCAGCAGATTGCCGGTTTCCAACACATCGCGGCAGGCCTCCAGCGCCTCGGACCAAAAGGCGACCTCGTAAGGGCCGCTCGCATCCGACAGCGCGACAAAGGCGAACCGATTGCCCTTGGCCGATTTCTTTTCGCGCACCGAGGCGACTTCGCCCGCAATTCTGGTGACGAATGATCCATCAACCGCCTTACGCTGCACCTCTTCCCAGCTCATCACGTTCTTGCGTTTGAGTGCGGGCAGGAAATCTTCGATCGGGTGGCCCGACAGGTAAAACCCGATGGCTTTGTGTTCTTCGGACAGGCGTTCGCCGGGTAGCCAGTCATCGGTATCGGCCAGACGCGGCGGGGGCAGATCGTCGCCCGCCTCGCCAAACAGTGAGACCTGCGCGCTCTCGCGCGCCTCGATCACGGCACCCGACCACGCCATCAGCGATTCGAGGCTTTCAAACACCCGCTTGCGGTTGGGATCGAGCAGATCAAACGCCCCGGCGCGTGCGAGCATTTCCAGCGGGCGCTTGCCCAGCCGCTTCATATCCACGCGACGCGCGAAATCGAACAGATCGGTGAAATCGCCCCCCGCCTCGCGCGCATCCACGATCATCTGCATCGCATCCGAACCGACGTTTTTCAGCGCGCCCAGCGCGTAGACCAGCTTTTGATCGACCACGTCGAAGCTTGCGAGCGAGCGGTTCACGCAAGGCGGAATGATCTCGATCCCGAGCTTTTTCTGCACCTCATCGGCATAGACGGCCAGCTTGTCGGTTAGGTGAATATCGCAATTCATCACCCCGCCCATGAATTCGACGGCGTGGTTGGCCTTGAGCCAGCCGGTGTAATAGCTGACCACCGCATAGGCGGCGGCGTGGGATTTGTTGAAGCCGTAATTGGCGAATTTTTCGAGCAGGTCGAAAACTTCCGAGGCCTTTTTCTTGTCGACCCCGTTCTGTGCCGCTCCCGCCTCGAATTTCGGGCGCTCGGCGTCCATCGCCTCTTTGATCTTTTTCCCCATCGCGCGGCGCAACAGGTCAGCGCCGCCAAGCGAGTAGCCCGCCATCACCTGGGCGATCTGCATAACCTGTTCCTGATAGACGATAATCCCCTGAGTTTCCTCAAGAATATGGTCAATCGTTGGATGCACCGAGGTGATCGGCTTCAGCCCGTTCTTCACCTCGCAATAGGTCGGGATGTTCTCCATGGGCCCCGGACGATAAAGCGCCACAAGCGCCACGATATCCTCGATACAGGTGGGTTTCATCTGGCGCAGAGCCGATTTCATGCCCTCCGATTCCACCTGAAACACCGCGACCGTTTTCGCGGCGGCATAGAGTTCATAGGTCTTGGGGTCATCCAATGGGATCGCGTTGATCTGGTTCTCGGCCCCCTCGGCGGGTTCATACAACTGGTTCCCAGCCGCATCGACATGCAGCGGACGGCCCGATTTGAAGATCAGGTTCATCGCCGATTGCACGACGGTCAGGGTTTTCAGACCCAAAAAGTCGAACTTCACCAGCCCGGCCTGTTCGACCCATTTCATGTTGAACTGCGTGGCCGGCATGTCCGAGCGCGGATCTTGATAAAGCGGAACCAGCTCATCAATCGGACGATCGCCGATCACCACCCCGGCGGCGTGGGTCGAAGCATTGCGCAACAGCCCCTCGATCGCCTTGGCGTAATCAAGCAGCCGCGCGACGACCTCTTCACTGCGCGCGGCTTCGCGCAGACGCGGCTCATCGGCCAGCGCCTTTTCGATGGAAACCGGTTTGACCCCCTCGACCGGGATCATCTTGGACAGCTTGTCGACCTGCCCGTAAGACATCTGCAACACGCGGCCTACATCGCGCACCGCCGCCTTGGACAAAAGCGCGCCGAAGGTGATGATCTGGCCCACCTTGTCGCGCCCGTATTTCTCTTGCACGTAGCGGATCACCTCTTCGCGGCGATCCATGCAAAAGTCGATATCGAAGTCGGGCATCGAGACCCGTTCGGGGTTCAAGAAGCGTTCGAACAGCAGGCTATAGCGCAGCGGATCAAGGTCGGTGATGGTCAGTGCATAGGCGACAAGGCTGCCCGCCCCCGAGCCCCGCCCCGGCCCCACCGGAATATCGTGATCCTTGGCCCATTTGATGAAATCGGCCACGATCAGGAAATAGCCGGGAAAGCCCATCTGCTCGATGATGCCCAACTCGAATGTCAGGCGCGCCTCGTAGTCTTCGACGGGCACGGCATGCGGGATCACCGCCAGACGCGCGCGCAAGCCTTCCCACGCCTGACGGCGCAATTCCTCGATCTCGTCATCGGCGAATTTCGGCAAGATCGGATCGCGGCGATAGGTGGCAAAGGCGCAGCGTTTGGCGATCTCGACGGTATTTTCCACCGCCTCGGGCAGATCGGCAAACAGCGCCACCATCTCGCTTTCGGATTTGAAATAATGCTGCGGCGTAAGGCGCCGACGGGGTTGCGCCTGATCGACATAAGCCCCGTCGGCGATGCAGATCATCGCATCATGCGCCTCGTAAAGGCTTGATTTCGGGAAATAAACATCATTGGTCGCCACCAGCGGCAGGCCCATCTCATAGGCCCATTCGACAAAGGGGCGCTCGGTTGCGGCCTCGGCCTCGGTCACGGCACTGACCTCGCCGGGATGGCGCTGCAACTCGACATAAAGGCGCGTCGGATAGATCGCGGCCAGACGCTCCAGCAGCGCGCGCGCCTTGCCGTTCTGACCTGCCCGAATAAGCCGCCCGATGGGCCCGTCAGAGCCGCCGCTCAGACAGATCAAGCCCTCGGAATGGGCCTCCAACTCGTCGACCGTAACCTGAATCTGTGCCCCGTGCTTATCCAGATAAAGACACGAATTCAGCTTCATCAGGTTTTCGTAGCCACGCTCGGATTGCGCCAGCAGCACGATGGGCGCAGGCGCGCGCGGGCGTTCGCCGGGCTGGGCGGGATCATATTCAACCGAGACCTGACAGCCCACGATCGGCTGCACCCCTGCCCCCAACGCGGTCACAGAAAATTCCAATGCCGCGAACATGTTATTGGTGTCGGTGACCGCGACGGCAGGCATTTTCGCCGCCTCGCACAGCTTCACCAGCTTCTTGGCGGGCACAGCGCCCTCAAGCAGCGAATACTCGGTATGGACGCGCAGGTGAATGAATCGGGGGCTGGTCATCGCGCCACGATAAGGTGCGCGCGCGCAGACGAAAAGTGCCAAAACCACCGATCCCGAATTCGCGTTCAATCGCCTTAATTTTGATCGTCAGATCAGTTTTCAGGCATCGCGCAGGCGCGAATCCCTTGCCAAGCCCTCCCCTGATCGGCTTTGCTATAAGAAAGCCGCCTTCTCTACGCCGCATCGAGCGGGCGCGCTGTGACCGGGGCACCAGTAACGCGGCGGATTAATTGCATGGACATCACGTTTCTTCTCAACGGAGAAACCCGGCGCGTTCAGGTCACTGAGCCTACGCAATCGGTGCTGGACTGGCTGCGCAGCGAGGGGTTGACCGGCACCAAGGAAGGCTGCAACGAGGGCGATTGCGGGGCCTGTTCGGTGATCGTGACAGACGAATCCGGCGCGCGTCCGCTCAATGCCTGCCTGATGATGATGCCCCATCTGCACGGCCGCGCCCTGCGCACCGTCGAAGGGCTGGCGGGCCCCGATGGCACGCTGCACCCGGTGCAACAGGCGATGATCGACCATCACGGCTCGCAATGCGGGTTTTGCACGCCGGGCTTCGTGGTTTCGATGGCGAGCGCGCATCTGAATGGGCAAACCGATCACGACGAACTGCTGGCGGGCAACCTGTGCCGCTGCACCGGCTACGCCCCAATCATCCGCGCCGCCAAGGCCGCGCAAGATGCCCCCGTTCCTGACTGGATGCTCGATCACCCGGTGGATCTGGACGCGGCCGTGTTGGGCGATGAGGGCAGCTCCACCGCCTTTATGCCGCGCCATTCCGATGAGCTTGCCACATGGTATCTGGACCATCCCGATGCCACGCTGATTGCGGGCGCCACCGATGTCGGGCTTTGGGTGACCAAACAGTTACGCCAATTGGATCAGATCGCGTTTCTCGGCCATTGTCATGATCTGCAAACCATCGAAGAAACCGCCGACAGTTTCGTCATCGGCGCGGGCGTGAGCATTGCCGCACTGCGCAAGGCCATGGCGCAGGCCCATCCCAGCTTCGCCGAACTGTTGCGCCGCTTTGCGAGCGAACAGGTGCGTCAAGCCGGCACGATCGGGGGCAATATCGCCAATGGCTCGCCGATTGGCGACAGCGCGCCCGCGTTGATTGCGCTGGGGGCCACCATGACCCTGCGCCGGGGCGATCTGCGCCGCACGATCGCGCTAGAGGATTTCTTCCTTGAGTATGGCAAGCAAGACCGCGCCCCCGGCGAGTTCGTGCAAAGCATCATCGTGCCGAAATCCGCCCCCGGTCTGGCCTGCTACAAACTGTCCAAAAGGTTCGATCAAGACATTTCTGCTGTGTGCGGATGCCTCAATTTGACCGAAGAAGGTGGAAAAATTGCAAGTGCGCGCATCGCCTTTGGCGGCATGGCAGGCATTCCGAAACGCGCCAGCGCGCTGGAAGCCGCGCTGATCGGGCAGCCTTTCAGCGAGGCCGCACTCAGCGCGGCCCTGCCCGCTTTGGAAGATGACTTCACGCCAATGTCGGACATGCGCGCCTCCAGCGCCTACCGGATGCAGGCCGCCAAGGCGATGGTGCTGCGCTATGGCCGCGAAGACAGTGGCCAAGTCTCGATCCTTGAGGTGCAGCCATGAGCATCGGCACCACCCAACCCCATGATTCTGCGCACCTTCACGTCACCGGCGCGGCGCGCTATGTCGATGATATCCCGGTGCCCGCAGGCACCTTGCATCTGGCGTTTGGGCTGTCCGAACAGCCCCATGCCGAAATCACCGCGCTTGATCTTGCGGCGGTGCGCGCGGCACCCGGCGTGGTCGCGGTCATGACCGCCGCCGACATGCCTTTTGCCAATAACGCCTCGCCCGCGCCAGACCCGGAACCGGTGCTGGCCGAAGGCGAGGTGCTTTATGTCGGCCAGCCGATTTTTCTGGTCGCCGCCACCAGCCACCTTGCAGCGCGCAAGGCCGCGCGCTTGGCCAAGATAACCTATGCGCCGCGCCCGGCAATTCTGACGATTGAACAGGCGCTCGCCGCCAACAGCCATTTCGAGGGCGGCCCGGTCACTTGGGCACGCGGCGATGTCACGGCGGGCTTTGCGCAAGCCGCGCAGATCGTCGAGGGCAGTCTGGATATTGGCGGGCAAGAGCATTTCTACCTTGAAGGCCAAGCCGCCCTCGCCCTGCCCGACGATCAGGGCATGGTGATCCGCTGCTCGTCACAACATCCGACCGAGATCCAACATAAGGTCGCGGATGCCTTGGGCTGCGCGATGCATGATGTCCGCGTCGAGATGCGCCGGATGGGCGGTGGCTTTGGCGGCAAGGAAAGTCAGGGCAACCACCTTGCGATCGCTTGCGCAGTGATGGCGCGCACCACGGGGCGGGCGTGCAAGATGCGCTATGACCGCGACGACGACATGATGATCACCGGCAAACGCCACGATTTCACAGTGAAATATAGAATCGGCGCGGATCAGGATGGCAAAATTGTCGCCGCAGAGTTCACCCATCTCGCGCGCTGCGGTTGGTCGCCAGATCTCAGCTTGCCGGTTTGCGACCGCGCGATGCTGCATGCGGACAGTTCGTATTTCCTACCCAATATCAGCATCGAAAGTCACCGTTTGCGCACCAATACGCAATCCGCGACAGCGTTTCGTGGCTTTGGCGGGCCGCAAGGGATGCTGGCCACCGAGGCCGCGGTAGATCACCTCGCCCATGTCATGGGGCTGGACCCGACTGAGCTGCGCCAGCGCAATTATTATGCGGCAGCGCTGGGGGCTGCCCGCCCCCAGACCCCCGGGGATATTTCGATCAAGAGGAAGGTGCAGACCACCCATTACGGCCAGCCGGTGGAGGATTTCATCCTGCATGAGCTGACCGACAAGTTGCAGAAATCCGCAGATTTTGTGGCGCGTAAGGCCGCTGTGGCGGCCTGGAATAGCACAAACACGACATTGAAGAAGGGCATCGCGCTGAGCCCGGTGAAGTTCGGAATTTCGTTCACGCTGACCCATCTCAATCAGGCGGGTGCGCTGGTGCATGTCTATGCAGACGGCTCAATTCAGCTCAGCCATGGCGGGACCGAGATGGGTCAGGGTCTGCATCGCAAAGTCTGTCAGGTGGCCGCGCAGGTCTTTGGGGTCGATGATGGATCGGTGCGCATCACCGCCACCGCAACCGATAAAGTGCCTAACACCTCAGCCACTGCGGCGTCCTCGGGGGCGGATCTGAACGGCATGGCGGTGAAGGCGGCCTGCGAGACGATCAGGGGCCGGATTGCTGCGTTCATGGCCGCGCAAGAGGGCTGCCCTGTCGATTCGGTGCGCTTCGAGGGCGGTCAGGTGATTGCGGGCGACAGCACACGGCCGTTCGCGGCAGTGGTCAAACAGGCCTATGAAGCGCGCGTTTCGCTTTCCTCCACCGGGTTTTACGCAACCCCCGAAATCAGCTGGGACCGGATCAAGGGCCAAGGCCGCCCGTTCTTTTACTTCGCCTATGGCGCGGCTGTGAGCGAGGTGGTGATCGACACGCAGACGGGGGAAAATCGCATTTTGCGCACCGATATCTTGCATGATGCCGGGGCCTCGATGAATCCCGGCCTTGATATCGGACAAATCGAGGGTGGCTTTGTGCAAGGCGCGGGCTGGCTGACGACCGAAGAGCTTGTTTGGGACGACGCGGGGCGCTTGCGCACTCACGCGCCCTCGACCTACAAAATCCCGGCCTGTTCGGATCGGCCCCGGATTTTCAATGTCGCGCTTTGGGATGAGCCCAACCGCGTCGAGACGATTTATCGGTCTAAGGCGACGGGGGAGCCTCCTTTTATGCTGGCGATTTCGGCCTATCTGGCATTGTCAGACGCCTGTCAGGCCTGCGGTCCGCACTGGCCCGATCTGCAAACGCCCGCAACCGCAGAGGCGGTTCTGGCTGCCGTGAACCGAGCGCGAGGCACGCCATGAGCGGCTGGATCAGCGTTACGATTTGCAAGACCAAAGGCTCGACCCCGCGCGAGGCGGGCGCGCATATGCGGGTCTGGCCCGACCGAATTGAGGGCACGATCGGCGGTGGCGCGCTGGAATGGGAGGCGATCTTGCACGCCCGCCAGATGCTAGTAACGGGGCATACTCAAACGCGGCGCAGCTTTGCGCTGGGGCCCGAATTGGGGCAATGCTGCGGGGGGGCTGTGAGCGTTGATTTCATCGCCGATGCGCCCGTTCTTGCGCCCAACGACGGGCAGCTATGGATCTGGGGGGGCGGCCATGTGGGGCGCGCGATTGCCGCCGTAATGGCCCCGTTTGAACACCGCCAGATCACGTTGATCGACATCAGCGCCGAAAAGCTGCCCGATCCGATGCCTGCGCGCGTGTCCCCGTTGGTCGCTGCAGACCCGGTGCGCGTCGTGGCCCATGCGCCAAGCGATGCCGAGCACATCGTCGCCACCCATTCCCACGATCTGGATTTGCGCCTGTGCGATGCGCTGTTGCATCACGGGTTTCGCTCGCTTGGATTGATCGGATCGGCCACCAAAGCCGCCCGGTTTCGCAGCCGACTTGGCGCGCTGAACCACTCAAATGCACAAATTTCGCGCATTGCCTGCCCAATAGGCGATCCAAGTCTTGGCAAGCACCCTCAAGCCATTGCTTTGGGCGTCGCCAGCGCGCTAGTGAGGGACCTGAGCGTGGAGCATGCCGCGCCAAGGGAAAGGGTGCGCGCCGGGTGAGCGAGCTGCTAGAAATCGAGGGCCTGACCAAGGCCTACCCCGGGGTCGTGGCCAATGATGGCGTGGCTTTGCGGGTCCGTCCGGGTGAGGTCCATGCGCTGCTGGGCGAAAACGGCGCGGGCAAATCCACTTTGGTCAAGATGATCTACGGGCTGGTCAAACCCGATAGCGGCACGATGCAGTTTCAAGGCGCGCTCTATGCCCCCGCCGATCCGCGCGCGGCGCGCAGCGCGGGCGTGGCGATGGTGTTCCAGCATTTTTCCTTATTCGAGGCGCTGAGCGTGGCCGAAAACGTCGCGCTTGGCATGGAAACCCCGCCGCCGATGCGCCAATTGGCGGCGAAAATCCGCGAGATTTCGACCGAATATGGGCTGCCGCTGGACCCCGCGCGTCTGGTGGGCGATCTGTCTGCGGGCGAACGCCAGCGCGTCGAGATCGTGCGCTGTTTGCTGCAAGATCCAAAGCTGCTGATCATGGACGAACCCACCAGCGTTTTGACCCCGCAAGAGGTTGATATCCTGTTCAAAACCTTGCGCAAACTCTCGGCTGAGGGCACCGCGATTCTGTATATCTCGCACAAGCTCGAAGAGATCCGCGCGCTGTGCGAGGCGGCCACGATCCTGCGCGGCGGCAAGGTCGTGGATCACTGCAATCCACGCGAGAAGAGCGCCCGCGAGCTGGCCGAGCTGATGGTCGGCGCGGAGTTGAAAGTAACCGACCGCTCCACGCGCAAACCCGGCGATGTCGTGTTGAAAGTCACCAATCTTTCCCTGCCCCCGATGTCACAATTCGGCCCCGCACTGAAAGAAATCGGCTTTGAATTGCGCGCGGGCGAAGTGCTGGGCATCGGTGGTGTGGCGGGCAATGGGCAAGAAGAATTGCTGGCCACGCTATCGGGCGAACGCCCCTCGAAACATGGCACAGTGCAGCTGCTGGGCGCAGACATTTCGGCGCTCGGGCCCAACGCGCGCCGTGGCATGGGGCTGCTCGCGGCGCCCGAAGAACGGCTTGGCCATGCCGCCGTGCCCGCGATGAGCCTGACCGAAAACGCGATTCTAACGGGCACGACGCGCAAGAAACTGACGCAGAATGGATTTGTCGATCAGGGCGCGGCGCGCGACTTTGCGCAAGATGTGATCACCGCCTTTGATGTGCGCACACCGGGCCCGCATGTGGCCGCGCGCGCACTTTCGGGGGGCAATTTGCAGAAATTTGTGATCGGCCGCGAGGTCTTGCAAGCGCCCGAGGTTTTGGTGGTCAATCAGCCCACATGGGGCGTCGATGCGGCAGCCGCGGCGGCGATCCGGCAGGCCTTGCTGGATCTGGCGGCGCAAGGGGCGGCGGTGATTGCGATCAGCCAAGACCTTGATGAATTGATGGAAATCGCTGATCGTTTTGCCGCGCTCAACGAAGGGCGGCTCAGCGCGCCGCGCCCAACCAAAGGGCTGAGTATCGAGGAGATCGGGCTGATGCTGGGCGGCGCGCATGGCATGCAGGAGGCGCAGATATGATCACCCTGATCCGCCGCCCGAACCCCGCAAAGTTCTGGACCTATGCCACGCCGATCGTCGCCGTTATCGCAACAATGATTGCGGGCGGATTGCTGTTTGCACTTCTGGGAAAGCCACCAATTGAGGCGATCCGCGTGATCTTTTGGGATCCGCTTTTCGGCGCGAATGCGGGCTATTTCCGCGGCCAGCTTTTGGTCAAGGCCGGCCCCCTGATCCTGATCGCAAGCGGCTTGGCCGTGGGCTTTCGTGCTGGCATCTGGAATATCGGCGCTGAGGGACAATACATCATGGGGGCGCTGGCCTCGGCTTGGTTGGCGCTGCATATCTATCCCGCTGAAAGTCATTGGCTTTTCCCTGCCATGATCGTGCTCGGAGCGCTTGGTGGTTTGCTTTGGGCGATGATCCCGGCACTGCTGAAAGTGTGGTTCGGCACCTCGGAAATTCTGGTGTCGCTCATGCTGGTTTATGTAGCGGAAAACCTGCTGGCTTACATGGCCTTCGGACCACTCAAGAACCCCGAGGGCTATGGCTTTCCCGGCTCGCGCAACCTGCAAAGCTACCCTTCGGCCCATAACACCGATCTGATCGCAGGCACGGGGCTGCATTGGGGGGTGGTCACGGCCTTTATTGCCGTTATCGCAACCTATATCCTGATGCACCGCCACATCATGGGCTTTCGCATACGCGTTGCAGGCGAAGCGCCGCGCGCTGCCCGGTTTGCCGGTGTCGTCCCGGCGCGTCTGGTGGTGTTTTGCCTTGGGCTGGCAGGCGCTTTCGCAGGGCTTGCCGGGATGTTTGAGGTCTCGGGCCCCTCGGGGCAAATCACCGACAGTTTCAATGTGGGCTACGGCTTTACCGCGATCATCGTGGCGTTTCTGGGCCGTCTGCACCCGATCGGCATCTTGCTGGCAGGCTTGCTGATGGCGCTGACCTATATCGGGGGTGACATGGCGCAGCTGACACTGGGGCTGCCCTCGGCGGCAATCCAGGTGTTTCAGGGGATGTTGCTGTTTTTCTTGCTCGGGTTTGACGTGCTCACCAACTTTCGCATCCGTCTGGGCCGGAAGGCGGTGGCATGAAGAAACTCCCCTCTTTGCATATTCCCGTTCTCGCGCTGGCAGGTCTGCTGGCGGGGTTGGGGCTGTGGTATGCCTTGGCGCTGATGAATGCGCTTTGGGTGCTGGTCGTGGTCGGGATCGTGCTGATCCTCGTTCTCGAAGCCATGGCGCGGGTGACGCAGGCGCTGATGGCGCGCGTCGGAGCACGTGGTGAGGGACCAAGCCCGCACATGCCCCATCTGCGGGGCCGCGAGCGCTATGTCGCAGTCGCGGGGCTGGTCGTGGGACTTATCTGCGGCTACGCCTTCTGGGGACCGGTGCTGATCTGGGGACAAGGGGGCGGCGCATGACGATCGGCGGGATTGATATCATTGGCCTGACGGCGATGCTGATGGGGGCCTCAACGCCGGTCTTGCTGGCCGCGACGGGCGAGTTGGTGGCCGAGAAGTCGGGCGTTCTCAACCTTGGGGTCGAGGGCATGATGATCATGGGCGCGGTCGCAGGCTTTGCGGCGGCTGTGGCTACGGGCAACCCGGTTCTGGGCTTTATTGCGGGCGCGCTGGCCGGGGCGTTGATGGCTCTGCTGTTCGCGTTCCTCACGCAGATTTTCTTGTCAAATCAGGTTGCTACGGGGTTGGCGCTGACCTTGTTCGGGCTGGGCCTCAGTGCGCTGATTGGCAAGGGCTATGAGGGCGTGCGCCCGCCCCCCACCGCCAAGCTGGATTTCGGACCACTCGCGGATATTCCGGTGATCGGGCCGATTTTGTTTTCCCATGACTGGATCGTGTATCTTTCGCTGCTGCTTGTCGCGGTGGTCTGGTTCGTGCTGCGCTACACCCGCGCCGGGTTGATCCTGCGCGCGGTCGGCGAAAGCCATGACGCGGCCCATGCGCTGGGCTATCGCGTGGTCGCCGTGCGCTTTGCCGCGCTGGGGTTTGGTGGGGCGCTGGCCGGTCTGGGGGGCGCGTATCTCAGCCTCGTGCGAGTGCCACAATGGACCGAGGGCATGACCGCAGGCGCGGGTTGGATCGCGTTGGCCATCGTCGTGTTTGCCAGCTGGCGCCCGTGGCGGGTGCTGCTGGGGGCCTATATGTTTGGCGGCATCACCGCGTTGCAATTGCAACTGCAAGCGGCGGGCTATGCCATTCCCGTTCATATCCTGTCGATGGCGCCTTATGTGATCACCATCATCGTATTGGTGATCTTGTCCGCCCTTCACCGCCATGGCGTGCAGGCCGCCCCTGCCAGCCTTGGCAAATCCTTCCACGCCTCAAGCTGAGGCATTTATCCACAGGGCTCATGAGAGGCCCGCAACCAACCTGGAGTAGCTTGATGAACCGCAGATCATTCCTGAAAACCACTGCCGCGACCACCCTGGTCGCCGGTGTCGGCCTGCCCGCATTCGCCGCCGACGAACCGCTGAAAATCGGCTTTATCTATGTCGGCCCGGTGGGCGATATGGGTTGGTCCTATCAGCACGATCAAGGCCGCAAGGCGATTGAGGAAAAATACGGCGACAAGGTGAAAACCTCGTTCATCGAGAACGTCCCCGAAGGCCCCGATGCCGAGCGCGCTCTGACCCAACTGGCGCTGGCGGGCAACAAGCTGATCTTTGCGACCTCGTTTGGCTTCATGGATGCCACCGTCAACGTCGCCAAGAAATTCCCCGATGTGAAATTTGAACACGCCACCGGTTATAAGCGTGCCGATAACCTCGCGACCTATGATGCGAAATTCTATCAGGGCCGCGCGATTCAGGGCACCATCGGCGGGCGCATGACCAAGACCAACAAGATCGGCTATATCGGTTCCTTCCCGATCCCCGAGGTCTATCAGGGCATCAACGCCGCCTATCTCGCCGCGAAAAAGGTCAACCCCGATGTCGAGATGAAAGTCGTCTGGGCTTACACTTGGTTCGACCCCGCAAAAGAGGCCGATGCCGCCGCCGCCCTGATCGCCGATGGCGTGGACGTGCTGCTGCAACACACCGATTCCACCGCACCCCAAGCCAAGGCGCAAGAGGCGGGCAACGTGATCACCTTCGGTCAGGCCTCGGATATGTCGAGCTTCGCCCCCAAACCGCGTGTCTCTTCGACGATCGACAACTGGGCCCCCTATTACATCAAGCGCGCAGGCGAGATGATGGATGGCAGCTGGAAATCCGAAGCCACCTGGGGCGGGATCGACACCGGCATGGTCGAGATCGGCGAAATTTCCGACGCGGTTCCCGCCGAGGTGAAGGCCGAAGCGCTCAAGCTGAAAGACGATATCGCCTCGGGCGCGGTGCATCCCTTTGCAGGCCCGTTGAACAAGCAAGACGGCAGCGTCTTCTTGGCTGATGGCGAAATGGCCACCGACGAGCAATTGCAATCCATGACCTTCTACGTCGAAGGCATCACCGCAGAAGCTCCCAAGTAAGGCAAACTTACTGACACAATTACGAAAGGCCGGCCTATGCGCCGGCCTTTTTCCGTCAATTCCCCGTATGATGCGCGATCACATTCTCGTCAGACTTGTCGCTAAGCCAGTTTGCGCGCAATGATGGCTTGACCGGCGCGCCTGACACATTCAAGAATATGAATTCAACGGATGGTCAAGCACGAAACTGACATTCGGGTAACGGGAGGGACTAACAGTATGGCACATATCGTGGTACTTGGCGCTGGCCTTGGCGGCGCTATCATGGCTTACGAGCTGCGCGATCAAGTTCGCAAAGAAGACGAAATCACCGTCATCACCAAAGAGGCGAAATACCACTTTGTGCCATCCAACCCTTGGGTTGCTGTTGGCTGGCGTGACCGCAAGGACATTACGGTCGATCTAGCGCCGACGATGAAGCGCAAGAATATCAACTTCATCCCGGTTGGCGCCAAGCGCGTGCATCCCGATGACAACAAGGTCGAGCTCGATGACGGGCGCGAGATCAGCTACGATTATATCGTGCTGGCGACCGGCCCCGAGCTGGCCTTTGACGAGATCGAGGGCCTTGGCCCCGAGGGCTTTACCCATTCGGTTTGCCATATCGATCACGCCGAAGCGGCGAAGCTCGACTTTGATAAATTCTGCAAAAACCCCGGCCCGATCATCGTGGGCGCGGTGCAGGGTGCCTCGTGCTTTGGCCCGGCCTATGAGTTCTGCTTCATTCTGGATACCGCGCTGCGCCGCGCCAAGATCCGCGATCAGGTACCGATCACCTTCGTAACCTCGGAACCCTATGTCGGACACCTTGGCCTTGATGGCGTGGGCGACACCAAGGGTCTGCTGGAATCCGAGATGCGCAACAAGCACATCAAATGGATGACCTCGAGCCGCGTGAAAAAGGTCGAAGACGGCACGATGCATGTCGAAGAGATCGCCGATGACGGGTCGATCAAGGCAACCCATGAGATGCCGTTCAAATACTCGATGATGTTGCCGCCCTTCCGTGGCATTCCCGCGGTCATGGGCCTTGAGGGCCTTGTGAACCCGCGCGGCTTCGTCATCGTGGACAAGCATCAGCGCAACCCGAAATACCAAAACGTGTTCGGGATCGGCGTGGGCATCGCGATTCCGCCGATGGGCCCGACCCCGGTGCCCTGTGGCGTACCAAAGACCGGTTTCATGATCGAATCGATGGTCACCGCGACCGCCCATAACCTGGGCAATATCGTGCGCGGCAAGGAACCGGACGAAACCGGCACCTGGAACGCAATCTGTCTTGCTGACTTTGGCGATAGCGGAATCGCCTTTGTTGCCCAGCCGCAATTGCCGCCGCGCAATGTGAACTGGTCGAGCCAGGGCAAATGGGTTCACCTCGCCAAGATCGGCTTTGAGAAATACTTCATGCGCAAACTGCGCAAAGGCACGTCCGAGCCGTTCTATGAGAAATTCGGGATGAAGATTTTGGGCATCGACAAGCTCAAGGCCGTCAAAAAGACCGACGCCTAAGCGCGCCACATCCAATCAACGAAAGGCGGGCCTCGGTCCGCCTTTTTTCATGCGGGGCCCACAAAGACCGCCACGAATGCAGAAAAACGACGCAAGCGCCGTTTTGTCTGATCCGCAAAGAGGGGATAAGTGGTGGCGAGGGGGGGACTTGAACCCCCGACCCCACGATTATGAGTCGTGTGCTCTAACCAGCTGAGCTACCTAGCCACTGCGTGCGCTAACTAGGCAAACCCGCCCCCCCCGTCAAGGGCGTTTTGCACGAAAACGACCTCCCCCGCTGCGTCAGATTGGCGATTGGCGAATGCGCGGCCAGCCGCTAGGCATGAGGAGACAAGGAGATATCATGCACCCCACCGCCCCGCTGCCCCTGACCCGTGACCTCGTTCTGATCGGGGGTGGGCATACCCATGCGCTGGTCTTGCGAATGTGGGGGATGAACCCGCTGCCCGGTGTGCGCCTGACCGTGATCAACCCGATGCCCTCTGCGGCCTATTCGGGCATGTTGCCGGGCCATATCGCGGGCCACTATGCGCGCGATGAATTGCAACTCGATCTGGTCAAGCTGGCGCGTCATGCGGGGGCGCGGCTGGTGCTGGGGTTCGCCAGCGCGATTGATCGCGACACGCAGCTGATCACCGTGCCGGGGCGCGCGCCGATTGCCTATGACGTGGCCTCAATCGATATCGGGATCACCGCCGAGATGCCAAATCTCCCCGGTTTTTCTCAGCATGTCACCCCGGCCAAGCCGCTGGACGCCTTCGCTGATGCCTGGGCCGCGTTCCTCGCGACGGCCCCCGCAGCGCCCCGCATTGCGGTGGTGGGTGGTGGCGTGGCCGGGGTGGAACTTGCGATGGCCTGCGCGCATCGCCTGCCCGCCGCTAAGGTCAGCGTTTATGAGGCTGGCCCTGCGCCCCTGCGCGCGCTGGGGTCTGGGGCACGGGCGCGCATGCTGGCCCATTGTGCGCGCCTTGGCGTAAGCATCGAAACCGATGCCGCGCTTGAAGGTGCGCGCGAGGGCGAGGTCTTGCTGGCAAGCGGGCGCAGCGCCAAGGCCGATTTCATCATCGGCACGGGGGCGACGAAACCCGCCGATTGGCTATCCACGACCGGGCTTGATCTGCAAAACGGCTTCATCACCGTCACCCCGACCCTGCAAAGCTCGGATCCGTTAATCTTCGCCACCGGAGACATCGCTCATCTGGCCTATGCGCCGCGCCCCAAGGCAGGCGTCTACGCCGTGCGTCAGGCCAAACCGCTGTTTCACAACCTGCGTGCTGCGCTGTCGGGCGGGACGATGCGCGACTATCACCCGCAGCGCGATTACCTCAAGCTGATCTCGACCGGCGGCAAAGGGGCCGTGGCCGATAAATGGGGCCTGCCGCTGGATGGCAAATGGCTTTGGCGCTGGAAGGATCGCATTGATCGCAAATTCATGGACAAAGTTCACGACTTGCCCGCGATGCCCCCGCCTGCGCTGCCCGCCGCGCGAGCGCTTGGGATTGAAGAGGTGCTGGGCGACAAGCCGCTTTGTGGTGGCTGCGGCGCGAAGCTGGGCGGGGCCGCACTGCGCTCGGCGCTGGCAGGGCTGCCAGCGCCCTCGCGCGCAGATGTGCTATCTGGACCGGGCGATGATGCCGCCCTTCTGGCGCATAGCGCAGGGGCGCAGGTCTTTACCACCGATCACGTGCGCGCCTTTACCGAAGACCCGTGGCTACTGGGGCACATCGTCGCGCTGCACGCGATGAGCGACGCTTGGGCGATGGGGGCCGCGCCGCAAGCCGCGCTCGCGCAAGTCACCCTGCCCCGCCAATCCGAGGACATGGGCGCGCGCGCTTTGGCAGAAATGCTGGGTGCCGCCGCGCAGGCCTTTGCCGAGGCGGGCGCCGATCTCGTGGGCGGGCACACTTCGATGGGGGCAGAATTGACGCTGGGCTTTGCCGTGACCGGGCTCTGCGCACAGCCCATCGGGCAGGATGGCGCGCAAGTGGGCGATCGTCTGATCCTGACAAAACCCATCGGCACTGGCGTCATTCTGGCCGCTGAAATGGCCAAGGCGGCTCCGGGCGAAGTCGTTGCGCGCGCGCTGCAGTCAATGGCGACCAGCTCCGCCAAGGCCAGCGCGATCCTTGCCCCGGTGACCCGCGCAATGACCGATGTGACTGGATTTGGCCTCGCGGGCCATCTGCTGGGCCTGTGCAAAACCTCCAATCTGTCCGCCGCAATCAATCTGGACGCGGTGCCACTGCTGAAGGGGGCCTTGGCACTGTCCGAGGACGGCCAGCACTCCACCCTTCTGGCGCAAAACATCGCCAATTGCGCAGGCCACATCACCGCCCCGCCGGGGCCAAAAACTGAACTGCTTTATGATCCGCAAACCTCGGGTGGGCTGCTGGCCGCCGTGCCTGCCGATCAGGCCGGGGCGGTACTGAAGGCACTGCAAGCCGCCGGATACGCCGCCGCCGATATTGGCGAGATCACCCCCGGCCCGGCCATGCTGCGCGTCAGCTAAGCGCGGCTTGGGCGGCTGCGATGACCTGCGCCGCCAGCGCCGGGATCGCTTCCGCCGCCAAGCTGGGCGCGTGCACGACCTGCTCGTCAAAGCTCTGACGCGCGCGGTGTTTTTCATAGCGCGGATCGTAGTGATCGGCCATCAGCTCACCTGCGAGCGCGGCAAATTCCCCCGCTGCTGCCTGCGCCTGCCAGCGTTCAATCCGCTCGGCGGGTTGAAACGGGCGCAGCTTGTCGATCACGGCGCTGAGGCGCGCGGTATCGGCGATGATGTCGCCATAGGCACGAGCCAGATACCCAGCGCGCTCGGCCAGCGGAGCGGTAATGCGGATACGCGGGGCGCTGCAAATCGCCGCCCAAATGCCCTTGGGCAGCTGCAGATCGCCAATCTTGGAACTTTCGGCCTCAAGCAGCACCACTCGTCCCGGATCAAGTGCCGCAATCGCGCGTGCCAGACGCGATTCGAAATCCTTTTGGCTGCTTTGCCCACCCTCGCGCGCGCCAAACAACGAGCCGCGATGATTGGCCAGCCCCTCAAGGTCGATCATCTGCGCCCCCTGCGCCGCCGCCGATTTGAGAATATCGGTCTTGGCCGAGCCGGTATTGCCATCAAGCACCACGACCGGGCACGGCATCGGCGCGGCGCAAGCCTCGACCACCAGCCGCCGCCACGTCTTGTAACCGCCCTCAATCAACTCGGCGCGCCAGCCCACCTGCCGCAAGATCGTTGTGAACGACCCCGAACGCTGCCCACCTCGCCAGCAATAGACCAGCGGTCGCCAGCCACCGTCCTTATCCGCTAAGGCCTCGCGCAAATGACGCGCGGCGTTTTCCGCCACCAAAGCCGCGCCAATCTTGCGCGCATCAAAGGACGAGACCTGCTTGTAGATCGTGCCCACACGGGCGCGCTGATCATCGTCCAGCACTGGCAGGTTGATCGCGCCGGGAATGTGATCCTCGGCGAATTCGGACGGGCTGCGCACGTCGATGATCGTGTCAAAATCCAGATCACCGACCTGCGCGACAGAGGTGAGTTGCATCAGTAAACGGTCACCGGCGTACCGACTGGAACGGTATCGAACAGCGCGATCACGTGATCATTTACCATCCGAATGCAGCCATTGGACACTGCATGCCCGATCGAACTGGGCGACGTGGTGCCATGGATACGGATCGCCGTGTCATGGCCGTTCTGATAGAGATACATCGCGCGCGCGCCCAACGGGTTTTGCGGTCCGCCCGGCATCCCATCGGCATATCTCGCGTAATTCTCGGGGCTGCGCTCGATCATTTCAGGGGTGGGCTTCCAGCTTGGCCATTCGACCTTGCGCGCCACCACGGCCTGCCCGCGAAATTTCAGCTCGGCCTTGCCCACGGCCACGCCATAGCGCATCGCCACGCCCGGCGCGATGATATGATACAGGAAGAACTTGTCCGATACGATGATGATCGAACCGACCGCCAGATCGGGCTTCACCCGCACTTGAGTGGGGTAATATTGCGAGCCAATCGGCCATGTCTTTACCGTCTCGGCCTCGACTTTGGGGGCCTGCGCAAAGGCAGGCAGGCCAGCAATAGACATCGCTGCAAGCGAAAGAACAAAGGCGCGGCGATCCATTGGCAACTCCTGAAACTCCGTAAACGCATATCGTTTACGGCAAAAACCTTAAGGCGAGGCTAGCAAAGCCGCCCCGCCCTCTCAAGTTCTTGCAAGCATTCCGGGCAGATAAGGGCCGCAGCGTGGCCAATCCGCCTTACTTTTGGAACGCGCAGCCCGATTTCACGCCGAACTTGCCAAAAATCAAAGCCGCCGGACAAAATCCGGTAAAGGCCGATTGCAACAGGTTCGCGCCGATAAAGGCGGTGAACCACAGCCAATAAATCGACACAAACGCGCTCAGCAGAACGGAAATCAGGATCATGACGCCAGCAAAGGCGAAGATGGTACGGTCGAGGTTCATCGGAAGGCTCCACATAGGGGGAATACTGTTAGGGTGAAGATAGCACCTCCTCACAACAAATTCAATAGTTCGAATGTATGACGCGGCGCTTGACCGCACCCTAGGCCCGCATCACATGAGGCGCAGGAGCGAACACCATGACCAAAACCAGTTTTACCATCGACGCAATGCATTGCGGGGCCTGCACGGGGCGGGTCGAGCGCGTGCTGATGGGCGTGCCCGGCGTACAGCAAGCCAGCGCCAATCTGATGGCGCGCACCGCCAGCGTCGAGTTCGACGCCCCCGCGACACCCGCAAATCTGGTCGCAGCACTTGATGCGGCGGGCTATCCGGCAACGATGGGAACTGCCCGGCTCGACATCGAGGGGATGACCTGCGCCAGTTGCACCGGGCGGGTGGAACGCGCCCTGAATGTGCTGCCCGGTGTCACGACGGCCACGGTCAATCTCGCCACCCAAAGCGCACAGGTCGACTATGTCGAGGGCACGCTTGCCCCCCGCGATCTGGCCGAGGCGGTCACTGCCGCGGGCTACCCTGCACGCGTGAAAGACCAAGGCGGCGCCCCGGCCCCGGTCGCACAACGTCAAGCCGCCGAGGCAAGCCACCTCAAACGCCAATTCCTGATCGCGCTGGCGCTCAGCCTGCCGGTCTTTGCACTGGCGATGGGCGCGCATCTGATCCCCGGCCTCCATCACCTGATCGCCGCCACGATCGGCGAGCGTACAAGCTGGTGGATCCAGATGGGGCTGACGACGCTTGTACTGGCCCTTCCGGGACGCATGTTCTTGCGCATCGGCATCCCCGCGCTGGTGCGTGGCGCGCCCGAAATGAACTCGCTCGTAGCGCTGGGCTCGCTCGCGGCGTTTGTCTTTTCCGCGCTGGTCACAATTGCGCCGGAGTTGATCCCTGCCTCTGCGCGCGGCGTCTATTTTGAGGCGGCCGCCACCATCGTCACCCTGATCTTGCTGGGCCGCTGGCTGGAGGCCCGCGCCAAGGGTCGCGCTGGCGAGGCGATCTCGCGTCTCATCGGATTGCAGCCCAAAACCGCCCGCGTGCAAACGCCAAACGGTGTCGAAGAGCGCCCGATCAGCGCCCTCACCACGGGTGATATCTTGTTGCTTGCACCGGGCGAACGTGTCGCGCTGGACGGGGTGATCACCGAAGGCGCGGGCCATATCAATGAGAGCATGCTGACTGGAGAACCGATTCCGCTTAGCAAATCCGAGGGCGACAAGATCACCGGTGGCACGATTAATGGCGAGGCCGCTCTTAGCTATCGCGTGACCGCCACCGGGGGCGATACCGTGCTTGCGCGCATCATCGCGATGGTTGAACAGGCGCAGGGCGCGAAGCTGCCTGTGCAGGCGCTGGTGGATCGCGTGACGCGGGTGTTCGTGCCCGCCGTCATGGTGCTGTCGCTCTCCACTTTCGCGATCTGGTTGTTGGCGGGAATGGGCTTTACCCATGCCTTTGTCGCCGCGATTTCGGTGATGATTATCGCCTGCCCCTGCGCAATGGGGCTCGCCACGCCGGTCTCGATTTTGGTCGGCACGGGACGGGGCGCGGAACTGGGCCTGCTATTTCGGCGCGGCGATGCGCTGCAACGGCTGGCCGAGGTCACGATCATCGGCTTTGACAAAACCGGCACGCTGACCCAAGGCAAGCCCGCGCTCAGCGATTTGCTCCCGCTGGCGGATTTGTCCGAAACCCAGATCCTTGCGCTGGCAGCAGGGGCCGAGGCGCGCTCGGAGCATCCGCTTGCGCGCGCAATTCTGGACGCTGCCGCCGCGCGCGACATTCCCCATGCGCCGGTGAAACGCGTCAAGGCGCTGGCGGGTATGGGCCTGCGCGCGCAGGCCGAAGGCGCGATGCTGTGGCTGGGCAACACACAGGCGATGGCGCAGGCGGGCGCCGACATCGCCCCCTTTTCCGCCCAAGCCGAGGCACTGGCCGCCAAGGGCCGCACGCCGGTCTGGATGGCGCTTGATGATAAACCCGTCGCGCTGATGGCGCTGTCCGACCCGATCAAACCCGAGGCCCGCGCCGCCATTGACGCGCTGCACCGC
This sequence comes from Thioclava arctica, assembly GCF_040892615.1. NCBI lineage: Bacteria > Pseudomonadati > Pseudomonadota > Alphaproteobacteria > Rhodobacterales > Paracoccaceae > Thioclava > Thioclava arctica. The sequence goes on from NZ_JBFRYC010000002.1 coordinate 234,933, forward strand.
GCAGGCGTGCAGGTCGCGATGGTCACCGGCGATACCCGCGCCACCGCGCAGGCTGTGGCCGATACGCTGGGCATAGATCAGATCGAGGCCGAGGTTCTCCCCGACGGCAAACGCGCCGCAATCGACCGCTTGCGCGCCCATGGCCCCGTGGCATTCGTCGGCGACGGGATCAACGACGCCCCCGCGCTGGCAGCCGCCGATGTCGGCCTTGCCATCGGCACCGGCACTGATGTGGCCATCGAGGCGGCTCAGGTCGTGCTGATGGGGGGCGATCCCCAAGGCGTAGCGCGCGCATTGACCCTGTCACGCGCCGTGATGGCCAATATCAAGCAAAACCTGTTCTGGGCCTTCGCCTATAACGTGGCGCTGATTCCGGTCGCGATGGGCGTGTTGGTGCCCTTTGGCGGGCCCGGCCTGTCCCCGATGCTGGCAGCGGGGGCAATGGCCTTTTCGTCCGTCTTTGTAGTCTCCAACGCGCTTCGATTGCGCCGCGCGGCACGCTGATCGGCGATTGCGCGCCGATGCCCCGCAAGCCCCCTTTTCCTTGGCACGCAGATCGGGTTTTTCTTGTCACCGAATTTGCCGGAGCGCCCGATGCTGTCACGCCGCCTCATCTTGCTGTCTCTGGCCAGCCTTGCTGCCTGCGGAGGCGGCCCACAAACCGCGAACAAAGCCCTAGGCAACCCGCCCCTGCATCACAATGAAACGCCGCAACTGCGCGCGCTGATCAACCGCTACTCCGATCACTACGGGGTGCCGCGCAGCCTGACGCATCGCGTGATCCAACGCGAAAGTCGCTACCGCCCCGAGGCGCGAAACGGCCCCTATTTCGGGCTGATGCAAATCTCGCCGCAAACCGCACGCGGAATGGGATTTCGCGGCAACCCCCATGATTTGCTCGATGCCGATACCAACCTGAAATATGGCGTGAAATACCTGCGCGGGGCCTGGATGGTCGCTGATGGCTCTGAAGAGCGCGCAGTAAAGTGGTATGCGCGGGGCTATTACTATGAGGCCAAGAAACGCGGACTGCTGAAGCAGACGGGATTGCGCTAGGGCAAAGCGCGGCAATTCTGGCACGGGTGGAACGCTCCGCGGGGAGTATTTCGAGCTAGATGAAAGACGCAGCACGGCCATTTCATCTAGCATCAAATACTCCCGCCGGAGGCCTCCCGACGCCTGCCAAATCCCCTGCTTACTCGGAGGCGCGCAGCACCCCCGCCGGGCGCGCCGCAAGCGGGCGCAGCGCAAAGACCAGCCCGGCCGCCAGTGTCGCCACCACCCCGCCAGCCACGATGATCAGCGCAGGGATTGGCGCGAACTGATAGCTTGCGCCCATCACCAGATCGACAACGGCCCAGCCCGCAAGCCCGCCAAAGGCGATCGCGACCACACCTGCCGCAGCGCCCATCAGCGCCGAGCGCAGCGCAAAGCTAAACAAGATCGTGGACCGCGTCGCCCCGAGGGTCTTGAGCATTGCCGCCTCCCAGGCGCGCGCCCGCTCGCCCGCCGCCGCCGCGCCGATCAGCACGACAAACCCCGTCAGCAGCGTCACCGAGGCCGCCAGCGACGTCGCGCGCGCAATCGAGGAAAGCGCATCGGTGACGCGCGCAATCGCGTCGCGCACCCGGATCGCGGTAATATTGGGAAACGCCTTGGCCAGATCGCGCATTACCTGCGCCTCGGCCTCGGGCGGGGCGTAGATCGTGGCCAGCCACGTATGGGGCGCGCCTTGCAGCGCCGCCGGATCTAACGTCAGCACAAAGCCAATCCCGCCCGTTGAAAAGTTCACATCGCGAAACGAGGTGACCTTGGCCGTGATATCGCGCCCCAAGATATTGACGGTGATATCATCGCCCAGTTTCAACCCGATCTCTGCCGCCTCTTTGGCCGAGAAACTGGCCAGTGGCGGGCCGTTATAATCCTTGGGCCACCATGTGCCTGCCGTTAGCTTTTCACGCGGAGTCTCGGAATAGGTCACGCCGCGATCGCCGCGCAGAACCCAATGCTCGCCACCAACTTTACGCGCGTTTTGACCATTGATCTTAGTGATAACGCCGCGCAGCATCGGCACAGCTTCGACCTTGCTCACCGCAGGCATCTTGGCCAGCAGCGCCTTGAACGGGTCGATCTGATCGGGCTGGATGTCGATCACGAAATAGGCTGGCGCGATTTTGGGCAGATCGTTGGAAATCGCTCCGCGCAGCCCCGCATCGACCTGCCCCACGGCGGCCAGAACCGAGAGGCCAAGCCCCAGCGACAGGATGACCGAGCGCGCCTCGGAGCGCGGCCCACCAATTGCCGCCAAGGCCGCGCGCAAGGCAGGGCGGCCGCGCGCGAGATGTTGCGCGCCGCGTGCGCCAACGCGGATCGCCCAAGCCGCGACGCTTAGGATGGCCAAAGCCAGCACGATGCCGCCAAGGCTGGCCAGCGTCAGCCCCCACAGCCCCGAAAACCACGCCGAGACGACGACCAACACCACCAGCAAAACGCCCGTCAACGTCATCGTCGGCCAAGGCGGCAGGCGGCGTCCGTTCATCGTGTCACGATACAGCGTCGCCGCGCGCATTGCCGCCATCCGCGACAGCGGCCACAGCGCAAAGATCGCGGCAATCAGCGCGCCATAGAGCGCCGCCTCCCCCAGCGGGCCGGGTTGCAAGCGAATCTCGACCGGGATTGGCAGCGCATTTTCGATCAGCCCCGAGGCCGCGAAAACCAGCCCAGCGCCCAGCGCCAGCCCCGCGACAATGCCCACCACGCCCAGCGCCACAAGCTGAATCAAGAACGCCGCGCGGATCGTCGCCCCCGTCGCGCCAAGCGCGCGCAACGTCGCGATTGTGCCCGATTTGCGCTCGACCCAAGACGACACCGTCGCGGAAATGCCAACACCGCCCACTGCCAGCCCCGCCAGCCCGACCAGCACTAGAAACGAGCCGAGCCGATCCACAAAGCGCTGCGCGCCCGGTGCCGCGCGACGCCGATCCGACCAGCGCATCCCGGCATCCTTGAAGTGGCTTTCGGCTTGGCGCTTGGCCACCGTCAGATCGGTGCCCGCAGGCAAGCTTACGCGGTATTGGGTTTCAAACAGCGACCCCGGTGCCAGCAGCGGCGTGTCCGCAATGGCGCTAAGCGCAACGATCGAATTTGGCCCCAGCGCAAAGCCGGTGCCCGTGCTGTCAGGTTCGCGCAAGAGCCGTGCCATCATCACGAAATCCTGTCCGCCCAAACGCACCGTATCACCGGGTTTTACCGCCAGACGGTCAGCCAAAATCGGGTCGAGGAAAATCCCGGGGAAACCGTTTTCGCCCTTGAGCGCGGCGCGCCCCACGGGCGGGTCTAGCTCCAGCTTCCCTTCAAGCGGATAGGCGCCATCCACCGCCTTGACCTGCGTGAGCGCGCGTTGCGTCGCATCGGTTCCCGTGCTGAGCATGGAGCGGAAATCAATCACCTCCGAGACCGCCGTGGCGTGATCGGTGATCCATTTCAACTCGTCGGGTTTGGCTCGGCGATAGGTGAATTCATATTGCGCATCGCCCCCCAACAGCACCGCGCCCTGATCGCTGAGCGCCGAGGTGATCGCGCTGCGCACCAGCCCGACAGCAGCAATCGCGGCCACCCCAAGCATCAGGCAGAGCAGCATGACCCAAAAGCCGCGCAGACCCGCGCGCAACTCGCGCCGGGCAATCGTGAAAGCCAGGGTCATGCGGGTTCACCCGTCACGACCCGGCCGTCGCGCAGCTCAATGATGCGACTGCACCGCGCCGCTAGATCGGGGGCATGGGTGACCAAGATCAGCGTGGCCCCATGGCGCTCTTGCAGGCCGAACAGCAATTCGATGATCGTGGTCCCCGTCGCTGTGTCGAGATTTCCGGTCGGCTCATCGGCCAGCAGGATCGCAGGGCGCGGGGCGACGGCACGCGCCAAGGCGACGCGCTGTTGCTCTCCGCCCGACATTTGCGAGGGATAGTGATGGCCGCGATGACCCAGCCCCACGGCCTCTAGTTCCGCCTCAGCGCGCGCGAACGCATCGGGGACACCGGCGATTTCCAGCGGCATCGCGACATTTTCCAGTGCCGTCATTGTCGGGATAAGGTGGAAGCTTTGGAACACCACCCCCATATTACCCCGACGAAAGCGGGCCAGATCATCCTCGGACATCGCCGACAGATCATGACCCAAGGCCATAACCGACCCCGAGCTGGCGCGTTCCAGCCCGCCCATCAACATCAGGAGCGATGATTTGCCCGACCCAGAAGGCCCCGTGAGCCCAACGCTTTCGCCCCGCTCAATGGCAAGATCAATCCCGCGCAGAATTTCGACCGGGCCAGCATTGCCCGCCAGCGCAAGTTTTGCGTCTTTGAGCGCGAGGATCGTGTCAGCCATGGCTACCTGTCTTTCTTTTGCTTCAAAGGGATATGGGCCAAATACGCGGCTGCACAAGCGTTTGGGCGCAGGAATTGTGCTTGCGACGCTGCTGGCCATGCCGGTCGCGGCACAGACCAAGATCCTCGCCTTGGGAGATTCGCTGACCCAAGGTTACGGGCTTGAGAATCCCAGCGACGGCTTGGTGCCGCAATTGCAGGACTGGCTGAACGCGCATGGCGCGGATGTGACTGTAGTGAATGGCGGGGTGTCTGGCGATACCACCGCGGGCGGGAAATCGCGGCTCGATTGGCTGCTGACGCCCGACACCAAGGCGGTGATCGTGGCGCTGGGAGGCAATGATCTGCTGCGCGGGCTGCCGCCCTCTGAGGCGCGCGGAAATCTCGATGCGATCTTGGCGGATTTGCAGGGCAAGCATATCCCTGCGCTTTTGGCGGGCCTGCCCGCACCGGGCAATTACGGGCCTGAGTATCAGCAAGAATTCGATGCGATCTATCCCGATCTGGCACAGAAATATGGCGCGGTTCTGGTGCCCAATCTGTTGGCTCCGATCATGGCCACACCGCTCGCAGAGCGCGCCAAGGAAGACTTGATGCAGGCCGATAATATCCATCCCACGCCCGCGGGCGTAAAAAAGGTGGTTGCGGCTTTGGGGCCCAAAGTGTTGGAGCTGTTGGCAAAGGTGAAGCCGGGCAGTTGAGCGCGCGCCTGGCAGTGGGCAGGAGCCTCCGGCGGGAGTATTTTTAGCTAGATGAAAGGGCTTAGCTACGCGCGGCGCGCCGGTCCATCGCCCAAAGTGCGCCCGCGCCAATGACGCCCAGCAAGGCCCCCATCGCGGCGGCGAGCTCGTAACCTGCAAGCGCCGTGCCAATTGCGAAAACAGCGGCGGAAAACGCATCGCCCGCCAATTTCTGCAACGCCATCAGCGAGGCCCCCGCACCGGGACGATTGGACAGCAGGTCTTGCAGATAGGCCATCGGCTGGGTCAACACGACCGCGCCGCCGGCCGCGCCGGGAATTGTCAGCAACCAGACATAGGGCGTAGGTGCAAGAACCGGGATCAGCCCCAGATGCAGGGCATAAAGGGCCGCCCCCGCCCAGATCAGCGACGTGCGAGAGACGCGCCCCACCAACACCGGCAAGGCCAGCATGAAGGGCACTTCGAGCCCCGCCAGAAGCCCCGCGTAAAGTGCCGTATCCGCCGCGCCGCGCCCCGGCGTGGCCTCAAACACCAGCCCCATCACCACCAGATACAACATCACGGCCCCGTTGATCGTACCCAGCGCCACCACCCGGCTGAGGATCGGCAGGTTCGCCATTTCGCGCAAAGATTCGCGAAAGCTGAGGCCTGATTTCGGGTCGGGCCAGCGGGTCGCGCCATCGCGGGGCCAGAACGCCAGTGTCAGCGCAAGGATCAAAATCCCCAGCGTCAGCGTGACCGGGTAGATCGCCGTCAGCGAAGCTCCCTGATCGAAGGCGACCGACCAGATCGGCAGCACGACCAGCCAAGGCAACGCAAACAGCGCGCGCAGGGTCGACAGAATCGCGGCGCGGTCTTTTTCGGGATGGGTCGATGCGGCAAGGCGCGACAGCGCAAACAACTGACCAAAGATCGAGGCTGACAGCGGCAAGATCAACGCATTGGCAATCACGAAAACCACTGCGTTATCGCCCGCCAAGACCAGTGCCGAGGCCAGAATCAGCATTAACGAAGTACCCAACGCGATCGCACGTCGATTGGCCCGCTGATCGGCCAAAATCCCCAAGCCGACCGAGGCAGAGACCGACAGAACCGACGCCACCATCAAGACGAGCGCGAACGCGCCATCGGACAGGCCAAACACCTTGATCGCCAGCGCCGAAACATAGGGGCCCATCGTCGCCGCATGGGCCCCAAACAGCACCAGCAGCACCGCCGCCAGACGCAGCGCGGGATCTTTGACTATCGGGCGGAACGGAGCAAACATAAGCCCCCATTGCCCCCGTTTGCGGCCAATTTCAAGAGGGGCTCAGCGCCAGTCGAAAAAGCCGGTCGGGGCTTGGGCCAGCAATCGCCGCGCCAGATCGTCGCCCAGGGCCGCGCCCTCGGAAATCAACGCGCGCCCCTCGCCCGAGATCGCCTCAGAGCCGTCAGGGCGCAGGATTTCCCCACGCAACCACAGCTCGTCGCCCTCGATGATGGCAAGCCCGGCAATCGGAGTTTCGCAAGACCCGTCCAGCGTGGCAAGATAGGCGCGCTCAGCAGCCAGACGTTGCGCGGTGGGCAGATGGTGGATCGGGGCCAGCAGCGCCTCGCAGCGCGCATCGGCCACGCGCCGCTCAATGCCGATTGCACCTTGCGCCACGGCAGGCAGCATATCTTCCGGCGCAATCGCGGATTTCGCGACCTCGACCATACCCAGACGGGTCAACCCCGCCATCGCGAGAAACGTCGCTTCGGCCACGCCCTCTTGCAGCTTTTTCAACCGGGTCTGCACATTGCCGCGAAACTCAACCAGCTTCAGATCGGGGCGGCGATAGGCCAGCTGCGCGCGCCGCCGCAGGCTGGACGAGCCGACAACTGCACCCTCGGGCAGCGCCGCGATCCCGGCGTGGTTGAGACTGACGAACGCATCGCGCACATCTTCGCGCGGCAAATAGCAATTCAGGATCAACCCCTCGGGCTGCTCGGTGGGCATATCCTTCATCGAATGCACGGCGATATCGATGCGGCCATCGACCATCGCCTCTTCGATTTCCTTGGTGAACAGACCCTTGCCGCCGATCTCTTTCAGCGGCTTATCCGCATCAATCAACGCGCGATCATCGCCCGTAGTCTTGATCACCACGACCTCAAAGGCGGCCTCGGGGAGATCATGAGCCGCCATCAGGCGCGCACGCGTTTCATAGGCCTGCGCGAGCGCCAAAGGCGAGCCGCGCGTGCCGATCTTGAGCGGGGATTTCGCATCGGGCATCTGCATCATTCCCCCGGCTTACCCGCGACAGATGGCCCGCGCAAGACGGCGCGCGCTTGACATGTCGCCACAGGTCGCGATGAAAGAGGCAAAGAGGAGATGCACATGGCTGAGAAAACGATCCTGCGGGCGCTGAATGGTGAAGTACTGCCGACCCCTCCGGTCTGGATGATGCGGCAAGCCGGGCGCTACCTGCCCGAATATCGCGCCACCCGCGCACAGGCCGGCGACTTCCTGTCGCTGTGTTATAATCCTGAACTCGCCGCCGAGGTGACCTTGCAGCCGATCCGGCGCTACGGCTTTGACGCGGCGATCCTGTTTGCAGATATCTTGCTGCTTCCTCAGGCACTTGGTGCAGATCTGTGGTTTGTCACCGGCGAGGGGCCGCGCCTAAGCACGACCACCACACCCGCCGATTTCGCCAAGCTGAAAACCAAAGACGACATTCACGACACGCTTGCCCCGATCTATGAAACCGTTGGCATTCTCAGCCGTGAATTGCCCAACGAGACCACGCTGATCGGCTTTGCGGGCGCGCCGTGGACGGTGGCGACCTACATGATCGCCGGGCAAGGCACCAAGGATCAGGGCCCCGCTCATGCGCTGAAATCGCAAGATCGCGAAACTTTTTCAAAAATCATCGACCTGCTGACCGTTTCGACCATCGAATACCTGTCCAAACAGGTCGAGGCCGGGGCCGAGGTGGTCAAGCTGTTTGATTCATGGGCTGGCAGTCTCAAGGGCGACGATTTCCAGGATTTCGCGGTTGAACCGACCCGCAAGATCATCGCCGAACTCAAGGCGCGCTTTCCGCAATTGCCCGTGATCGCCTTCCCGCGTGAGGCGGGCGAGGGCTACATCGGCTTTCACGAAAAGACCGGCGCCGATTGCGTGGCGCTCGACAATTCGATCACGCCGGAATGGGGCGCGGCCAATGTGCAAATCGCGGGCTGCGTGCAGGGCAATCTTGCGCCCCATCACATGGTCACGGGCGGTCAGGCGCTGGTGGATGAGACCCGCCATGTCGTCGAGGCGTTCAAGAACGGGCCGCATATCTTCAACCTTGGCCATGGTATCACGCCCGATGCCGATCCCGAAAACGTGGCACTGATGGTCGAGACGATCCGCAACGGCTGAGGCGCGTCAGCGTTCCAGAAACACCAGCGCGATCGAGGCCACCAACAGCCCCGCCATCAGCCAATTGAACGCTCTCAGCCGCGGCCCCGTGCCAAGCCAGTGGCTGAGAGTTTGCCCCAACCCCGTCCAGATCGACACCGCGATCAGGTCGATAACCACAAACACCGCGCCCATCAGCAGCCCGCCCAAACTGCCGTAAATCGTGGCCGCGCCAAGCGACATCACCCAAGCCTTTGGGTTCACCCATTGAAACGCCGCCGCCTGTAAAAACGTGAACGGGCGCGTGTTCCCACCCTGCCCCGGCGCGCCTGCATGCGCGATTTTCCACGCCAGCCACAGCATGTAAATCGCAGCCAACACCGTCAGCACATCATGCAGCGCAGGCATGCGGATAAACACCTCGCCAAGCCCCAGCGCGATCAGCACCACCATCAGCCCATGGCCAAGCGCGATCCCCAGCAAATGCGGCACCGTGCGGCGAAACCCAAAGGTCGCGCCCGAACTCATCACCATGATATTATTCGGCCCCGGCGTGCCTGCAGCGACACAGGCAAAACCGAGCAGCGATAAAAAGAGTTGTGACATGACATTTCCATCTCGCGGCGAAACTTAGCGATCATCAAGACGCTCTCGCGCCCCATCGCCAGTGCCAAGATATCCCGGGGGAAGGTCAGAGGCCGGGGCGGCGCCCCCGACCAGACTGTTGTTTATTGCGCGCCCCGCACAATCTTGATCCGACCTATCGACGGATCTGCGGGACAAAGCAGATCACGGGGCTGAATGTGAGCATCGGGGGGCTCTTTCGCCCGCATTTCGCCAAAGCCTACAGCCGTTTGGCGCAAGACGATTGAGCGGTCACGCGGAAGTCAAGCGATGCCCTCCGCCGACGACTTGGGCGAGAAAGCCCCCCTTAAAACCCTAATCCGTCAGCACCAGCAGGTCACGCTCGGCCAGGCTTAGCTCGACGGCCTCACCGATGCGCGGCGGCGGCGTGTCGGGGGTGTTGAACGTATCCAGCGAGATCAGCGTGCCGCCAACATCGACCCGCATGCGGATCGTCGAGCCAAGGAAATGAACCTCGGCAAGTCGCCCGGCAAGGATCGTGTCGCGCCCTTCTTTGCGGCCCAACGACACAACCTCGGGACGCAGCGCGAGGTTGATGGTCTCCCCCGTCGTGGCCCCAGCCAACGGACGGTTAAGCGCGATGGGCGTTTCGCCCACCGTCACCCGGCCCGTCTTGGCATCAACGACGGTGGCCGAGAGCGTGTTCAGCGTGCCAACGAATTGCGCCACAAACCGGGTTGTGGGGTGGTTGTAAATCTCGAACGGCGCGCCGGTCTGTTCGGCCACGCCGCCATTCATCACCACCACGCGATCCGACATCGACAGCGCCTCTTCCTGATCGTGGGTGACGAAGATCGTGGTGATACCCAGCTCGCGCTGAATTTCGCGGATTTCGTCACGCAAGCTGACCCGGATCTTGGCGTCCAGCGCCGAGAGCGGTTCGTCCAGCAGCAGCACGCGCGGCTGCACGGCCAGCGCCCGGGCCAGCGCGACCCGCTGTTGCTGCCCGCCCGACAGCTGGAACGGATAGCGATTGCCCAGCTTGGGCAGGCCGATCAGGCGCAGCATTTCATCCACGCGGGCCTTGATCTCGGATTTCGGGCGGCCCGCCACGCGCATGCCAAAGCCCACATTCTGCGCCACCGTCAGGTTGGGAAACAGCGCGTAAGACTGGAAGACCATGCCGATATTGCGCTGGTTCGGGCGCAGATGCGTGACATCCTGACCGTCAATGCTGATCGCCCCGGACGAGGTCGTCTCAAACCCCGCGACCATGCGCAGTACGGTCGTCTTGCCGCAGCCCGATGGGCCCAGAAGCGAGACGAACTCCCCCTGATCAATGGCCAGATTGAAATCCTTCACCACACGGTTGGTGCCGAAGAATTTTTCAAGATGCTCAATGTTGAGAAAGGCCATGAGTTACCGTTGTGCTTTCGTATGTTTCGAAAATCGTGTGACAAGCTGGATCAGCCCCATGCAGATCCATGTGATTGAGAAGGCAATCACCGCCAGCGCCGCAGGCTCATAGGCCTTGTTGGCACCGACAAGCTGCATATACGGCCCAAAGGCGGGCCGATTGAGCAGCGAAGCGAGAACAAATTCGCCGATGACGATGGCGAAGGTGATGAAGGCCCCCGACAGCACCGCGATCAAGACATTGGGCAGGATCAACCGCGCAAGGATCGTGATCCAGCCCGCGCCAAGACTTTGTGCGGCCTCGGTCAGCGTCGCCACATCCAGCGTGCGCAGCCCCGTATCCACCGCGCGATACATGTAGGGCAGCGACAGCGTCGTATAGCCCAGCAGCAACAGGATATTGGTGCCCGTCAGAGTTCCGGTCAGCGGCAGGAAGGACGAGGTGTTGTAAAGCCGGATATAGCCAAAGACGATGACAATCGGCGGGATCACCAGCGGCAACAGGGTGATGAATTCAACCACCGGGCGCAGACGCGGCAGCTTGAGGCGCACCCAATAGGCCGTGGGCACCACGATCAGTGCGCCGACGAAGATGGTGAAGATCGCCATCACGATTGAATAGCTGAACGTCTCGCGGAATTGGGGATCGCTAAGCACCGAGCGGTAGGCATCCAGGGAATATTCACCACGGCGCGCGCGTAGCGAAAATTCCAGCGTGCCGATCAGGGGCAGCGCGAAATAGGTGAAGCCAAAGATCAGCGCGATGATGGACCAGAACCGTTGCACTCTCATTTCACCCACCTCTCAGACCGAACCCGCAACCAGACATAGACGAAATTCGCGATCCCCGTGATAACGATCATCCCGAACGCCAAGGCATAACCAAGATGGGGGTCTTGCAACACGTCGCCGCGAATCTGCGCATACAGCATGATCGGCACAATCGACAGCGACGATCCCGTCAGCGCGTAAGCCGTGGCCACGGCCCCGAAACTATTGGCAAACAGCAACGCCAGCGTGCCCAGCAGCGAGGGCCACAAGATCGGCAGCGCAACGATGCGCCAATATTGAAAGCCGCTGGCGCCCAGAATCGAGGCGGCCTCTTTCCACTCGCGCTTAAGCCCGTCGAGTGCAGGCGTGATGATCAGGATCATCAGCGGAATCTGGAAGAATAAATAGGTGATCGTGAGCCCGAAAAAGCTAAGCAGATTGAAGCCATGGGCATAGATATTAAAGCCGAACCATTGCTTGAGAACCACCGTCACCAGCCCCAGCCGACCCAACGTCGCGAGGAACGCAAAGGCAAGCGGCACGCCAGCAAAGTTCGAGGCCACCCCCGAAAACGTCATGATCGGTCCGCGCAGCCAGTTCGGCATGCCTCCGAGGGTGACGGCGGCAGCCATGGCAAAGCCGATCAGGCAGCCAAAGAAGGCCGTCGCCAGACTGATCTTGATCGAAATCCAGTAGGAGGCGAGGATCGAGGGCTGAAACAGGTTCACAAGATTGGCGAAGGTAAACCCGCCATCAGAAGATCTGAATGCGCCGATCACGATATACATCGTGGGCATGATCAAAAACAGGACGGCAAAGGCCGTGAACGGCACCATTCCGACCCATGTTAGCGGCAACCGGCGTCGCGAGGCGAGGGTGTCAGCCATATAGTGGTATCTTTCGAATCAAAGTGACCCGCCCCGCGCCGGATGGCACGGGGCGGGTTATTACGCTCAACGCCTTACTGGACGTTAGAGCCGACGACGCTGTCCCAACCAGAGGTCACGACTTCCTTGTTCGCGGCCTGCTCATCAAGCGTCGGGAAGATCGCTTTGGCATAGCCCTCAGCGGGGGGCATCGCGTCCAGCATCTCTTGGGGAACCTTGCCGTTTTTGGCCAGATCGTTGAAGCGAATCGGGTGGCAATAGCCCTTCAGCCAGCCCAGCTGTCCTGCGTCGGAATAAAGATATTCCATCCACAGTTTCGCAGCATTGGGATGGGGCGCATAGGCCGAGATCGCCTGCACATAGACGCCAGCGACCACACCCGTTTGCGGCACGACCACGTCGACCGGCGGGTTGCCCTTCAGCGTGTCACGCCCTGCCAGCGCGTTGTAATCCCACTCGATCACGATCGGCGTTGCGCCTTGGGCCAGCGTACCAGTTTTGCCGATGACGGGCACGAAATTGCCGTTCTTGTTCATCTCGGCAAAATATTTCAGACCGGCATCGCCCGAGGCTTTGCCCGGTGCGCCACCTGCAGACACACCTGCGGCCAGAACACCCAGGATCGCCTGGTTCGAAGCGCGCGGATCGCCTGCCAGTGCAACCGAATTAGCGTATTCGGGCTTGAGCAGATCGGCCCAGTCCTGCGGAACGTTGTCCACGAGGTCTTTGTTCACAGCGAACGACAGCACGCCGTAGTAATCGCCATACCAGTAGCCGTCAGCATCCTTGGCGCTGTCGGGGATCGTGTCCCAGGTCGACACTTTATAGGGCTGGATCAGCCCCTCATCCTTGGCGGCAGGACCAAAGGACAGACCCACGTCGATCACGTCGGGCGCTTGCGGGCCTTTGTTATCTTTGTTGGCGCGGATCGCCTGAACTTCGTCGGCCGAGCCCGCATCGGGGTTCAGCTCGTTCACGGTGATGCCGGGATACTTGGCCTTGAAGCCATCGATCACGCCCGCGTAGTTGCACCAGGAATGGGGCAGCGCGATCGTCGTCAAGCTGCCTTCCTTTTTCGCCGCAGCGTAGAGCGCATCAAGGCTATCAGCCGATGCGATGCTCGCGCTGGCGACAAAAGCCACCACGCTTGCGCTCAGAGCAAGTCGGATTTTAGACGTCATGTCAGGTCTTCTCCCCAGTTGTTGATCGGGCCCCCGGTCAGCATCGCCGCCGGTGTCTCGCCCGAAGATATTGATCGCACGCGCAGCGATATTCGTTTTTACGTCAGGTTTCAGCCCAATCGCGACACGCGCGGATCACAAGCACATGAGCCACTAAGGGCGTCATGTGAAAGTCGTGTGACAGATGCTTCGCAATTCGCGCCGCCAAAGCAACACTTTTTTTTGACACTGCCAAATTTTGAACAGATCGCGACGGCAGTTTTCGCCAAATGGTTGAGTGACTTAGATTTTTCTCGGCCCCAAGCGGGTCGATTCGGCGCATGAACCGACGGCACAGCGAAACTGAGGCGCTAAAGCTGCCTCAGTTTCGCTACGCGCGTGCCCTTAAAATGCGGCAACCGTTAGACGGGTATAAACTGTCGCGGGAGATTGGTTCGCCACAACCTGACGCAGTGGGAAGCCAACCCCAACCTCGAGTTTGGCATTTGGGGTCAGAGGATAGGCAAGGCCTGCGCCTGCCGAGGCAAAGAAGACGCTTTTGGGGAATGTCGAATACACAGACCCGGCATCCACAAACCCGTACACATCCAGCCCCTTTGCCAAACCCTTTATATCAAGTGACTTATGCAATTCGAACTGGGCGTAATAGCCGCTGTCGCCGGACGATGCGTCACTTGGAAAGCCGCGCACGGTCGTCGGTCCGCCGACCTGAAACAAGAGATCGCCCGGAACAAGCTTGGTATCGGTATATTGCCAAGCGCCGTTGGTGATCAGAACGATCCCGTTCTTGAACTGGTACGAACCGTTGAAAGAGCCGGTGAACAGAGAGATGTTACGCTTAAGCGGCGCGAGATGATCGTTGGTCAAAGCGCGCGATACCTGGGGCGAAATCGAGAATGCCAGCCGGTCTTTATTGTAGCTGGCATTGAGCGTCAGCGAGTATTCCTTGGTCGTGGAATCCACCAGCGGCGTCGCGTTTGAGAAGGATTTCGACGTTCCATACGAGGCCCCGCCAATCGCGAAAAGCGACCATGTCGGCGAAATATACAGCGGCTGGTTTAGCGTCGCGCCAAGCGAGCCCGAACGCCCCGAGATGTTAAGCGGCTGAGTCGGCCCGCTGATCACGTTAATCTTTGAGCGACTGAACGTCAGGCCCAGACGCGTCCCCATGGGCGTGATCGGCGCATCATATGACAGCGTGCCAGAGTCACTGCCCTCGGCATGCGTACCATAGGCAAGAAAATTATCGTCGGGCGTCAGCAAGCTGTAGCGGTGATAGAAAATCCCCAGCTCGGTCTTGCCCGTCGATGGCACGCCCTGATTATCAACGAAGAACGACAGTTGGTTTTTCTGCGGCTCGATCAGCTGCAGCGCCACATCGGTGGTGCCAAAATCAGCCCCCGGCTGGAGCGACATACGCAGCTGCGCATCATAAACCTTGTTGAAACGCGTGATGTCCTTGGCGGCAGCGGGCACATCCACGGTGTTTTCGCCCCGCGTCAGCTGCACCCGTTGCAAGATGAAATCTGCCGGCACCTGCTGGGCCCCGTTCACCGCGACCGTGGCAAGTTTGCCCTCGACGAGTTGCACCTTGAGCAAGCCGCGATCAAGCGTTTGCGGCGGCAGCACAGCGCTTGCCGTTACGATCCCCATGCGCGTGTAAAGGTCGTTGACGTCTTGAACGAGGTGCTGAATCTGCGAGAAATCGACCCGTTTGCCAACATATTTGACAAGGATCGGGTCCAGATCCGCCTGCGTCAGAAAGTCCGATCCGGGGGTGAATTCGACCTTGCTGAGCAAGACCGTCGGACCACCGGGCGGAACCATCTGACCGCGCGCAGCAGCTGGGCTGATGACCACAGGCCCCGACAAAGGCGTCGTCGCGCTGAGCGCTTGTACACGGCGCTCATTTTGTTGCTCGATCGTCGTCGCCGGGTTGATCGCTTGCGCCTCTACCGCAGCGACCGATTGCATCAGTGCCAGCGACCCAATCAAGCCCGCCGCACCGAAATCAACCAAACGAGATCTGCGGTGCCTGCCTGCCTTATGTTGTGCTCTCACCGCGCCGCTCCCCATTCTTGTTTGATCATTGCGCGCTGCCAAGTTGCACCGCGGGTCCCTGTCCGCCGACCAGCCCAATATCATGGGCCACACCGTCGATGTAGACTTTTTCTCCGTCCGTATAGACCGTGCTGGTGCGTGGCTGTTGCTTGTAGAACGCCCAGAACGGCGTGCCCGGCCCATATCCCCAATCCACGCCATTGCGCATCACCCGGATCGTATCGCGCACAAGGCCTGCGCCCGGGAAGTCCAGCAACTCAAGCTCGTTGGTAGCGTCGGGCGAGACATTATACTGAACCACATAGGCGTCCGAGGTACTTGCATAGCCTTTCAAATCAAGCGCAAAGGCGTAGGTCGGCTCGAAATACTGCACATTCGCATTGTAATGCGGGCGCGGCGTGCGGTTGTCAAACAGCAACGTTTGCAGCGGCGTGCGCACCCAAAGCGAGCCCGGCACGTAGGCGTTAGCAATGCTCACATCCTTTGCCGTGGTGTCGATCGTCGTGTCCACGAAGAACAGATCGCCGATATCAAGGCCCGCGGGCACATTGGCGGTGATCGTCGCCAAGGTTCCAACGCTGCCGCGACCGCCCGTCAGGGTCAGGCGCAGCGGGTTGGGACCGTTGGGCACCTGCGTGATCCCTGCCGTGACCGTTCCACCCCGCAAGACCAGCGAATCCGCGACCTGCAAGTCGGGCAGGTTCAAAACGCCCGTCGCATCGAAGGACATCGACTTGGCCTTGACCACGTTGATGCGGATGTCACCGGCATAGGTATCGCTGCCCGCAATCAAGTCAGCGACGTTGCCAACATCCAGCAGGTTTCCGATGATGTCCTTGCTTGAATTGATCGCCGCATCGACCCCGGCAATAACCGTATCAAAGCCGATCCCGTTGCCCGTCAACTTGACACTTCCAGCCGCGTCGATCGAGCCGCCGATGATCGCCCCGTCAGCCGAGGTCACATCCACATCTCCCGGATCGCCGGGCAATGCGCCCGTCGTCGTGATCTGCGTGAAGGTGGCGTCATTCTTTGCCAGCCAAGTCTGCGTGCCGGTGCTGGTCGCGGTGCCAACATCAAGCGCACCATCGGTTGTCTCAAGATGGACAGTGCCCGGCCCCTTCGTGCCCGCAGCAAGGGTCACAACGTTCATGTCCCCGTGTGACACAAGATTGACGTTGGCTCCCGCCCCGAGATCATCCACGCCCAAGGCGCCCTGTGTCACGATCTGGACATTAGCGCCCGCCATCGTCGACTGGGTATGGAAGTCGGCGCCCGCAGCGATATCGATGCTGCCGGTATCTGCGCTCAGTGTCGCTTGGGTAATCGCAAGCGGCGTGATCGCGTTGATATCACCAGCGGTGGCGCTTAGTGCGATCTTGGCGGTCTTGATGATCAGCGCATTGGCAACATTGCTGACCGGATCCGTCACGCTCGACCCGTCATAGGGCCAATCCAGCGGTGTCGTGTTGATCTTGGTCTGATCGCCAATCCCCGCACCCGACGTGATTTGCACCAATGCGCCCGCATCGGTGGTCTCGATGTCAAAGTCACGCGCCGGGTCGGTCCCGGCAAGGACATGGCCCGTGGCCGCGATGGTCACATCGCCCGACGCGCTCAGCGCCGTCACAAGTGCATCCCCACTATCCGTGGTGATATCGACGCTGCCATTGGACGCAATCAAACGCGCGCCGTTGAACATCTGCAGCGATCCGGCCGAGGTCAGGATGTTGCCCGCCGTCGTGGACACGGTGGCGTTGCCGGTGATCGACAGCTTGCCACCCACGGTCAATTGCAGCGGCCCGTTCGTGGTCACTGGCCCGTTGATCACCGCCGCCCCACCCGAAGAGAGCGAGATTGCGTTGGGTGCGAGTGCCGAGGTGATCACGAAGCTGCTGCTTGCCGGGCCATACAGATAGATCGCCCCAAGCGGCGCTGCCGCTGTGATCCCGCCCCCAAAGTTCGTGCCGACATTCAACGTCCGGCTGGACGCGCCAATATTGCCGCTTGTGGTGGTCAAAACGACATCGGTGCCAAGAATGTTGATCAGTTGATCATCATTGGCATTGGTGATGCCGCTATCGGCGGACACCGTAACATTGCCCGGCGAGTAGATCGTGTCGATGACCGCCGATCCCGTCACATCAAGGTCGATATCGCCCTGCGCGCGCGCCGTGATCGTGGCGCCGCTCAGCGGTGAAAGACGCATCGGGGCGAAACTCGGGCCCGTCGGATAAAGCGGGTTCAAGCCCGTGCCGATGCCACCCTGCGACGCCTCTAGCAGCAGATTGCCGGTCGCGACGATACCCGAGCCAACATTGGCAATCGGGCCAACAACCTGAATCCGGGCCTCTCCGGGAACTCTGATTGAGTCGAGCAGACCATTGCCACGCGAAGCCAGGTACGCCGTGCCATGATCCAATGTGCCGGGCGTGCCGGCCACATCAACATTGAGCGCGGTCTGCGCATCAAAGTTCAGGGGACGCTTGTTGAGAACCTGAATTGTCAAATCGGACTGCGCAACCAACTTGTTGGCCGCCGCGTGCAAGGCGGCACGTTGGATCTCCGTCATCGCGCTTTCATCCAAGCCCAGCGGCACAGTGACCTGCGTGTTCAGGATCCCTAGGCGAACGGCCTCGTTATAGGCGTCGATCTGGGCTTGGTTCGGCGATGCTGGCAAAGCACCGATCTTGTCGACGATGATCATCAGATCAGACCGTTCGGCCGAGGCAAGCGCGATCTTTTGCGCATCCGTCAGCGCGCTGGGATCAAGATCCGCCGGGATCAGCACCCCGACAGTGCTGGTGCCCGCACCGATGGTTTCGCCAATACCAACGCCCGCATTCAACGTGACGGTGTGACCTGAAACGTTGGGCGCTTTCAGCACCGGATTGGTTCCGGTGACGGTCTTCAAAGCCCCCGGTGACAGCGCAAAGGCCAATTGGCGATCGCTCCATGTGGAGCCACGCTTCAGGGCCGCGATATCATCGGGATGATCCACGGGGTTGTAGATATAGCCTGCGTCGTAGCTTGACGTAAGGCCACCAACCTCGGTGTTCAGGCGGTGATATTGATCGGTAAGTTGCGTCTGGTAATCCGCGATATCCACGCCCTGATCCACCAGTGTTTTATACTGCAAGGACGTCGGATCGAGTGTGTAATTGAACGTCGGATCATAGGCGGCACCGTTATCGGGCTGGCTTTGACGGATTTTCCAATAGGTTTTGTAATCGGCATTGCGACCGCTCGCAAAAGCGTCAATCGCAAGCTGGACCTTGGCGGTATTTTCGGCAGAGCCCTTGATCAGCCCCAGCGAATTCCAATAGCCCAGCAATTCGTTATAGGTCCGGGTATCGACGGTCTGAATCGGGTTGTTGTCAAGGATCTGGCCCGTGGTGTCGAGCAAGACATCCCCGCCCAGCGACACAACC
This sequence comes from Thioclava arctica, assembly GCF_040892615.1. NCBI lineage: Bacteria > Pseudomonadati > Pseudomonadota > Alphaproteobacteria > Rhodobacterales > Paracoccaceae > Thioclava > Thioclava arctica. The sequence goes on from NZ_JBFRYC010000002.1 coordinate 253,718, forward strand.
TGATCAATCAGCATTGTGCCATCGGCATTCCCAGTCCAAGCCTGCGCGCCCGTCCCCCAATCGCTTGCGGTGATCCCGATATCGCCCGACGCCAGAACGCTGAGCCCATATTCGGGATCGGGGTTCACAGCATCGCCGAAGTTGCGATTTGCCAGCGAATAACCGGTGTTCACCTGCAGCGGATTGGCGATCGAGCCGATCGCGCCGTTGCCAGCGCTCAGCGTCACGCGCGGCGCTTGAATAAGAGCTGCGGTATCAACGATCGGATGGTTGGTGTTGGGCGCAATGAACTGCGCCGCCTGCCCGGCTTGAATGTCCTTGCCGACACTGATGTTGACATGGCCATCGCCCGCAGCGGGATTGCCCGCAGCCGTCACCCTTTGAATGAGAACGCCATTGGGCGCGTTCAGATTGACATTGCCCGCAGCCGCCGTCGCGATCAGCGCGCCGTTGCCATTTGCCGCACCGTCCATGCGCAATTGCACGGGGGCGGTCACACCGGCCCCGATCGAGCCTCCGGCCGTCAGCGCAACCCGGCGCGCCGTTACCAGCGCCCCCGGATCACCCGAGAGGATCGAGTGACCCGCCCCGTTCGCTGCGATTTCAACATCCCCGTTGCGCGCACTGACCGGCCCATTCAGCGTCACTTTCGTGGGCGATGTGATCGATACTGCGGCCGTATTCTGACCGATAAAGTTGATCGCAATCGGGTAATCAGCCTTGAGGGCGTAGGTCTTGATGGTCGTGTAATACTGATCCAGCAGGTAGCTCGTGGTAACCGTGGAATCGATACACAGCGTCCACCAGTTACAGCTCCGGCTGCTTTGCCCCGTCTGCTTGTAGCTCGAGCGCGGATCGCTGAACGAGAAGTCACCCGTCACCAACTGATTGGGATTATTCGGATCTGTGACGGGGTCAAAGTTCAGGCTGCTATTGGGCGTTTCGGTGTAGTTCGTCGGGCTGGTGAGCAGGATCGCAGGCGCGCTGGCTCCCGTTCCGCTGCTCGTCACGATCGTTCCGTTAGAGGCTTTGAACAGAGTCGTCCCGGTCGGCGTATAGTCTTGGCTCAGATAGGTGCCGTCAGCCAGGCGCGTATCGGCGAGGACATTCGGCGCGCCGATAGACGAGAAGCTGGTATTGCTGCTGATCTCAAGCGCACTTGAGCCAAACAATTGCTGGCTCTTGGTCTGCACATTCACCTGAAGACGATAGTCTGTCGACGTCGTCCAGATGTAGCGCAGGTTGGAGGTTGTTGCATAGCTTGTCGCACGGTCCGCGCCGCTGACCGCGACCGGAGAAAGCGTTTGCCCCGCATAGCTGGGAATGCCCGTCGCCGTGTCCAAAGTCCCGGTTTGCGTAGCCACCATGATCTGGCCCGAGGCCTGTCCGGGCACATAATCGCGCGTATAAACAGTGTGTTTGACGTTGACCTTGGTTGGCAGGGATGCCGCGTCCACATGGGTAATGTCGGTGATGTCGATCACCCCGGCAGTGCCGCGACCCAGCGTTCCGCTCGTATCTGCGCCAGCGTCGATCGTCTGAAGAACCAGCGGGATGTTGCTGGCATTGGACACGTTGATCCGCCCGAAGCCGTCCAGAACATTGAGCTGTCCGCCGCTTGAAGCGGTGTTCAGGATCTGGCCATAGAGCTGGATATAGCCACCATGCACCTCGGCGCCATTGACGACATATTCCGCATTATCAACGTCATAGCTGGCACCAATATTATCGCCAGGGCTTGCGACTACCTGATAGGCAAGACTGCTGGCGCTTGTCGCTGCTTTGTAGGCGTTTGCCTGCGCGATCTTGAATTCCAGCCGTGGGGTCACACCCGTGCCGCTAATGTAATCCTTGATGTTGATCATCTGCGGCTCGCCGCCGCCCGATACCGGGATCACATAGATCGGGTTTGTCGAAGCATCGCGCGCGATCGCCTCGTTATAGTCGGTAATCGCGGCTCTGAGTGCCGTGGTATCAAGCCCGATCGGGTTGAGATTGAGCGTGATCACCTGCCCTTGATTGTTGGTCACTGTGGTGATCGCAGAGGGCGTCCCACCAGCGGTAATGCTTGCGCGATAGGCATCAGATTTCGCCTTGATCGCGGTTGACGAGACGCCGATCTGCATTGGATCAAGCGCCGTAAGCGTCGGATCCGCCGCCAGATTCAGCGACAGATCCACAATGCCCGACTGGATCGTGCTGTTGATGTTGAGATAGCGCGCGCTGATCGAGATCGCACCATTCGCAACAATGCCGATCCCGGCCTCGGCGGCGCTTTTGGGATTGTTGAAGCTCGCCGGATCGCCACCGATATGGTCAAACCCATTGACATAGCTGGAGACGAAATCGCCGTTCTTCGCCAGAATATTGACCGATCCGGCATTGATCGCGCCATAGACAAAGATATTGCCGTATTCGCTGGTAAGATCGACCGTCCCATCGACGTTGTTGACCACTCCATTGACGATCAGATCCGGCGGAGCCAATCCGCGCTGGTTTGCGGGCCAAGAGATGCTGGTCGGGTTGTAATTATTCGTCAAAGTCACGATTGGCCGACTGCTTGTCAGACCAGTGATAACCTGACTGAAGTTGCTTGAACTCGGCTGGCCGGGTGCGAAGGCGGCAACATCTTCCTTCGAATTCACAAGCACATCATTCACCCGGACATGGCCCGCGTCATAGGACGGCATCGTGATATTGTTGACCTTGAGCGACGCGGCCGTGTTGTTGGTCACGTTGATCTCGGCATTGCCGGGGGCAGACAGAATGCCCGTGCCGCCACCCGTCACGATATTGCCCGACAGGTAAATATTGCCAAGCCGCGCCGCGACATCATGCAAGGTGATCATCGGCGTTGAGGGGGCCGCAGCCGGGGCGGTCGAAGCCCCCGGAATCTGTGCGTTCAAATCTGCGATGGTCGCGGCCAAAGTCGAGGCTTGCGTGGCAAAGGTCGCGATCGTGTAGCTGCCAGCCGTCGGCGTGCTGCCGGTCAATGTCGAGACGCGGTCGCTTACCGTCGAATTCACCGAGCCAAGCGCCGTCGTCCAAGCGTCCACGAATGTCTTTGCGTTGGCCACGACGTTGAGATTGTTCTTCACAGCTCCCGTCGTGACGGCCCCGCCATTGGCACGTGTCGTCAGGTTCGTGAGATTGGTATTGATCGTACCCATCTTCGAGTCGAGGTTGTCACTGGCGGTCTTGATCGCGGTGTTATTGGTGACGATCGTGTTGAGCTTTGTCGCGATCTGCCCCTGTGCCGTGCTCACCTGTGCCGTGGTGGAGCTTGGGTTGTTGATGATCGCGATCAGGCCCGTGATATCCGCTTGCAGCGCCTCATTTGCCGCCTGCTTCGTCTTGATGGTTGATTGATAGCCAGTCGCGTCCGACAGCGCATTCGCGACATTGCCGTTATACGTGTTGTAATCCGCAATCAAAGCCTGGGCTGCGGCATAGTCCGGGTTCGGCTTGGTCCCGCCACTTCCATCGGGAATGGTCGCAGGTGTCGCGACGGCGGCCGTATAGGCCGACAAGGTCGCTGCCTGAGCACGCGTCGCTGCGACATAAGACGTATAATCGTTTGCCGTCCCGTTGTCATAGCTGTCCGCGATACTGCTTGGCAGCGCGTCACTGACGACAGTCGCCTGATTGGTGAAGCCGGTCGTGACCCCATCAAGCTGAACCTGTGTGGCGGTCTTTTGGTCGATCAGCTGCTGCTTTTCCGACTTGCCCGCCGCATAGGCGACAAGGCTGAAATTGCCGCTGGCATCGCGCGTCCCAAGTCCAAGTGCGATCAACTTCTGCTCAAGGAAGTTGATTTCGTTCTGATATGCGCCAAGCGCGACCGTGTCGCCCTGCGTATTCTTGATCAGCAGGTTCAACTGGTTCAGGCGCTGGATGATCACCGAATTATCCGCCGTGATCGTGCTGCGGTCGATCCCATTCTCGCCGATCGTGCCACTGATAACGATGCACGAGACGTTGGCGGGGTCGCAGGACGCGCCATAATTCAGCGTCAGCGATTTGAATTTCTGCAGCCCCGTCGCAACCAGACCCTTCAGGTCGAGACGTCCGGTCCCGGTATTGCTGGTGGTGCCACCGTGATAGTCAAAGGTGACTTCATCGCCCCCAAACAATTCGCTTACAGCACTCGCCGCTGCAGCCAAAGCCTGACGGTAAATGTCGGTGCCCGTGCCAACCGCAGACAGCGTGATATCGCCACGATCCGCGCCGATTCTGATATTGCCCGCAGCCAGAATGCCTTTCAGCGGCGGCGGATTCGTATTGTCCGACGTGCCCTGCGTCACGCTCGCATTGTCGGTCAAATTGGCCTGAGCATCGGGTGAACCCGCAATTGGAATGGCGGAATTGTTGTACAGATCGATCGTGGTGTGCAGATTCACCGTCGAACGCGCACCCGTCGGGCTGCGGCCCGCATAGATATTGACCGTCGCGTGGCTGGGCAGCGACCCATCCGCTGGCGTGATCCCGTCGCTCGCCTCAATGCGGGCATCCGTGCCGATCGCGACCGTATTCGCGACCCCAAGATTGGCCCAGGAATGCCCATCCGGCGCCCCCGCAACCCCATAGGTGGTCGCTGCGCTGCGGCCATCCATCTCGGACTGGTTCCAAGCGCCGATATTGATATCGCCCACATCGACCAGCAAGGTGGCGTTTGAGCCGATATTGACAGTCGCGTTTTGGGTGGCCCCAAGTTCGACCACCGAAGACGCGGTCGCAATCGCGCCTGCCGAATCCAGCTTGGCTTTTTGATGCGTGATCAGTTCGTTATAAGCCTCGACCTGCAACAGCGAGAGGCCCGCAGTCGGCAGCAGCAAGCGAATGTCGCTATCCGCGCCGACATTGGCTTGGGTGTCTTGCGTGACCGAGACTTTCACCTTGCCCGCCGGCAGGTTCAACAAACCGCCCGAGCCGGAATCCACGTTCCAAGCAGCGTTATCGGCATTGAAAGCAGGAATCACCGCGTCGGTCAGCGAATACGCCGTTTGACCCAAGAAGAAGTTATGCGCTTTGCTTGCGGCCTTGATCGAAAGTTTGGCCGCGCGCACCCAAGCATTGTCGCCCAGATAGGCATTTACATCGGTATTGACCGTATGGTCCATCAAAGCGCCGCTGGCCCCAACAAGCGAGGCTTGCGTGCTATCCACAGAGCCGCCGAAAATTGCGCTATGGGTGGCGTTGATATCAACAAGACCGTTGATCACGCTGATCAGGAATTTATGGCTGGCCGAGCTGGTGTCGATATAGGCCTCGGTCGTGCCGGTCGCCGATGTCACACCCTTGGACGCGGCCCCCGCGACCACCCCGCCCGAGCCCGCAACGGCCGTGGCAAAGTTGCTATCGGTCCCATTCGCCGCGACGGTGAGGTTCCCTGCGGTGACCCCATTCATGTCGCTCATTGTGGCGCGCGTGTCGGTCGCAGATGTTGACTTGGCGTTGTTGCTGCCAAGGGCTGCGATTCCAAACACATAGCCGGTCGCATCCGCAGTTTGATGTGTTGTGGAATTGGCCTTGATCTCGACCAGACCGCTCGCATTGATGGTGCTGCCAGAGACATTCGTCTCGGCCTTGGAGTCATTCAGACTTTGGGCGTCGCTGCCCGCCAGCCCGACGAGAGCCCCTGCAACCGCAACGGCATCTGCCGTGTTGCTGCCTCCGGTGATCGTCGTCGCGATGTTGACCGAGCCGCCATCCAGAACCGAGCCGCCGTGAACGTCATTGGCCAGTGTCGCCTTGAGCGTGGAATGGGCCAGCGAAACGCCCGCAGCCAAGCCACCCGAAAGCGCCGCGCCCCCCGCATCGGTCGAGGCGCTGTTATTGGCGCTGACCGTGCTTGCGATCGCGCCGCTGGTGTAGATCTGTGCCGCGTTCATCTCGGTCGCGACCGTGGTGGTCACATTCCCCGTGGAAACCGCGCCCTGCAAAGCCGCGCCAATACCGCCCCCTGCTGCAACCGTCTTGGAAATGACGCCATCATTCGACGAGGCGCCAAGCGCCACGCTTGCGCTGCGCGACACATCGGTCCCGATGGTGACGCCCTGATCACTTGTCGCCCCTGACGCATCCGCCCCAAGTGCGGATTTGGTTTGCCCGCCGATGCTTGCTTTCGCGACCGAAACCCCTGCCGCGCCCGAAATTCCGAACGACAGCCCCAAGGATTTGACATCAATCGTGCGCGTCGAGGTGGCATTCACGGCAGCCGCACCGCTCAGCGCGATGTTCGCCCCGTTGATATAGGCGTAAGTATCTGAATCATCGGAAATAACCGAAACAGCCGCGGCCAGCCCGAACCCACCGGCAGCCCCCACCACAGCATTCGTCTTCAGCGCATGAAGGGTCTGCGCATTCAGCGTCAGCCCCGCCGAAGAGATATTGGCCGCTCCCGAAAGCTGCGCGGTGTTCGTCGTATCGACATTTTGCACCACGATGCCCGCGCCAACCCCGGCGACACCCGCCGCCGCAGCCCCCGCCGTAAAGGTCGTGTTCAGCGCGTCATAGCTGCGCACGCCCAGCGCGTTTCCTGCCGTGATATTGGCACGTCCGATATTGGCCGAGGTGCCCGCCGGAACCGAAAGCCCCGTGCTTGGCGCAGTGTCGAGCGTGATCGCCTCGCGCGCGGTCTGTGCGCGTGTGCTTGCGTCTTTCACATGGCTGTCGGTATCGCTGCTTGCAAACAGGCTGCTCACACCGGCCCCAGAGTTGTCATTGGTCTGACCGCTGGCTTGATCGGTGATATCATTGAGCGTGAATTTGCCATCGCTGGCATCGCTCATCTTGTCATCGGCCTCACCGCCCGGGGTGATCCCGTTGCCATAGTCATACACCGCGATCGCAGCCCCGATCGACACAACCCCCGCAGCGCCCGCCACGATAACCGAGTTGCCTGCCTTGTTGGACAACGCATTAACCAGAATATCATTCTTCGCCGTCATGGTGACATTGTCAGCGACACTCGCGCTGGTCGTGGTCTTGATCACACCGACATCCACGGTGCCCGCAAGCCCGACAAAACCAACGGCAAGGCCACCGGCATAGACGTTGGAGATCGACGTATCGCGCGCCGTCACAATCACATCTTGCGCACCCGAGGCGCCCGCTTGCGCCACATTCTGGTTGATCTGCGCATTGGCCCCGATATTGGCCGTGGTCGTGATATTTTGCAGCTGCACCGTCACGACACCGCTGATCCCGGCATACAGCCCGCCCGATGCCGAAGCGGCAATCGACAGGTTGCTCTCGCCCGAGGTCGCCGCGACGTTGATCCCGCGCGCCGCCATGGTCGAGGTCATATTGGTCCCGGTGTAACCCGCAAAGCTGTTGGCGCTATTGCCAAGCGCCGTCACATCGGCATTTGCCGCGATATCAGCCGTCGTGGTCTTGTTGATCGACAGCACACCGATGGCACCGCCAACCCCGGCCGCGCCAAGCCCGACCGAAACCGAACCGTTCATCGAGGCCACGCGCGTCTGATCATCCGCCAGAACCTGCACATTGCCACCCGCCACCGTGGTGCCGCCAAGTTCGGCCGTCGTCACATCGGTCACCGAAATGACGCCAACACCGCCCGCCAGCGCAACAGTGCCTGACCCCGCCGCCGCCGCCGAGAAGGCGCCAAAATCTGCCTGAGCGCGCGCCGTCACAGCAACATCGCCCTGGGCCGCCATGGTCGCGCCCGTATCGACCGTCGCCTTCGTGGTGCTATTCACCATCGCGACCGTGACGCCCGCACCCGCTCCAACGCTCCCGCCAAGGGCAACCGCCCCGGCAATGCCAAGATCGTAAGTGTCGCTTGCAGCGGCAACCGTCACGCCCTGATTGGCGTTCACCGCCCCCGCCAGCTTGTTGATCTGCGCCGCGCCAATGCTCGCCTGCGTGTCCGAGGTGATCAGCGGCACGTTGCCCGAAAGAGCGACCGCCGCAGTGCCCGCACCGCCAAAGCCAACCTCAAGCGAGCGCACTGCATTCGAGGCGGCCGCATTGACCACAACGCCATGCGCGGTCTGCGAATGGGCCGTGGAATTGCGCGTTTTGGTCAGCAACGAAATGCCCGTGTCGCGCGCATCCGCAGCCGTCAAACCGACAGTGCTGGCAGAGCTTGCATTCGCCGCGGTCAAGCCGGTGGAACTATCCCAATCGGGCAGCTCCGCGCCTTGGAAGTTATCCGCGAATGCCGTGAAGCTTGTATCAAAATCAGACACATAGGTAACTCCAGCCCCATTCCCCAGCGCGGTCACCTGTGCGAGATCCGCAATCACAGCATGGGTCGTGTTGTCAATGATGACGATTCCGACAGACGCCCCGATACCAGCACTGCCGCCAACCCCGGCCGAGCCCACCAGTGAATCCACGGTGGCGAAATCATTGGCCAGTACGGCCACGTCGTCATTGGCAAAGACCTTGGCGCTTTCTCCGATGCGCGCCGTCGTGGTGTTTTCGATGGTGTAGACTGCGACAGCACCGGCCAGACCGGCGCTTTGGCTCACACCCGCACTAAGTGCGATCGTATTGGCCGCTTCGCGACTTTGCGCGCTAACCCCAACATCGTTGGCCGTGACGGCGGCATTATCGCCGATCGTGGCGGAAACGGTCTTGCCGAGAACGCCGACAGCCACACCCGCGCCCGCACCGACGGAGCCGCCGATCCCGACAGCTCCGGGGAACGTGTCAAGCGTCGTGTCATCGCTCGCCGTGACAGACACATCCCCGACGGTTCCGCTTTGGCCAATCTGGGCGTAGGTGCCAATCTGCGCTTCGGTCGTAGTATCAAGCACATAGGTGCCAGACCCCACCCCGACGCCAACACTTTGCGACGCGCCCCCAGCCACCGCAAAGGTCTTGCCGGTTTCGCTGGCACTGGCGGCAATATTCAGCGCACCCGATTTCGAGATTTGCACCGCGTTCGCGGCACTCGTGCCATCGGCCAAGGCGGCCCGCGTCACATTGTTGATTGTGACAACCGAGACCCCGGCCCCGATTCCCGCACTGCCACCAATCCCAAGGCCACCCGCGACGCTGAGATTGTCGAAACCGTTATTCGCCAGCACCGAGACATCGCCCGAAGCCGCGATACGCGCCCCTGCCCCAACCAGGGCCTCGACGTCACTGTCAGAGACCAGAACGCTCGCCACACCGGCCACGCCCACATTGCTGCCAGCCGCCGCGCTGACGCCGATCACCTTGATCGATTGCGCGCCATCGGCCGAAATATCGACGGCACCCGCATCAATCAATTGCCCGTCTGCCGACAGTTGCGCGGTCGTTTTCCCCGTGCTGGAGACCACTGAACTGGAAACGCCCACACCAACCTTGCTGCTAAGCGCGACACCGCCCGAAAGCGCCTTGGCATCCAGCGCATTCTTCGCAGAGATCGTGACATTCCCGCCATTTGCGTCAACGCTGGTGGCTGCCGTGCTTGCGGGGGTCGTCAGGCTTTTGCCAATGGCCGCCGAGGTGTCATCCGAGAACACCATGACCGAGAATGAGCCCTGAACGGCAACTTTGCTCGCCTGCGCGCCACCAATCGCCTCGGTGTAATAATTGCCCGTGCTAAAGAGCGGCTGATTGACGATATTCTCTTGGAAATCTTTGAGGTCGGTAAAGTTGAACGCGACCGTGGGGTCGATTTTCTTGTTGGTTGCGGCGACCTTGACCGCCCCCGAGGTCAGCGACGTGCCCGCACCGATATTGGCGGTATAGCTGTTGTCCGAAACGACAACGGCAACCGAGGCGCCAATCCCCGCCTGACCGCTGGAACGCGCGACACTTGTGGATTTCGCGCTCATTCGGCTGGCGTTATCTGCAGTGACATTGACCGCACCGACGCGGCTCAGGCTGCCGATGGTGACATTGTCACCGATCAAGGCTGCAGTCGTTGTGTTGGACACGTCAACCGCCAAGGCCCCGGCAACACTGACTTTTTTCGAAGATGCCCCGGCATATGCCAGCGCAGACAAGCCGTTGAGGAAATCGGTCTTACCCGCCTCGTGCGCCATGTTCTGGCTGCTATCGGCCGTCACATTGATCTCGCCCGCGCGCGCAATCGTCGCACCATCAGCGATTTGCGCCGTGGCGCTATTGTTGGAAATGCTCAGCGCGACGCCCACGCCCACGCCGATCTGTGCGCCTGTCGCAGCCCCGTCACCCTTGGTCGCGATATTGGTTTCGTTGCGCGCCGACACCGTCAGATCGTTGCTCAGCGAGACCGTGACCGCACCCAGCGTGGCGGTGACGGCATCTTGCGCTGCTGCGACCCCAACGGCCGCCGCGACAGTGACCTTGGCCCCGCCCTTGCCGGTTTTTTGGTCCGACCCGTCGGTCCCTTTTTGGTAATTCTTGGTCTCATCAAGGGTCTTCGTGCTTTCGGCATCAGAGGTTTGCGAAGGTTCCTTGTCTTTGCCACCGCCTGCGCTGGCATCGGCATAGGCCTCATAGCTGCGCGTGGATTCCGCTGAAATTTCAAGCGAATCCGCCATCAAGTTGCGTGCAAGCTCTGCCGAAGTCGCGGAAGTATTCTTAAGATCGGTCGCCTTGTCACCGCCCCCTGCAATCACCGCAACCGCCGCACCGACGCCGACCTTGCCACCCTTGGCCTCGCCCGTGCCCGTCGCAGTGTTTTCGCCGCTATTGGTGGCCGCAATTGTGACATCGCCCGCCGTGTTGATCGCGTTGCCGGTTCCGATGCGCGCGCGCGTCGTCTGATCCAAAAGCGCGAGTGCCACCACCGCGTCAATCGCGATGCCGCCCTCAGAGCCTGCCTTGGCCTCGGTTTCGGTCGAGATGTCGGAATTGGCCAGCACCGAAATGCCCGCCCCGTTATTGAAGGCCGCGCCATCCTTGATCTCGGCGATGGCGTCGGTGGTGATCAGGTTCAGCGCCACCGAGGCGCCAATTCCGACCTTGCCGCCGGTGGTCGCACTATCATCAACCGGTGTGGCGCTGGCATTGGCCACCATCTGCTGATCGGCGGAAACCGTCGAGGCACCCGCGTTCGCATTCACAATCGCGCTGCCCGAAACCGTAGCCTCGCTTGAAGAGTTGATCAGGTTCAGCGCCAATGCGCCCGCAAGACCAACCGTGGTGCCACCTGCGCCCGACTTGGCGTCGGTGATGAATGTATCGACATGCGGCGTGTCCAGCGGTGCGGCCTTGAGCGCGGAAACCGTCACACCATCGGCGCTGTAATTCGCAGCCCCAAGGCTTGCGACATTGCTTGAGGTGATCGCGTTGACCGCAGCGGCGGCCCCGATCGACACTTTGGAATCTGCCGTACTTGCATCGGCCGTAACCGACCCATCCGTGGCATTGATCGCCAAGACCGTCAGACGACCACCCGCCGTGATATTCTGGCCATCCGGCAACGCCGCACTGACCGAAGACGTCACCACATTCACACCAATCGCGGCGGCTACCGAAAGCTTGCCTTCGCTCGTGCTCGCCGAGTGATCTTGATTGGCAGTCTCTGTCGTTCCGGCCTGCTGATCGGCATCGCCCACATTGCTGTCAGATTGCGTGGTCTTGGCAAAATCGAGCTGTCCCGTGACCCGGTCATCGACATTGCCTTCGCCATCGCTGGATTCATCGTTGCTGTCTGCGCCAGCGGCCCCCGAGGCCCCGGCCGTGACCGTAAGCGTCCCCGCAGAGCTACCTGCGGCCTTGAAGGTCACATCACCCGTCGTCGCCGTAATCGAGCGCCCCGTCGACACGACAACCTTATCGGTCACCAGCGCCAGCGAAAGCGCCGCACCGACAGCCGCCTTCGATCCCGCCGCTTTTGCCGAAGCCGAGGTCGTCTCGGTCGCGCTCTGCTCGGCCTCGACTGCGACTTCACCGACAACAGTCAAGGTGCTGGGATCGCTGCCAATTGTGGCGCTTGTTGTGTTGGTGACGAGCGCCAGAGACAGCACAGGCACGATCCCGACACCGCCCGAAGCGCCCGCTTCGGCCTCGGTTTCGATCTCATGCTCGGCCTGCGCCTTGAGGGTCAAGGACTCTGCATCGTTAAGCGTCACGTTATCGCCGATCTTAGCAATCGAACGATTGCCGACGATATTGATCGCAGCCGAAGCCCCCAATCCAAAAGTGCCCCCTGCTGTGCCCTCGACCGGCAGCGCCTTGGCGGTTTCCTTGGTCTGGTTGTCCGCCGTGATCGACACCGCGCCATGCAGCGTCACAATGGCATCATCAGCGATGCTGGCGACGCTTTGCGTGTCGATCAGGTTCAGCCCCAGCGCGCCGGCGATACCAATCTTGGAGCCGCCCGCCCCCGAGGTCGCACTGGCAAGATAGCTGTCTGCGCGGGTCGCCAAGCTTGCGGGATTTGCGGCCAGCGATGCCACATCCAACTTGCTTGCTGAAATCTCAAGGCTTTTGACGTCATGGGTTGCAGCCCCCAGCGTCGCGTCATTGACCGCGTGGACCACGTTCACCGAAACCGCAGCGCCGATCCCGACCTGCGCCTGCGCGCCCTCTTCGCCAACCGCAGAGGCGTTGGTCGTGGCTTTACCATCAGTGTTGCTGGCGGTCAGAATTTTGAGCGCGCCCGTGGGCGAGGAAATGCTGATATCGTTGGGAACGCTGGCCAGAACGGTGGCGTTCTGGATGTTCACCGCAACGCCCGCCGCAACGGTGACTTTGCCTTGGCTGGTCTCGGCAGAGTGGTTTTCAGAGGCTGCCGTATCGGTCGCGCCCTGCTGTTCGGCGTCGCCAACGCCCGATGCGTCTTGCTGATCGCGTGCGCTGCTCAATTGGCCATCGACCGTGTCATCCACGGTGGCGTCCTGACCGGCTTCGGCATTGCCGGACTCATCAGCCGGGGCACCGCCAGAGGCGCTTGCCTCGGCGCTCAGCGTGTTGAGCGAGGCCCCTGCGGCGGAAATGGTCACATCGCCACCCGCCGAGATGTTACGATTGGTGGTCGCGGTGACCGTGTCATTCACAAGGTTCAGCGCCAAGGCCGCGCCAACCGCCGCCGTGCCGCCCGCAGCCTGCCCTTTGGCAGACGTCGTCGCACTGGCTTGCTGAATCGCGGCAATGGTGACCTGACCCGAGGTCGTAACGCCCGCCAGCTGCGTACCAAGCTGTGCCATGGTCGTGTTGTTCACCATCGCAAGCGCAACCACCGGCGTGATCGACACACCGCCCGAAGATCCGGCCTCGGCGGTGGTGGTGATATCGTGCACGGCGCTGGCCGAAAGGGTGATGCCCCCCGCCCCGTTTAGCGCGGCACCATCGCCCAGAGTGGCCGTCGAGCGGTTGGCAACGATATTTATCGCGACCGAAGCGCCAATCCCGACCTTGCCCCCCGCAGCGCCCGTTTCATCAGGCAGCGCGGTGGCGGTCGTAGTCGTCTCGTTATCGCTGCTCAGCGTCAGATCGCCGCCCGTCAGCGTCACCGTCGCGTTATCGGCGATGGTGGCCTGACTTTGCGTATCGACAAGGTTCAGCGCCAGCGATCCGGCCAGCCCGACCTTCGAGCCCCCCGCGCCCGATGTGGCGCTGGTAAGATAGGTATCGCCAAGCGCATCAGCAGGATCACCCGCGACCAGCTTTGCCACATCCAGCTTGAGCGCCGAAACAGTGACAGAGGTCGCGTTCACCGTGCCATCACCCAAGGTGGCATCGTTTTTGGTATGCACCACGTTGACCGCGACAGCGGCACCAATGCCAACGGCAGCAGGCGTATCGCCCACGGCGGTCCCGTCCGTCGTGACCGATCCGGTCGTGTTATTCGCAGTCTCAACGCTCAGCGCGCCACCTGCGGTGATCGAACGCCCATCGGGCACGCCAGCGCTGACAGATGCGGTCTGGACATTCACGCCCACCGCGGCGGCAACCGTGACCTTGCCCTCACCCGTCGAGGCCGAACGCCCGCTTTCATCGGCGGCACCATCTGCGCTGGCTTGCTGTTGCTCACTATCGCCAACCCCAGCGCTGTCTTGCTGATCAGAGGCATGGGTCAGGTTGCTTGTGACCGTGCTATCGACATTGATGTCCTGCCCGGGCGCAGCGTCGCCGTTCTCTTCTGCGGCCTCAGCGCCAGAGGCACTCGCCGTGGCCTCAAGCGTATTCAGCGAGGCCCCCCAGCTGCGCAAGCTTACGTTGCCAACCGCGTTCAGATCGCGCAGCGTGGTTGCCGAGACGCGATCATTGACAAGCGCGACCGCGACAGCCGCCCCAATCGCGGCCTTGCTGCCCGCAGCGGTGCCCGAGGCCGTCGTGTTTTCGGTTGCCTGCTGGCTCGCCAAAATACTGATATCACCCGCAGACTGCTGCACCGATGTGCCAGTGCCAAGCTGTGCTGTGGTGGTGTTGTTCACCAGTGAAAGCGCCAGGGCCGGCGTGACGGAAATCCCGCCGCTCGAACCCGCTTCGGCCGTGGTGGTGATCGCGTGCACTGAATCGGCTGAGAGCGTCAGCGATCCAGGGGTGCTGATGCTCGTGCCGTTTGCCACGCTTGCGATGGTCCGGTTGGCCACGATATTGCTGGCAACCGAGGCCCCAACGCCCACATTGCCCGTCGCCCCGGTGGTGTCGGGAATCGCGCTGGCGGTCGAGACCGAGTCATCCGTGGCACGGATTCCCACATCGCCACCGCTGATCGCGACGGGACCCGTGGCTGTGACGCTGGCTTGGCTTTGCGTGTCGACAAGGTTCACGGCCAGCGACCCGGCGACTCCGACGCTGGTTCCGCCTGCGCCTGACGTGGTGTGCGTGACGAAGCTGTTGGCCCCACCCGCGCGCATCTGCGCACTCAGATCGAGGCTGCCCGCAGTGATGCCCTGACCGCCCAAAGTGGCGTTATTTTGCACTTTCGCCAAGTTGATGCCGACCGCCACACCTACACCAACATTCGAGTCCAGCGCCGACCCGTCAGCCGTCACATCGGCGCTATTGGAGGTCTGCGTGCGGATCGCGGCGCCCGCGGTGATGTCCGAGGCGCGATCGGACGTCATGCTGGCCGTGGTGGTCGATGTCAGATCCGACAGTGCAAAGGCACCGACAACCGACACTTTGCCCTCAGATGTGCTCTCATAGGGCTGATATTCGGGATCATCGAGATAGGTCGCAGCCTCACTGCCCGCTTGGGGCTCTGATGCGCCGCCCGCAGTCGCTGCGGCAGTGGCCACACTATCGGTTGCGCTGATCGCATCAAGCGACAGGCTGTCAGCGCGGATATAGCCCGAGGCATCGACCGTGGCTTCGGTAATCGCCTTGACCACGCTGACGGCGACGCTTGCGCCAAATGCGGCGGCGACGGGCGTGGCATCCGCATGGCTGGTGACCGTGTTGGTTGCGCCCAAGCTGGCCGCCCCCGCGATGATCAGATCGGCGGTGCCGATATGGGTCGTGGCCGAGCTGTTCACCGTCGAAACGGCTACCGCGCCATCGGCGCTGGAATTAGCGGGAACCAGGGACTTGGTCGCGATCTGGCTGTCGGCGGTTGCGATAGAAGACAGATCGGCGCTGGCGGCCTGGATATTTGCGCCACCGATAACATCGACCGAGGCACTGACATTGGTAACCACAACGCCAATTGGCAAATTGGCGGCCGTAGCCGCCGTCGAAGCCGTGGCCCGCGCCGTCAAAGCGCCAGAAGCGGTGATTGTTCCGCCATCAATCGAGACGGCCGCGTTCGCTGTTGGCGTTGAGGCCAAGATCGTCAAGGGCGCAGCCGTGGAACTGGCCAGCAGATTCACATCACCACCACGGACTTCGCCAGCGATGGTGATTTGGGCCGTTCCGCCCGTGGCTTGCGTCGCGTTCAGCGTCACAGTGCCCGCAGTGCCGCCGCCAAGCGCTTGCGCGTTCAGCAATCCGCCCGCAGCCACACTGATCGTCGGCGCGGTTAGCGTGATATCGCCCGAAGCCCCGCCCGATAGCGTCGTGTCGATGCTGCCACCGGCCTCGATGGTGATCGAATTATCGGCTAGAATTGACGTATTCACACCTGCGTTCAGGATCGAATTTCCAGCCGTGATCGTTACGTCGATCGGGTCGATCAAAAGCGTGCCACCCGCCCCGGTATCGGACAGAAGATCAAGCACAACCGCGCCGATTTCAGCGTGCTTGCCGCTCAGTTCGACAAAACCACCCGCGCCGCTTCCCGCGCCATGGGCAGACACCACCGCCCCGGTCTGGGCGAAAAGTGAGCTGCCAGCATAGACCACGATCGTGCCGCCGATACCTGCCTTGCCCGCACCATCAGCGCTGAGTTCCGCGGTGGGCGCGAGGGTCGTGTCGCCCCCCGATTTGATGTTGATCTTGCCGCCCTTGCCCGAGGCACTTGCCCCTACGCGGACCTTGCCGCGAATATTGGCATTGCCAGCCGCCACGATCGAAATGACGCCATTGCGGCTGACCATCGCGCCGCCTTCGCTCAGGCCGCTGGAATTCACCGTCGCGTCAAAACGCTGGCGTTGGGTCAGTTGATCGGCCGTTACGCGGCTCCCGGTCGGCCCGGTCAGCGTTACGTTCTGACCATCCAGCGTAATGCCATTTTGCGCATTGATCACGCCCGAGATCGAAATGAACCCCGACGATGACAGCGGGATCTCGCCACGCATCAACTTGCCCGCGGCATCCTGATTGATCGTGCCATCCGCGCCAATCACGGATTCCAGGAACTTGTCGGTCGGCGTGTTGACCGTCAGGGAGCCGACATTGACCACCCCGGACTGTCCCACGATAAAGCCATGAGAATCCGAGAAAAAGACATTGCCGCCGATCTGGCCACTTTTATAGGAGTTCAGCACGCCATCAATCATCACCGGCCCGTCGCGCACGATATTGACAAGGTTTCCGGTGCCGTCGGGCAGATACAGGTTTACCGTGGTGCCCGCGCTCTGCTCGAATTTGCTAAACGAGTTATAGCCAGTGTTTTGCGAGATTGTTGCGGTGGTAATCCCGGTTTGGCTGCCATTGACCGTCACCGTCGTTTTGGTGCGGCCATCCGTGATGATCGTATTGCCAGTCGCAACCGCATCTTGCGCAAAAACGCTTCCGCTGCCTGCCAGCGCAGCAATTGCGCCAAGGGCGATCGTGCCGACGCCAAAGCGCAGACTTTCGCCAAGCGAGCGATGCGTTGGTTCGGGCCCATGTGCGAAAGCCGCAAACTGAGGCTGAACCACAGTCTTGATACGGCGGGAACGACGACGATGGGCCCGATGGGACATTAGAATGATCCTTTAGGGAGCTTGAAGATATCAGGCTCGTTAGGGGCAGCCGAATAAAGCAGATCAAGACTGGCGGGCGTCAGCGTATTGCCCCCGTCCTGCCCTGCCGAGAATGCGCCCTGAAGCAGCAACAGCGTCACGTGATCTTGGGCATCGACACCGCGGAACATCAAAATCCCGCTGCCAATGACAACATTGGTCTTGATCGAATTCTGCGCGTAGGCCTCGCCCATGAAATGATTGCGCAGCAACTCGCCGTTTTCATACAGCATCGACGCGGTCATCGTGGGGTCGGTCTTTTCGCTCCAGGTGACACCCACCTGGATCAGCTTTTTGGTCAGGTAGCCAAAGACGTAGGAGACCTGCGCAATCCCACCGTGCCGGATCAGGTTTGGCACCGAAACCGTAAGAATATGCGTGCGCTCGACCGAGTGTTCCCCGGTTTGAATCGCATCATCCTTGATCTCGAAATCCGACAGGATCGCGGCGCGCACCGCCGCTTCATCCATCCCGAAGCGCGCCGAGCGGAACCCCTCGACCACGCTTGTTTCCTGCGCGCCCTCTTGGGCGGGGGCCTCGGTCTCGGGCTGAGCGACGGTCGTCTCGGGCGACACGTCGGCTTGCGACAACTCCGCATCAACCTCGATCGGCTGGCTGCTGGATTTCGTGGTATTGGCTGTTTTGGTCATTAGAAAGACCCTTCCGGGAGTTTGAAAATATCAGGGGCGTTGGGGTCAGCCGAATACAGCAAATCAAGACTGGCCGGTGTCAGCGTCTTGCGCCCGTCATCGCCAGTCGTGAAAGTCCCCTGCAGCAGCAAAAGCGTCGCGTGGTTATCGCTATCGGCCGCGCGAAACATCAGAATTCCGTTGGGCAAAGCGACATTCGTCTTGATCGTTTCGGGTGCGTAGGCCTCGGCCATGAAATGACTGCGCAGCACGTCGCCGTTGTCATACAGCATCTTCGCCGTCATCTTCGGATCAGTTTTGCCGCTCCAGGTGACGCCCACTTGGATCAGTTTTTTGGATGAATATCCAAACACATAAGACACTTGGGCCATCCCGCCCTCGGGGATCAGATTGGGCACTTCGATGGTCAAGATCTGAGTCCGCTCGACGGCGTTTTCTCCGGCCTGAATCTTGTCCTCTTTCGTGGCGAAATCCTTTGCGATCGCTGCGCGAACCGCCTTTTCAACCATCCCGAACTTAGCCGAACGAAACCCATCAACCGTGATCGTGGCGCGCGCGTCGGCCGAGGCTTCAGGTTTTGGCAACGGGGCTGCAGTCGCGGTATCCGAGAACGCGGGAGTCACCGCTGCGGTCGCAAGAAAGCTCGCCACTCCAAGCGCGACAAGGAGGGGGCGGGAGGCAGAAAATTTTCGGCGAAACGACATATGTTCCTCTTGGGTCAATACTATGGCTCCGAGCAGACGTGCCCGGCTTGTGTCACTTGGACGGGGCGTGATGGCTAAATTGCACATCACGCTCAGCTTTCCGCGCGCAGCTTAGCCGCACGCAAAATTCTCGAAGACTGACGGGAGAACACGCAGGATATGCGCGGCGACACCTTGCAGACTGCAAATGATTCGCATTGTGAAGACAGCGATTCCATGGCCGAATTAGCAGCGCTCACCTGCGACAATTTGCCTAATAGACGCACTTGCAAGCCGCGCCGCAATCGCCTTACGAATAAGGGAATTACACGCAGAATTGACGAATCGTTATCACTAACATTTCGACAGAAATCGTCCCCAAATGTGCGCAGACAATCCAACGCACCGTCCCCCCGGATTATTTATTGCCTATATTTAGAGCCAATTTTTCAAAAAATTCAAGCGTTTCGCCATTTTCCGCGGCAATTAGTTTCCGTTAGGACAAGGAAGCAACGCGATGCAGGCGCCAAATCGACACTGAAAGCGAGTCAACAATATGTGCGTTTATCGTGTCCCAATGCGCATTGCACGCGGCCACAATCTGCGCCCTCAATCCATGCGCCCAAGCGTCCAAACCGTCCTCGCCCTGATGAGAGGCGGGTTTGAGCGGCATAATAATTTCAATCCGAAAAGTTATGGCCTGATACGTCCGCGCAATCGAATAGGACTGTGCCAAGCCCCTGTAAGCACAGCCAAAAGGACTGTAATTCCGCGATCTGTCGCAGCGCTTATTCTGGTTCGCCTTTACAGCAATATATCCAAGGCTCGGAGTTGAAACCCAACCCTAGATAAATGCGGCGATCACAAGGACCGCGAGGCGCGTATTGGGCCATTGCCGCACACGCCCCCCGGTCATCCCGTCTGCACCGATTGCACCAAAGAGACGTGCGCGATCTACGCGCGGGATATTGGATCGTCGCAGCTTGACCCGCTCAATACCACTTCGCGATCGGGGGCAGGCTCATTAGAACCGCATCCGCGTTATGCCCCGTCTCAAGCCCGAATTTCGTGCCCCGGTCATAGACCAGATTATATTCGGCATAGAGCCCGCGATGGCGCAGCTGGGTTTCGCGATCTTCCTCGGACCAATCTTGCACCCGACGTTTTTCGATCAGGGGCAGATAGGCAGGCAGGAACGCCGCGCCGACCGCTTGGGTAAAGGCGAAATCCTCGTCCCATGCGTCGGTGTTGAGATCGTCATAGAAAATCCCGCCCACGCCGCGCGCACGACCGCGATGGGGGATAAAGAAATACTCATCCGCCCAAGCTTTGAAATGATCGTAATAGGTGCCGTCATGAGCATCGCAAGCGCGCTTCATCTCGGCATGAAAATGCGCGGTGTCTTCGTCATATTCCAGGCACGGGTTGAGGTCTGCCCCGCCCCCGAACCACCACGCGCCCGGCGTCCAGAACATCCGCGTGTTCATATGCACAGCCGGGCAATGCGGGTTTTGCAGATGCGCCACAAGGCTGATCCCGGCGGCCCAGAAGCGCGGGTCTTCCTCCATGCCGGGCACGCCGCGCGCTGCCATCGCTTTTTGCGCGCGCGGGGCCAATTCGCCCCATACGGTCGAGATATTCACCCCGACTTTCTCAAACACCCGCCCGCCGCGCAGCACTGACATCTTGCCGCCGCCGTGATCCTCGCCATTGGGGCCGGTGCGCTTGGTCGGCGTCACTTCGAACTGGCCGGGGGCGGCATCGGCCAAGGGACCTTCGGCATGACTTGCCTCCAATCCCTCAAAGCCCGCCACGATCTGATCGCGCAGGTCCGAAAACCACTGACTGGCTTGCGCCTTGCGGGCGTCGAAATCCTCGGTTGCGTCGGTCATGGCTTGGCCTCCCATTTGCATGCGGGTTTGATAACAGGGCGATGTGCGCGCGAAAAGGGCGCGATTGATCCCAGCGGGCGCGCGCCGTAAGCTGGCGCAAAGGAGAACCCCATGCGCCCTGCCATTGCGTTGCTCGCCCTGATTGCCCTGACCGCCTGCGGCACCCCGCAAGAGCGCTGCATCCGCCAATCCACCGCTGAATTGCGCCGCATCGACACGCTGCTAGGCGAGGTGCAGGCCAATCTTGCGCGCGGCTATGCGTGGCAAAGCTATGAAACCACCTTAACCCGCTGGGAAGTGTGTGGCACGCGCACGGTGACAAAGGGGGATAAAACCTACGAAACACCGCGCATGTGTCTTGAGGATCATACCATCACGAGCCGCCGCGCTGTGCCGATTGATCCGGTTGTGGAAACCCGCAAGCGCGACAATCTGCTGGCCAAAAAGCGCGAGCTCACGGCTTTGGCGCAACGCCAGATCGCGCAATGCCGCGCCCTTTATCCCGAAGAGAGCAAATAGCGCGCGCTTAGAACGCTGGCACCTGAACGCGGTCCAGCAGGCCCCGCCCGCCATCGATCTGCACGATCTGCCCGGTCACAAAGCTCGCCCCAGACGAGGCGAGATATTGCACCGTTTCCGCCAATTCCGAGGGCGCCGCAATTCGGCCCAGCGGCGTGCCCGCACAGATCGCCTCGCGCCAATCCTCATTGGTCTTGAGAGCATCTTGCAGCGAACGCGACATCACCGACCCTAACGACACGCCATTGACCCGGATGCGATGGGGCGCAAGGGCCACTGCCAGCGAGCGGATCGCCTGATCTTGCGCCGCGCAAGCTATTGAATAGGCCATCAATTCCGGCTGCGTGCGACTGGAGGCCAGCGACGACACGTTGATGATTGACCCAATCTCCCCCTCGCTGCGGTCCTCATCTTCGGCCTGTTTCATCATCCGCTTTGCCGTCATTTGCGAAATCCGCAGTGCCGATTTCATATTTTTCGACAGCATATCATCAAGCACTTCGGTCGAGGGCTCCAACGGATCACAGGGTGCAAAGGCGCGCGCGGTATTGACCAGTATATCGATCCGGTCAAAGGCATCGACCGTCGCCGAGAGCAGGTTTTTCACCGTCAGTTTCTGGCACAGATCGCCTGCGAAATAGCGCGCAGGGCCCTCGGATTTTGCGGCCTCACCAAGTTCGGAGGCAAGTTTCTCTTCGTCGATATCGGCGAACATGACCTGCGCCCCGCGATCAAGGAAATGGCGCGCAACGGCCAGCCCGATCCCATGAGCGGCCCCAGTAACAATGGCGGTCTTGCCGGAGATGGAAAGCGACATGGCTCTCTCCCAATGGTTTGGCTGAACGTAACCGCGTTTAACGTCGAGCGCGAGAGGGGCGTGCGGCGGCGGTGCGGTTTTGGTCGCGCGCGCTCAAGACACCCTGCGCGCGGGTGATGCGAAACCGCGTGGACGGCCCGCTTGGAGGAGTGACCTCTTGGATGTCGCGAAAGGTCTGGGCCAGCGCATCGCCGTAGGGCAGATGGCGATTGGCCACCATCCACAGGGTGCCAGAGGGCGTCAGCAGACGCGCGGCGGCGGCGATGAACGCCTCGCCCAGCCCCGGTTCGGCATCGCGACTTTTGTGAAAGGGCGGGTTCATCACGATCGCATCATAGCGCGGACCTGCGGGCAGCCGCGTCACGTCCTCCCAGTGGAACTGCGCGCGCGGATCGGTGATGTTGCGCCGCGCACAGTCCAACGCGATTGCATCGGCCTCATATAGCGCGATCTCTTGGACGCCCCCGCGTGCCAAGACCTGCCCGCTTAGCCAACCCCAACCCGCGCCCAGATCGGCCACCCGCGCAGGCAGCGTTTCGGGCAAGCAGGCGGCCAGTAGCGCCGATCCCTCATCCACACCATCGGCGGAAAACACGCCCGGACGCGTCACAAACCCCGGCGCGGCCTCGTAGTCGCGCGCGGTCCAATCTGCCAGCGCCTTCGGATCGGCGGGGAAACGCGCGATCTTGCCATGCGCCTTGGCAATTGGCGCATCCAAGGCCACATGCCCACGCAATTCCTTGAGCAAGGAATCGATCCCCTCGAATTTTGCGCCGTCGATATAAATCGATCCGCCCGGCGTCACGCTGGCACAGGCCTGCGCCAACAGCGCACGCGCCTGCGCCTTGGCGCGCGGGGCAAAGACCACCGCCGCCGCGTAGGGGCCTGCGGGGGTCTGCGCCATCGCGACACCGCGCGCGGCCAATGCGTCATGATCGGGCTTGAACGGCTGGATCACGACCAAACGCTCTAGCGGCAAAGCGCTGAGATCCTGCGCGCCAGCGGGGGCAAATAGCGCAATCTGCCCCTCATCAGGCAGGGGCTCGGATGCCGCGAGGGCAAAGGACAGGCGAGATTGGCTCATGGCAGACAACGTATCCCGATCAGCAAAGGCGCCCGTCCCTTAGGGCCGAGGCGTAACAATAGCAAGCCTCGCCCAGCGGCGGCGCAGCGCCTGGGGTTAGTCTTTTTCCATCGTGCATTGCAGCGGATGCTGATGACGACGCGCGAAATCCATCACCTGAACGACCTTGGTTTCCGCCACCTCAAAGCTGAACACACCGACCACCGCCAACCCCTTTTTGTGCACGGTCAGCATGATCTCGAAAGATTGCGCATGGTTGAGCCCAAAGAACCGCTCAAGGATGTGCACGACGAATTCCATCGGCGTGTAATCATCATTCAGCAGCAGCACCTTATACATCGGAGGACGCTGCGTTTTCGGCCGGGTCTTAGTGGCGACACCGGTCTCGTCTTCGCGATCGTCGTCATTGTCGTGCGACATCATGTAAAACGGCTCGGTCAAGGCATCTCCGCCAGATCAGGAATCGTTGAGGGCTCTGGCGGAATATAGGGTCTTCGTGACATATGAAAAGCCTCTGAGCGCGCTTAAGATAAAGGCAAGTGATGCAAATCAGCACAATCGGCTTTGATGCGGACGACACGCTTTGGCACAATGAACGCGTCTTCGCGCTTACACAGGCCCATTTTACGCAAGCAATGGCCGAGTATATCCCCCAAGACGCGCAAGGCCCCGATCATCTGGCCGAGCGGCTGATCGCAGCGGAACGACGCAACATTTCCCATTACGGTTTCGGCGTGAAAGGGTTCACGCTGTCGATGATCGAAACCGCGATCGAGGTCAGCGAGGGGCGCGTGCCTGCCTCGGTTCTGGCCGAAATCCTCGCCGCCGGGCGCGAGATGCTGTCGCATCCCGTCGATCTCCTGCCCCATGCCCGCGCCACCATCGAGGCGCTGTCGGGACAGTATCGACTGGTCCTGATCACCAAGGGCGATTTGATTGATCAGGAACGCAAACTGGCGCAATCGGGTCTGGGCGATCTGTTTGACGCGGTGGAAATCGTCTCTGACAAAACGCCCGAAATCTATACCCGCGCCTTTGAGCGCCACGGCAGCGGGGCCTCAAATGGTCTGATGGCGGGCAATTCGCTCAAATCCGATGTCATACCGATGATCGAGGCCGGCGGCTGGGGCGTGCATATCCCCCATGATCTAACCTGGGCGCTTGAACACGCACCCGCCCCGCTCAACCATCCGCGATTTGCACAACTGCCCGATCTCAGCACCCTGCCCGCATTGATCCAACAGCTCGCGCGGGACGGCACCTGATGGCCCCCTTCGCATCTGCAAAAATTTCCCCGCCGAAGGCATGCCCGGCCAAAATCCGCGCGTACGTCGCGGAAAGGCGCGTCCACCCTAAGCCCAGCAAAACACCATCCCTAGAGGGGTCACCTTTGGGTCACCCTCTACATATTGTGGTATTGCATGAATGTCGCATTGAATGCTCTTGAAAATAGGCGGTTTTCAGGTCGCAGCACTCATGTTAGGCTGAAACCAAATCAAGCCCCAAAGCCGCCAACGATGTGGCACATAAAAATCGGGGCAACGAGGCAGTGAAAGGGTTAGAGCCGTGACCACGCTTATGTGCTGGGTCCGTCAAGGGCTGTTCGTATTCTTATTGGCAATTTTCGCACCGCTCGGCGCGATCGCTGCACCTTTTGCGGCGATGGTAATGGACATGCGCTCGGGCGAGGTGCTGTATTCGAAGAATGCCGATACGCCGCTGCATCCTGCCTCGTTGACCAAGATGATGACGCTCTACATCACCTTTCAGGCGATCGAGCACGGCGAGTTCAGCCTCGATTCCATCGTTACGGTCACCAAGCACGCCGCCTCGCAGCCGCCCTCACGTCTGGGTCTGCGCCCGGGGCAAAAGATCGCCGTGCGCTATCTGATCCGCGCCGCCGCGATCAAATCGGCCAATGATGCCGCCGCCGCCCTTGGCGATTATATCGGCGGCGATGAGGCTGGCTTTGCCGCGCGCATGAACCGCACCGCCAAACAGCTTGGGATGAACGACACCCATTTCGTCAACGCCAACGGGTTGACGCGTAAGGGACATTTGTCGTCAGCCCATGACATGACCACTCTGGGCCGCCATTTGTTTTTCGATTTCCCGCAATATTACAACATCTTCTCGCGTCATTCCGCGGATGCCAAAATCGCGACCGTCTATTCCACCAACCGCCGTTTCCTCAGTGCCTATAAGGGCGCAGACGGGATCAAGACCGGCTATACCTCGGCCTCGGGGTTTAACCTGACCGCCTCGGCCAAGCGCGGAAATGAACGCATCATCGCAACCGTGTTCGGCGGCACTTCGACCGCGCAGCGCAATGCGAAAATGGCCGAGCTGTTGGATATGGGCTTCAAGCGCGCGCCCAGAAATGCGCGCATTCTGCCCCCTACAGTCCCGCGCTACATCCCGCCACAAGGCGACGCGCCGATGCTCGTGGCGCAGAAACTGGCCCCCAAAGAAAGCCCGCGCCCCGATACTCGGCCCTCCCCGCCGCGCGCGGATAGCGATGCGATTGCGCTGGCGCTGGCAGCGGCCGTGCAAGGCGATCAGGTCGAGGAAAACGTGG
This sequence comes from Thioclava arctica, assembly GCF_040892615.1. Lineage (NCBI taxonomy): Bacteria > Pseudomonadati > Pseudomonadota > Alphaproteobacteria > Rhodobacterales > Paracoccaceae > Thioclava > Thioclava arctica. The sequence continues at coordinate 279,169 of NZ_JBFRYC010000002.1, forward strand.
CGGACACGCCCGAAGATGTGGCCGAAGAAACCGATACCGCCGCACCCGACATGCAAGTTGCTGACGCGGGGAATGCGGCAAGCGAGACGATCGACGGCGCTGGTATTGGGGCCCAGATCGTTGCAAGCCCGCGCCCGATGCCCGCTCCGCGTTCGATCTTGATGGCGCAGGCGCAACAGGCGAAACCCGCCGAAGTTACTGGCGCGACACCGCTGGCGCAGGCCGCCGCAAGCGATGCCGCCGCCGCGGCTGAACCCAGCGATATCCAACTGGCGTCTTATGAACCCGACAGCGCTGCTGCCGCCGCTGCGCCGACGGGGCCGAAATTTGTGCAAAATACCCCGCCGCAACCCGAAACGGTTGAATTGGCACAGGCTCGCGCGCTTGATCTGGGCGATGAAAGCAAAGCCGAAGGAGATGCGGTTGAACCCATTCCGGGATTTGCCCAAACCACCAAACCGCAGCCCGAAACGGCCGCGATGGCCAATCAGCCCACCAAGGATCAGCCCAGCGAGATCATCCTTGCCGCCCTCACCCCCGAGGCCCCTACCCCCGCCCCCAAGCCGCGCGTGGTTGCGCGTGTCTCCAGCTCGGGCGGGCGAAATTGGGGGGTTAGCCTTGGGCTCTTTGGGTCGAACTTTGCCGCCGAGCGCCACCTGCTGACCACCGCCTTGATGGATAGCGATACGCTGGGCGAAGCGCTGCGCAAGGTTGCCACGCGCAAAACCGGCTATGAGGCAAACTTCGTAGGCATGACGCAAGATGGCGCTCAACTGGCCTGCGCCCGCCTGCAAGCGCGCGCGATGGATTGCACGGTGATCGGTCCCTGACACTCCTCCCCAGAGAACCGATCTGAAAAAGCCGCGCTCCCAAGCGCGGCTTTTTCAATGTTCCCATCGCATATGTCGAACTAACCCGGGACCTGACGCAAGCAGCAGGACAACGCCCCACGCATGTTTTCACTCTTGCTTGGGACGGTCGTCAAACTCATCGGACAAGATCCGCTCGGCATCACCTTTGGGGTCTTCATATTGCCGGTTTTTGATCGACCACCAAAAAGCCGTCAGCCCGATGCCCCCCAAGAACAATGAGATCGGAATGAAATAGATCAGCACATCCATGGCGTTCCCCTAGCGCAGGCGCAGCGAGTTCAGCGAGACCGTGATCGAGCTGGCGGACATTGCCAGCGCCGCCATCAACGGCGTGGCCAGCCCCATCAAAGCCAGCGGCACCGCGACCGCGTTATAGACGATCGAAATCGCGAAGTTCTGCTTGATCCGGCGGCGCGCATGTTTGGCAATCCGGGCGGCTTCGGCAATCGGGGCCAGGTCCTGCCCCAGCAGCACGATATCAGAAGCCGTGCGCGCCGCATCCAGTGCCGAGGCGGGTGAGACCGAGACATGCGCACCCGCGAGGGCTGCGGTGTCGTTGAGCCCATCGCCCACCATCAACACGCGGTGCCCCTCATGGGTCAGATCGGCCACAAGCTGTGCTTTTTCCATCGGCAGAGCGCCAGCGCGAAACTGTGAAATGCCCAAACGGGCCGCAAGATCAGCGACCGCCGCTTCAACATCCCCCGAGACCAGCCAGACCGCTTTGCCTTGCGCAACCAGCCCCGCAACGGCCTCTTCGGCACCCGGGCGCAAGCTGTCGACAAAGCGGATCGATACGGGGGCCTCATCACCAATCTTGAGATGGGTGGCCGTGCTCGCGCCCTCCTCTGCGCCAATCCAGTTGGCCCGACCCAGACGCACGATCTGCCCTTGCCAATGCCCCTCGACACCGTAGCCGGGCACTTCTCGGATATCTTCCAGCGCGGCAGCCGTTGCCCCCTGCCCAAGTGCCGCTTGATGCAGTGCGCGGGCCAGCGGATGCGACGAACCCTCAGCCAAGGCCATCGCCACCGACAGCGCCTTGGGCGAAAGATCAGGCAGGTTTTGCGGGCGCGGCGCGCCCATGGTCAGCGTTCCGGTTTTGTCGAACACGACGGTGTCAATCTCGGCGAGACGTTCCAGCGCGGTGCCATCCTTGATCAACAAACCTTTGCGAAACAGCTTGCCCGAGGCGGCCGTTACCACCGCAGGCACGGCGAGACCCAGCGCACAAGGGCAGGTGATGATCAGCACAGCCGCTGCGATATTCACCGCAAGGCGGAAATCGCCTCCCGTCACCCACGCCCAGGCGCAAAACGCGGTAAAGGACAGGATATGCACGATCGGCGCATAGGCACGCGCGGCGCGCTCAGCCAGCGAAGTGTATTTCGTCTTCGCGCTTTCGGCCATCGCCACCAGATCGGCCATACGATGCAGCGAGCTATCCTTGCCCGCCGCCGTGACGCGGATCATCAGCGGCCCGGTCAGGTTCACTTCGCCCGCGCTCAGAACCATGCCGGGGCCGACCTGAACGGGCAGGCTTTCACCGGTCAGCAGCGAGCGGTCGGATTCGGAATGCCCCTCGATCACCTCGCCATCGGCGGGGATGCGGCCACCGGGGCGCACGCGCATCAGATCGCCCACGACCAGCTCACCCACAAGCACCACGACCTCAACGCCATCGCGCAAAATAGTGGCGCGGGGCACTTCGAGCGCGGCCAGTTCCTCGGCAGCCGAGCGCGCCACAGCGCGGGTGCGATAGTCCAGATAGCGGCCCACCAACAGGAAGAAGGTCAGCATCGTGGCAGCTTCGAAATAGGCATGCGCGCCCGAATGCATCGTCTCGAACAGGGAAATCCCAAGCGCCAGCAGGATCGCCAGCGAGATCGGAACATCCATGCCCAACCGCCCGCCACGCAACGAATAATAGGCGCTGGCAAAGAAGGGCTGGCCGGAAAAGATGATCGTCGGAATCGCGATGGCCGCCGAAACCCAGTGGAACAGGTCGCGCGTGGCATCCTGCGCGCCTGACCAAACCGCGACCGAGAGCAGCATGATATTCATCATCGCGAACCCGGCCACGCCAATGCGCATCAACAGATCGCGCCCACGCTTATCAGCCTCGGTGGCCGACAGCATGCCCGCATCAAGTTCGTGCGATTCATAACCGATTTTATCAAGCGCCGCGATCAATCCCGCAGGTTCGACCCCGGTCTCGGCATCGACCGAGGCGCGTTTGAGCGTCAGGTTCACGCGCGCCGATTTCACGCCGGGCTGCTTCATCAGCTCGCGTTCGACATCGGTGATACAGACCGCGCAATGGGCCGTGGGCAGCGACAGCATGATCCGCGCGCCCTTGATATCGCCCGATTTCGCCAACTGCTCCGCCGAAGGGGCGGCCAGACAGGCCGGACACGCAGAGGCGGAGACTCGCTCCTCCTCATAGGTATTTGCATTGGATGGGGCCGGTGAGACCGTCATCGCATCAGCCTTTCACGAACAAATCAATCCGCTGGCTGAACTGCGTGCCGTCAGCGGCCTCGGCATCAAGGTGGATCAGCCACGCCCCGGGCGCAAGCGCCAAGGGAGCGACGAAAATGCCACCGACATACTTAAACTTCGGCGTCACATCATCGCGCACGTGGGTGGTGCGCCCCACCAGGGCCTTGAGCGAGGCCACCTTTGCAGGCAGTCCCGATTTATCGCGGATCACAAGGCTCAGCTTGCCATCCGAATACTCAGGTTCCACGACCCAGCCCAGCGCCTCTTGCGCAGCCCGGTTCTTATCGAACACCTGCGAGGCGACATAGGAATTCTTGACCTCCAGACCAGGAAAGGTGGAGACCGCGTTCCAGGCCATCACGAGGTTCACCGTGATGATCACGCCAAAGGCGCCTACCGCGATCATCAGAACCTTTCGACCGGTCAGTGGTTTGGCCATCGTGCTCATTTCGCCTTTCCGTTAAAGACCGTGTCGGTTGAGACGCGATCGGTAGTGGCGGCATCCGAAATCCAGACCCGCATTTCCGTGCGGTCCGAGGTTGCGGGCACCGACCCGGGTGCAGCCATGATATAGAGCCGCTGGGTCATCGTTTCATCGGCAGGCACGGTGACCGTGTCGCCCTGTTGCCCTTCGAGCACAACGCTCATCGCGTTTTGATTGACGCCATCTGGGGCCACGACAGTGACTTTGAACGCCGTGGCTTCGCCCGCCTTGTTGCGCAAACGCAGCGTGTAGATGTTGCGGATCGCGCCACTGGGTTCGACCACATACAGCGGATCGCGGTTTGGCGTGATGTTGAAATCAATCGGCGAGCGCATGAACAAAGCCGCCACAAGACCGACACCGATCGCGCCCCAAAGCGTGAAATACATGATCGTGCGCGGGCGCAGGATGTGTTTCCATACGTTGACGACAGGGTTGCCCGCCTTCTCGTTGGTTTCATCCTTCAGCGCCATATAGCCAATCAGGCCGCGCGGCTTGCCGATTTTATCCATCACCTCGTTACAGGCATCGATGCACAGACCGCAGGTGATGCATTCCAACTGCTGACCATCACGAATATCGATGCCCATCGGGCAGACGTTGAAACAGGCCATACAGTCGATGCAATCGCCCTGCGTCGGGTCGTGTTCACCCTTTTTCAACTTGCCACGTGGCTCTCCGCGCCATTCGCGATAGGCGATGGTGATGGTGTCTTCATCCATCATCGCGGCCTGAATGCGCGGCCAAGGGCAGGCATAGATACAGATCTGTTCGCGCGCAAAGCCACCAAAGGCAAAGGTGATCAAGGCCGCAACGGTAATGGTGATATAGGCCACAGACGAGGCCGTGCCGTGGATCAGGTTATTAAGCAGCGTCGGCGCATCGGTGAAGTAAAACACCCACGCCCCGCCCGTCGCCACGCCGATCAGCAGCCACAACACCCATTTCGTGATGCGTTTGCGGATCTTCTCCGCGTTCCAGTTTTGACGCAGCAGGCGAATACGCGCGTTGCGATCCCCCTCAACCCAGCGCTCGACAAGAATAAACAGATCGGTCCAGACGGTTTGCGGGCAGGCATAGCCACACCACACGCGCCCCAAGGCCGAAGTGAACAAGAACAGCCCCAGCCCCGCCATGATCAACAGGCCAGCGACGAAATAGAACTCGTGCGGCCAGATTTCGATCATGAAAAAGAAGAAACGCCGGTTTGCCAGATCCATCAGAACGGCCTGATTGGGCAGTTCGGGCCCACGATCCCAGCGGATCCACGGCGTGATGTAGTAAAACCCGAGCATCAAGGACATCAAAATCCATTTGAGGCTGCGGAACTGACCTTTGACGCGACGCGGAAAGATCGGCTCTCGGGCGGCGTAAAGCGGCGGGGGTTCGACTGGATCGGTGGAGCTCACGACTCTCTCCGTATGGTTACAACGCGTCCTCAGCGTCTTCTCCTATGACACAGTTGTGAAGACTTTGACCTGCGTCAAAAAGACAGATTTAGGATGCAACAAATCTTTGCGCCCTTGGCTGATTGACTGAATATCCCGAAAGCGGCGGCGCCAAAGCCCTCATCACGACACTGTGGGGCGGCCAAAAAATCCTTGCATGCAGAAAAGATACATTCAAGGCTACGCTTTGGTAACCCCGTAACGTGAAAAAGAGGACCCGCGCTTGGGCCCTCTTGATCAAGGGCACCGGCACCCCCAGGAAACGCGCGAACAGGACGGGGGTGCCGATGCTACCCGAGGGGCCGAAGCCCCTTGGGATCACTGTTACTGACCACCGCCAAGGCCGTGGACATAAGCGGTAACGGCGCGAATGTCGGCTTCGGACAGACGCTCGTTCCAGTTGGGCATCACACCCGTGCGGGCGTTGGTCACGGTATAGGTGATCGTGTCCACATCCCCGCCATACAGCCAGATCGCATCCGTCAGGTTGGGCGCACCCTGTGCCTGATCGCCAGTGCCATCTTCAGCATGACAGGCCGAACAGTTGTCCGCGAACACGGTCTCACCAGCGGCCGCCAGAGTGGCGTCGTTGTCCTGACCCGAGATCTTGCGGACATATTGCACGACCTGAGAGATTTCCTCTGTGCTGAGGATCTCGTCCTTGCCGAACGCCGGCATCTGCGAGAAGCGGGCCTCTTCTGTGGGGTCCGTTTCGTTGCGAATGCCATGGGTGACGGTGAAATGGATATCGTCCATCGTGCCGCCCCACAGCCAGTCGCTATCCAGAAGGTTCGGATAGCCAAGCTGCGAATTACCGCCCGCACCCGCACCATGGCACTGGGCACACCAAGTTCTGAAGATCGCCCCACCCGCGTTCTGGGTGAAGTTCTTCAGCTCGGGATCACTGGCGATTTCGTCAAGATTGACGGCAACCAGCTTTTCCTGCACCGGCTTGTTCATCGCGGCGAACTTGTCGATATCGGCCTGCACATTGGCCCGGGTCGATGACCCGAGAAGACCCGGCGTCGCGCCCGATTTAAAGATCGGCCAAGCGGGCATCGCGATCGAATAGCCGATGCCCCAGATGATGCAGATATAGAAGGTATACAGCCACCATTTCGGCAGTGGGTTGTTATACTCTTCAATGCCGTCCCACTGGTGACCAGTGGTCTCGACCTCGTGTTTTTTCGTCGGTTTTTTGCTCATAATTCCACGCCTCCTTAGCTAACGTGGCGCCGTCATTCGCCCCGGTCCCGGTTTTCACCGGGAGCGGAGGAACTGGCGGGTTTGTCTTCATGCCGGAAGGGAATGTCGGACGTATCCTCGTAGGTCTTGCGCGACCCGGGCCGGAAGACCCAGACGACAATCCCGAGGAAGAACACGAACAGGAAGATCAGAAACCAGCTGTCCGCGAATTCCCTGAAGATATGATAGTCCATTTTTATACTCCCTTACCGGCTAGCCACGGGCTGGAAGGTCGAGAAGTCGACCATCGTGCCAAGCACCTGCAAGTAGGCGATCAGCGCGTCCATCTCGGAAAGACCGGGACGCCCATCGAAGTTGCGAACATTTACGGCGTTGGGATAGCGCTCCAACAGACCATCGGTGTCGGCATCGGGATCCGCCTGCGCCATGAAGTCGGCCTTGGCGTTCTCGATCATGTCCGAATTATACGGCACACCCACCATCGCATCGGTGGACAAACGATCGCTGATATAGCGCCCGTCGATCATCCGGTTCGAAAGGAAGCCGTATTTCGGCATCACCGATTCTGGCACAACCGATTGCGGGTTGGTCAGGTGATCCACATGCCACGCATCCGAGTAGCGGCCACCCACACGGGCGAGGTCAGGCCCCGTTCGCTTGGAGCCCCACTGGAACGGATGGTCATATTTGCTCTCTGCTGCCAGCGAGTAATGACCATAGCGTTCCACCTCATCGCGCATCGGGCGGATCATCTGCGAGTGGCACAGATAGCACCCTTCGCGGATATAGACATCGCGCCCGGTCAGCTCCAGCGGCGTGTAGGGCCGCACCCCTTCAACATCCTCGATAACGTTTTCGAGGTAGAAAAGCGGTGCGATCTCTACAATGCCGCCGATGGTGACAACGAGAAAGGCGAAGATCAGAAGCAGTGTCGCGTTCCGTTCAAGGACGGAGTGTTTGTCGAGAAGTCCCATTCTGTCCTCTCCTTATTCTGCCGGAACGGCGGCAACCGAACGTGTTTCCACGCGAGGTTGACGAGCGACCGTCATCCACAAGTTATAGGCCATGATCATCCCACCAGCGAGGTAAAGAACCCCGCCCAGACCCCGCACCACGAACATCGGGTGCATTGCGGCTACGGTGTCGGCAAAGGCGTTCACCAGGAAGCCCTGGCTATCCACTTCGCGCCACATCAGACCTTGCATGATCCCCGCAACCCACATCGAGGAGGCGTAAAGAACGATCCCGATCGTGGCGAGCCAGAAGTGCCAGCTCACGAGTTTCAGCGAATACAGGCCTTCACGGGCCCACAGACGCGGCACAAGGAAGTAGAGCGTGCCGAAGGTGATCATGCCGTTCCAGCCCAGCGCACCCGAGTGCACGTGACCGATCGTCCAATCCGTGTAGTGCGACAGCGAGTTCACCGCCTTGATCGACATCATCGGGCCTTCGAAGGTGGACATGCCGTAAAAGCCGACCGACACCACCATCATACGGATGATCGGATCGGTGCGCAGCTTGTCCCATGCGCCCGAAAGCGTCATCAGGCCGTTGATCATGCCACCCCAGGACGGCATCCACAGGATGATCGAAAAGGTCATGCCCAACGTGCCAGCCCAGTCGGGCAGCGCGGTGTAGTGCAAGTGGTGCGGACCGGCCCAGATATACAGGAAGATCAGCGCCCAAAAGTGCACGATCGACAGTTTATACGAATAAACCGGGCGCTCGGCTTGCTTGGGCACGAAGTAATACATCATCCCCAAGAAGCCTGCGGTCAGGAAGAAGCCCACCGCGTTATGGCCATACCACCACTGCGTCATGGCATCTTGCACGCCCGCAAAGACCTGCACCGACTTGGAACCGAACATCGACACCGGCACGGCGAGGTTGTTGACGAGATGCAGCATCGCGATGGTGACGATGAAGGAAAGGTAGAACCAGTTCGCAACGTAGATATGGGGTTCTTTGCGCTTCAAGATCGTGCCCATGAACACCAACAGGTAGCTCACCCAGACAATGGTGATCAGCCAGTCAGCAACCCATTCCGGCTCGGCATATTCCTTGGATTGCGTTGCGCCCAAGATGTAGCCCGTCGCGGCCAGAACGATGACAAGCTGCCAGCCCCAGAACACGAACCAGCCAAGGCCACCGCCCCAGAGGCGTGCTGCGCTGGTGCGCTGCACCACATAGAAACTCGACGCGATCAGCGCATTGCCGCCAAAGGCGAAAATCACCGCAGAGGTGTGCAACGGCCGCAACTTGCCAAAGTTCAGATAGCCCTGCGCCCATTCGAAGTTCAGCGACGGATAAGCCAGCTGAAATGCGATGATGACGGCCACGAGAAAACCGACCACACCCCAAAAAGTGGTGGCGATAACCCCGGCGCGAACCACGCCGTCAAAATATTCATTCTGAGAGGCCGGTTGATGGCTCCCCATGGTGCGAAGCACCCAGATAAACGCGATTGCTGCTGCCAGCATGATCTCGACCGCGTTGACCTGATAGGCAAGATCGCGCGCGTTGCCAGCCGCAATAGCGGCCAGTACCGCTACCAGGCCAAGCGCAATCAGCTTGATATAATCCCACATTTTGTGCGTCCCTTCGTCGTGTCTGTCCCCTGAAGCGAAGCCCGCAATACGAGAATCCCCCAAGGAGTGACTTTAGCCGTTGTGGTCTCAGGGTATGCACGATGCCTTGATCTGCATCAAATGATCGCGAGGGGGTTGCGCGATTTGGTCGCAGGTTTGTGATTTTGACGCCACGGGCCTTGATCCGGATCAAAGCCGCGTCGACATGATCGGGTTAATCTGGCTTAACTGGAAATCCGAGAGCGCGGAGTGAGCCTAATGTCCTACAAAACCATACTGACAATCGTGACCAACCCTAAGGTCGATGCGTCCCAGCTTGATACGGCGATTGCGGTGGCGCGGCGACGCGATGCGCACCTTGATGTGCTGTGCATGGGAATTGATCGTACCCAAACCGGGTATTACTACGCTGGTGCGACGGCATTTGTGCAACAAGAGACCATTGATCGCGCTCAGGATGAGGCGCGCCTTGCCAATGAGGCCGTGCGTGCCCGCCTGCGTAGCGAAGATATTCGCTGGGGCGCCGATACCGTCGTCTCGCAGATTGGCGCGATGGCCACCGTTGTCGGACAGCGCGCGCGGTTTGCCGATCTGGTCGTGATGGGCCGCCCCTATGGGGACGGGCGCGGCACCGATCTGGAAGCCGCGATTGAAGCTGCCCTGTTCGAAGGTCAGGTGCCCGTCGCAATCGTGCCCGACAGCTATAAAGGCGACATCCCCGCCAAACGCGTGGTCATCGCGTGGAACCAGTCGCACGAAGCAATGCGCGCCGTGCGCGCCGCTCTGCCGGTGCTGAAATCGGCCGATCTGGTGGATATCACCGTGATCGACCCGGCCACGCATGGCCCCGAACGCTCTGATCCCGGCGGCCAACTCAGCCAGATGCTGGCGCGTCATGGCGTCAATACCGAGGTCTCGGTGCTATCCAAAACGATGCCGCGGGTGTCAGATGTGCTTAACCGGCACATCCGCGACAGCAATGCCGACGCGCTGGTGATGGGGGCTTACGGCCATTCGCGCTTCCGCGAGGCAATTTTGGGCGGTGCCACCCGGCATATGCTGGAAATGGCCGATGTGCCGGTGATCATGGCGCATTGAGCCTTAGCCAAACGCTGCAATCGGACAGAAGGGCGCTCTCTCGGGCGCCCTTTTTCATTGCCTGCACGCCCCGCCCCATGCGACGATTACCTTAAGTAAACAGGGAGGCTGCGATGAGCTATGTGACCGCATTCATGACGGCGGTGCCCGAACAGAACAAGGCGCGCTATATCGAGATGGCCCGCAAGAGCTGGGGTTTGTTCGTTGATTTTGGCGCAATCGAAATGACCGAGTGCTGGGAAGACAACGTCCCCGACGGCAAGGTGACCTCGTTTCCGATGGCCGTAAAGCGCGAAGCCGGTGAAAAGGTCGTCGTCTCGTGGATTCGCTGGCCCAACCGCTCCTCGGCGGATCGCTGTTTCGCCTCAATGGAAAGCGATCCGCGCTGGCAGGCAATGGGCGAGATGCCCTTTGACGGCATGCGGATGATGTGGGGCGGCTTCGAGCCGATCTTCAGCGCACAGCGCTAGGCGCGAAGCCCTCAACCCTGTCGAAGGTGATACCCCGGGGCAGAAACGCCCCTCAGATCAGTAAGCCGCCGTCGCTGTCATCGCCCGCTTCCATCAGCAGCCGGTCCATATCGGGCACGCTGACATGGCGCTTGCCTTCCAGCACGATCACCCCGTCGCGTTTAAGCGCCGAAATCTGGCGACTGACCGTTTCAAGCGTGAGCCCGAGATAATCGGCCATCGCCTCGCGGGTAAGCGGCAGATCGAAGGTGACCTCACTGGTCTGCGCGGCATGATTGAGCGGCGCATCGCGCCGCGCCACGATTGAAAGCAGCGAGGCGATCTTTTCGCGCGCCGTCTTGCGGCCCAAAAGCAGCATCCATTCGCGCGCCGCATCCAACTCGTCCAGAGTCATCTGCAACAACCTCTGCGCGATATGGGGCGTGCGCTCCATCATCTCTTCGAAGGGCTTTTTGCGAAAGCAACACATCAAGATATTGGTGGTCGCAGTGACATTATAAGCCGCGCCCGAACGCCCCGGACGGCCGACAAAATCAGACGGGAGCAACAGCCCCACCATCTGCGTGCGCCCATCTTCCAGCGTTTGCGTCAGCGTCGCAATTCCCGACACAACCGAAGCCACGAAATCCATCTTGTCGCCCGCCCAGACCACGGTCTGACCGGCCTCAAAGCTGCGATAATATTTGATATCCTCGAGCTCTTCGATCTCGTCAACATCACAACGTGCACAGACCGCCCGATGGCGGATCGGACAATCCCCACAAGTCAGGGAAACAGGATGAACGTCGTCATGAGCCATGCGGTGTTTCGTCTTGATCTGTGTCAATTTCTCACGCCGATCTTACAACTAAAGATACGTCTATGAAACAGGAATCGCAACTCGCCAAACTCGGCCTTTTCGATGCAAAAGTGCCACGCTACACCTCTTACCCTACAGCACCGCATTTCGCGGGCGGCGTTGGGCCGGATACTTTTTCTAGCTGGATCGAGCAGATTCCGGCGGGTGGGTCGATCTCGCTTTATCTGCATGTGCCGTTCTGCCGCAGGTTGTGCTGGTTCTGCGCCTGCCGCACGCAAGGCACGCAAAGCGATGAGCCGGTGCGCGCCTATTCCGAGGTTTTGCTGACCGAATTGCAAATGCTGCGCGACCGGCTTGCGCCCGGCGTGACGCTGTCGCGCCTGCATTGGGGCGGTGGAACGCCGACCTTGATGCCCGCCGATATGATGAAGCGGCTGGCCGATGCGGTGTTTGACGTGGTGCCGATGGGCGAAGGCGCCGAGTTCTCAGTCGAGATTGACCCCAATGAGATCGACGCCCCCCGGATGGACGCGTTGGTGGGTGCGGGCATGAACCGCGCCTCGATCGGGGTGCAGGATTTCGACCCGCAAATCCAGAAAGTCATCGGACGCGAGCAAAGCTACGAGATAACCAAGGCCGCCGTGGACATGATTCGCGAGCGCGGCGTGGCCAGCCTGAATGCCGATATCCTGTATGGTCTTCCCCATCAGACCCCCGCGAAGATCGCCAATTCGGTGCAGCAGTTGCTGTCGCTTGGGCCCGATCGCGTGGCGCTGTATGGTTACGCGCATGTGCCGTGGATGGCGCGGCGTCAGACGATGATTCCGTCTGATCATCTGCCCACCCCGCAAGAGCGGCTCAAGCTGTTCGAAGTGGCGCGCGATCTGTTTGTGGCCGATGGCTATGACGAGATCGGCATTGATCACTTCGCCCTGCCCACGGATGGCCTGTCGATCGCGCAAAAGAACGGCAAGCTGCGGCGCAATTTCCAAGGCTATACCGATGATCTTGCCGAAGCGCTGGTCGGGCTCGGAGCCTCGTCAATCTCGCGTTTCCCGCAGGGCTATGCGCAAAACGCCTCGGCCACGTCGAAACATACCGGCGCGATCCGCGAGGGGCAGTTCTCCACCGCGCGCGGCCATGTCTTCAGCGCCGAAGACAAGCTGCGCGGCCGCATGATCGAAGCCCTGATGTCGGATTTCGAGATCAAGACGGATGAGCTGGTGCGCGATTTTGGTGCCAAGCCGCATGAGTTGGCACAGATGTTTTCAACCTGTGTCGATAAGTTCGGCGATATGGTCGAGATGACGACCGAGGGGCTGCGCATCCCCGTCAAAGGCCGCCCGTTGACGCGCATGATCGCGCGCCATTTCGACGTCTATGATATGTCGGCCTCTAGCCACAGTTCGGCGATCTGAGGCGCGATTTTGGGTGATAGGATCGGGCGTCTGGGACACTGGGCGCCCTTTTCCCCCTACCCCCGGCGGTGCGCGCCTTCGACGAACTCAATCAGCCGCGGCAGGCACTTCGTTTTGAGATCATAGGTCTCAACGATATGGCGGCGCGCGGCCACGCGCATTGGCGCATAGGTTTCAGGTTCGCTCAGCCCCTCGATCAGCGCCTCTGCCCAGCCTGCGATGTCAAAGAACTCGACCAGCCGCCCGGTCTCGCCATCGCGGATCACCTCGCGCACCGGCGCAGTATCCGAAGCCACTACCGCACAGCCCGCCGCCATCGATTCCAGCAGCGACCAGCTAAGAACAAACGGGTAGGTCAGATAGGCATGCACGCGGCTGACATGCAGCAGGTTGACGTAATCCGCGTAAGGGATGCGGCCCAGAAAATGCACGCGATCCAGATCAAGCTGGCCACCGACCTCGTTCAAGAATTTCTGCTTCCAGCTTTCGGCGTCCTTGGGCGGGGCGCCATAGCTTTGCCCCTCCTCGCCCACGATCAGCACATGCGCCTTGGGGCGCGCCGCCAGCACTTCGGGCAATGCGCGCATAAAGCTGTGAAAGCCACGATAGGGTTCTAGCGAGCGGTTGACGAAAGTCACCACCTCATCGCCGGGACGGAAAACCCGTGTGGTTCCGGGAACGGTGAAACGGGCATCGGCGCGCGGCGCAAGACGGTCGGTATCAACGCCATCATGGCACACGGTGATCTTGGCACGCAGCTCGGGCGGGAAAGTGTCGGCCTGAAACTGCGTGGGCGACAGCCCCGCATCCGCCTGCACCATCGACTGCACCAGATGCGCCGAACGCGCCACGGTCGAGACCCGCGCCTCAAGGCCGGGGCGGGCGAATTCCGGGTCGAAATCGGTATCCAGACCCGTCGTGCGATACATCAGCTCGGCATAGACCAGCAGTTTCGCCTGCGGCCAGACCTCGCGCAGGAACAGGGTTTCGCCCCAGCCGGAATGGCCAACGATCACATCGGGCGCATAGCCATTCTTGTCACGCAACTGACGCGCGGCAAGGGCGGCGCGCGCGCCCCGTTCGGCGCTTTGTGCATAAAGCCGCGTCAGGCCAGATGACAGCGTCACCTCGTCGGGCTTGCGGTATTTCACCACCCGTACCGGCGAGGCGCGTGTGTTGGTTTCAGCCGTGAGCGCCAGCACCTCATGGCCGCGCGCGACCAGCGCGGGCGCGAGATGGGGGAACTGGCCGGGGAAATTCTGATGAACGAACAGGATTTTCATGCTCAGGCCGTTTCAAGCGCCGTCTCGCCCAAAGCGGCGGCCATCAACTGGCGGGTATAGGCGGTTTGCGGGTTCGCAAAGACGTCACGCGCCAGCCCCGCCTCGACGACATCGCCGCGCTTCATCACCATGATCTTGTGGCTGAGCGCGCGCACCACGCGCAAATCGTGGCTGATGAACAGATAGGCCAGCCCGTGACGGCGCTGCAAATCACGCAACAGATCGACGATCTGCACCTGCACCGTCATATCCAGCGCCGAGGTCGGTTCGTCCAGCACCACCACTTTGGGCCGCAAGATCATCGCGCGCGCAATCGCGATACGCTGGCGCTGACCACCGGAAAACTCATGCGGGTAGCGCTCCATCATCGCGGGATCGAGCCCGGTTTCAGCCATGATTTCAGCCACCATATCGCGGCGATTGCGCCCCTTCTCGACGCCATGCACCGTCAGCCCCTCAGCGATGATCTGCTCCACCGTGAGGCGCGGGCTGAGGCTGCCGAACGGGTCTTGGAACACGATCTGCATGTCCCGGCGCAGCGCACGCAACCGCCCCGCCTGCCAGCGCGAGATATCCTCGTTTTCATACAGGATCGGCCCCTCGGAGGCGATCAGCCGCATGATCGCAAGCGCCAGCGTGGTCTTACCCGAGCCGCTTTCGCCCACGATCCCCAAGGTCTCGCCCGCGCGCACAGACAGCGAGGCGTCATTGACCGCCTGCACATGGCCCACCGTCTTGCGCAGCAATCCGCGTTGGATGGGAAACCAGATTTTCAGATGCTCGGTGCGCACGACTTCGGGGGAATTTTCCGGCACCGGATCGGCGAGACCCGTGGGTTCGGCCTCCAGCAGTTTGCGGGTATAGGGATGGCGCGGATTGGCGAAGATCTCTTCGGTCGGGCCTTGCTCGACGATCTCGCCGTTTTGCATCACGCAGACCCGGTCCGCGATGCGCCGCACCACGCCCAGATCATGACTGATGAACAACAGGCTCATGCCCATGTCGCGTTTCAGATCGGCCAGCAGATCCAGAATTTGCGCCTGAATGGTCACATCAAGTGCTGTGGTCGGCTCATCCGCGATCAGCAGTTCCGGGCCATTGGCCAGCGCCATCGCGATCATCACGCGCTGGCGTTGCCCACCCGAAAGCTGGTGGGGGTAATCGTCCAGACGGCTTGCAGGATCGGGGATGCCGACCTTGTCGAGCAGTTCAATCACGCGCGCGCGCGCCGCAGCCCCGCGCAGACCTTGGTGCAGCGACAGGCTTTCGCTGATCTGTTTTTCCAGCGTGTGCAGCGGGTTAAGCGATGTCATCGGCTCTTGAAAGATAAAGCTGATATCATTGCCGCGCGTGGCCATCAGATCGCGTTCCGACGCACCGATCATCTCGCGCCCGGCATAGCGGATCGAGCCCTCAAGCCGCGCCGTGCCTCCCAAAAGCGCCACAGTCGACAGCGCCGTGACCGACTTTCCAGAGCCGGATTCGCCCACAAGCGCAACCGTCTCGCCATTGCCGACGCTAAAGCTGACGCCCTTCACCGCTTGGGTATATTTCCCCTCCGAGCGAAACGACACGCGCAGGTTTTCGACCTCAAGAACCGGTTTCATTGAAACACCTTTCTGGGGTCGAACGCGTCGCGGATGCCCTCAAAGATAAAGACCAGCAGCGACAACATGATCGCAAAGGTGAAAAACGCCGAAAAGGCCAGCCAGGGCGCGTTCAGGTGCTGTTTGCCTTGCAGCGCCAGCTCGCCCAGCGAGGGTGCCGATGAGGGCAACCCGTAGCCGAGGTAATCGAGCGAGGCCAGCGCCCCGATCGCGCCCGTGATGACAAAGGGTAGCATGGTCAGCGTTGCCACCATCGCGTTGGGCAGGATGTGGCGGAACATGATCACCCGGTCGCTCACGCCCAGCGCGCGCGCGGCGCGGACATATTCGAAATTGCGCGCGCGCAGGAATTCCGCGCGCACCACGCCCACCAGCGCAGGCCAGCCAAACAGGATCGAGACAAATACCAGCAACCAGAAACTGCGCCCCAAAATCGCGAACAGGATGATGATGACGTAAAGCGAGGGCGTAGAGGACCAGATTTCGAGGATGCGCTGGAAGAACAAATCGACCTTGCCGCCGAAATAGCCCTGCACCGCACCCGCCGAAATCCCGATAAGCGAGCCGATCCCCGTCACGATCAGCGCAAACATCACCGAGGTGCGGAACCCGTAAATCACCCGTGCCACCACATCGCGCGCGGTGTCATCGGTGCCCAGCCAATGCGCCGCGTCAGGCGCCGAGGGGGCTGTGCCGACATCGTTGATCGTGTTGTAGCTATAGGGGATCACCGGCCAGATCATCCACCCTTTGTCGATCTTTTCGCCATCGATCTCGCCGGTTTTCTGGGCCTGCTCCATCACCGCCTGCGGATCGTCATCGAAACAGGCCTCATTGCCGCCCGTCACGATCAGGCATTGCACCGCCGGGTCGCGATAGATCGCCTGCGTGCGGAAATCGCCACCAAAGGCGGTCTCGGGATAGAACTTGTAGATCGGGAAATAGTAGTGCCCGCGATAGTTCACTACGATGGGTTTGTCATTGGCGATGAATTCGGCCAGCAGCGCGCCGATGAACAGCACGCCAAAGATCATCAGCGACCACAGCGCGCGGCGATTGGTCTTGAAATTGCGCCAGCGGCGGGCGTTGAGCGGGCTTAGGCGCATCATCCGGCCCTCTTCTCAAAGTCGATGCGCGGATCGACAAAGACATACATCAGGTCAGACAGAATATTCACCACAAGGCTGATGAGCCCGAACATATAGAGCGTGCCGAAGATCACCGGGTAGTCGCGTTCAACCGCCGCTTGGAACCCCAGCAAGCCCAACCCGTCGAGCGAAAAGATCGTCTCGACGATGATCGAAGCGCCAAAGAACACGCCCAAGAATTGCGAGGGAAAGCCTGCGATCACGATCAGCATCGCATTGCGGAAGACATGGCCATAGAGCACCTTCTTCTCGCTCAACCCCTTGGCGCGCGCGGTCATCACATATTGTTTGTTGATCTCTTCGAGGAAGGAGTTCTTCGTCAGCAGGGTCATTGTGGCAAAGCTGGCAATCGTCGTCGCCGTCACGGGCAGCGCGATGTGCCAGAGATAGTCGAGCGCCTTGCCAACAAGGCTGAGTTGGGTGAAATCATCCGAGGTCAGGCCGCGCAGCGGGAAAATCTTCCAATAGGACCCACCCGCAAACAACACCATCAACATCACCGCAAACAAGAAGCCGGGAATGGCATAGCCCACAATGATCGCGCCGCTGGTCCAGGTGTCGAATTTCGTGCCATCGCGCACCGCCTTGCGAATGCCAAGCGGGATCGAGATGAGATAGGCCAGCAGCGTCGACCACAACCCCAGCGTGATCGAGACCGGCATCTTATCCAGCACCAGATTGATCACGCTTTCATTGCGAAAAAAGCTCTTGCCGAAATCGAAGGTGGCATAGCTTTTCATCATGATGAAAAACCGCTCCCAGCCGGGGATTTTTTCCTTGTGGCAAGCGGGGTTCTTCAGGTCCGGCGTGCCGGTAAAGCCCGCATCGCAAGTGATGCGCGCATAGCCCATCTGCACCTCAAGCTGGCTGAGCAATTCGGGCGAGATGCCGCGCGCGCCCTGATAGCCGCTATCCTCGACGCCGCCTTGGCCCTGACTGCCCGCATCGCCCCCGCCCGAGATGTTGCGCATCGAATCCGCATCGCCCTGCACGCGGGCAATGACCTGTTCGATCGGCCCGCCGGGGACGAATTGCGTCAGCGTAAAGTTGATGATCATGATCCCCAACAGCGTGGGGATCACCATCAGCAATCGCCGCAAGATATAGGCACCCATTTTCGGCCCTCTGCTCGTTGGTGCGCGCGGCCTTAAAGAGCGCCGCTCGCTTTCAGTTTCTTGGCCTTTTCGGCGTCATACCACCAGAAATCCAGCTCTCCCAGAGAATAGGGCGGAAGGGCTGCGGGGTGCTCATACATGTCGTAATAGGCGACCGTGTGGCTGGGTTTATACCATTGCGGCACCCAGAACCGAAGGCTGCGCAGGGCGCGGTCCAGCGCATGCACGCGCGGCTCCAGTTCATCATGGGTTTTGGCCTGCTCGACCAGCTTGATCAGCGCGTCGATGGCCGGGTTTTGCAGCCCCATCTTGTTGAACACATCATCGGTGCTTTTCGAGCCAAAATACTGCTGCAGATTCGATCCGGGAATGTAGTCCTGACCCAGATGAGCAGTAATCATATCGAAATCATGGCTGCGCTCGCGATTGGTGAATTCGCTGTCGTCCACGCGCTCCATCTTGGCATCGATCCCCAGTGCGCGCAGGTTTTGCACATAGGGGGTGATGACGCGGTCAAAAGTCTGGCTGTCATTAAGGATCGCAACACTCAATGTCTCGCCCTTGGCGT
This sequence comes from Thioclava arctica, assembly GCF_040892615.1. Taxonomy (NCBI): domain Bacteria; kingdom Pseudomonadati; phylum Pseudomonadota; class Alphaproteobacteria; order Rhodobacterales; family Paracoccaceae; genus Thioclava; species Thioclava arctica. Next base: position 297,775 of record NZ_JBFRYC010000002.1, read on the forward strand.
TGCGCCGCATCCCATCGCTGCCCACGATCCAGCCTGCATCCTCCAGCAGTTTGGCTGCTTTGCGCATGTTCTTGCGGTCCAACTGGCGCTTGCCGGAAAGGGGTTGCACGACCGCATCATCGGTCAATATCCCCGCAGGCAGATCGCCCGCCAAAGGTGTAAGGAGTTTCAGTTCCGCAGCCGAAGGCTTGCCCTGCGCCTGCAAATCGGAATTTTCCCAGATGCTTTCGACCCGGTCATATAGCCCGTAAAACAGCGTCTCATTGGACCATTCGAAATTGAACATCAGCCCCAGCGCCTCGCGCACCCGGATATCGTCGAATTTTGGCCGCCGCAGGTTGATCACGAACGCCTGTCCCGAGGCGATATTCCCATCGGGCAGTTCGGCCTTCACGACCTCGCCCTTTTCCACCGCCGGGAAGGTGTAGCCATTGGCCCAGATGCTGGAGCTGGCCTCGTTGCGAAACGTGTAGGTGCCGCCCTTGAAGCCCTCAAATGCCGATTGGTAATCGCCGTAATATTCGATCCGAATACGGTCGAAATTGGCCCGCCCTTTGTTGATTGGCAAATTTGCCCCCCAATAGTCCGGGTTGCGTTTCCAAGACACCGTGCGGTTGTCCTTGGCGGCGTCAAACATATAGGGCCCCGAGCCGATGAAGGGCACATCCGAGGTCTGCGACAGGTCGATCTTGTCTTTCTCGAACTGCGCCTTGGAGAATACCGGCAACCCGCCAACGGCCTGAATGATGTCGCGGCGCGGATAATCGGGCATGAAAGTGAATTTGATATGGCTGGGGTCGATCACCTCGGCGGATTTGACCTGCTGAGCGATCACCGCGCGAAATGAGCTGAGCCCCTTGTCACGCAACTGTTCATAGGAAAATACCACATCGTCGGCGGTCAGAGGCGAGCCATCCGAGAATTTGATCCCGTCGCGCAGGGTGAAGATTACCCAATCCTTGCTGGCGGGGTATTGCAGGCTTTTGCACAACAGACAGTATAACTCGCCCACCGTATCGGCCGTGCCCTCCATCAGCGATTCCAGCGGCGCCGAGGCCAAAGCGGCCGCGCGGCCCTGAATTGAATAGGGATTATAATTGTCAAATCCGCCAGGTGCCCATTCCGAGATTTCTCCGCCCTTGGGCGCGTCCGGGTTGACGTAATCGAGATTGGCAAAATCGGCGGGGTATTTCAGCGATCCCAGCGTGGCGATGCCATAAGTGGTGACCACATCCCCAGACGCATCCGCAGGTGTCGTGGCCGTCGCGGTGTCTTGTGTGGCGGTGTCCTGCGCATGTGCGCCAAATGCCAGCCCGACCCAGATCAAAGCCCCCGCGATCAGCGCCAGCGCGCTGCCTGCAATCCGGTCTTGATGCGTTATCTCATTCGTTCTCACCGCTACACGCGCTTTCACTCTACACTCCCACCTTGTTGTCGCACATCTCAGGGGCCGCCTTTTGATCACGCTAGCGGTCCAACACCCCGGTGGGCAAGTTACGAAACTGTAAGGCGGCGCGCGCGAATGTGAAAGGGCCGCTCCCGGCGGGAACGGCCCTGATAACAGATCGCAAAAAACGCGCCTTATTGGGTGTGTTCTTGCAGATAGGCGATCACATCATTGCGGTCTTCGGCCTTTTTGAGACCCGCAAAGGACATCTTGTTGCCGGGAACATATTCTTTGGGGTTGGCCAGATAAGCGTTGATCGCCTCAAGCGTCCACTCGCCGCCATGCGATTTCATCGCATCGGAATAGTTGAAATCGGCCACAGAGCCAACTGCGCGATTGATCACGCCATCCAGATGCGGACCAACGCCGTTCTTGCCTTCGACGCTGTGGCAGGCCTTGCACTTGCCAAAGACCTTCGCGCCCTTGCCAGCATCGCCATCGCCCAGAACGATGGTTTCTTCAGCTTTGGTCTCTGTCTCGGCAGCCGCGTCACCCTCGGTTGCCAGCAAATCGCCGGGCGCTGCGGACATCATGGTGCCCGCCGCTGCCGCCTCGTGTTCACCACCCGAGTGGTCTTCGGACTCGCCGACATGATAGAGAGCGCTCGACGCCCAAGCCATCAAGAGAAAAAACAGCAAAGCGCCCAATAGCGCGCCAGCAAGCTTGGTGAGGGTCATCGTATTGAACATTTTCCGTCCCTGGATATGTCGTCTTTGTCTCTTGCATCTACCCGGTTGGGGCGTGGAAAATCAAGCGAACTTTACTTGCCGTGATCGGATTTTCATTGTGTCGGCCCTGCTTTGACTGCGCCAACCTGTTTGCACCAAAGGGCCCGGGCCGGCTCGGCCAAGCCCTCTTTTCTTTGTGGGCAAGCCGGGCTAGGCACAGTTTGGACCAGTTTGGGCACAAGGGGCCAAGGCGAAAGCGCCCGCTGTGAAGGACCCGAAGCGAAGGACCCGAAGCGAAGGAATTGCGTGATGTCAGACAACCAAAGCAGCAGATCGCGCGTCCCGCCCCATGGGCGCATCGCCTTTCAGGGGGAGTTGGGAGCCTATTCGCATCAGGCCTGCCGCGACGCCCGCCCCGATCTTGAGGCCGTGCCTTGTCGCAGCTTTGAGGACGTGATCGACACCGTCAAACGCGGCGCGGCGGATCTGGCGATGCTGCCGGTGGAAAATACCACCTACGGGCGAGTCGCCGATATTCACCGCCTGCTGCCCGAAAGCGGTTTGCGCATCGTGGATGAGGCCTTTGTGCGCGTCCATATCAGTCTGATGGCCCTGCCCGGCGTGCAGATCGAAGAGCTGGAAAAAGTGCGCGCGCATCTGGTCTTGATTCCGCAGGCGGCAAGTTTTCTGGCGCGCTACAACATTCGCGGCGAACCGGCGGCCGATAGCGCGGGGGCGGCTGCGGAACTGGCGCAGGCACAGACCCGCACAATCGGGGTTCTGGCATCGGATATGGCAGCCGAGACCTATGGGCTCAATATTCTGGCCCGCCACATTGAGGATAACGCCCATAACACCACCCGTTTTTTGATCATGGGCAAAACCGCCGATCAGACCCGGCGCAGCGAGCTGATGATGACCACTTTCGTGTTTCGCGTGCGCAACATTCCTGCCGCGCTTTATAAGGCGATGGGCGGGTTTGCGACCAATGGCGTGAACATGACCAAGCTCGAAAGCTACATGGTGGGCGGCAATTTCACCGCCACGCAGTTCTATGCCGATGTCGAGGGCCATCCCGATGATCCCGCCCTTGCGCGCGCGCTCGAAGAGCTGGATTATTTCACCGATTATCTCGAAATCCTGGGCGTCTACCCGGCCGATCCGCGTCGCAAGCGCTGAGGACGGTCGTGGCTAGGCGCGGGCAGTTTTTTCGGCCTGCCGTTCTAAGTCTTGGGCGAAATGGCCCACGCGCTCGTCGAAACGCCGGTCCAGATTGCCTTTGCCAAGCTTGGCAGATTGCACCATCAGACGCGCGCCCAAGGTGCGCGGCCTGACCTCCAGCGCGGTTTGCATCCGTGTGCGGGTCTTTGACAACTCGGTGACCAACATCTCAAGACGCGCCTCAAAACTGGTTGACGTGCCAAGGCAAACCAGCGCCTCGGGGCGCTCAAAGGTGGCCAGATCAGTGATCATCTGGCGCTCGCGCCCGCGAAAGCGAAAGCCGATCTCCCACGACATGCCCGCCCCCGGGATCGCCAGCGTATCAAGGCGCTTGAGTGTGATCCCACGGCGCAGCGCGACACGCTCGAACGAACTGAAATCTGCCAACCGGTCGAAAATAAACTCGGCCGGGGCCGCGATATCCTTGCGGGTGGAAAATTTCATACCGTTTATCCTCACTTCGTGCCGACGCTCGGCGCGCAAACTGGCCTTAAAGCAAACGATCCGCAAGCCACTGACGCATCATCCAGCCCGCAATCGCGCCAACGCGTGGCGGAGAAATTACCGCGTCACGCCCTGCCACCACATCCAACAGCCGCTCGCGGGTGATCCACATCGCATCCTCGATTTCGGTGGGATCGACGGTGATCTCCTCGCTCAGCGCCTCGCCATGACAGCCCAGCATCAGTGAGGACGGAAATGGCCAAGGCTGCGAGGCGATAAAGCGCACCGCACCGACCTGCACGCCGGTTTCCTCGGCCACCTCGCGGCGCACCGCTTTTTCAACCGTTTCACCGGGCTCCATGAACCCTGCAAGCGTGGAATACATCCCCTCAGGCCAACCCGGAGACCGCCCCAGCAACAGGCGGTTTCCCTTTGTTATCATCATGATGACAGCCGGATCCGTGCGCGGAAAATGCGAGGCCCCACAGGTGGCACAACGACGCTGCCAGCCCGCATCCTTCAGATCGCTTGGCGCGCCGCAAACGGCGCAAAACCGGTGCGAGCGGTGCCATTCAAACATCGCGCGCGCGGTGGCTGCCAGTTCCGCCTCAAGCGGGCCAAGGCGCGCCATTGCGCCGCGCAACTCGGTGAACCCATGGCTGTCTGGCAGGCTCGGGTGGCCCAGCTCGGTGGCGTCGAAAGACACGCCGCCCTCGGGCAACGATTCCTGTGGCTCATACGCCGAGACATCGCGCGCAAAAAACGCCCCCGCCGCCTCGCTTGCGCCCAGAACGCCATCCGAAACCCTGCCCAGATAAATCTCGGGGCCCGCGAGGGTGGCGAAAAGCGCGTGATCGGGGGGCAGCAGGCCCAACCCTTCGGGGCTCAGCAACACCCTGCCTCGCCAGATTGGCAAGACGCGGGTGTCAGGCTGCGCGCGCAAGTGTTTCAAGCCTTGAGGATCGCGGCGTAACTGGTCATCGCGGTCCAGCCCATTGGCGCCACTGAAGGCAGGCAGATCATCACGCCAATCTGGCATGGGGACGTAGTCGTTGGGCATGGCGCGGGCTCCTTTTGCGCGGATTCTTCCCATATTGACGTAGGCTTGACCAGTCACGGGGGCGTGTTGCGATCCAGAGCCCTGCGCAAAAATAGCACAATCAATTTTACCTCTAGCTCGAATGTGCTTTCTACCATAGGTTGTAGAATCGAAGGCGAAGCTAGCTCGGCTAACGAGCGCTCGCAAGAAGCCGTGCAAATACGGTGAGGGGATAGAGATGGAAGGGTTGCCATTTGAGGCGCCGCAGGTTGAGACCTGTGCGAAGACGGTGACGCTCACGATCCGTGTGCTTAAGACAACGGATCTTCATGGTCATGTGCGCGCCTATGACTATTTCACCGATAAAACCAACCATGGTGCGGGGCTTGCCGCGCTTGCCAATGAGATCGCGAAGGCGCGCCGCCAAATACCAAATTGTCTGCTTTTCGACATTGGCGATTTTCTGCAAGGCACCCCGCTGACCCAGCTTTGGGGGGAATCCCCCGGCCCCAACCGCCAACGTGTCAACCCGATGATCGCGGCAATGAATGCGGTGGGCTATGATGCGGGCACGCTGGGCAATCACGAATTCGATTTCGGTCTGGATCAACTCAATCACGCGCTTCTGGCCGCGCATTTCCCGATCGTCAGCGCCAATCTCATCCTGTCTCCGGACGCCCAAAGCGCCCATCCCGCGCTATCGTTGCCGCCTTGGGTAATGCTGAAACGCGAGATGTGCGATAGCTCCGGGGCGCGCCAGTCTTTGCGCATCGCAGTCATTGGCTTCCTGCCCAAGCAGCCCGATTCACTCGTGCAAGGCGAGGGAGTCGACGGGTTTTTCTTTGGCGACAGCCTGACAGCGGCGCGCGCGCAGATGCGCGTGATCAAAGCGGCCAAGCCTGATCTGGTGATCGCGCTGGCCCATACCGGGATCGCGCCGCCAAACCTGGACGGACCGCTTGAGGGGGGGGCCAAAAATTGCGCCCTCGCGCTTGCGGCAGTTGACGGGATCGACGTAATTTTGGCCGGGCATGACCACCTAACCTTTCCTGGTCCAGAATGGCCTGCGATCGAGGGTGTGGACCCGATCCAAGCGACGTTGCACGGCAAACCAGCGCTCAATTCCGGGTCATACGGCAGCCATCTGGGCGTGCTTGACCTGACCCTACAAAAAGAGGCGGACGGCCCTTGGCGTATCGCGCGCCACATTGCCGAATTGCGCAAACCCCGCGCCATTGAGGCCCCCGCCGTCATCGCCGCAAGCAAACACGCCCATCACAGCACGCTAGCCCATATTCGGCGTGAAATCGGCACGCTGGAAACGCCCTTGCACAGCTATTTCGCGCTGCTGGGACCAGACCCGATCCTCACGCTTTTTGCGCAGATCAAAACCGATTTCGCCCGTCGGGTTCTGGCCGGCACCCCCGAGGGCGAACTGCCGCTTTTATGCGCCACCTCGTCGTTCAAGGCGGGGGGGCGGCACGGGCCAAGCAATTATGTCTCGATTGCGCCGGGACCGCTACGAATCAATCATATTGACGACCTCTACCTGTTCAACAACACGCTGGCTGCGATTGAAATTACCGGGGCCGATCTGCGCAAATGGCTCGAACAAGCCTGCCGTATTTTCCACCAGATCCCGGCGGGAACACAGGGGCATTGGCTGCGCAACCAAGGCTGTCCCAGCTACAATTTCGATGTCATTTCCGGCGTAAGCTATCAAATCGATATCAGCCGCCCCTCGCGCTATGATCTTGAAGGGATTGAGTGCCACACCGGCCCGGGACGCATCCGCGCGCTGTGCTATCAGGGCCACCCCGTCGCGGATGCGCAACGCTTCCTTGTGTTGACCAACTGCTACCGACTTGCGCAAGGCGGACGTTTTGGCATCTGCGGACGCCAGGTTTCGCTGTCCAAGCAGCCCATCAAAATCCGCGATTTGCTGCTCCACAAAGTTCGCGGCTCAAAGCCACTGCAGATCGCAGCCCAACGGAATTGGAGATTTGCCCCGATGGCGGGCACCAGCGTGATCTTCCGCACCGCACCTGACGCGATCAACCACCTCGCCCAACTCACGGCCACCGGGCTGGATGTAGCCCCGATGGGATTAGACGATGACGGCTTTTTGCAGATCAAACTCGCCCTATGAACCCTTCTGTGCATTAAAAATGAGCAACCGCACATCATATCGCCCACAATTCCATCAGTTCGCCGTGATCGACATGGCGGCGCAGGGACCCGCCCCCAATTCGCTTTCGCCAAGCCCCATTGTGCGCAGGATCAGTTTGAATGGCCTGTTTTGACCACGATATTGACTATGAGGATTGCAATGTTTCACCCCAAATCTGCCGTAATCGCCACGCTCGCATTCACTTTCAGCGCAGCGCTTGCGCAAGGCGAAACCAAGATAACTTTTGCACTGGACTGGAAATTCGAGGGGCCGTCTGCACCCTATTTCTTGGCCATTGATGACGGGCTGTATGGGGCTGCTGGGCTGGATGTCGAGATTTCCGAGGGCAAAGGGTCGCTCGATGCAATCCCGAAAGTCGCCACCGGTGCTTATCCGGTGGGATTTGCCGATATCAACTCACTGATGAAATTCCTCGACCAAAACCCCGGCGCGCCGGTCACGGCGGTGATGATGGTCTATGACAAGCCACCCTTCGCGGTAGTCGGGCGCAAGGATCTAGGTATCAACGCGCCCAAGGATCTGGAAGGTAAAATTCTGGGCGCGCCGCCGCCAGATGGCGCATGGGCGCAGTTCCCGATCTTCGCCAAAGAGACCGGTCTGGACATCACCAAGATCAAGGTCGAGCCGGTGGGCTTTCCGGTGCGCGAGCCTATGCTTGCCGAGGGCAAGGTCGATGCGGTGACCGGCTTCTCGTTCTCCTCGACGCTCAACCTCAAACGTCTTGGCGTGCCGCTCGATCAGCAATCGGTGCTGCTGATGGCCGATTATGGCGTGGCGCTGTATGGCAATGCGATCATTGTGAACACCGATTACGCCAAGGCCCATCCCGACGAGATCACCGGTTTCATCAAGGCCACCGCCGAGGGCTGGAAGGCCGCGATTGCTGATCCGGGCAAGGCGGTTGATGCGTTGATCAAACGCAACCCCGCTGCCGATAAGGCGCTGGAAACCGAGCGTCTGCAAATGGCGATCGACGCCAATGTTCTGACCGATTTCGTCAAGGAACACGGGATCGGCAGCATCGATCCTGCCCGCATGGACGCCGCGATCGAACAAACCAAACTGGTCTATGAATTCACGCATACCCCTGATGCGAGCGTGTATTTCGACAGCAGCTATCTGCCCACCGATGGCAGCTTGAAAATCGATTGATCCTCCCCGGGGGCGGGCGGCTCCTCCCGTCGTTCGTCCCCACTTTTTTGTTTGGCAGGTTCATGGACACGCTCATCGACATTCGCGGCGTTACGCACGCCTATCAGACGAAACACGGCCCCCTTCCGGTGCTGGACGGGCTTAATCTGTCAGTGCCCGAGGGCGAGTTCTGCGCCGTCGTCGGCCCCTCGGGATGCGGAAAATCCACGCTGACACGGCTGGTGGCAGGGTTGATGAAACCCGATCGGGGCGAGGTGTTCTTGCATGGCGAAAAGGTCACGAGCCCGCGCAAGACCGTCGGCATGGCGTTTCAGAACCCGGTCCTGCTGGAATGGCGCAGCATTCTGGAAAACGTGATGTTGCCGCTGGAAATCGTCGCGCCGAGTATGGCGCGCGCCGATAAGATCGCGCGCGCCGAGCATCTGCTGGAGATGGTGGGCCTGAAGGGATTCGAGAATAAGCGCCCGTCGGAACTGTCAGGCGGGATGCGCCAGCGCGCCAGCCTGTGCCGCTCGATCGTGCATAAGCCCGAAGTGCTGATCATGGACGAACCCTTTGGCGCGCTTGACAATTTCACCCGCGAAGACCTGTGGCAGACGATGCGCGACCTGCGTGCCGCCGAACCCTTTACCGCCGTTCTGATCACCCATGACTTGCGCGAAAGCGTGTTTCTGGGCGATCAGGTGGTCGTGCTGTCAGGCCGTCCGGCGTGCACGCAATATGTGCTCGATGTCGATCTGCCCGGCGACCGCAGCATCGACATTCTGTATGAACCCAAGGCCGTGGATATGCTGCATCTTCTGCGCGATCAAATTCGCATCGCTCAAGGGCGCGACGAGGGGGTGCATTGATGGATTGGAAGAAAATCGCAACGCCGCTGCTGTCTGTCGTGGCCTTTCTGGTGCTGTGGGAATTCATCGTCTGGATCAACAATTGGCCCAATTACGTCATGGCCTCGCCGTCCGATCTGCCCGCCGCCTATGAGAAATACTGGAAACTGTTCCTGATCGACAGCTGGCAAACGCTGTGGCGCACGGTGGCAGGGCTGGCGCTTGCGGTGGTGTTTGGCACGTTTCTGGGTATGGTCATGGGGTTTTCCAAGACCGCGCGTGACGCACTGTATCCGCTGCTGGTCGGCTTCAACGCAATCCCCAAGGCGACACTGGTGCCAGTACTGTCGCTGCTGTTCATCGGGGCGCATGATTTCAACACCGTTCTGATGGCGTTCCTGATTTCGTTCTTCCCAATCGCGGTGTCGGTCGGGATCGGCCTGTCCACGTTAGAACCGGAATACCGCGACATTCTGGGCGCGCTTGGGGCCTCAAAGCTGACGATTTTCCGCAAGATCGCCCTGCCCAAGACCCTACCCGAGTTTTTCGGCGCGCTGAAAGTCTCGGTCACGCTGGCCTTCATCGGCACCAATCTGGTGGAAATCATCTCGCCCCATGGCAAGGGGTTGGGATCGCTGTTTCAATCTGGCGCGACCAATGGCGATTACCCGCTGATGTTTGCGGTGCTCATCGCGCTCGCCTTCCTTGGGATCGTTTTGTATTACGCGGTCGTGGCGCTGGAGAAGGTTTTTGCCGGCTGGGCCGAGCGCCCCGCAAGCTAAGGAAAACGGTGCGCTGGAGAATCCGTGCCATTCAGCCCTGCTCGCCCGCGGAAAATCCGAAAATTGTCATCCGCGATGAATTTCCTCTTGCGGCGGCGCGCGCGATCCCCTAAATCCGCGACCACTGAACCGGTATGCGGGCGTAGCTCAGGGGTAGAGCATAACCTTGCCAAGGTTAGGGTCGGGCGTTCGAATCGCCTCGCCCGCTCCAGTTCAGACATACCCAAGGATGCGGGCGTAGCTCAGGGGTAGAGCATAACCTTGCCAAGGTTAGGGTCGGGCGTTCGAATCGCCTCGCCCGCTCCAAAACAAAAGACCTCCCTTCGGGGAGGTCTTTGTCATTTCAGACGCTGCGACAGGACATCAGCCAGTTACACGAGATGGCTGCGCCGACTGTTCAAGCGACGAGCGGCCGCACTGTGGACTGAGCAGGTACTGGGCACAAATATCAGGAGCCCGGGCTTGGTGCGCAACCGACCGCGCCTTTGTCCAAGAAATACGTCGCGATCTCGGCCAGATCATCGACCTTAACCGGGCGGCGCAAAACGCAGCGCAGCGGCGAGAGCATCGAAAACAGCTCTCCTTGCGAAAACAATTCGCTTTCTGAGAGCAAACTCGTCACCAGATCCGGGGTGCGAAACTGCGCACTCACCGCCGCCGAAAGCGCACTTTCCACTTCACCGCGTGAGCATAGGGAAAGAGGTTTGGAATCAGCAGATCAAGCGTTTTCACCCGCACTTCTTTCCTTGTACAGGGCACGGTGTCGACCGAAACGACATCGCAACCCTGAAGATACAGAATTTGATGCACGACCAAAATGTCCGGCCCGGCCTCTTCTAAAATCAAAACCTTCATCATCGGTTCCGCGTTCAGATATATGCATTAGATAAGAGCAGGTTCCGTTCAAAACCGCCTAAAGAAACCAGCGCGAGACGGAACTTAAAGGACAAACGCTTAACAACCTCTTTGCACCAGCCTATAAGGCAGACAGCAACAAGGAGCCGCCCGATGCGCAAGGCCAAGATCAGCCGCACCACTGCCGAGACCGATATCTCTGTCGAGATCAATCTTGATGGTCAGGGAACCTATGACAACCAGACCGGCGTCGGGTTTTTCGACCACATGCTGGACCAGCTGTCGCGCCATTCGCTGATCGACATGACCATCCGCGCCAAGGGCGATCTGCATATCGACGATCACCACACGGTCGAGGATGTGGGCATCGCCCTGGGGCAGGCTTTGACCCAGGCGCTTGGCGACAAGCGTGGCATTCGCCGCTACGGGCATTTCGCGCTGGCGATGGATGATGCGCAGATCAGCACCGCGCTCGATCTGTCGGCGCGTCCGTTCCTTGTATGGAACTGTGACATGCCCACCGCCAAGATCGGCACGTTTGACACCGAACTGGTGCGCGAGTTCTTTCAGGCGCTGTCCACCCATGGCGGCATCACCCTGCATGTCGACCGGGTGCATGGGCTCAATTCGCACCACATCGCAGAGGCGGCGTTCAAATCGGTCGCGCGTGCGCTGCGCATGGCCGTGGAGGCCGACCCGCGCATGGCCGACAGCCTGCCCTCGACCAAAGGGGCGCTCTGATGCTGACGGCGCTGGTTGATTACGACAGCGGCAACCTGCATTCGGCGGAAAAGGCGTTTCACCGCATGGCTGCCGAGACCGGGCATGGCACGATTGTCGTAACCTCGGAACCCGACGTCGTGGCGCGCGCGGATCGCATCGTGCTGCCCGGCGATGGGGCCTACCCGTCGTGCCGCGCCGCGCTGCACCGCTTTAAAGGGCTGGCCGAGGCGATCGAAGAGGCCGTGACCATCAAATCCCGCCCCTTCCTTGGCATTTGCATCGGCATGCAGATGCTGGCGACGCGCGGGCTGGAGTTCGAAGAAACCGAAGGCTTCGGCTGGGTGCCCGGCGAGGTGGTCAAGATCACCCCCGATGATCCCGCGATGAAAGTGCCGCATATGGGCTGGAACGATCTGGTGATCGACACGCCCCACCCGGTGCTCGAAGGCATCGCAACGGGCGATCACGCCTATTTCGTGCATAGCTATCACTTCAATGTGGCCGAGCGCGCCGATCTGCTGGCCCATGTGGATTATGGCGGTCCGATCACGGCCATTGTCGGGCGCGGCAATGTCGTGGGCACGCAGTTCCACCCCGAGAAATCGCAAGCCACCGGGCTGCGCCTGATCGCGAACTTTCTCGGCTGGAAACCATGAGCCTGCCGCGCGCGGTCCTCAGCTGGTCGTCTGGCAAAGATTGCGCGATGGCGCTGCATGTTTGTCGCAGCGAAGGGCTGGCCGATATCGTCGCGCTGCTGTGCACCACCAACGAGGCGTTTGACCGCGTCGCGATGCATGGCACGCGCAACGCCATCCTGCGCGCTCAGGCGGCGGCGGCTGGCCTGCCTCTGATCGAAGTGCCGCTGCCCTGGCCCTGCTCGAACGACGATTACGAAGCGCGCATGGCGGCAGCGATGGATCAAGTCCGCGCGCTGGGTGTCGAGACAATGGTGTTTGGCGATCTGTTTCTGGAAGATGTGCGCGACTACCGGATCGCGAAACTGGAACCGCTTGGCATTACCGCGCTGTTCCCGCTTTGGGGCCGCCCGACAGATGAACTGGCCCGCGAGATGATCGCGCTGGGGTTTGAAACCCATCTGGTTACGGTCGACCCGTCCAAACTTGACGCCTCTTTCGCGGGGCGCAAATTCGATGCGAACCTACTGGCCGACCTGCCCGAAGGCGTCGATCCCTGCGGCGAGAATGGCGAGTTTCACACCGCCGTCTCGGCAGGTCCGATCTTTGACGCCCCGATCAAGGTGGCGGTCGGCGAAACCGTGCTGCGTGACGGTTTCGCCTTTGCCGATCTCAGCCTCAGCTGATCACTTCACGCGCTGCCAATCCTGCGATTTGCAGAACAGCCCGCCCGCGACACAGCCAGCCAGCGCCATCGCGCTGCCCTGCACCTTGATCTTGCCGAGATAGATTTTGTTGTTGGAGGGGCGCCAGACCTTGCCCTCGTATTTGCCGCCTCCCTTGGGCGCCATGTCGATGACGATCTCCTTGCCCTCGTTGCCGGTCTTCACCTCTTGCCCCTTCGCATCGAAGCTTTTGGTAATGTTGCCACAAAACGCCGCACCGCAAGGTTTGATCGTGACGTAGGCGAACTTGCCCGCATCGGGCTGGGTCTTCCACATGCCCTCAATCGGGTCGGCCAGAACCGCCCCCGCACTCAGCGCCATTGCGGCCGCTGCCAGTATCAGTGTCTTCATGGTAAATCTCCTCCCTTTTACCGTTCTCACCCATCTGGCCACGGCCCCTGATTCCGGGCAAGCCTGACGTGACGTCCGCGTCAATCTGGCCTATGCGCGCGTCCCCCTCTTGCCCCGCGCCCCCGCGCCGTGGCATGAGGCGCAAAACGATGGAGAGCCACGATGATCCTGTATCCCGCGATCGACCTGAAAGACGGGCAATGCGTTCGCCTTCTGCATGGCGAAATGGATAAGGCGACCGTGTTTGGCGATGATCCAGCAGCGCAAGCGGCCAGCTTTGAGGCGGCGGGGTGCGAATGGGTGCATCTGGTCGATCTGAACGGCGCCTTCGCGGGCGAACCGGTCAACGCCGCCGCGGTCGAGGCCATCCTGGCGCGCATCAAAGTGCCCGCGCAGTTGGGCGGCGGCATCCGCGATATGGCCACAATCGAACGCTGGTTGGAACGCGGCCTTGCCCGCGTGATCCTTGGCACCGTCGCAGTCGAAAACCCTGATCTGGTGCGCGAGGCCGCGCGCGCTTTCCCCGGTCAGGTCGCCGTCGGCATCGACGCGCGCAATGGCAAAGTCGCGACCAAAGGCTGGGCCGAAGAGACCGACGTGATGGTCACCGACCTCGCGCGCAGCTTTGAAGACGCGGGCGTTGCGGCGATCATCTACACCGACATCCTGCGCGATGGCGCGATGGGCGGGCCCAATATCGCCGCGACCGAGGCCTTGGCACGCGCCGTCGACATTCCCGTGATCGCCTCGGGCGGCGTGTCATCCCTGCCCGACCTGATCGCGCTGCGCGACACTGGCGTGATCGCAGGCGCGATTTCAGGCCGTGCGCTGTATGACGGGGCGCTTGATCTGAAAACGGCTTTGGCCGCGCTGAAAGCCTGAGGCGGCCAGCGCCCTGCCCCGCTTAGATGATCGCGCCGGGCTGGGCGATCACCTTGAGCGCTTGGGCATGGCCGCGCAGCAACCTGTCGGTTTGCGACGCCCCCTGCAGATAGGCCGCCAGCCACGCGCCGTTAAAACTGTCACCCGCCGCAGTAGTGTCGACAATCTTTTCGGCTGCCGAAACCGTCGGCGTCGCGCAGTTGGGATCAAGCGGCAAAGGGCCTTGCTCGCCCCGTTTCAGCGCCCCCTCATTCAGCCCCCAGCCGTTCAGGCGCGCGCGCACCGCCGCACCATCGCGATCGCCAAACAACGCCATCTCATCATCCAGCGACGGCAGACCGATATCAGCGACACGCCAAGCAGCCTCAATCGTGGCCTTTGCGGTGGCGACATCTTCCCACAGCCGAGGGCGATAATTGGAATCAAAGGCGATTTGCGCGCGATGCCCGGCCAGATGCTCCAACAGCGCGATGCGGATCGAGGGCGGCAAGATCGCCAGCGTGATGCCGCTCAGATAGATCAGATCCGCGCCCTCAAGCTGGGCAAAGCCGTCTTCGAACAACGTGCGCGCGGCGGATTGATCGCGCCAATAGGAAAAGCTGCGCTCGCCCGCCCCATCCAGCGCAATCGCGTAGAGGCCGGGCAGGCGCGTGGGGTGGCGGGTGATGCGCGCGCAATCCACGCCCTGCGCGGCGATAAACCCGCGCATCCGGTCCGAGACCGCATCCCCCCCCAGCACGCTGACAAAGCCGACCTGCGCCGCCGCACCGATATTGCGCGAAAGATAGACAGCCGTATTCAGCGTATCGCCAGCATAGCTGATCTGCTGTCCGGGACGGTCAAAGGACAGCTCGACCATTGCCTCACCCACGCAGGCGATGACGGTTTTCTTGCTCACATCACTGCTCCGATTTGCCAAGGTTGGAACTCGTTATCACCAAGGCCCAGTTCTTCCGATTTGCTCCGCGTCCCCGAGGCCACGCTCAGGATCGCCTCGAAAATCTCCGCCCCTTTTTGCGCGATTGGCACGCCTTGCGACAAGATATCGCCACACCCGATATCCATATCATCGGGCATCGCGCGCATCAGCGCATCCGAGGTCGCCAGTTTCAACGTCGGCGCGGGCTTGGAGCCAAACGCAGAGCCGCGCCCGGTGGTAAAGACCACGATCTGCGCGCCGCCCGCGATCTGCCCCGTCGCCGAGACCGGATCGTAGCCGGGGCTGTCCATGAAACTCAGCCCCGCTGCGCTGACCCGTTCACCATAGTCATAAAACGCGCGCAGCGGTGTCGCCCCGGCCTTGGCCACCGCCCCGAGCGATTTCTCAAGGATCGTGGTGATGCCGCCCTGTTTGTTGCCGGGGCTGGGATTGTTATCCATCGACCCGCCCCCTTGCGCGGCATAGCCCTCCCACCAGTTGAGACAGGCCATCAGACGACGCGCGACCTCTGGCGTGGTGCGGCGCAACAGCAGGTCTTCGGCACCGTGAATTTCGGGGGTTTCTGACAAGATCACACCGCCCCCCTGCCCCACGATCAAATCCGAGGCCACACCGAGCGCCGGGTTTGCTGTGATCCCCGAGAACCCGTCCGAGCCGCCGCATTGCAACCCGATGCGCAGGCTTGAAACCGGGCAATCGCTGCGTCCGGTCGCGTTGACCTGCGGCAAGATCGCACGGATCTTAGCCTTGATCGCGTCAATCGTGGCGCGCGTGCCTCCGGTCTCTTGAATCGTAAGCGCGTGAAGGCGTTCCCGGCCCGCATCACCGAAATGTGCCTGCATCCGCGCGATCTGCATGACCTCGCAGCCCAGTCCGACAAAGATCGCGGCCCCGACATTGGGATGGGTCGCATGCCCCCAAAGCACGCGTTCAAGGATCTGCGCGCCCAGCCCTGTCGCAGCCATGCCACAGCCCGTTCCATGGGCAAAGGCCGCGATCCCATCGACATTGGGATAGGGCTCCAGCAGCCCCTCGGTTTCGGCCTCGAACGCGGCGCGTTTGATGACCGTCGCCGAGCAGTTGACCGTGGCACAGAGCGCGATGAAATTACGCGTGCCAACTTGACCATTCGCGCGCGCATATCCGCGAAAGCGGCGCGCGGGTTGATCGCGTGGAATTGCCGCCTCTGCGCGCGCCAAATCGGCCCCGATCTGGTGGCTTTGATCGTGATCGCCAAAGGTGCAGTTCTGGGTGTGGACATGCGCGCCAAGCGCAATCGGCTGGCTGGCACGCCCGATAAACTGGCCGAACTTGATCACCGGATCCCCCGCAGCCATCGCGACACGCGCGATCTTGTGGCCAGCCGCGACGGGATGGGACAGCGGCGCGCCTTTGCCCAGCGGACAGCTACCTTCTGCGGCACGCAGCGGCAAAACCGCGACCGTGTCGTCGGGGTGCAAGATGATCGGCTCAGCCATTGGCACCTTCGCGCCCCTTTAGTCCCGCGATCACGCCGCGCAATTCCGCCAGCCCGCGCATCCGCCCGATCAGCGGATAGCCCGGAAACGCGTTGCGCGCGCCATCGTCAAGCAGCGCATGGCCGTGATCGGGGCGGAAGGGCAGCGCACAATCGCGCCGCCCCGTCGCGCGGCGGTGCCCCTCTTGCGCAAGCAAAGCGTCGATCAGCGCGACCAGATCGCTATCGCCCTCCAGATGGGCGGCCTCTTCGAAACTGCCATCGCTCTCTTTGCGCACATTGCGCAGATGCACGAAATGGATGCGCTCGCCAAAGCGGCGCGCGATCTGCACCAGATCGTTTTGCGGGTTCGCCCCCAGCGATCCGGAACAAAGCGTCAGACCATTGGCCGGACTGTCATAGGCGTCCAGAATCCATGCGATATCCTCTTCGTTGGAGACCACGCGCGGCAGGCCCAAAATGTCGCGCGGCGGATCATCTGGATGCACGCCAAAGCGCAGACCAAGCTCTTCGGCCGCCGGGATCACCTCGTTCAGGAAGCGCTTGTAATGGGCGCGGATTTCCGCCCGCCCGATCCCGTCATACAGTGCAAGCTGGGCGCGCAACCCGGCAATATCGTAGCGATCAAACGCGCCGGGCAGACCCGACATGATCGCGTGCAGCAGCGCCTCGCGCTCGCCCTGAGAGCTGGCCTGAAACCATGTCGCCGCTTTGGTGCGCACGTCCTGCGCGTAATCGTCCTGCGCCCCTGCACGGCCCAACATATGGATCTCGAACGCGGCCATTTTATAGGCCTCAAAGCGCAGGCAAGTCCCGCCACGCGCAAGCGGCGCGGTCAGATCCGTGCGCGTCCAATCCAGCACCGGCATGAAATTGTAGCAGATCGTGGTGATCCCTTCGGCGGCCAGATTGGCCATCGACTGACGGTAATTGGCGAAAAGCTGTGTCAGATCGCCATCGCCCCGTTTGATGCGCTCGTGGATCGGCAAGCTCTCGACAACATGCCAATGCATGCCCGCCGCCTCGATCAGGGCGCGCCGCGCAGCGATTGCTTCGCGCGGCCAAACCTCGCCATAAGGGATCTCATGCAGAGCGGTGACGATTCCCGACGCCCCGGTCTGCGCGATCTCGGGCAGGGTAATCGCGTCTAGCTCGGGGCCATACCAACGCCAGCTTTCGATCATTACGCCACCTCCTGCACAGCCACGCGCGCACCCTTTGCCAGCAAGGTTTCATAGGCCTGCGTGACCGGTTCTTGCAGCTTGGCGGCCAGCGCATCAGAGAACACCGCGCGCAAGGATAGCAGCGCTGCAACCTTGCCGCTGGCCGTCTCAGCACTGTCCGAAAGCCCGCGCAATTGCGCCGCCAGCGGGTCTTTGACCTCAATCGGCTGGCCCGTTTCATCCACGCCGCCGACATAGCGCATCCACGCCGCAATCGCGAGCATCAGCCCCGGACAAGTCCGACCATCCGCCAGCGTTTCCGCCACCGTGCCAAGAATGCGCTGGGGCAGTTTCTGGCTGCCATCCATCGCGATCTGCCACGTCCGATGACGGATCGCGGGATTGGCATAGCGTGCGGCCAACGCCTCGGCATATTCAGATAGCGACACGCCCGGCGGCGGAGTCAGCACGGGAATGATCTCGGATTGCCACAGATGCCGGACAAACCGCGCCATCTCCGGGTCGGCCATCGCATCTGCAATCGTCTCATGGCCTGCGAGATAGCCCAGATAGGCCAGCGCGGAATGGGTGCCGTTGAGCATGCGCAGCTTCATATGCTCATACGGCGTCACATCCGCGACCAACTCGGCCCCGGCGACGCCCCAATCCGGGCGGGCGTTGGCTACGAAATCATCCTCGATCACCCATTGGCTAAAGGGTTCGGGCGCGACCGGGGCGGCGTCATGATAGCCCGTCAAGTCCTCAAGACCCGCGATGTCTTCGGGTTTGGTGGCGGGCACAATCCGGTCCACCATCGTGGCGGGAAAGCGCCCCTCGTCCGCAATCCAATCGGCAAGCGCGGGGTCGATCCGGCGCGCCAGATCCAGCACCACACCGCGCAGCATCGGCCCGTTTTCGGGCAGGTTGTCACAGCTCAGAACGGTGAAAGGCGCAAGCCCGCGTGCGCGCCGCATTTGCAACGCACGCACCAGATAGCCCGGCGCCGAGACCGGCAGGTCATGGCTAAGATCATGCACGATATCGGGGTGATCGGGGTTGAGCGCCCCGCTTGCGGGCGCGTGGCAATAGCCCTTTTCGGTGATCGTCAGCGTCACGATACGGATCGCAGGATCGGCCACCGCTTCAAGCACCGCTTGGGGGTCTTCGCGCGCCACCAGAACATCGCGCACGATCTCGATGCGCTGCGCCTCGTCGCTAGCCGCGCCACGCAGCAACACGCTATAGGCAAAGCCCTGCGGCGCCAGCGCGTCGCGCATCGTGGGCGATTGCAGCGACACCCCGACAATGCCCCAATCACCGCCCGAGTTCGCCACCGCCTTGGCGGTATATACCGCACCATGCGCGCGATAAAACGCGCCAAGCCCAAGATGCACGATACCGGCCTTGGGGGCGGGGTTTACGCGGGTCATTCGATCAGCGGGCAAGCCAGCCTCCATCAACATTGAGAACCGCGCCATGGATGTAGCGCGCGGCGGGGGAACACAGGAACGCAGCAGTGCCACCGATATCTTCGGGCGCGCCCCAGCGACCGGCGGGAATGCGTTCAATGATTGCGTCGTTGCGCGCGGGATCGGCGCGCAACGCAGCGGTGTTATTGGTCGCGATATAGCCCGGCGCGATGGCGTTGACGTTGATCCCCTTGGCCGCCCATTCATTGGCCAAGATCTTGGTGAGCCCCGCCACGCCATGTTTGGACGCAGTATAAGAGGGCACGCGAATGCCGCCCTGAAACGACAGTAACGAGGCGATATTGACCACCGCCGCAGGGGTGTTTCCTTCGTCCAGCGCGGCCTTGGCAAAGGCTTGCGTGGTGAAAAACAACGCCTTGAGGTTGACGTCCATCACCGCGTCCCAATCGGCCTCGGTGAACTCCAGACTGTCGGCGCGCCGGATGATCCCGGCATTGTTAATCAAGATCGAATAGCCCTGCCCCGCAAAGACATCGCGCGCCGCCATCGGATCGGCAAAATCAAGCGTCAGGGTTTCGCCCATACCGCCCCGCGCCGCAATCATCGCGACCGTCTCATCACAGGCCCGGCGGCCCGCGCAAGTGACGCGCGCCCCCTGAGCGGCAAGAGCGACGGCAATCGCCTGCCCGATTCCGGTATTGGCACCGCTCACCAGCGCGCGCCGATCTGATAGAGAAAACGCGCTCATTTCAAATCTGCCGGCTGGACGAAATCCATATCGGTGTAATCGACATTGTCGCCCGCCATCGCCCAGATGAAGGTGTATTCGCCAATTCCCGCCCCCGCATGGATCGACCACGGCGGCGAGATCGCGGCCTCTTCATTGGCGATCATCAGATGACGGGTTTCTTGCGGCTCGCCCATCAGATGCAGGACACGCGCCTCGGGCTGCATACCCCAATAAAGATAGGCCTCCATCCGGCGATCATGGACATGGGCAGGCATCGTGTTCCAGACCGACCCGTCAAGCAATTGCGTATAGCCCAGCACCAACTGGCAGCTTTCCATGACGGTCGGGTGGATGAACTGGTTGATGACACGCTTGTTCGAGGTCGCCGCCTCGCCCATCTCGACGCGCTTGGCCTCGGCAAGTTTGATCAAACGGTGGGGGAAGGCGCGATGGGCGGGGGCGGACACAAGATAGAACCGCCCCGCGCCCTCAAATGTCACAGGGCCCGCGCCCATCCCCAGATAGAGCACATCGCCGCGCCCCATATCCCAGGTCTCTCCCGCCGCCGAAACGCGCCCCGGCCCGCCGATATTGACCACCCCCAATTCGCGCCGCTCAAGAAAGGTGGCGGTTTTGGTTTCTGCCACCTGATCGAGCGTCAGCGGCGCCCCATTCGGCACAGCCCCGCCCAGCGTGAAGCGGTCGTAATGGGTGTAAATCAGCCGGATCTCGCCGGGCGCAAACAGACCGGTGCCCAGAAAATGCTGACGCAGCTCTTGCGTGCCCATGCTGCGGGCGTGGTCGGGATGGATGGCGTGACGGGTTTCGACGCTCAGCATTGGAAGTCCTTTCACAAAAAATCGTCGCGGCGCGGGGTAAAACTGTCGATCAATTCTCCGGTCTCAAGGCAGTGACAGCCATGCTCGGCCCCGCCCGGGATCAGCAAACTGTCGCCCGCGCGCAGGTCATGCTCTTCGCCGTTCAGCAAAAATCGAAACCGCCCCGAGACACAGTAGCTCGACTGCACATGAGGATGGGAATGCAACGCCCCTGTCGCACCCGCCTCGAAGCGAACCGAGACCAGCATCAACTCGGGGGCCTCGGCGAGAACCTGTCGGGCAACACCGCGATCAGGGTGGGTGATTGGATAGCTCATGAGACATCGTCCTCTCAGTGGAACACAGATGGCAGCCAAAGCGAGAGCGCAGGAATATAGGTCACCAGCATCAGCGTCGCGAAGGTTGCAAGATAGAACGGCCAGATTGATTTCATCACCGTCGAGATCGGCACCTTGCCCACCGCGCAGCCGACAAACAGCACCGCGCCGACAGGAGGCGTGCACAGCCCGATCCCGAGGTTGAGCACCAAAATCACCCCGAAATGCACCGGATTGACCCCGAACGCCTCGGCGACGGGTAGGAAGATCGGCGTGGTAATCACGATCAGCGGCGACATATCCATGAACGTGCCCAGCACCAGCAAAAGCAGGTTGATCAACAGCAAGATCACGATCGGATTATGCGAGAAGTTTTCCAGCACATGGATCAGTTTCGCGGGCACTTGCAGATAGGCCAGAAGCCAGCCGAACGAGGCCGCGCAGCCAATCACCATCAGCACCATCGCCGTCGTGCGCACCGCGCCTTTGGTGGCCTCGATGAAGTCAGACAGCTTCATCGTGCGATACAGAAAGACCGTCACCAACAGCGCATAGACCACCGCGATATTGGAGCTTTCAGAGGCAGTGAAAACCCCCGAGCGCACTCCGCCAAAGATAATCAGGATCATGATCAGGCCGGGCACCGCATTCCAGAATAACCGCCCAAGTGCCTTGCGACCGGGGAAGGGCTCGGTTGGATAGCCACGGCGCTTGGCGACGAAATAGGCGGCCACCATCAGCGACAGCGCCAACACCAGACCCGGAATGATTCCGGCGGTGAACAGATCGGCAATCGAGATTTTCCCGCCCGCCGAAATCGAGTAGATAATCATGTTATGGCTGGGCGGCAGCATCAGCGCGATGATCGCCGCAGTCACGGTGATATTGACGCCGTAATCGGCCCCATAGCCGCGCGCGCGCATCTGCGGCACCATCAGCCCGCCGACCGCCGAGGCATCCGCCGCCGCCGAGCCTGACACGCCGCCAAACATCACCGAGGCAAGGATATTCACCTGCCCCAGACCGCCGCGAATATGGCCCACCAGCGCGCCCGCCAGCGCCACCAAGCGGCGCGCAATATCGCCGCGCACCATCAGATCCCCGGCATAGATGAAAAACGGAATCGCCATCAGCGCGAACACCGACACGCCAGAATTCAGGCGTTGGAACACCACCACTGGCGGCAGCCCGAGATAGGTGACCGTGGCGAAGGACGCGACGCCCAGACAAAACGCCACCGGCGTTCCGATCAGCAACAAGACAGAGAACGTCCCGAACAAAATCCAGAGTTCCATAGCATCAGTTCCCTTCGCCTACAGGGGCCGCGCCTTCAAGCTCAGCCGCCTCGTGATCGTCGCCAAACCGCGCTGTCGGCAGTCCCGCAAACCGGCGCAGGATGCGCTCGGCGCAAAAGATCATCAGCAGCGCCCCGCCCGCCAAGACCGGCACAAAGCGGAAGGCCCCTGAGACCCCGATCCCCGAGATCGTCGTCGACGCCATCTTGTCAGCCAGAAGCCAGCCATATTTGAGCATCCCGAACCCAAAAGCCGCGACCACCAGATCCGAAATCGAAAAGAAGGTAAGACGCGCCTTTTCGGGCAGCACAAAGAGCAACACGTCAAAGCTCAGGTGATAGCCTTCGCGAATGCCCACGGCGGCACCGAGAAAGATGAACCAGCCCATCAGAATGACGCTGGCAGGTTCGGCCCAGAACAGGCTTGAGCCCAAGACATAGCGGTAAAACACCTGGGCAAAGACGAAAGCTGTCATCAGCACCAGTCCGATCCCGGACAGCCATAGGGCAGCCTGACCCAGCCATCCGGTCCAGACGGCCAGTTTCTCCATAACGTCGCGCATTGCTGGGATCTCCAGAAGATGAGTGGGCCCCCGCCGCAGCGGGCGGAGGCC
This sequence comes from Thioclava arctica, assembly GCF_040892615.1. Lineage (NCBI taxonomy): Bacteria > Pseudomonadati > Pseudomonadota > Alphaproteobacteria > Rhodobacterales > Paracoccaceae > Thioclava > Thioclava arctica. The sequence continues at coordinate 320,524 of NZ_JBFRYC010000002.1, forward strand.
GGGCGATCAGATCACTGGGTCGCTTGAATGCGCGCGACCAGATCCTTTGCCTCAGGCGTGGTCACGTATTTGTCGTAGACCGGCTTCATTGCGTCGATGAAGGGTTGCTTGTCGATGTCTTTGACCACTTTGACACCCGCCGCGACGACTTTGTCCTCGGATTTTTTCTCTTGCTCGGCCCACAGTTTGCGCTCAAGCGTTTCAGAGTTTTTCGCCGCAGCCTTGATGACCGTTTGATCCTCGGGGCTCAGCTTGTTCCAAGTCGTTTTCGACATCGCCACCAGCTCAGGCACCATCAGGTGTTGATCCAGCGTGTAATAGGGCGCGACTTCGTAATGGCCCGAGCTGTCATAAGAGGGCCAGTTGTTTTCCGCACCATCAATGACGCCGGTCTGGATCGAGGAATACACCTCGCCATACGGCATCGGCGTGGCATTGGCGCCAAGCGCCTTCATCATGTCAACGAAGACGTCGTTTTGCATGACGCGGAACTTCATGCCCTTGAGATCGGCAATCGAGTTGATCGGGTGCTTGGAGTTGTAAAAGCTGCGCGAACCGGAATCGTAATTGGCCAATTGCACAAGGTCATGCGATTCAAAGGCTTTGCCAACTTCGGCACCGATGGGACCGTCGAGAACGTGGTGCTGATGTTCGACCGAACGGAACAGATAGGGCAACGAGAACAGCTGCGTTTCCGGCACGATATCGTTGAACGTGCCAAACGAGGCGCGCACCATATCGATCACACCCAATTGGGTCTGCTCGATCGTGTCTTTTTCCTCGCCAAGCTGGGCCGAGGGATAGACCTCGATGCAGATCCGGCCATCCGTTTTGGCCTCAACCTCTTTGGCCATGGCTTTCACCGCCTCAACGGTCGGATAGCCATCGGGGTGGGTGTCAGACGAGCGCAACGTCATGTCGCAAGCCGATGCGGCTGTGGCAAACGCGGCAGATGCCAGCAATGCTGCAAGTGTTGTCAAAGTCTTCTTCATTCTCTCTCTCCTCCCAAAGATCGCTCGTTCAGAGCTTGTAGGCCTGTCGTGCAAGCCTGTGTGTGAGGTCTTGTATGACCTCATAAGCATCCTCCTCCGACAGCCGCCCTGTGGCGACCAGATTGGCGAGGAATCCAGCATCGACCCGGCGGGCCACATCATGGCGCGCCGGGATCGAAAGATAGGCGCGCGTGTCATCATTGAAGCCCACGGTGTTATAAAACCCCGCCGTTTCCGTGATCATTTCGCGATAGCGCCACATGCCCTCAAAGCTGTCATGAAACCACCATGCGGGGCCAAGACGCAGACAGGGATAGACACCCGCCAGCGGCGCGAGTTCGCGCGCATAGGATGTCTCATCAAGGGTGAACAGAATGACGCGCAGATCGGGTTCTTCGCCCACCGCATCCAACAGCGGCTTGAGCGCCGCAACATAATCGGTGCGCGTCGGGATGTCATAGCCCTTGTCGCGCCCAAAGCGTTGATGCACCGGGGTAGAATGGTTGCGCCACGAGCCGGGGTGGATTTGCATGACCAGCCCGTCTTCAACCGACATCTTCGCCATCTCGGTCAGCATCTGGGCGCGAAACGCCTCGCGCTCGGCGGCATCGGCCTGACCTGCCAGCACCTTGTCATAAAGCGCCTTCGCCCCGGCCCGATCAAGATTGAGCGTCGCCGCCGTGCGATGACCATGATCGCTTGAGGTCGCCCCAAAGGATTTGAAATAGCCGCGCCGGTCGCGATGCGCGTCGAGATAGGCATCAAACGAGGTGCTGCTTTGCCCACCGAGCGCACAGAACTGCTCGATATTATCCCCAAAACCCTCAAAGTCTGGATCGGTCACGGCATCGGGGCGATAGGCCGTAATCACCCGCCCGTCCCAGCCACTCTCACTGATCATCTTGTGCCATTTCAGATCATCAAGCGGGCTTTCCGTCGTCGCGATCACCTCGATATTGAAGCGTTTGAACAAAGCGCGCGGGCGCATCTCGGGGCGCGTCAATGCCTGCGAAATCCGGTCGTAATAGTCATCGGCGGTCGCCGCACTCAGCGGCGTGTCAAAGCCAAAGACGGTCTCAAAGGCATGATCAAGCCAAAGCCGCGACGGCGTTGCGCGAAACAGATGATAGTGCTGGGCAAAGCAGCGCCAGATTTTGCGCCCGTCGGTTTCGCTCGCGCCCCCATCGACGCGCGGCACACCCAGACTTTCCAGCGGCACGCCCTGCGAATGCAGCATCCGAAACACATAATGATCGGGCGTGACAAGCAACTGCGCGGGGTCCGCGAACGGTGCGTCTTGGGCAAACCAGCGCGGGTCGGTATGGCCATGAGGCGAGACGATGGGCGCATTTTTGACCGCGTCATACAGTGCGCGCGCCAGCGCACGCACCCCTTGATCGACTGGTAAAAGACGATTTTCGTCAAGCAGCGCCATGGCATCCGCCTCCCCTCGTTGCTAAGGCTTGTAGCAGTAGACAACCGCTACACTAATAGACTAATATGCTAGAATATTCGACCCGTCAATAAGGAGTCCCGATGTCCGACGCCATGCTCTTGCCACAGCTCGATCTGAATGCGCGCCCCTCGGTCGCGGATCAGGTCTTTGCCGAGCTGCATCGTCAGATCCTCTCGCTGGAACTTGCGCCGGGCGCAAAGCTGTCAGAGGTCGAGGTCGCCAGGCAGATGGGGGTGTCGCGTCAACCGGTGCGCGATGCATTCTACCGGCTGTCAAAACAGGGGTTTTTGCTGATCCGGCCGCAGCGTGCGACAACCGTTTCACTGATTTCATCCGATGCCGTGATGCAGGCAAGCTTCATTCGCACCGCCTTGGAAATTGAAACGATCCGCGTCGCCACCGAAGCGCTGAGCGAGGCCGATCTGCGCGCGCTGCACGATGTGCTGGCAGAACAGCGCGCCGCCGTCGAGCGCGAAGACCGCATCGGGTTTCATCGGCTGGATGATCAATTCCACCGCGAGATTTGCACCCGCGCGGGCATCGGCTTCACATGGGAGCTGATCGCCGAGAACAAGGGGCATATGGACCGGGTGCGCATGCTGTCGCTGTCCTTCGCCTCGCGCGATGCCTTTGACGATCACGAGCACATAATGGCCGCGCTAGAGGCGCGCAACGTCGAGGCCTCGACCATGGCAATGCGCACGCATCTGGCGCGAATCCGCACCCAGATTCACCGCATCCGCGCCGATCATTCTGCCTTGTTTGAAGCGGGCGATGACAGCGCGCCTGCGTAAACCTGGGTCTTATCGCTGGCCCCATCGTCCTGCGTTTCTTTGGTGTTGGCGACATTCACCCCGAAATCTTCCAGCACAGCCAGAATGGCCGGGGTCACGAACAGCGACAGCAGCGTCGCAGCCGTCAGACCAAAGGCCAGACTGGCCACAATCGGACGCAGGAATTGCGCCTGTGTGCTTTGCTCTAACAGCAGCGGACCCAGACCGACCACCGTGGTCAAAGAGGTGAGGAAAATCGCGCGGAAGCGATCGCGCACCGCCTCGCGTCCCGCATCCAGCATCGAGGCCCCCGCCGCGCGACGCTCTCCGATAAAGGCATCCAGCAAGATCGAGTCATTCACCACAACCCCCGCCAAAGTCGCAAGACCCACAAGGCTTGGCAGCGAGATTTGCAACCCCAGCGCCAAGTGCCCCCACATCACGCCAACCAGACTAAGCGGCACCACCGCCAGCACCGCAACGGGGCGAATAAAGCTGCTCATATAGAAGGACAACAGCAGGTAAACCCCGATGATCCCCGCCGCCATGTAGCGCGCCAAAGATGCCCCCGTAGTGGCGGTATCCTCGGCCTCGCCCAGAATGACCACCTTCACGCCGGGGCGTTTTTTCGCCAATTCGGGCAGGTAATCGGCCCGCATCGCCGCCATCAGCTCGCCAGAATTGGCGATATCGGGATTGATCGAGCCTTGCACCGAAACCGCGCGCTGCCCGTTCACATGGCTGATCGTGTTGAAGCCGCGCGTTTGCGTCACATCCGCCACCGCCGAAAGCGGCACCAGCGCGCCATTCGCGCCCGGCACGCGCAGCGCCAAGATATCGCCCAGCGTCTTGCGATCAGATGCAGCTAGGCGGGCGACCACATCAATCTGCCCGTATACATCAGAGAACGACGCCGCGCTGTCGCCACGAAAGGCGGCGCGCAGCCCGCTTGCCAGCGCCTGCGGCGTAACCCCCAAAAGATTGGCAGCACCGGGACGCATCCGCACCACGATTTCAGGCTTGCCCGGTTGCAGATCGAAGGTCACATCGCGCACCCCGTCAAAGCCGCGAAAGAATTTGCGCAATTCGCGTGCGGTCAGCGCCAACTCGTCCAGATCATTGCCCTCAATCAGCAAATCAATCGGCTTGCCCCCCGCCCCACGTTCCTTATCGGTAAAGCGGATCGCGGCCATATCAGGCATTTGTCCGGTCAGCTTTTTCCACTGATCGACAATCGTGCTGACCTCGGTCGTGCGCACGCCTGCGGGCAGCAATGCGGCGCTGATCGTGGCCATATTCGGCCCTGCGCTGGGGCTGTCGGCATTATAGCCATAGGTAATCGTGTAGTTTTTCACCAAGGGCTGGGCACCGGGCTGATCGGGGCTGAGATCGCTGTTCATCTGCTCAAGCGCCTTGACGACCTTTGCCACCCGCGCCTCTGTGCGCTCCAGCGGTGACCCTGCCGCCAGCAAAAGGCGCGCCTCGACCGTGTCGCTTTCCAGCGTCGGGAAGCTTTGGAACTTGATCAGCCCACCCGTGAAGGGCGCAATCGACAGCGCCACAAGCAAGATCGCGAGTCCGATCGTGAGATAGCGAAAGCGCAGCGCCAGACCCGCGAGCGGCACAATCACGCCATCGCGAAACCGATCGAACGCGCCATTGACCGCACGGCTCACCCGCCCCGGTCGCACATCGCCATGCAGCGAATGACGCATATGCGCAGGCAAGATAAGGAACGCCTCGATCAGGCTGACAGTCAGCGTAATCAACAGCACGATCGGGATATATTTCAGCAGCGCCCCGATATTGCCGCTCAGAAAGCTCAGCGGTCCGATGATCATCGCCGTCGTCAAGAACGAGGCAATCACCCCCGGCCCGACCTGCATCACCCCGTTGAGGGCTGCCTGCTGCGCGCTTTCGCCCGCCTGTCGGCGGCGCACGATGTTTTCAGAGATAACAATGGCATCATCCATCAACAGACCTGTCGCCACCAACAGCGCCACCATCGTCATCATGTTGATGGTATAGCCCAAAAGCTGCATCACAAAGATCGCCCCGAGGAACGAAATCGGAAGCCCCATCGCGACCCAGAACGACATGCGAAAGCCAAAGAACAGCCACATCGCCACCAGCACCAAGATCAGCCCCTGCACACCGTTCCAGCCGATAATGCGCAGCCGCTCACGGATGTTTTCCGTCGAATCCGCTGAAATCGTCAGCTTGATATTGCCCGGAGCCTCAGCCTGCGCCTGTGCCAGATCGCGGTCCAGCGCGGCTTTCACCTTGAGCGCGTCTTGCGAGGCGGTTTTGGATACGGCCACGATGGCCGCGCGCTCTCCGTCGAAATAGCTGGCCTGCGAAGGATCATCAAAGCCCTCGCGGATCGTCGCGACATCGCCCAGCCGCACCTCGCCCCCAGCCGCACTTCCCGCGATCGGGATTTGCGCCAATTCATAAGGCGTGCGCTTTTCGCCCAGGAACCGGATCGCGGTCTCTCCTGAGGGGCCTTGCAGCGTGCCCGCAGGCATATCCAGACTGTGACGGGCAAGTGCCGCACCGATATCCGTCATATCAAGATGGAGCCGCTCCAGCGCGGTCTGGTTGAATTCCACCCCGATTTCGCGATTGGAAAACCCTTTGACATCAACTAGCGAGATCGCCGGATCTGCGCGCAGCCGGTCGGCCAAATTCTGGCCATAGGCAAACAGCACCGCCGGATCTTTGGGCCCCGTCACGGCAATCGAGGCGACCGAACTGACCCGCTCGACAATCTGAACCACGGGGGCATCGGCCTTGCCGGGAAAGCTTGAAATGCCATCCAGCGTGTCTTTTACATCATTGTAAAACCGCGTCATGTTGGCGCCTTCGATCATCTTGGCAGTGATCAGGGCCATGTTTTCGCGCGCAAGACAGGTTAGCTTGGCAAGGTTCTCGACCTTCATCAGCAGCGGATCGGCAAGCGTGCAAATCCCGGTTTCCACCTCGGAGGGGGCGGCGCCGGGATAGGTGATGCGCACCGACACTTCCGAGGGCGGCGTGACGGGGAACGTGTCGCGCTGCAACGTCGGCAGGGCCAGCAGTCCCAGCCCCGCGATCGCGATCATCAGAATATTGGCCGCCGTGCGGTGGCCCGCAAACAGCGCGATCATTGCGCGGCCTCTTTGGATTTACCCGCGCCGCTGCCCGGTTTCGCCACCGCTGCGGTCTGCCCCAGCGCCTCGGCGGCGATCTGGGCCTTGCGCGCCTCATCCTCGACCGGCTTAACGGCCATGCCCGGCACCGCGATGGAAGGATCGGTCACCACCAGCTTGTCACCCGGTGATAACCCCTTGCTCACCACCGCCAGATCCCCCGAGGTGAACCCGATCACCACAGGCCGCTTTTCCAGCGTGCCCTCCGCCGAAATCACCAGCGCCATACCGTTTTGCACCGCCTCGGCGGGCACCACGAGAGCCTGTTGTTTGGGGGCCGACAGTTCGACTTCGACAAACATGTTGCGCCGCAATGGCGGGCGCTCTCCGGCGACGCTTTGGGCTTGCGGATCGGTGACGCGCACCACCACAGGCGCGCTTTGCGTGCGCTCATCAATCGCGTCGCCCATCCGCTCGACCTTGGCGGGCCACACCACGACATGCCCTGGCGCGGGCAGTTTGACCTGCGCCTTGAGCTTGGTGACGGCTGCGTTTTCCCCCGCAAGGCGCAGCAGCGGCCCTATCCGCCCAATCGGGAATTGCGCCGAAATATCTGCAGCGTCCACGCCCTCTCCCGTCAACAGAACCTGCCCGCGATTGACATATTGGCCGATATCCGCGCTCAGATCGCTCACGCGCAGATCATAAGGCGCACGAATGTCGGCAAAGCCGATCGAGCGTTCTAGCCCCGCGCGTTGCGTGGCCAGAACATCGCGCTCGGCCGCATTCAGGGCGAGTTGATTGTTCAGCTCAGTCACCTTGGTGCGCGCGGTCAATTCCTGACGTTGCGTGGCATCCAGCGCGGCCTGCGTCACCACGCCTTGAGTGTTGAGCCGCGTCTGGCGTTCCAGATCGGCACGTACCAAGTCCAGATCAGACTGCGCCAAAGCCAGACTTGTGCGCACCGTGTCATCCTTGATGCTCGAGGCCGCAATTTGCGCATCGACCCCGGCCAAGGTCAGCTTCATGTCGCTATCGTCGATGCGAAACACCAAGCTGCCCTGTTTGACGATATCTCCCGGCGCTAGCGGTTTGGCGACCTCGGTAATCGCCCCTTCGATACGCGCCACCGCACGCCATTCGCGCACCGGCGCAACCGAGCCATAGCCCGTCACGCGGGGGATCAGCGCGATGGGCGCAACGGTGATGACACGCACCAAAGTGGGCGGACGGCTCACCGCGCCAGGCTCTGGCAGTTTTCGCAGATTGCCCGCGAAGAAGATGCCCGCCACACCAAGCGCCACCGGTACCGCCACCATAAGAGCACGCCGCATCACGAGGCCAACTGTCGCCATTCCAAAACCCTACCCTTATCGTGTACTTGCGAAAGACTTTGCGCGATGAAAACGCAAGTTTCGAGTCCTTATTTCTAGCGACATCGAGATCGCGATCATGGGGTTGCGTCACAGGAATGCGCAATATCGGGTAGGGCCGCGACATCGCGCGCCAGCCTGATAATCAGACGATAACATTTCCGCAAACGGCGCCGCGCATGTCCCCCAACTGCCGTTACGTTTCGCAACCCCGCCCCGCAAAGTCGTTTTCGCAATAGCCGCCTCGGTGCTATGAAGACCCAAGCCCCCAGCCAGATCATGAGGCACAGATGACCGACATGCCCTCCTCGCAGTATTTCGTTGTTACGATCACAGATGGCGTTGCACATCTTGAGATGAACAACCCCGACAAGGCCAATAGCATGACGCCCGATTTCTGGGCGGATCTGCCGCGCATTGCGGCCGCGCTTGATGCCGATCCGGCGGTGCGCTGTGTCGTGTTGTCCGGACGCGGACGGCATTTCACCTCGGGGATGGATCTGGCGGTGTTCAACGGCATCACCGCCTTGATGCAATCCGAGCCGGGACGCGGGGCCTATGCGCTGCGCGATCTGGTGACAAAGTTTCAAGCCGCGCTCAGCAGTCTTGAAACGCTGCGCGTGCCCGTCATCGCCGCGACTCATGGCGTTTGCCTTGGCGGTGGGATCGACCTGATCACAGCCTGTGACATTCGCATCGCCAGCGCCGAGACCGCCTTTGGGATCGAAGAGATCCATATCGGCATGACGGCGGATGTCGGCACGCTGCAACGCCTGCCCAAGCTGATCGCGCCCGGTATCGTGCGCGAACTGGCCTATACGGGACGGCGTTTCAGCGCGGATGAGGCCAAGGGCTGGGGGCTTGTGAACGCAATCCATCCCGACCGCGACGCCACCATCGCCGCCGCCCTTGCGATGGCCCATGAGATCGCGGCGAAATCGCCGCTGGCGATTGCGGGCACCAAGCAGGCGCTGACCTATGCGCGCGATCACTCGGTGGCCGATGGGCTGGATCAGATCGCGACGTGGAATGGCGGCATGCTGCGCCCTGAAGATTTGATGAAAGCGCTGCAAGCCAAGATGACGAAGCAAACCGCGCTGTTTGCCGATCTGCTCAACGACGCGGGCTGAGCTACGAATGCCAAGGGATCGCGCCGCGGTTGTCGGACCTGCGGCGCGCCCCGATCAGGCGTTTCGCCCGGCTACGCGCCCCGAGAACAGGCAGCCGCCCAGGAACGTGCCCTCCAGCGCGTTATAGCCGTGATAGCCGCCCCCGCCAAAGCCCGCGACCTCCCCGGCGGCAAACAACCCGCCAATCGGCTCGCCGGCTTGATCCAGCACCTGCCCGCTCAGATCGGTATGCAGCCCACCCAAAGACTTGCGCGTCAGCACATTCAGCCGCACCGCGATCAGCGGACCGCAACTTGGATCAAGGATCTTGTGCGGCTTGGCGGTGCGGATCAGGCGATCACCCAGATAGGCGCGCGCCCCGCGAATGGCGGTGATCTGGGCATCCTTGGAAAACCGATTGTCAATTTCGCGATCACGCGCTTCGATCTGATGCTGAATATGGGCCAGATCCAGCGGAATTTCGGGCACGAGTTGCGCCATGCCCGCAACCAGCTCGGGCAAGCTGTCGCGCACGATGAAATCCGCGCCATGGGACTTAAACGCCTCGATCGGCGCGGGCGCGCCCTTGCCCAGCCGCGACTTGAGCACCGCACCCCATTTTGCCGCCGTCAGATCGGGATTTTGCTCGGATCCTGACAGCGCGAATTCCTTCTCAATGATCTTCTGGGTCAGGATAAACCAGCTATGGCCATGCCCGGTGCGCAGAATCCGCTTGAGCGTGCTCAGCGTGTCAAAGCCCGGAAAGCAGGGCGCCCCCATCCGCTCTCCCAAGGCATCAAACCACATCGCGCTGGGGCCGGGCAAAATGCGGATACCGTGATTGGGCCAGATCGGGTCCCAGTTCGCAATCCCTTCGCAGTAATGCCACATCCGGTCGCCATTGATCACCGCAGCCCCCGCCGCTTGGGCAACCTGCTGCATGCGCCCATCGACATAATCGGGCACGCCCGCAACCATTTTCGCAGGCGCCGGACCAAGGCGCTCTTGCGGCCAACTCTGGCGCACCAAAGCGTGGTTTCCCCCGATCCCCCCAGAGGTGACTACGACCGATTCTGCCGCAAATTCAACCGCCCCGATCACATCGCGATTGCTGCTTTGGCCGCGCGGCGCATCATCGGCGGCCAGCATCTCGGCGCGCACCCCGGTGATCCGGCCCTGCGTGGTGATCAAGTCCGTTACGCGATGGCGAAACGCAAAGGTCAGCGCGCCCTCGGCCTGCGCTTGGCGCACGCGCCGCTCAAACGGGGCGACCACCCCGGTGCCCGTCCCCCAAGTCACGTGAAAGCGCGGCACCGAATTGCCATGCCCATCCGCCAGCGCGCCGCCCCGCTCGGCCCAGCCCACGACCGGGAACCAGCGCATCCCAAGACCATGCAGCCAAGCGCGCATCTCGCCGCTTGCGAAATCCAGATAGGCGTTCGCGAACCTCTTGGGATTGGCATCCTCGGGCCGGTCGAACTGCGCCGCGCCAAACCAGTCCTGCGCCGCCAGATCGCGCGAGTCGCGAATGCCTAAGCGGCGTTGCTCGGGCGTATCGACCATGAACAGCCCGCCCAGCGACCAGAACGCCTGCCCACCCAAAGATTGCACGCCCTCCTGATCCATCAGCAGAACCGAGCGCCCGCGCGCCACCGCCTCCACCGCCGCAACCAGCCCTGCCAGCCCCGCCCCCACAACAATCACGTCAAATGTCGATCCTTGGGCGGTCATCGGGCTCTCCTGGCGATGTCTGAGAGCGCGGTCCGAACCAAACCGCGCGATGCCCCCAGCCTATCGCGCCCTTAGGTTTGCACAACCCACGCCGGGCCGGGGCGTGCAAATTTGCACCCGAGAATCGAAAAGGAAACCCACAACAAAAGCGTCCCTGCATTCAATATATAATATCCACCTTCCAAAAGAGTTAATACATTATTAACTTTTGTTAGTGCGACGCCTCCGAGAATGCACAACGATATTCATCACAGCCAGTTGATGATTCTGGAAATCAAAAGGTTTAATAAATGGAATGGCTAACATCTAAATAAGTACCCCAATCGGTTAATAGCAATTAAATTGCGTTAACCTCCTGAAATCGTGTCTCTATCCGGCCCCACACGGACGACGCCAAAAGTCCACGCCTTGAAAGGGATAAAACGAATGAACAAGGAAGTCACCGAACGGTTTACACCGGTCAGCTATTGCCACGCAGTTTCAGAAACAAACCTGCGTCCTGCGGCTCTTAATCCTCAATCGGAAGACCGAAGGAAGCCATTCTCTCAGCGCGTGACACCGCTGACAGATCGCGCCCCGGATTTCGACGTGTATGTCGTCATCGACAATCGCGCGCTGGAACGGGCGTGCTTTGTGCAATGCCTTCAGCAACGCTGCGAAGGCTCGACCATTGTCGATTACGAAACGCTGGCGGATTGGCGCGATGACATCGGCTCGACCGACGCCCGCCAGGTCATTCTCAGCAACCTCGGATCGCGCTCTTTGGCGGATGAAAAGGTGCGCGCCGATTTGCAGAAACTGATCGCCGAGGCCGGAGAGGTGCCCGTCGTCGTGCTTGGCGCTTGCGAGGATATCGAGGCCAGCATTTCGGCGCTGGAATGCGGCGCTGCGGGCTATATCTCGCCCTGTGTGCGCTTCGTGGATATCGTCGAGGCCACGCGCCTTGCCGTTGGGGGTGGTATCTTTTTGCCACGCGCCGCGCTGATGGCGCTACGCAAGACTGCGCCTGAGCCGGTCGAAGGCCGCGTAACGGTTCTGGATCATTTCACCGATCGCCAGCTTGCCGTGGCCGATGCGCTGCGCTGTGGTGCGGCCAACAAGATGATCGCCTATCAGCTGCAACTGCGCGAAAGCACAGTGAAAGTTCATATCCGCAACATCTTCCAGAAGCTGAAAGCAACAAACCGCACCGAGGCGGCGTTCTTGCTCAATCAGATGAACGGCTGGCCCGAAGCCGCCGACGGCGCCCCGAGATAACGGGGCGCCCCCGGGCGTCAAGGCTGGCGCACCCACCAGATCAGCGGGACTTTCGCGCGCAGAAAACTGCGCGCGGCCCCGAGTTCTTGCGACAAGGGGTGGCGCATCATCTGCAGGCCCGCAACCCAGCCAATCGCCGCCCCGATGATCGCCAGCACGGTGCTGAGCCCGCTCAGGGCGTTCCAGGATCCGACCGCCAGAACGATCACCGCCGGCAGGGCCACGGTCACAAGCGTGACGCCCCCGCTGCGCAGCAACACAAGGCCCAGCTCTGCCCAAGCGAAGGGCACTTTGCGGCGCACGAAAATCATCACGGTGATGACCTGAATCGGACCTGTCAGAAACAGGCTCAGCGCCATCACATGCAGCCCGAACCGCGACGCCCCCAGCATGATCAGGAAACACGGCGGCAGCGCGATCATCATCGCCACGGCCATATCGCGCACCCGGCCCAGCGTCACCAGAACCGGGTAGCACAGATAGACCGGGAAGAGGCAAAAGAAGGCCAGCGCCACGATCCGCACCAGCGGCACGACCTCCAGCCATTGCGGCCCCAGCAACAGGCGCACAATCGGATCGGCCAGAACAGCGATCATCGCCAAGGCAGGCCATTGCAGCCCCGAAATATAAGACAGTCCCATCAGGAATGGCGCCTTGAGCGTGCCATTATCGCGCGCATGACTGGCAAGTGCAGGCAACAGCACGGGCTGCACCGCGCTCAGGATCAGGCGATCTGGCAGTTGCGACAAAGAGATCGCACGCGCAAACAACCCCACCGCCCCAAAGCCCAGCACACGGCCCAAAATCAAACGCGGGAAGGCATCAAACAACATGCCCAAAAGCGTGACGATGCTGGACCACGCGCCAAAGGGCACCACGAGCCGCCAATCGCGCAAAGTGGGCACAAAGATCCACCAGAGCGGACGGCAGATCACCGCGCCCACCGCCGTGACACAGGCCGCCAGCACCGAGCCCCAAACAAGGCTGAACGGCCCGTAGCCCGCAAGCGCGAGCCCAATGGTCATGCTGGCATTGGCAAGCCCGGCCGCGACATTGATCGCCGCCACCGCTCCAAAGGCCATGTCGCGGCGCAGCAGCGCCAAAAGCGGCGTGCTGATCGGGGCGACCAAAAACGCCAGCGCCGCGATCCGGATCAGCCCGGCAAGCTTGGGATCTGCATAAAACTGCGCAAGGGTCTCGGCCCCAAACAACGCTAAACCACCCAGCACCAGCGACATGCAGGTGATGATCGTCACCGCCGTGCGCACCAATCGCGGCGCCAGATCGGGCTCGCGGATCAGGAACGTGCCGATGCCAAAATCGCGAAACGCCTCGATCAGGATCACGATGGTGCTGGCAACCAGAAACAGCCCGACTTCTGCGGGGGTCAGGATGCGCGAGACAATCGCCATCGTGATGATGCTCATCAGCACGACCGAAACCTTGTCGGCGAGCGCAAAGGCAAAAGAGCGGCGAACCATGGCTTGCGTCCTTTATGCGGTCAGGGCTTGACGTGTCGGTCGCGTGAGGCCACGCGAAAGCGCCGCTCGCGCAGATAATAATACGAGGTGCGACAGGCATCGCGCAGGGTTTGCGTCAGCTGCGGGCGCGCCATAGCGGCTTCGTGGCAGACCTGCGCAAGCCCATCGCCGACCGCCTCGAGCCCATGATATTTCACAACGAAACTGCGGCCAAATTCACCCAGCGCATGGCGCGTTTCGCTAGACTGGCACAGGGTGTCCAGCGCCTCTTCCATCTCTAGGTTTTCAGCGCCGCCATCCCCAATGCCAAACATGCCGCTTTGCAAAAACCCGTCGGTGCTTTTGGGCGTGAAAAGACGCGCAAACCCGCGCTCGCCGATCACCACAAGCGGCTTGGCAAAGGCCAGACCACGCAGTGCCGAACCGCCCATACCCAGCACGATATCGCTTGCGTCATAGGCCGGGCGCGGGTCGTTCATCGCGCCGATCAAAATCACCGCATCGCGGCCAAGCCGGGCGTTGACCACATCGGCCATGTGCTGCAATTCAGCGCGCGCTTCACCGTCGCCCACGATCACCAGTTTCAACGGCAGCCGAGCCCCCAATTCGCCGACCACCTTGATCGCGCGCACCAGACCTTCGGATTTCATCACCTTCGCGAGGCGCGACACCGAGACCAGCGCGATCTCGTCTGCGCGCACGCCATGGCGCGCCCGAAACGCCGCCCCATCGCCAATGCCGGGCGCATTGGCGTCCACATCGACCGGGGGCAACAGCAGATGCGTGTGTCGCCAGCCCGCGCGCACCGCGCGATCACGCTGCTCGACAAAGCCAAAAGTCGTGGGCACCTCGCGCGGCATCGCGCGTGTGAGGCTCATCATCATGTCGGAAATCACCAGCGGCACCCCCATCGGAAGATGTACACCGCTATAGGCCTCAAGCCCCTGCCACCAATCCCACGCATGGATCAGATCAGGCTGCTCGCGCTGCACCAGCGCACGCAACGCCTTGATTCGCGCTATTGAGGGATGCAAACGCACATCCGGCGCGGGCGAGTAGATCAGTTTATGCGCCGCAACCAAGTCCAATGCTGGACCTGGCGCGGCGTGGAAGACGATATCGAACCCGTGCCGATCGCGAAGATCGGCAGCAAGTTCGATCGCATTCACCTGCGTTCCTCCGAGTTCCAGCCGGTGGCCGAACACGATGAGTTTCACAGATGCGCTCCGTTTGACATCATGCCGCGGGCCAAGGCCTCGGTATGGGGTTCCACGGGACGGGTCCGACGCAGCAGCGGCGCTTTGCGTTGCGGAGCACTCGAAGGGGCGGAAAGCTCGCCTTCGAAATAGACGATCGTGCGCATCAGACCTTCGCGCAGCTCGATCGTGGGCGACCATCCCAGATACTCACGTGCGCGCGAGATATCGGGCTTGCGCTGGGTCGGGTCGTCTTGGGGCAACGGCCGGGTCGTCAGGATCGAACGCGAGCCGGTCAGCTCCAGGATGGTTTCAGCCAACTGTCGCATCGTGAACTCAACCGGATTGCCCAGATTGCACGGCATCGGCACGGTATCTGGCGCATTCATCAGCGCCATGATGCCGCGAATGAGATCATCGACATAGCAGAACGAGCGTGTCTGCATCCCGTCGCCATACAGCGTGATCGGTTCGCCTTTCAGCGCCTGCATAATGAAGTTCGACACCACGCGACCGTCATCGGGGCGCATCCGCGGCCCGTAGGTGTTAAAGATCCGCGCCATCCGGATATCGACGCCATATTGGCGGTGATAATCAAAGAATAGCGTCTCGGCACAGCGCTTGCCCTCGTCATAACAGGCGCGCGGACCGATCGGATTGACGTTGCCGAAATAGCCCTCGACCTGCGGATGCATCGCCGGATCGCCGTAAACTTCGCTGGTGGAGGCCTGAAAGATCTTGGCATTGGCGCGCATCGCCAGATCCAGCATGTTGATCGCGCCATGCACATTGGTGCGCACGGTCTGCACCGGATCGATCTGGTAATGCACCGGCGAGGCAGGACAGGCGAGGTTGTAAATCTCGTCAATCTCGGCGCAGATCGGCACCGTTACGTCATGGCGGATCAGCTCAAAGCGGTAGTCATCCAGCAGATGCAGAATGTTGCTCCGGCTGCCGGTATGGAAATTGTCGAGGCACAGCACATCATTGCCATCCTCCAGCAGGCGTTCACACAAGTAAGAGCCGAGAAACCCCGCACCCCCCGTTACGAGAATTGTCTTATCCGCGCACATATTTCTGTCTCCTAATCATAAAACCAGCACGCCCAACCACGCGCATTCAGTAAGCTCCCTTGCGCCCGAGCAGAGCCGCAAAGGTTCCCAGAACGATCCACAGGTCGAGCCAGATGGACCGGTTATCGATGTAATGTTCGTCAAGCTGTTGCTGCAGCGCGAGATCGGCATCGCTGCGCGCCGTGATCTGCCAAAGCCCGGTGATCCCCGGCGCGACAGAGCCCCGCTTGATACGAAACTCCGGGGGCATCGCAGCCAAGTGATAATCGGGAAACGGGCGCGGGCCGACGATGCTCATCTCGCCGCTGATCACATGCAGCAACTGAGGCAACTCATCACAGCTTGAAGCGCGCAGGAATTTCCCGATCACGGGCAAGATGCGCGGATCGTTATGCAGCTTGAAATGGGTTTCCCACTCGGCGCGCGCGACAGGATCATCGCGCAGCAAAGCTTGCAAACGCGCATCGGCATCGCGATACATCGTGCGCAGTTTGAGCATGCGCAACACGCGGCCATTATGGCCATCGCGGGCCTGACGGTAGAACACCGGGCCGGGATCGACCATCCAGATCGCCGCGCTCGCCAGCGCAAGAATTGGTGCCGCCACGATCATCGCAGGGATCGCAATCGCCAAATCAAAGGCGCGTTTGCGCGCGCTGATCGGAACGTAGGACAGATCGACAATCTTTTCGCCCACCGCGCCGCGCAACGCGCGCGGACCAATTCCCGAAATGCGCATCTGGGGCAGATCGGCCAGAACCAGCACCTGCGCATAGCGGCGGTGCAGATCGGCGGCGGCCTCGGGGCTGGGGGTGCGGTCCAGCGCGGCGATAGCGCCGGGCGCTTGGGTCGGGATCAAGCCATAGCGCCAATTGAGCGCGAAAAAGCTCTCAAGACGGCGCGCCATATCTGGCGCGGTGAGAAAATGGGTCGGCGTGCCCCATAGCCCTAACTGATGCAGAAAACGCTGCACGAGATAGCGCACAGGCACCTGCAAGACCGTCGCGATCACCAAGAAAAACTCGGACATCGCAACGCCGCTCCAGCCGCGGGCATCAAATCCGCCGATCCCCGCCACCAGCACCGCTGCACCAAGAAATGCCAGCAGATCGCGGCGCAGAATTTCTTGCGGCTGCAAGCGATCTCCAGGATAGAACCCGACCAGCCAATGCAGGGCCAAAACCGCGATCACGATCGCTACAGGCACCCACCCCAGAACACTGGCATCTACCACGAAGCTCAGGTGAAGATAGGCCGCGCCAAACGCCACGATATCAGCCAACGCAACCGCCCCGGTGCAAAGCGCGCGCCGAGTTGTGAGCGGCAGGGTGCGCTGCCATGGCATCGTTACCCCTGAGGGGGCCTCAGACACAGAGCCGCTGCTCAAAACGGGGCTCGCCCCGGCCAAGGGGTCAGGCGCAATGGCGCTGTTGCTTGGGTTCGCAGAGGGCCACGAAAGCGAGGCGCGATGAATGTCACCAATAGGTTTTGTCATGATTGTGACCTTCCAGAATTTGAAACGTCGATAGCGGGCACAATCGGAAAGGCCCGCAGCCCGGTCTTTTGCAAAAACCGCAGCCAGATATAGGCGGGCACACACTTGGCGTAGCGCCGCCACAGCCGACGCGGCTCTGTCATCAGACGAAACGCCCATTCCAGCCCGGCACGTTGCAAAAACGCGGGCGCGCTTCGCTTATTGCCGCCGATAAAATCGAACGCGGCGCCAACGCCAATCAAGACCGGAGCTTCCAGCTTGTCGCGCATCGCGGCCATCCAACGCTCTTGCTTGGGCGCGCTTAGCCCGACCCAAACGACATCGGGCTTGACGGCATTGATCACAGCGCTGACCTCGCGCTCTTCCTGCGCACTCAGCGGGCGGAAGGGTGGCGCATGAACGCCGACGATTTCGGCCCCGGGATATTGGCTTTGCAACGCCACACTCAGCCGCTCCAGCGACTCGGGTGTGGTGCCATACAGGAAATGCCGCATCCCGCTGGAGACGCCTTTGGCAAACAACAACCGCATCAGATCGGGGCCATAAACCCGCCCCGCGCTGTCATGCCCGTCGCCATGCAGTGCCCAAACCAGCGGCATGCCATCGGGTGTCACTGCCATCGCCGCATTATAAGCATCGCGCAGACTGGGATCGGTTTGGCATTCGACAAGCCCATGCGCCCCTGCCACGCAGATATAGCCCCGCCGGCGCGTTCGCACCGCGTCCTGAACCAAGCTCACCGCCTGATCCATATTCAGCGCCGACACCGCCACACCCAACACATTGGTTGTTCCAAGAGGCTGCACTGGCGCTGCGTGGCGCGCGGCCATCCCCTCGTTCAGCGGCACATCGATTGGCGTCGCGTCCCAGGTCTGATCTTGCAGGCTTTCACTACGCAGGGTCATCGCAAGCTCCGAGATGTTTGCACCCCTCGACGGTAGGCGCGCGCCAATCCTCGGAAAACTTGGATGAATGACACAACGCTGCGCTTTCTGGCTGGGTGGCCCCCTTCATTGGAAGCAAGCCCACTGCACCAGGGGGATAGCCCTACGCCAAAAGGAGGTGTCCCCGCTCCTCCGGAGGATACCGCGCGCAACGATCGGTGGGATTTACTTGCGCCTCACAATGACCGTCGATGGAAAGAGACTTTGACTGAGGCTCGGGCGCGCGACTGCCGTGCGAGTGCACGCGACATTCGCACTAGCGAGCCTTGGGGTCAGACGTGAAACAGCGCCGCATTGGCTCGGCTGCACAGCTTTGCAAAGGATGATCGACCATGGCAAACGGTATCGAAATGACTCATGCAGAGGCCCGCGGGCGCGTGCAAGACACGCCTGCCTCAGCGGCCGAAACACGTCGCGACAGTCGCCCCGGATCAGAGCCGAGACGCCCCAAGGGCGCGGCAACGATCACCCCTGCCCTTTTGTGCGGCGGCTCTGGAACCCGGCTTTGGCCGCTCTCACGCAAAAGCTATCCCAAGCAGTTCGCGCCCTTGATGGATGACCAGACCCTGTTTCAGGCTGCGGCACGTCGGATGTCAGGCGCGGGGTTTCACGCCCCGATCATCCTGACCCATACCGATTTCCGCTTTATCGTGACTGAGCAGCTCGCAGCAGCCGGGATCACCCCGTCTGCCGTGCTGATCGAACCGCTGGCGCGCAACACCGCGCCAAGCGTTCTGGCCGCCGCCGTGCATCTAGAGCGCACATCGCCCGACGGGTTGTTATTGATCGCGCCCTCGGATCATGTGGTCACGGACAGCACGCGATTTCTGGCGGCTATCGAGGCGGGCCGAAGTGCCGCGATGGCGGGTAAGATCGTCACCTTCGGCGTATCCCCAACCCGACCTGAAACCGGCTATGGCTATATCGAACCCGCCCCGTCGAGCGATCCCGAAACGGACAGCCAACAGCCACGCGATATCGTGCGCTTCATCGAAAAACCCGATGCGGCGCACGCGGCTGATATGCTGGCCCAAGGCGGCTATCTTTGGAACACCGGGATTGTGCTGGCCTCGGCGCGCACGATCATCGCAGCCTTTGCCGAGCACGCGCCAGACTTGCTGGATCCGGTCACGTCTGCGGTTGAATCGGCACGCCCAGATCTGGATTTTATCCGTTTGGATTCCGCCTCTTGGGCCGAAGCGACCGAGATTTCCTTTGACTACGCTGTCATGGAGCGCGCGCGCAATCTTGCGGTGGTGACATTGGACACCGACTGGTCGGATCTGGGCGATTGGGCCGCGGTCTTGCGCGCTTCGAACCCGGATGCGCGCGGCGTTGCGCTGTCAGGGGCCGCCACGGCAATTGATTGTGATATGAGCTTGCTGCGATCTGAAGATGAGGGGCTGCAACTGGTTGGCCTTGGCCTGCAGGGCGTGATCGCCGTGGCGATGCCCGATGCGGTGCTTGTCGCGGATGCCTCACGCGCCCAAGAGGTCAAAGAAGTGGTCGCAAAACTGCGCGCCCAAAAGGCCAAACAGGCGACGGAATTCCCAAAGGATCACCGGCCTTGGGGCTGGTTTGAAAGCCTCGCCACCGGCAGCCGGTTTCAGGTCAAGCGCATCGTGGTGCATCCTGGCGCGGCGCTATCGCTGCAATCGCATCACCACCGCTCGGAACATTGGATCGTGGTGGCAGGAACCGCCCGTGTGACGGTCAACGACAAGGTGAGCCTGATCAGCGAAAATGAGTCGGTCTATATCCCGCTTGGGGCGACCCATCGCATGGAAAACCCCGGCAAGTTTCCGATGGTGCTGATCGAGGTGCAAACCGGCGCTTACTTGGGCGAAGACGATATCGTGCGCTACGAAGATGTGTATGCGCGCAAGTAACCGCCCTGCGCGCGCCCGCTGAAACTAGTGCGGCGCGCGCAGCCCAAACATTGCGACAACGGTCATCATCATCAGGGATTGAATGTCGTTTTGCGCCAGAAAGTTGCTCTCCGACAGGTTGAGCACGACCATCACCCCAATGCTCACATTCATCCACGCCCAGCCCGCTTCGGGTTGCGCACATAGCAACACGCCCCCCCGCCGGATCGCGCGCACAATCGTCAGCACCAGCAGCACCAGCCCCGGAATCCCGAAATTCAGCAACATATCGCGATAGCCATTATGAGCATGCGGCGGAATCCATTGCAGCGCCTCTTCGATGACAAATTTGGCCGGGTTGCTCTGGCTCCAGAACGCCCCATAGCCAAAGCCCCGCCAAGGGCGCTCAGCGATATAACCATCCACCAGATGCCACAGCGGCACACGACCCGTCAGCGTCGCATCCTTTCCCAGAGATTCCAGAACAGGCACCAGAAACTCGCTTAAAAACAGCAACAACAGCGCTGCCAGTTGCAATACAACCAACACCAAAAGCGCGCGCGCGAGGCCGCGCTTGCGGTGCAACAGCGTGTAAACCCAAAACAGCACCAATCCCGTGACCGCCGCCAACAGGCTGGTCGAGGATTGCGACAGCACGAGGCACGCAATGCTGGCCAACAACAAGACGACGCCACGACGAAACAACCGCCCTCCGGCATCCGCCATCAAACCCAGCGCCAGAATGAAGCCCAGACAGGCCGCCCAGCCCAGAACATTCTTATGGGTATAGATGCCGCGCAATCCGGTATCATCGGGCATGAAGGCGATCTGCGGCGCGATCACCCCAATAATCAGGCTCAGGCCCAGACAACCGCCCAAGATGGATGAGAACAGCACCAAAAGCTGGCGCGGAGTGAACCGGATCGCCAAAAGATAGGCCAGCAACATCGCCGCTATCAACGCAATCGCGCGGCGCAACGTGATCGACGGAGAAATCGACCAGAACGCCGACGCAAACGCCAGCAAAGACAGCGAAAACATCGGCAGCGTGCGGCGAATAGCCAGCAGCAGCTCGCCCAGATGGCGGCTCAAAAGGATCAACGTGATCGCAATCACTGGCAACTGCATCAGGCGCAAAACGCCGCGCTCTGAATCGCCAAGACTGCCTGACTGCACCATCAAGAGCAGCGGAAATACCGCCCCCGACAGCAAGAACAGCGAAATCGCAACACCCCACCATTCCAGCAAGCGCCAGCTTACATGCAGGCTTTGCCTGCGATAGCGGCGCGCCGATCGGGCTGCGGGCGTCACGACGGCCAAGGGCAAACCTCCAGTTCCAGACTCAAGATGGCTCCCCCCGCCCGGATGCGTTCACGCATCATCCTCACGGCAAGGGCGCTCGCCTTCGACTGTGACGGTGCGCAGAAGCTCAGGAAAGCCCCCTTTCCGCATGGGGGCGCATCAACTGGATGAGGGCTCATGCCCCCTTGCGGCGTCAAAAGAGGTAGAGTGGCACGCAACTTACGCCTGATAGGCATGTTAGGTCTTGGGCAAGAACCCGCTAGTCTGACCTATGTGGCCACTATTGCCTCTGGAGGGAACCGTGGGGATATCTTCGCAAATGAGACGGATCATGCGTGGCGCGCGGGTTGTCTGCGCCCTTGGCGCGATCTGGCTGGCGCAGGGGATCGGCGCTCCGGTCCTCGCCGAGACCTTGGTTGAGCGCGGCGATGTGCTGTATGTCGCGGTCGTGGGAACGCCCGAGATGACGCGCGATGCACGGGTCGACGCCGATGGCCGCGTCCGTCTGCCGCTTGTCGGGGGCATTCCCGTGGCCGGCAGCAATCTTGATGAGATCAGCGCGCGGATCAAAGAGGCACTGGTCAAGGCTAACATCTTGCTCGATCCGGTGGTGCTTGTCGAAATCTCGACCTACCGCCCGATCTATATCGGAGGCGCGGTGAAACGCAGCGGTGCGGTTCCCTATGAACCCGGATTGACCGTGCGCCATGCGCTGATCGCGGCGGGTGGGCTGGAGACCGCAACAAGCGTAGAGCCCGTGGGCATTGGTCAGGTTCTGGAATTGCTGGCGCGCCAGCGCGCAGCTTCGCTGTCTCTGGCACAGACCGATAGCGAGATCGCGCGCCTCAAGGCCCAGCTAGCCCAAGCCGATGCACCCGCTCAAGACCCGCCCGAGATGGCCCAAAACGCCGCTCCAGACGCCCCCGCCGAGGCCCGCGCGATCCAGAAAATCGACAGTGACCTGTTGCGGGATCTCTCGTTTCAGCGGTCCTCGAACCTGGCCTATGCCAAGACCGCGGTAAAGCTTGCCGAGGTCGAAATCGACGTGCTGGAACAACAGGCGACCTTTCAAAAACACGAACAGCAGTTGCAGCACGATGAGGTAGAGCGCACCCGCACCCTTGTGGAGCGCGGTCTGGTGCCGCTGCCTCAGTTGATGGAATTGCAACGCGAGGATTCGCGTCTGTCGCGCGACCTGCTTGAGAATTACGCCTTCGCCGCGCGCGCCCGCCAATCGATGGAGCGTATCCGTCACGAAACCAGCGTCGAGGCGACCCAGAACCGCATCAAGAACCGTGAATCCTATCGCGCGGCATTGCGCGAACGTGCGGCCCTGCAATCTGAACTGGATATCATCGCCGGGCATCTTTTGGCGGCTGGGCAAAAAAGCGATCCGCAGGCAGGGATCGCCGCTGTGGAGCCCAATGTGGTGATCTATCGCCGCGCGTCCAATGAAACCCGCAAGGTGCCCGCCACGATGGAGACCCCCCTTGAGCCCGGCGATATCGTCGAGCTGAACCTGCCCGATCTGGTGCGTGGCTAACGTGGCGCGTCCAATCGGATCTGGCGTTTCGCCCCCCCTTGCGTTTTGGCAAACCGGTCAAGGCGGCAAGGCAATCTGTCACGCCGAGCGGAGCATTGCTGCATGACCTCTCCTTTGATCAGCGTCATCATCAACAATTACAATTACGGCGCGTTTCTGGCGCGCGCCGTGCAAAGCGCGCTGGATCAACGCGACGTGCGCGCCGAGGTGATTGTGGTGGATGACGGCTCTAGCGATGACAGCCGCGCCGTGATCAACAGCTTTGGCGATCAGATCGTGGCGGTGTTTCAGGCCAATGCCGGACAGGCGGCCGCGATCAATACCGGCGTGCGCTACAGCAAAGGCGAGATACTGTGTTTTCTGGATGCCGATGACTGGTTTACCCCCGACAAGCTGGCCGCCACCGCCGCCGCTTTTGCGCGCGATCCGCGCATCGGGCTTGTGTATAACCGCCTACAACCCGTGCACCCCGATGGCAGCGACGCCTTTGCGCCCATTCCGCGCAGCCTGTGTCAGGGCGATCTGGCGGCGCTGATGGCGCGCTCGGGCGGGCGCTGGCCGTTTCCAATGACCTCTGCCGTCTCGGTGCGCCGCAGTCTGTGGCAGCGCATCGGCGATATTCCCGACAGCTTTCGTATTTCTGCCGATGCCTGGCTGGTCGGGATCTATCCGTTTTTCGCGCGCGTCGCGGCCCTGCCCGAGGTCTTGGGATTTTATCTTATTCACGCCAACAATTGGTATCGCGCGCAAGATGACGCCGAGATGCTGCAAAAACGCATGGCGCATTGGGCTGCGACTGTCGCGGCGAGCAATGAGTTTCTGACCGCGCACGATCTGCCGCATCGCCTTGAATTGGATGATCATTTTCCCTACCAGGTCGCGCGCGCGCGTCTGGAAGGGGCCGCGCCCAGCGCCCGGCTTGACCTGCTTTGGAACGGCCTGCGCGACCCCGGAGAGCCGAACCTTGCGCGCCGCATCCGCGACTGTTTGCGCGCGATGCAACAGGTGTCGAGCGCGGGCATGGGGGGCGCTGATCCGGTGCGCGCGCGATGAACCTGCTGCTGATCGGATCCGAGCCGGTCGATTACACCATTGCTTTCGCCAATGGGGTGGCGGCCAATATGCCCGTCACATTGGTGGCCCCGCGGGCGCGGTTCGCCGCGCTGACCGAGGCGCTTGATCCGGCGATTGATCTTATCTTGATGGATTGGCCGCGCCATCGCAGCCTTGCCAACCCGGCCTTTCTGGCGCGTCTGACGCGGCTGATCCATCAGCGCAAACCCGATCTTATCCACCTGCTCAGCAACACCGCGCTTTGGCTCAATCTGGCGGTGCCGTTTTGGCGCCCGATCCCGCTGCTGACGACGATCCATGACACGCGCCTGCATCCCGGAGATCGCGACACCGCGACCCTGCCCGCTTGGGCGCCGCGTCTGATGGTACGCCAGTCGCGCGATGTCGTGGTGCATGGCGAAAGCCTGCGCGACAGCGCCGCTGCGACCTTTCACAAGCCCGCCGAACGCATCCATGTGCTGCCCCATCCCGCGATGCCGCGCTACGCCGATCTGGCGCGCGCCAAGGGGTTGGCGCGGCGCGCCCCTGACGACAGCTTCACAGTTTTGCTGTTTGGCCGGGTCTTTGCCTATAAGGGGTTAGATACGCTTTTGCGCGCCGAGGCGCTGCTGGGCGAACGCGTGCCGGGCCTGCGTATCGTGGTGGCTGGGCGAGGCGATGACCCGATGGCGCTGCGCGATCTGATGGGCCGCCCCGAGCGCTACGACATCCGCCACCGCTTTATCGAAGATCCCGAGGTGGCGCAGCTGTTTCTCGACGCGGATCTGGTGGTGCTGCCCTATCACGAAGCCTCGCAAAGCGGCGTGCTGCCAGTTGCCGCCACCTTTGGCAAGCCGGTGGTGGTCACCGATGTCGGAGAGTTGCGCGCCAGTGTCGAACCCCACGGAACCGGGCTGGTCGTTGCCCCCAATGACCCGGCGCAGCTGGCGGATGCGATCGCACAGATGGCGCAAGATCGCGATCTGCTGGCGCGCTGCGGCGCACGTGCGCGCGCATGGGCTGACGGCGTGGTTGGCCCCGAAATTGTCGGCGCACAGGCCCATCAACTTTACGCCCGCATCCTCCAAAGGGTCTAGGCAGTCCACCGAACAGATGGGCGCGATATCGGGAAGTCACGTTGTTTGGTGCCAAGGCCTGCCGGACAGTAAAAGCAGTATTGGACAGGTTTCAGGTAGGTTCACGTGCACAACAATACCCATAAACTTCCAGACCCGATGCCAGAGCCGAGCGTTCGTCACTACGTCGCTGGCGGCACCGAACATGGCGGCGGCATCGGGCGGCTGATTGGCTATATTCTGGCCTCGCACCCGCAAAACAGCCATGACCACCGCGTCACCGACACGCGCGGCCCGCGCTGGGACAAGCTGCGCTCGCCGTTCATTCTATGGGGTGCGATGGCGCTGATGATCAAAGACCGGCTGGTCGCACCGGGGCGCGTGCATCATCTGCATATCGCGGGACGCGGCAGCACGGCGCGCAAGCTGGTCTTGGGGGCGTGCGCGCGCACGTTGGGCTGCACCCATGTGCTGCATCTGCATGACTTCGATTACGCCGCCGATTTCCTACGCCGCCCGATCTGGCAAAGACGCGCGATCCGCGCCCTGTTTCGCGGGGCCGACCGCGTCATCGTTCTGGGAGAGCGCGACCGTGCCACCGCCACCGAATTGCTGGGCGTGCCTCCGCGCAGCATCGGCGTGCTGCACAACGCCGTCCCCGACCCGCAGCAAGGTCGGGACGCGCCGGCCAAGACACAGGCCACAGCGCCACAGGCCGATCCGCAAGGCACACCCTGCAAAATCGTCTTTCTTGGCCAGCTCGGGCCGCGCAAAGGCGTGCCCGAACTGCTGAGCGCCTTGGCCCATCCGAATATGCAATCGCTGAACTGGTCAGCGGTTTTGGCGGGCGATGGCCCCGTCGATGAGTATCACGCCGAGGCAGAGCGTTTGGGTCTGCTGGACCGGGTGAGCCTGCCCGGCTGGCTGGGCAGCGCAGAGACCCGCGCGCTATGTGAGCGCTCGGATATTCTGGTGCTGCCGTCGCATGGCGAGGGCATGGCCATGGCGGTGCTCGAAGGTCTCGCGCATGGGCTGGCCGTGGTGACCACACGAGTGGGCGCACATGAGGAAATCCTGCGCGATTGGGAAACCTGTCTGTTCGTCCCTGTCGGCGATGTCGAGGCTCTGGCCAACGCGCTTGGCAACCTGGTCGCCCATCCCGAAATGCGCGCAAAACTCGCGCAGGCGGGGCGGGCGCATTACCTGAACGCGCTGAGCATTGATGCCTATGTTGGCAAGCTCGACGCGCTGCACCGCTCTGTTTCTCAAGGCGCCCTGCAACGCGTGCCCACCCAGCGAGGGGCGGCATGAACCAGCTTCAACACAACCGCCATGCGCCGCTAACCTTTGCTGCGCCAGATCCCGCAATGCCGCGCGAGGCCGATTTCGACCTTAGCGCGATGCTGCGCATGATCCGGCGCAATGTGCGCTTTATCGGGGCAATCACCGCCCTGCTGACGCTTGCGGCACTGCCCTTTATCATCGCAATTGACCCGGTCTATCGCGCGCAGGCACGGTTTCTCATTCACCCCACGCTTGCGGTCGAAACAAACAAAGATGCGGCCGCGCCCGATCTGAGCGATGAGGTCGAACGCTTGCGCTCACGCGTGATCGCCGATCAGGTCATCGCGCGTTTCGATCTTGCAGCGCTACCCGCCTTCAACCCGAAAGCCAAACCGCCCAGCGCGATCCAGAGCACCGTCACAGAGCTGAAATCAGCCCTCAGCGTCACCGCAACACCCAATAGCCAACCCCTTGGCACTCAAGAGCGCATCTTGGCGTCGTATTATCAGCACCTCTCGGTCTGGCACGAAACCAAAAGCCAGGTCGTGCAAATCAGCTTTAGCGCGCCCACTCCAGAATTGGCAGCCGAGGTGCCCAACGCGATGATCAGCATCTATCTCGCCGATCGCGAAGCCAAGCATCGACAGCGCGTCTCAGCCGCATTGGAGCTGCTGGACGGGCAGATTGCCGAGCAAAAAGACAATGTCGCCAAGGCTGCCGCCGAAGTGCAGGCCTATCAGGTCGAAAGCGGCGTCACCTCGGTTGGGCGCGCGGAAACGCTGGAACAAAGCCGCATCATTCTGGTCAATGAACAGCTGTCCGATATTCAGCGTCAATCCTCGGAACTGCATGGCAAGCTGCGCTCGGTCGAGGCGGCACTGGCAGGGGACGGGGGCATTTCGCCCGATGAGCCCGAGGTCATCAGCGATCTGCGCAAGGCGTTGCAACTGCGCAAACGCGCACTCGCGCAGCTTACGGCCAGCTATGGCGATGCCTATGGCGGCGTCTTGACCGAACGCGCCCATGTCATCGAAATCGAGAACTCGATCCGCGATGAATTGACGGCCTGGGCGGCTTCGATGCGCGCCCAGATCGGCCAGCTTAACGACGACCAAGCGACCCTCACGAAGAACCGCAACACCTTGGAGGGCACGCTGTCAAAGACGACCGTTGCAGAGTTGAACCTGATCAACCTGATCCGGCGCGCCGATGCCCAGCGTGAAATTCTCGATGGCTATGAGGGCCAGCGCCGCCAGCTTGCCGCCCGTCTGGCGCAGCCCGCGCTGGATCTTGAAATGATCGCCCCCGCGACCCCGCCCCTCTGGCCGGAAGGGCGCGGGCGCAAGGTCTATCTTCTTTTCACGATGCTCGCCGCGGGGCTGTTTGCATTAACCCTTGCCGGGGCGCGCGATCTGACCGATCGCAGTGCCCGCTCGCATCTGCAATTTGAAGATGACCCCGATATTATTGACGCGGGAATGCTGCCGATATTACGCCGCCGGGGCAAAACCCGCACTGCGGATCGACACCTCAAGATGGCGCTGAACGCAACGATTCGGGTAATTGCCACACAGGAAGGCGGAGCATTGCCGCGCAGCTTGATGGTCACGCCGGTGCAGGCCAATGACGGCGCGCGCTTTGTGGGCTATGAGCTGGCGCGCGAACTGGTTGCCAGCGGTCAGGGCGTTTTGGTGATCGACACGCTTGGCCCAACGCAGCCATGGTTTGCCAAATGGCTGCCGCGAAAGCTTCGCCTTCGTCTGAAATCGGCCAATCCGGGCCGAAAGGGTTTTGCCGAGCATC
Organism: Thioclava arctica; assembly: GCF_040892615.1. Taxonomy (NCBI): domain Bacteria; kingdom Pseudomonadati; phylum Pseudomonadota; class Alphaproteobacteria; order Rhodobacterales; family Paracoccaceae; genus Thioclava; species Thioclava arctica. Next base: position 348,464 of record NZ_JBFRYC010000002.1, read on the forward strand.
TGCGCGAGGGCACGGATCTGACCGAGTTGGTGGTCACCGGACGCGCCACCGGGCTTCGGGTTTTACAGCGTGGCAATGGGGTCATTCCGCCGCTTGACGATGCGTTGGCCATTCGATCGATCCTGAAATATGCCTCAACATATCGCTTGATGGCGATCTTCATCTGCCCACCTGCCCTAAGCAGCGCATCTACGACCAAGATCGCCTCGGTGATGGAGCAGGTTTTGGTGGTGATCGGTTGGGGGCATTCCCCCCAAGAGGCCGTGCGCGCTACGGCGGATCATTTGCAGATGGCGGGGGTGGATCGTGTGCTTACAGTGCTGAACCGCGTCGATGCGCGGCGCCAAGCGCTGTATCCGTTTGGCGACGGCACGGCCTTCGCCCATGCCGCGCGCGCGGATGCCTGGTAGGCGCAGAATCGTGGCCCGCAGGGGCGCGCAGCCACATCTTTTAGGCAAGCTCCATCGCTACGCGCGCGCCCTTTCGTGGCGCGCGCAAGTCCTTTTGCGCGGGGCAATTGACGATAGCCGAGCAAACCCCACCACTGCACATCTCATCGCCTCAGGCTGAGAGACGCAGCGTGCATTGCGCCCTTTGGCACAGCCGCACTGAGCGGTGCGTCACGCGATCACTCATATTGTCAAACGGGGGGGATGGGCGATGCACAGCCTGCGCATCGCCCGCAAGTCAGCCGCGGAAGGCGCGGGCGAAATAGTCGCTGAGCGGCTTGATCAGATAGGCCAACGGGGTGCGATCCTGGGTGCGGATAAACACCTCGACCGGCATGCCGGGGATCAGGGTCACATCGTCGGGCAAACGGTCGCGTTCGGATTCACTCAGGGTGATTTCAACGCGGTAATAGCTGGCCTTCGATCCCTCATCCTGAAACGCATCCGCCGAGATTTGCACAACTTTGCCGGTCAATTCCGGCGTGGTGCGCCGATCCAGCGCCGAAAACCGTACGCGCACGTCCTGACCGATCCGGATCTGGTCGATATGGCTTGGCACGACCTGCGCGTGAATAACCAAGGGGCGATCCTGCGGCACGATGTACAAGATCGGCTCGGCGGGCTTCAACACTGAGCGCGGCGCGAACACCTGCAGGCCATAGACCACCCCCGAAACCGGCGCGACGATGTCGAGCCGATCAATCTGTTCCAACAGCGACGAGCGTTGCTCGCGCAGCTCCAACTCACGATATTGCAGGTCTTGCAACGTCGTGTTGGTCTCTTCGCGCAGCCCCGATTGTAGCTTCAGCAGTTCGATGTCGATTTCGGTCATGCGACCCTCGGACTGCGCTTTTTGCGCCGTCAAATCGCCCAGACTGCCCTGCAACCCGGCCTGTTCGCGCCGCAATGACAGCACGCGCGAGGCCTGCGCCAGCCCCTTGTCGAGAAGGGATTGCTGATCGCTCAATTCGCTGCCGATCAGGTCGGTCTGTTCGCGCAGCGCGTCTTGCTGCGCCACGATCCCTTTGATCTGATCTGCGATCTGGGATTTGCGTTTCGTGAGCTGGGCGATCTCGTTGGTCAAATTCCCCGCGCGCGCGGCCAGCAGCCGCTTTTGGCCCTCGATCAGACCGCGCACATCGGCGTTGTCACGCGCCGCCTGCACCAGCAGCGGATCAAAGCTGGCCTGCGCATTGCCATCGCGTTCGGCTTCCAGCCGGCCCCGGCGCGCCATCAGCTCATACAGCTCGTTCTCGGTGATCACGAGCTTGGATTTCAGCGTTGTCGCATCCAGACGCAGCAAGGGCTGGTCGGCGGCGACCATTTCGCCCTCATCGACCAAAATCTCAGAGACGACCCCGCCATCGGGATGCTGCACCACTTGGCGATTCTGATCGACCTCGATGCGTCCATTGGCAATGACTGCGCCCGCGATATTGGTGAACGCCGCCCAGCTGCCAAAGCCACCCAGCAGCAGAACAAGGCCCAACACCCCGATCGAAATCGGCCAGCGTGCCGACCATGCGGATTTCTGTGCGAGAGTCATTAGCGGATCCCTCCCGTGCCGACGGATTGCACGATCTTCGTGCGGTTTTGCACGACTTCGCGCAACACATCATCTTTTGGACCAAAGGCACGGACTGCGCCGTTTTCGAGCATCAGCAAGATGTTACATTCCTTGATTGCAGCGGGGCGGTGGGCCATGATCAGCACCGACTTGCCCGCCTCCTTGAAGCCCCGGATCGCCCGGTTCACCGCCGCGCTGCCCTCGCTATCAAGATTTGAATTGGGCTCATCGAGCACCAAGATCACCGGATCACCATACATCGCGCGCGCCAGACCGATGCGCTGCATTTGCCCCCCTGACAAGCGCCCGCCATTGGCTGAAACCGGGGTGTCATAGCCTTGCGGCAGTTTAAGGATCATCTCATGGGCATCGGCCTTGGTGGCCGCTGCGACCACCGCCGCCGGATCCGGCGCATGTGAGAGCCGGGCGATATTCTCGGCAATCGTGCCGTCAAATAGCTGTACGCGTTGGGGCAGATAGCCGATATGGCGCCCCAGGACATGGGGCGCAAACTGATCCAGCGTCGCGCCATCCAGCCGGATGGTTCCCGAACGCGGCCGCCACACCCCGGTGATCGCGCGCGCCAGCGTGGATTTGCCAGACCCCGAGGTGCCGATCACGCCGATAGCCTGCCCCGGCTCGACCGTGAAGCTGACCGCTTTCAACACCGGATCGCTTTCGCCCGGCGCCAAGATCGTGAGGTTTTGCACCTCAAGGCGCGCCTTGGGGCGGGGCAATTCGGTGCGTGCGCTTTCGGGGGGAACCTGTTCGAGCAGCACTTCCAGACTGCTCCAGCCCTTGCGGGCGCGCTGGATCATCGCCCATTGGCCAACGATCTGTTCCACCGGCGCCAAAGCGCGCCCCAGAAGAATTGAGGAGGCGATCATCGCCCCGGCCGTCATCTCGCCGCGCAGCACCAGATAGGCCCCAAGCCCCAGCATGGCCGATTGCAAAAACAGCCGGAACGTCTTGGTGGTAACGCTGAACGTGCCCCCCAGATCAGAGGCGCGGATCTGCGCCCCCAGCGCACGCCCACGCGCCTTGTGCCAGCGGTCAAACGCCGCGTCGCGCATGCCCATCGCCTGAACCATCTCGGCCTCAGAGCGGATCTGATTGGCCATCACCCCGGCCTGAACCGCAGCTTGATTGGCATTCGTCAGCGAGTTGCGCGTGGCGAACTGGTTGGCCAGCGCCACCAGCACCAGCAGCCCGCCTCCCGTCAGCGCCAGCGTTCCCAGGAACGGGTGGAAGATCCAGATCCCGGCGAGAAAAAGCGGCGTCCAGGGTAGGTCAAACACGGCGGTCAGCACTGGCGATGCGATCAACCGCTGCACAGATTCCAGATCGGCAAGCCCGGTCGTTGTGCGCTCATCGGGTGCAATCGCGGATTTGCGCACCACCGCATCAAAGACGCGACGATCAAGGCGAGATTGAAACCGCGCCCCCACCCGCCCCATGACGCGCCCACGCGCATAATCCAGAATCCCCATCATGCCATAAAGAAACGCTACCAGCGCTGTCAGCGCGACCAGCGTTTCTACTGATCGGCTACCCAACACCCGGTCATAGACCTGCAGCATGTAAAGCGGCCCCGTCAGCATCAACAGGTTCACGAAAACGCTGAACACCGCGACAAAGACGTACAGGCCCCACGAGGCCCTGCGGGCCGCGCGCAGCTCGGCTCGGCCATGAGAGGGGACTTGCTGGGTCATCTTGGGATCATCCTTGCTGAGCGGCGGGTTGAACAGATGCGCATGAACCAGAGCGCGACGCACCCGGGATCGGGAGCTGGATCGGGGCTGCGCGCCATGGTTGCTTGGGCTGCGGTCTTTGATCATGCAACGCGGCATTGAACCATTGCGGCCTTGCGTGGCAGGCTATTTCCCGCCACCCGCTCGGCAAGAAGCAAGCCGATGACCGCAAAACTCGAATCGTGCTAAGGTGGTCGGACCGTCGAGCAAACCGCCCACTGCGGCCCAACCCAGCTGAATGAAACGGGATTTTTCGGTGACACGACCTAAAGTAGTTCTGATCGGCCTGAGCGGAAATACGCGCGAAATTTTCGAAGCGGTGCAGGCGCAATTCACAATCACGGCGATCTTGTCGGATGATCCCGCGCATGCCTCCGGGTTTGAGGGCATTCCGGTGGCCCCGCTGGCGCAGGCGCATCGCTTTGCCGACTCGCAATTCCTGTTCCTGATCGGCTCGCAAGCGTCCTATTTGCACCGGCGCGAGTTGATCGCGCGCCTCGGCGTCCCGCAGGATCGCTACACTCAAATCATTCATCCGCGCGCAACCGTGTCGCGCTTTGCCCGGCTTGGCGCAGGGTGCGTGCTGCATTGCGGTGTGACGCTGACCTCGAACGCGGTTTTGGGCGCGCATGTGATGGTGCTGCCCCATACGGTCATTCATCACGATGTCACGGTCGGGGACTATTCGCTGATCGGCTCGAATGTGACCATCGCGGGGTCGGTCGAGATCGGCGTGAGCTGCTATATCAGTAGCGCCTCCTCGATCCGCAACGGCGTGCGGATCGGGGATGGCGCGTTGATCGGCATGGGCGCGAATGTGTTGAACGATGTCGCGCCCGGCGCCGTGATGGTGGGCAATCCGGCGCGCGCAATCCCACGCCGCAGCTAGGGATTTGCCCCTCTTGCGGCGTGGCGCGCCCCCCCGATCAAGGCCCGGTATCATCACCCCGGCTCGCGCATCGCGACCGCGTCAGAGGCAGTGTGCATCGACGCCGCTGGCACCGCCACCGGTTCGCGTCTGGGTTTGGCCGGACGGGCGCCCCGGCGCGCCTTTGCCATCTCATCGCGCAGCCTGTCGGCGACGATACCGACCTCGCCATCGCTCATCTGCACATATAGCGGCAACAGGACCGCGTGATCGCGCGCCTCCTCAGAGCGCTTGAGCGAATGGCGCAACTCGACATCCGCCTGCGCGGGTTCCAGATGCATGCACATGATACCGCGCCGGGTGGTCACGTCCCGATCCAGCAAGCCTTGCATCAAGGCGCGCTGATCAATCGCGCTGTCCAGTCGCACCGCATAGCTTTGCCAGTTCGATCGCGCCCAATCGGGCTCGACCGGCGTGGACAGCCCCTCGATCCCGGACAGCATCTCGCCATAAAGCGCGGCAATTTCGCGACGGCGGCGCACGATTTCATCGAGCCGCCCAAGTTGCACCCGCCCGACAGACGCCTGAATATCGGTCATGCGATAGTTATAGCCGCGCTCGATATAGCTTTCGAACACGACACTTGCGGCGGCGTGACGCGCGGTGTCGGAAATCGACATCCCATGCTGACGCCACAGCCGGAATTTCGCATCATATTCAGCGTTGCGCGTGGTCAGCATCCCGCCCTCGCCGGTGGTGATGACCTTGCGCGGATGAAACGAGAAGCAGGCGATATCGCCATGCGGCGCGCCAATCTTGCCCCATTGCCCATCAACGCGGATTTCCGAGCCGATGGCGCAGGCTGCATCCTCGATCAGCGGCAGATCATGGGCGCGCGCAATCGCGAGCAGCGCCGTCAAATCGCAGGGCATCCCGATCTGATGCACACACAAGATCGCCTTGCTGCGCGGCGTGATCGCCTGCGCGACCGCCTCGGGATCGATGTTATAGCCGTCCGCCTCGATATCAACGAACACAGGCATCGCGCCGCATTGCCGGATCGCGTTGCCGCTAGCGATGAAGGAATGGCTGACGGTGATCACCTCATCGCCAGGGCCCACGCCCAGCGCCTGACAGGCCAAATGCAGCGCAGTGGTGCAGTTGGACACAGCCACCGCATGGGGCGCGCCTACGAGGGCGGCGAAATCAGCCTCGAACGCGGCGACCTGCGGCCCTTGTGAGACCCAGCCCGACAGGACGGCGGCATGGGCGGCATTGGCCTCGGCCTCGCCCAGAAACGGTTTTGCAATCGGTATCATGCGAACATCTCCCGTGCTTGCGTGGCCATGGTTTCCCCCTGCCACCATGCGATCAGATCGTGCAGCCCGATATCGACGGGGATCTGGGCCGTAAAGCCAAGCTGTTTGGCGGCCAACGCGCCCGAGGCAAGACGCCGTGGTACCGGGTTGACGTTGCGCTCCGGCGCGTGGGTTGGCACCAAATCGGGGCGTCCCATCCCGGCCGACAGCAGTTTCGCCAGTTCCAGCAGCGAGGTTTCGGTTTCGCTGCCGACGTTGAACACCGCATCCGACACCGGCACGCTGGCCGCCAGAATATTGGCCCGCGCCACGTCGCGCACGTCGATCATATCCATCGTCTGAAGCCCGTCGCCGAACACGATCGGGGGTTCGCCATTGGCGATCCGCTCCATCCAGCGCACCATGACCTCGGTGTAGCGACCATGCAGGTCCATGCGCGGGCCATAGACGTTGAAATAGCGCAGCGCGACATAGTCCAGCCCATACATATCGTTGAACGAGCGCAGCATCCCCTCGCCAAAAGCCTTGGCTGCACCGTAAAGCGTGCGATTGGGATAGGGCGGCTCGGATTCGGTGGTCGGGAAATTTTCGGCCAAGCCATAGATCGAGGCCGAAGACGCCATCACCACCTTACGGGTGCCTGCGCGCTGACACATCTGCAACAGATCAAAGGTCGCCTGCACCATCACCGACATCGCCTCATCGGGTTCGGCAGCGCAATGGGTGATACGCAAAGCGGCCTGATGAAACACGGTATCGGTCCCCGCAACAAGGCGCTCCATCAGATCGCTGTCGCGAATATCGCCCTCGATCAGCTTGACCCGCTTGTCGCCCAGCGCCGTTGCAAGATTTTCACGCCGGCCCCGCACCATGTTATCAACCACGATGATCTCGCTGCAATTCTCGGCCAGCAGAAGATCGACGATATGCGACCCGACAAAGCCACTTCCGCCGGTCACCAAAACGCGCTTGTTCGCCAGAATACCTTGAGTGCTCATGGGACTATCCTTGCATTTCCATTGGCGCCATCGCGCCGGCAAATCGGTTCACCGACTCCACGATATGATCGACATGCTTGTCCGTGAGATCGGGATGGATCGGCAGCGAGACGGTGGTGTCGGCATAGGCCTCGGCCACCGGAAAATCGCCGCGCGAATAGCCCATGCGGGCATAGGCGGGTTGCAGATGCACCGGCAACGGGTAGTGCACACTGGTGGGCACGCTGGCGGTTTCCAGATTGGCTTGGAACTCGGCGCGATTGGCGACACGAATGGCATAGACATGACCGACATGATCCTCGCCAAACGGCCCCTTGGCGCGTGAAATGTCAGGCGCGAGCCCCTCGTGATACATATTGGCGATCCGGCGCCGCGCAGCATTCCACGCATCCAGATGGCGCAGCTTTACGTCAAGGATCGCGCCCTGCACGGCATCCATGCGGAAATTGTAGCCCTCGACCACATGGTTGCCTTTGCCTTTTTGGCCCCAGTCGCGCAGGCAGCGCACCTTCTCATCCAACTCTGCCGAACTGGTGACAATCGCGCCACCCTCACCACATGCGCCAAGGTTCTTGCCGGGATAAAAGCTGAAACAGCCGATATCGCCGAATGTACCCGCACGCTGCGTGCCCCGCTGCGCGCCATGCGCCTGCGCGGCGTCTTCGATCACCAGCAAGCCATGACGGCGCGCAATCGCGACGATGGCCTCCATATCGGCCAACCGACCGTGCAAATGCACCGGCAAGATCGCGCGGGTACGTGGCGAAATCGCGGCTTTGATCCCGCGTGGGTCCATGTTCCAGGTCTCGGGGTCGATATCGACCAGCACCGGGGTTGCACCCGTATAAAGAATGGCCGCGATCGTGGCGACGAAGGTGGAGGGCGTGGTGATGACCTCATCGCCCGGCCCGATCCCAGCGGCCAGCAGCGCCAGATGCAGCGCTGAGGTGCCACTGCTGACACCAATCGCAGACCCCGCGCCACAATAGAGCGCGAAGTTCTCTTCAAAGGACTCGACCGGCTCGCCCAGCACATAATTCCCGCTGCGCAAGACCTGCAACACGGCCTCTTCGATCTCGGGGGCGATGGCGCGATACTGGGCGCGAAGGTTCAGGAACGGGATCATGACGCCTCTCTTTTCTGGCCAAGTTCGACGGGAAAGCCCCGACGCGTTGTGGAAAGGGTTGCCGCCGCGAGCAGTTCGACCACCCGCAGCCCGCCGACCCCATCGGTCAGAGGCGTGGCTTTGGTGTCGATGCAGCGTGCGAATTCCTGAACTTCGGTGACCAGTGCCTCTTTCGAGGACAGCGCGGGCGCACGCATGTCACCCAAGCGATACGAGACCAGCGGCTCATAGCGATCAACCCCGGGGGCAGCGCCACGGTCATAGACCTTGACCTTCTCGCTGGTCTGCATGTCGTCATAGATCACCATGCGCTGACTGCCACCGATCACGGTCTGGCGGATCTTGACCGGAGCCAGCCAGTTCACATTGAGATAGGCCATCACCCCGTCGTCATAATAGATCGACAGATGCGCCATATTGGCCGGGCTGCCCGCGATGCAGGTCGCCGCACTGGCCGAGACCGCAATCGGGCTGGCCCCGAGAAGGTGGTCGAGAATAGCAATGTCATGCACCGCGAGATCCCAGATCACATCGACATCGCGCTGGAAAATCCCAAGGTTCACCCGCGTGGAGTCGTAATAATACATCTTGCCGAGTTCGCCCGATGACATCAGCTCTGAAATCTTCTGCACCGCTCCGGTATAGATGAAGGTGTGATCGACCATCAGGATCACGCCTTTATGGGCGGCCGCTTCGACCAGTTTGGCCGCGCGCAAAGGCGTGTCGGCCATCGGCTTTTCGACCAGCACATGCTTGCCCGCCTGAATGGCCGCCATCGCCAGATCGTAATGGCTGGCGACGGGCGTGGCGATCATCACCGCATCGACTTTGGGATCCGCGATCATCTCATAGATATCGGTGCTCAGGCGGGCCGCCGGGTGGCGCTGTGCTGCGCGCCCCAAGGCCTTGCTGTCACGATCCGCGATCATCTCGACGCGCGCACAGCCCGATTCCGAGACCGCACGGGCGAGGTTGGGGCCCCAATAGCCGTATCCTGCGACTCCTACGTTGATCATGTCCGGTCCTCCGGTTGCTGTGACGAATGTGTCTGAGAAGGGGATTGGCCGCTGCCTTGCGCAGATGGCACATCCCCGATGATGCGCGCGGGCACGCCCGCCACGACGGTGCGCGCGGGCACGTTGCGCGTGACCACGGCCCCCGCGCCGATCAAGGCTCCCGGGCCAATCGAGATGCCGCAAAGAATGGTCGCGTTGGACCCGATGGACGCGCCGCGCCCGATCACAGTCTCAAGGCATTCCCAATCCTGCGCGCCTTTCAGCGAGCCGTCGGGATTGGTGCTGGCGGGATACATATCATTGGTGAACATCACGCCGTGGCCGACGAAGACCTCATCTTCAAGGGTGACGCCGCTACAGATGAAACTGTGCGAAGACACCTTGCAGCGCGCTCCGATCCGGGTGCCTGACTGGATCTCTACGAACGGGCCAATCTGGGTGTGACTGCCAATGCTACAGCCATAGATGTTCACAAGATCAGGGTGCGTGATCTTTACGTCTTTGCCGAGAGAACAATTCACGATTGGCACATCACTGATCCGTTGCTGGGCCGCAGGGTCTGACGAGAGAGCCACTGGCAGCGTTTATCCCTAGGACAAAGCTGACAAATCACGCGCCGATAAAGAACCGCGCTATTGGGCGTAGCGCGTTGCGGATCGGGGGAAATGGGCTGTGCTGTGCCACCGCCAAACGCCGTGCAGGCACCGCTGATTTGCGTGATGGCGCGCCAAAAGGCACAGGCGCATCTGCAAGCGCGCGCCCTTTTGACACCCGCGCTTCCGCCAAATGCGCCCCAGCCTGACCATTCGGAGGAGCCCGCAAATCTTGCCCGGACAGCCCAAGCAAGTGCGCCTTCGCAAGCACGAAAACGAGTCGCGTTTCGCTCTGTCAGGCAACCAGATATCGCCGTCGACAAGCGGATGATCGCCAAATAGCGGCATTTTTTACGGATTTAGCCCTGTCGCAAGGCCTTAATCGGCAACAATCCGCGCATCAGATTCGCAAGACCTCTCTCGGGCCAAGTTGCTGAGGACGGGATGAAAATTTCGACGCGTTTGGGGCCGAAGACTCGGATCGGCATGAAATGCACCCATCCTTTGTAGGTTGCCGCTTATGCGCCCAGCCCTGTCTGACGTTTAAGGATTCCCAATGCTATCAATCCCTCGCAATATGCAATTGATCGAAGCAAAAGATCTTTCGGCCGATGCCACTACTTCAAAAGAAGTAGCCCCACAGAACGCAAGGCCGAAAGCCCATTGGAGGCGAACATGACTGTTTACTATGTCGACACGAACGGCAACGACAACGCGAACGGCAGCTCAGGCTCTCCGTTTCGCACCATCAACCAGGCGCTCAATGCCAATCTCAACCCTGGAGATGAGATTGTTGTGCGCCCGGGAACCTATAACGAAGCGCTCAATATCGACCAAGGTGGCTCGGCGGCAGGCGACGTCACCATTCGCGCAGAAACCCCCGGCACAGCCCTGATCCGTCCCCCCTCAGGGTCGTGGAACGCGATCAGCGTGAATGCGAACTATGTGAAGATCGAGGGCTTTGACATCGCCAACGCCAATGGCGACGGGATCGAGGCCAACAGCGTCCATCACATCACTATTGCCGACAATATCGTGCACAACAACGCCGAGTCGGGCATCCAGTTCAACTACTCGGAATTCATCACCGTCGTCGGCAACGAGACCTATGGCAACGCCTCGTCGGGTTGGTTTTCGGGTATCTCGATCTATCAAAACCGCAATGTCAGCGGCGATACGACGACGCCCGGATATCGCACGATCATCAAAGACAACATCACCCATGACAACGTAACGCAAAGCGGTGCGCATACCGATGGCAACGGCATCATCATCGATGATTTCCAAAGCACTCAAACCTCCGGTTATCCGAATTACACCTACCCCACGCTGGTCGAGAACAACGTCTCTTACGGCAATGGCGGCAAGGGTATTCAGGTCACCTGGAGCGACTATGTGACGGTGAGCAACAACACCGCCTATCACAACAATGTCGATCTGCAGAATGACGGCACCTGGCGCGGTGAAATCTCGAATGCGCAGTCGAGCAACAACACCTTCGTCAACAACATCGCCGTGGCCGATCCCAGCATCAATGGCAATAACACCGCGATCGATAACAACTCGTATGGTGGCTATTCCAACGACAATGTCGTCTGGCAAGACAACGTGCTGTATAATGGCACGGACGGAAAGCTCTCGGTCTCGACGGATGGCGGCAATGCGGCCCCAAGCGCGGCTGATGGCAACCTGATCGGCGTCGATCCGCAATTCGTCGATCCCGCGAATGGCGATTTCAGCCTTGCCTCGGGCTCGGCCGCGATTGACCTTGGCGCCTCTGTAGGGGGCTCTGACTCGGTTGTTTCGCCCCCCAGCACCCCAGACCCTGTCGTCACCCCCGACCCCGTCGTGACACCCGACCCGGTACCAGCTCCTGGTACACCCGCAGTCGAAAACACGGCCCCCGTGGCGCATGACGATATCAACTTTGAGACCACGCCAACCACGCCCTTGGTCTTGAAAGAGGCGCAACTGCTGTCCAATGACACGGATGCGGATGGCGATGTTCTGGTGTTGACCAATATCGTCGGCACCACGAAGGGCAGCGCGGTGATGAACGATCAGCACGAGATCACCTTCACGCCCGACAGCACGGCCAGTGGCACGGCAAGCGTGACCTATCGTGTGTCTGATCAGCAAGGCGGCACGGATACCGCAACGGCCTTTATCGACATCACCGCAGCTTCGGCACCCACGACGCCCGATACCACTCCCCCTGCCGCCGATGACGCAGTTTACAGCGTCTGGTCGGCGTCGGACACGCCTGCCATCACCGCAGGGAACGACCATAACTCGGTCGAGCTGGGGATGCGCTTTGAGGTCACTGCCGATGGCGAGATCGATGCCGTGCGCGTCTATCGCGGCGAGGGCAACACCTCGACGATGCCCGCCACGCTGTGGGACGCCGATGGCAACAAGATCGCCACGGCAACCCTGTCGGATACCGGAACAGCGGGCTGGCAACAGGTCGCCTTCGATACCCCGGTGCAGGTTTCGGCGGGCGATAGCTATGTGATCTCGTATCACGCCCCGCAAGGCCAATACGCGGTGAGCCAGAACTACTTCGACGATACCATGTCGACGGGTCCGATCTCGACCGAGGCCAATGCGGGCGTCTATAGCTACGGCTCACAATCCGCGCTGCCGACTCAAAGCTACCACGCCAGCAACTACTGGGTGGATGTGGTCTTTGACGAAGGCAATTCGGGCGCGGCCCCCACGGACCCGACACCCGAGCCGGTTGTGGATCCGGTCGTTGACCCGGTCACGCCCCCGGTCACGCCGCCGACCACGGACACCAGCGTTCCCGCCAACGACGCGCTTTACAGCGTCTGGTCGGCGTCGGACACACCTGCCGTCACCGCAGAGAACGACCATAACTCGGTCGAGCTGGGGATGCGCTTTGAGGTCACTGCCGATGGCGAGATCGATGCCGTGCGCGTCTATCGCGGCGAGGGCAACACCTCGACGATGCCCGCCACGCTATGGGACGCCGATGGCAACAAGATCGCCACGGCAACCCTGTCGGATACCGGAACAGCGGGCTGGCAACAGGTCGCCTTCGATACCCCGGTGCAGGTTTCGGCGGGCGACAGCTATGTGATCTCGTATCACGCCCCGCAAGGCCAATATGCGGTGAGCCAGAACTACTTCGACGATACCATGTCGACGGGTCCGATCTCGACCGAGGCCAATGCGGGCGTCTATAGCTACGGCTCACAATCCGCGCTGCCGACCCAAAGCTACCACGCCAGTAACTACTGGGTGGATGTGGTCTTTGACGCCGGCAACGGAGTGGACGCCAACGCCGATGAGTTTGTGTTCACGCCGGACACGCAAAGCGCTGTGGCTTCCAACCTGTCCGCCGCACCTTTGGACGTGGCAGCACCCGCAACGGATGTCGCGGCTGCGACCCATGATGCTTCATCCGTCGACCCGGCCACGATTGATCCCGCCGCAGCAGATAGCCTGCCTGCGCTTGAGACCTCTCATGTCTTTGGGCACCATTCTGGCTGGTCGTTCTGGGGCGACATGGCAAGCTGATCGACGCCACGCCCAAGGCGTAGCACGCAATCCCGACGCGTCCGGCTTTTGCCGGGCGCGTTTTTCGTTCTGGCCCCCCTCGCCTTTTGACGCCCTGAGCCGGCTCCCAACCCGCCCTTTGATCCACGCGATCGTCAATCCGAAGATCGGCGCACCCACCCACCCCCATTTGCATAATGCAACGATCAATCGGTGGGGAAGAATCAGCCGTTCGGTGAGTATTCCCACGACGCGATCGCGCGCAGACTGTGGCTCGATAGGGCTGATTTCCGGCCAGACGCAGAAAAAGGGCGACACGTCATGGCAGACAACCCGATTGTTATCGAAAATCAGAAACCCGGCACCGCGCGCGCGATCTGGGATGCGCCTGCAAGCAACCAGATCGAAGGGTTCGCGACCGATATCAGCGTCGATACGGGCGATGAAATCTCGTTCAAAATCAACGTGAACGCCGCTGACGGGGTCGATGTGCCCTATCATATCGAGATTTATCGCCTGGGCTATTATGGCGGCGATGGCGCGACGCTGGTCACCACGATCAACGGCCTTGTCGGCAATGCACAACCCGACCCGATCACCGATGATCGCGGGCTGGTCGATGCCGGAAATTGGAGCGAATCGGCCTCGTGGCTGACGCCAGAGACCGCCGTGTCGGGCGTCTATCTGGCCAAGCTAGTGCGCGACGATACCGGAGACACCAACCAGATTCCGTTCATCCTGCGTGAGGATGATCTGCGTGCAGATGGCAGCCGCAGCGATATCGTGCTGCAGACCTCGGACACGACATGGCAGGCCTATAACGGCTGGGGCGGCAACAATGGCGAGGTCGCGGGCAATTTCTATGGCGGCTATGCGGACGCACCCCCGCCGCCCGAAGATGCCGGCCCGTTCGGGGCCGATCGCGCCTTTGCGCTCTCTTACAATCGCCCGATCATCACACGTGACGGTGGCGGCTATGCATCGGGTCCGCAGGACTATCTGTTTGGCGCCGATTACGCGGCGATCTACTGGCTTGAAGAGAATGGCTATGATGTCAGCTATATCTCGGGGGTCGACACGGATCGGCTTGGCCCGAGCGCGTTGCTGGGGCATGAGGCCTATATCTCGGTCGGGCACGACGAATACTGGTCGGGCGATCAGCGCGACAATGTCGAGGCAGCACGCGATGCGGGGGTGAACCTGCTCTTCTGGGGCGGCAATGACGTTTACTGGAAAACCCGCTACGAGCCCAGCATCGACGGCACGGACACCGATTACCGCACGCTGATCACCTATAAGGAAACCTGGGCGAATTATTCGCTTGCGGCGGGTCCGGATGACTACGCCAATATCGACCCCTCCAACGAGTGGACGGGAACTTGGCGCGATCTGCGCTTTGTTGATGCGGTGGATGCGCAGGGCAACCCCACAGCCGAGGGCGCGATCCCTGAAAACGCGCTGACGGGCCAGTTGTTCATCGGCGATGGCGGCGTGTCTGATGTGGGTCTTGATGTGCCGCAGGAATTGTCCGGGCTTCGGCTGTGGCGCGATACCTCGGTTGCAGGGGTAGGCGCGCAAGACCTTTCGCCTGCGATTATCGGCTATGAATGGAACACCGTGCCCGCAGATGAATATCGCCCCGCCGGGCTGATCTTGCTGTCGAGCACCGAGGTGGCGTGGGATGAAATCCTTGTCGATCAGGGCAGCCGGACGGCTCCGGGCACTGGCACGCACAGCTTGTCGCTGTATCGCGCGCCAAGCGGAGCGCTGGTCTTTGGCGCAGGCACCGTATTCTGGACCTGGGGTCTGAGCGACGAGCATGACTCCTCGCCCTATGGCGGCAATATCGAAAACGCCGCACTGCAGCAATTCACCGTCAACCTGTTTGCCGATATGGGCATCCAGCCAGGTGTGTCCGATCTGGTGCTCGCCTCGCAAGGTTTGGTGCGCGCAACGGCCTCGACCGACACGGTGGCGGCCACGGCCACGCTTGACGATCTGCCCAATGAGGTCGTTGCCCTCTCGCCCTACCTCATCACCGGCACGGCGACCGATGACGACGGCAATCCGCTGACCGATGACGGGCAAGTCGCGATGGTCGAAGTCTCGTTTGACAACGGCGTGACGTGGCGACCCGCCTCGGGGTTCAGCACGTGGAGCTATGAATGGACGCCCCAGCAAGAGGGCAGTTTCCAGATCGTGGCGCGCGCGATTGATGACAGCTTGAACATCCCCTCATCGGTCGGGTTGGCCTCGGATGTGGTCACGGTGACCCCGGCCCCCTTGCCCGAGACGTTCTCGTTGTTTGAGGGCGCGCCGATCACCCCGCAGGCGCAGAACGATGGCGCGTCACTGGAACTTGGCATGCGCTTTGCGCCAAGCCAAAGCGGGATCATCACCGAGCTGCATTATTTCCGCGCCCTCAGCGATTCCGATGATACCGACCTGCGCGATGGCCATTTGTGGGACGCGAATGGCAACCTGCTGGCGACCGTAAGCTTCACCTCGGTGCCCGGCCAAAGCGGTTGGCAAACGGCCGCGCTGTCAGCCCCCGTCACCGTGATCGCGGGCACGACCTATACCGCCTCCTATCACACCGAAAATTTCTATGTCGGAACGGCAGGGTTCTTTACCACCAATTTCAGCGATCCCTATGATCTGTTGACCGCGCCCTCTGGCTCGAACGGTGTCTATGCCTATAGCGCCACGCCCGTTGTGCCCGAAGGGTCCTATGAGGCGACGAATTACTGGGTCGATGTGACCTATCAGGTCGGCGTTCCGGGCAATGCGGCCCCGGTATTCACCTCTGATAGCGGGTTCAACATGATCGAGAACCAGATCCTTGCCGCGATCTTGGGCGCAGACGATCCCGATGATGATCCGCTGACGTTCTCGATAGCGGGCGGAGCCGATGCGGCCCTGTTCTCGATTGGCTCAAGCAACGGCGCGCTGTCTTTCCTGACAGCCCCCGATTTTGAGGCCCCGGGCGATGTGGGCGGGGACAATGTCTATGACCTGCTGGTCAGCGTCACCGATGGCATCACGGACCCGGTCATCCAAGCCATCCAGATTGCGGTGGGCGATCAAGTCAACGAAACGCCATCATCCAATCTGTATTCCCTGTTCAACGAGGGGGTGGTGTCGGCCACTACGATCAACGATTCCTCAACGGTCGAACTGGGGATGCGGTTCACCCCGACCCAGACCGGCACGATCACCGAATTGCGCTATTTCCGCTCGGTTGGGGATTCCAACGATACCGACCTGCGCGACGGGCATCTGTGGGACGCGAATGGCAATCTGTTGGCCAGCGTGCAATTTGACTCCGCCCCCGGAGACAGCGGCTGGCAAACAGTGGCCCTGTCCTCTCCCATCCTTGTGAGCGCGGGGCAGACCTATACCGCCTCGTATCGCACGGCGGATAACTATGTGGCATCGCAGGGCTATTTCACCACCGATGTGACCGATGCGTCTGGCAATCTGACCGCGCCCGGAGTGGTCAATGGCGTTTATGCCTATGGCAGCGCGCTCAGCGTGCCAACGGCAAGCTATAACTCAAGCAATTATTGGGTGGATGTCGGGTTTGATCTGAACGTCCCGGCCAATGAGGCGCCTGTCATCACCTCGCAAGCGGCCTTTGATGCGGCGGAAAACCAGACCAGTGCCGGGGTAATCACCGCGACAGATCTTGATGGCAATACGCTGAGCTTTGCGATTGCGGGGGGAGCGGATGCGGCGCGCTTTGGTATCGACGCGCAAAGCGGTGCGCTCAGCTTCCTGTCCAAGCCCAATTTCGAACTTCCCTCCGATGCCGGGGCCGACAATATCTATGATGTGACCGTCAGCGTGTCTGACGGGATCGCGCCTGCCGTGACGCAAGCGGTGCAGGTCACTGTGACCGATGTCGAACCCGAAACCGCCCCGACATTCGCAACCCTCTTTGAGGCAAGCGACGCCCCCGCCGCGACGATCACAAGCGAGGCAACCGATTACGAGCTGGGGGTGAAATTCACCGCCAATTCAGCGGGCGAAGTGACCGAGCTGCGCTATTTCCGAGGCGCAGCAGATGCGGGCGACACCGATCTGCGCACGCTCAATCTTTGGGATAACAACGGGGTCAATCTGGGCTCTGTCACGGTGCAATCCGATCCGGGTGACTCGGGCTGGCAGGTCGGCGCGCTGGCGACGCCCATCGCCTTGACGCCGGGGGCCAGCTATGTGGCGTCTTACGGCACGACGCAGAACTATGTCGCGACCAACAACTATTTCGACACGGGCCATGACGGGACCGATGGGCTTCTCAGCGCTCCGGGCGGAAGCAACGGGGTGTTTGCAGCCAATACCACCGGGATCTTCCCGACCCAAAGCTGGGCGTCGTCGAATTACTGGGTGGACGTCGGGTTCACACCGGATTTGCCCGAGGATGAGTTCATCTTTGCCCTCGATCCGGCCCCGGCTTCGGGTGACTTCCTGTTCTAAACAACACAGCGCCGCAGTCCGATGCGTGACTGCGGCCTGTGGGCATGGCTAGAACACCGTCTTGGCCCTGAGATAGCCCGGATCGAACCCGGCCAGCTTGCTGAGCTGGTCGTAATCGTCGATGAACACCTCGCCCTTGCGAAAGGTCAAAAGCCCGTCTTCACGCAGCTCGCGCAGGACGCGGTTGATGTGGATCGCGCTAAGCCCCAGCGCATCGGCCATGTGATATTGCGTCAGCGGGCAGGCGTAATTGTCTTTGCGCCCCTGCCCGGCCTCCTCCAGCCGCGCGCCCAATTCCAAGAAGAAATGCGCAGTGCGTTCGGGCGCACCTCGCCGCCCGATACTGACCAGATGCTCGACCGTAATCGCTTGATCGCGTGCAATTCCCGCTAGGATGGCCGACATCAAACGCGGCACTTTTGTGCCCGCGCCCAGCAACTCGCCAATCTGGAACTCGGTGACCTCGACATCCGTAAGCGGCTCGATGAACAGATCCGACATTGGTGACAGCAACCCGCGCAGGCCCAGAAAATCCCCCGCCACGCGAAAATCCACGATCTGGCGCGACCCGTCATGCAGCAAAATATACGAAAACGCCCAGCCCCGCGTCAGGATAAACGCCGCGCTATTGGCCTGCCCTTGCTGGGACAGCCCCTGATCCGTGCTCAGCATCAACTTGCGTTGCGCCACCCCCGCCAGCGTTTCAATTTCGGCTGCGGTCAGAGCCATAAACTTGCTCAGTTTTTGCGTCAGAGCATTGGAATGCATTTGGTCCATTTGAGCGGGCTCACCGAAATACTCTGTTGCGAGAACAATCCCTTAATCTGACACAGAGCGGACAACATAAGCCAGTTAATCATTTGGCCAGCTTTGCCCAAAATATAGGAAAAACCGCATTCGCCGCCCGCCCCGACTGCAACAAGGCGGGGTTGACTAGGTTCCAGACCAGTTTGGCGGGCGCTTTTCAAAGAACGCAGCGATCCCCTCGGCCACGTCCTGGCTGCGCGACAACGCCTGCAGCGAGCGGTCATTGGCCTGCCAAAGAGAGGCCTCTTCACTGCGAAACATCTGATCTGAAAGCGCAAGGCTTTCGGTGATGCTTTGCGGCGCGTTTTGCGCGATCTCGCGTGCCAATCCCAGTGCGGTTTCAACCAAGTCTTGCGCGGCCACCACTTGGTTGATCAGCCCCCAGCGCAGCATTTCAGAGGCCGGATAGGTCTTGCCCGTTAGCAGCAACTCATTGGCCAGCACGCGCGGGATGCGCTGCGCGAGCCGGATCGCCCCGCCCCCGCCTGCAATCAGCCCCAGCTTCACCTCGGGCAGACCAAACACCGCCTCTTGCGTGGCCACAACCAGATCGCAGGCCAGCATAATCTCAAACCCGCCCGCAAGGGCCGCGCCATGCACAGCGGCGATCACCGGCTTGCGCCGTTCACGCGCCACGAACCCGGCAAAGCGATGCGGGCCATTCAGGATCGCATCGGCCTCACCCTTGGTGAAACTTTTCAGATCCATCCCGGCGCAAAATACCGGTCCTGCGCCGCTAAGGACCGTGACGCGCACGTCCGGGTCCGCTTCGATACGGTCGAACGTGGCGCGCAGGGCGGTGACCATTTCGGGGTTGATCGCATTGCGCTGCTCGGGGCGGTTGAGCACGACCGAGGCCACCCCGCCCGACACCTCGACACGCACCAAATCACTGCTGATCATTGTCTGCCTCCTCCTGCGCCAAAGCGCGCAATTGCGCGCGGATAATCTTGCCCGTCGTGGTGGCGGGCATCACCTCGATGAACCGAACAACGCGCGGAAATTCATAGGCGGCAAGCTTGTCTTTCACATGCAGCGCAATTTCATCTGCCAGCTCCGGGCTTGGCGTAAAGCCTTGGGAAAGCTGGATATAGGCGGCCACGATTGACCCGCGCACCGGGTCGGGCTTACCCACGACCCCGGCCAGATGCACCGCGGGATGCGTTAGCAGACAATCCTCAATCTCGGCGGGGCCGATGCGATAGCCCGACGAGCCGATCACATCGTCATCGCGCCCGATAAAGGCGATCCGCCCCGAGGGCGTCACCCGCCCCTTATCCCCCGTCAGCAGCCATCTCTGATCGCCCACGCTCAGGAATTTCGCCGCTGTGGCCTCGGGGTTGTTCCAATAGCGCAGGAACATCACCGGATCGGGGGCAAGCACGGCGATAGCACCCTCAGCCCCCGGCTCGGCCTGCGTGCCGGTTTCCTCGTCCAGAATGGCCAGCGTGTGACCGGGCACCGCAAAGCCCATCACGCCCGGCTCGGCGGGCTCAAGCGCGGCGCAAGACGACACGATCATGTTGCATTCGGTCTGGCCGTAGAACTCGTTGATCGTGCAGCCAAACACCCGCTGCCCCCAGGCGATCAGCTCTTTGCCCAAGGTCTCGCCGCCGCTGGCAACCGAGCGCAGATCAAGGCGCTGCGTCTCAGCTTCGGGCCAAAGCCGCATCATCTTAAGCGCGGTGGGTGGCAAAAACGCATTGCGGATTTTCTGGGCACGCATCAGATCAAACGCCGCCTGCGCACTGAATTTGCGAAACCGGCAGGCGACAACGGTAACCCCGTGATGCAGCGCGGGCATCATCACATCCAGCAAGCCGCCGATCCACGCCCAGTCGGCGGGCGTCCAGATGCGATCACCTGGTTGGGGAAAGAAATCATGGCTCATCTCGACACCGGGCAGATGCCCCAGCAACACCCGATGCGCATGCAGCGCGCCTTTGGGATTGCCCGTCGTGCCCGAGGTGTAAATCAGGATCGCCGGGTCTTCGGCCAGAGTTGGGGTAAACGCGAACTCAGCGCTTTGCGCAGCACAGATGGTTGCGAAATCAAGCACTGGCGCAGGCGCGGGATCGACGCAAATGACATGGCGCAGATCGGGCAGTTGGTCGCGTATCTGGGCGATCTTGGCGACCCCATCGGCATTGGTGATCACCACGCTGGCCCCGGAATCGCGCAGCCGATGCAGCAGCGCATCGGGGCCAAACAGCGTGAACAGAGGCAGCGCGATACGCGCGGATTTGGTGATCGCGATATGGGCCTGTGCGGTCTCGATGGATTGGGGCAGCAAGACGCCGATCCGGTCGCCCTTGGCGCTGATCTCGCCCAGCGCATTGGCCAAACGGTTCGAACTTTGGCGCAATGCCTCGAAACTGCACTGCCGGGTGGAGCCATCTTCGGCTACGTCGATGATCGCAATCGCTTCGGGGCGCTGCGCCGCATGGCGATCACAGATATCCACGCCGATATTATAATGCTGTGGGATGTCCCAAGCGAACTGATCGCGCGTCTGCGCATAAGTCGGCTGTTGTCCTAACATCGGCCCTCCCCTCCGAATAATTGAACTTACGTTCAATTAAACGCTAGCGCCTGACGGAAGACCATTCAAGGCTTTGTCATCGCGCGTTACAGGGCGCGACGCGAATAGGCGCTTCGCGCTGTGCCCCGATCACTGTGCAGCCCACCGAACACAGCGTCCAACCCGACACAGTCGCACCCGAGGCCGCCAGTTCGAGACTGGGCACCTCGGGGCCGGTCGTGCTCCAGACCCACCAGCCGTTTTCGAAATGCCCGCCCGGCCCCGGCTCCATCCCCGCACCCGAGCCCTTGACCGCCGCCCCGACCAGCCGCAGCGTTTGGTGATCGGTGAGCTGCCAATGCTCGCGCCAGCCCTCATGTTCGACCGAATGGGTCCATTCGAGACTGAACTGGCCCGAGGGCGCCAGCGCGATCATCATGGCACCGACCATCAAGCACGCGCTCATGCGGTGGCCGCGCCTTTGCGCATCCACAACACGGCGGCAAAGCCCGCCACCAGCGCAAAGCCGATCTCATCGGTGAGCGGCAGCGCGGCGATCAGCGTAAAGGCCGCGACCATCGCAAGGCCGCGCTCCCATAATGCCAGCGGACGGCCCAGCCAGCCGATCACTGCCACCCCCCAAAGCGCAATCGCGATCACCGCCTTGAGAATAACGTAGGCGACCGCAGGCCAATAGCCGATTGCCACCGCCAAAGGCCCGCCATCTTGCAGCATCAAAGCGGGCGTGTAGACCGCCATGAAAGGCACCACGAATCCAGCAGCAGCAACCTTGATCGCCTCAAAACTGATCTTGAGCCCACTTTCCTTGGCGATGGGCGCGGCGGCAAAACAGGCCAGCGCCACGGGCGGTGTCAGATCGGCGAGAATGCCGAAATAGAACACGAACATATGGCTCACGATCAGCGGCACGCCCAGCGCCAGCAGCGCAGGCCCGGCAATGGACGAGGTGATGATGTAATTCGGGATCGTCGGGATCCCCATGCCCAGCACGATACAGGTGATCATCGTCAAGATCAGCGACAGGAACAGCGAGGATTTGCCAACCCCCACAATGAACTGTCCAAATGTCGTAGCCGCCCCGGTCAGCGTCATCACCCCGATGATCGTACCCACCAGCGCGCAGGCGATCCCCACCGGCAGCGCAGTTTTCGCGCCTTCGGCCAGACTGTCGCGGCACAGCGCCAGCGTCGCATGACCGCCCTTGATAAACGCGTTGATCGCGATCAGCACCGCCACGGCAGCCAGCACCGCCCAGATGCCGACCTCGAAAAACGCACCCGCCACCAGCGCGATGATGATCCAGAAAATCACCCGCAACACCTGATTGGGCAGCCCCAGCGCGACCGAGCCGCCCAAGATCAAAAGCCCGGTCAGAGACAGTCCTACGGTGCCTGCAAATAGCGGCGTGTAGCCCGAAAACAGCAGGTAAACGAGCACGCCCAGCGGCAGCAGCAGATACCAGCCCTCGCGCAGCGCCTTACGCGGGCTGGGCAATTCTGATTTCGCCAAGCCGCGCAGATTGCGCTTGCCCGCCTCCAGATGCACCATCCAGAACGCGCCAAGGAAATACAGGATCGCGGGGATCAGCGCGGCCTTGACGACCTCGACATAATCGACGCCCAAGGTCTCGGCCATGATGAAGGCCACAGCCCCCATCACCGGCGGCATGATCTGCCCGCCCATCGAGGCCGTGGCCTCGACCCCGCCCGCAAAAGCCGAGCGATAGCCAAAGCTTTTCATCAGCGGAATCGTGAATTGCCCGGTGGTCACGACATTGGCCACGCCCGAGCCCGAGATCGTGCCCATCAGCCCCGAAGACAGCACCGAGACCTTGGCCGCCCCGCCCATCTTGTCGCCCACCAGCCCCAACGAAACATCGGTGAAAAGTTTGATCATCCCGGCCTTTTCAAGGAACGAGCCGAACAGGATAAACAGGAAAATATAGGTCGCCGAGACATAGGTCGGGATACCGTAAATCCCCTCGGTGCCATAGCTCATCTGCTCGATCACCTGTTCAAACGCATAGCCGCGATGGTTGAACGGTGAGGGGAGATATTGGCCAAACATCGCATAGGCCAGAAACGAGCCCGAGATGATCGGCAGCGCAGGCCCCATCAGCAGCCACGCTGCGGTAAAGACGGTGACCAACAGGATCACCCCGAACACCAGATCGACGCTGGTGGGGTCGCCTGCGCGCATCAAAAGCGGCGTATATTCCACCCATTGATAGGCCGCTACAGCGACACCACAGGCGGCCAGAACATAGGCGATCGACTTGCCCAACGGCCCGTAGCCCTTGGCGATCGACAGCAGCGGAAAGCCCAGCGCCAGCAGAAATCCAACATGCACCGCGCGCGCGATCTGGCTGGAGGGCGTCACGATATGCGCGGCAAAGGCGATCTGCCAGACCGAGAAGGCCACGGCCAGCCAGAACAGCGCCCGCCCCTCGAAACTGGCGGGAAACCCTCCGGCCAGCGGATCGTGTTGCACCAATTCGGCTTCTGCGGTTTGTGTCGTCACGCCCATGCATCCCTCCCTCATGGATCAGGGGCGACCCGTCTGCGCGCGCCGCCCCTGCTTGTGTTGGCTCTGACTTTACTTGATCAGGCCTTTTTCTTTGTAATATTTCTCGGCACCCGGATGCAGCGGGATCGGCAGCCCTTGGATTGCTGCCTCAAGCGAAATACCGCCCGCAGCCGCATGCGCCGCCTTGAGCGTATCGAGGTTTTCAAACAACAGCTTGGTCATCTGATAGGCCTCTTCGTCGGACACATCCGATTGCGTGACAAGGATATTGGTGATCGCCACGGTGGGTACATCCGCGTCCTGACCCGGATAGGTGCCAGCCGGAATGACGCCCGGCTTGTAGGGCGCGCCCAGCTTGTCAGCAATGTCGGCCGGGATCGCCACAAAGGTCACGTCCTGCGTCGTCGACAGATCCTTGAGCGCGGCATTGCCCAGACCCGAGGATTGGAAGGTCGCATCCAACTGGCGGTTCTTCATCAACTCGACCGATTCCGAGAAGGGCAGATATTCCACCTTGCCCAGATCGTCATAGCTCATCCCGGCTGCGTCAAAAATCTTGCGCGCGTTCAGCTCGGTGCCCGATTTTGCGGCCCCGACCGAGATGCTTTTGCCCTTCAGATCGGTGATCGTGGTGGCATTCGCGTCCTTCAAAGCGGCGATCTGGATGAAGTTGGGATAGATCGCTGCGATGGCGCGCAGCTTGCTCAGCGGTGCCTTGAAGCCCGCATCGGCATTGCCTTCCCACGCGTCTTTAACCGAGTCACCCAGCGCAAAGGCCAGCTCACCCCGTCCCTGTTGCAGCAGGTTCAGGTTCTCAACCGAGGCCTTGGTCGATTGCACCTGAACGCGGGTATCAGGCATGGCCTGACCGTAGATTTCCGACAGCGCCACGCCCAGCGGGTAATACACCCCCGAGGTGCCCCCGGTCAGAATGTTAATGAATGTCTCGGCCTTGGCGACCGGAGCCGACAGCGCGATAATCCCGGCGACCAGCGCGCCGAGCTTGATGTTGTGAAACATCCTCTCCTCCCGTTTTATCATTGCCCGCATTGACTTGCAGGACTGCGCCTAGCCTTAACATATTCGCGCGCAGATCAAATCAATTCACACAGTTGCGACAAGAAAACGCGTTTGCAGCGATATGATTGCCTAAGCGCTGTGCAGGCATGGCTTGGCCCATTGCTGCACATTTCGCGCGGCTCAATCCAGCGTCTGGTGATAGCGGCGCAGCGCGACAAACACGATCACCGCCATGATCACAGCGATCCCAAGCATATTGCCTGAGATATCGCCAACCCCTGCGCCTTTAAGCATGACCTTGCGCACGAGGCGCAGAAAATGGGTCGTAGGGATCGCGCTTCCGATCGCCTGCGCCCATGAGGGCATCGCGGCGAAGGGAAACATGAACCCCGACAGCAAGATCGAGGGCAGCAAGGTAAAGAACGACAGTTGCATCGCCTGCATCTGGCTGCGCGCCACCGTCGAGATCAAAAACCCCAGTGCCAGATTGGTCACGATGAACAGGTTGAACCCCAGAAAAAACGCCAGCGCAGAGCCGGTGAACGGCACATTGAACAGCGCCCGCGCGGCCAGCAGAAACACCCCCGTCTGCACATAGCCCACCAGCACATAGGGCGCGATCTTGCCCAGCATCACCTCAAACGGGCGCACGGGGGTGGCGATCAACGTCTCCATCGTGCCGCGCTCGGTTTCGCGCACGATGGCCACGGCGGTGATCATCACCATCGTCATCGAGAGAATGACACCCAACAGCCCCGGCACAATATTGATCGAGGTTGAGCCTTCGGGATTATAGGCGCGATGCACAACCACCGAAAACGGCGATTTGCCTTGCGCGGCAAAGGCCAGAGGCCCGCTCAGCGTTTGTGCCATCGCGGTGTCCACGATGCCTGAAATCGCGCTGGCAGCCCCACCCACAGCGGTTGGATCGGAGGCATCGGCCGATAGCAGAATTTGCGGTGATAACCCGCGCATCACGTCGCGCTCAAAATCGGGCGGAATCACCACGACGAAATTCGCGCTGCCATCGCGCAGCGCCGCCTCGCCCTGCGCAGGGCTGGTCACCACGCCTTCGAAATCGAAATAGCTTGAGGTCTTCATGCCCATCAGCACCGCGCGGCTCACCGGGCCCTCATCGGCCATCTCAACCAGCGTCGGCAAATGGCGCGGATCGGAATTGATCGCGTAGCCAAAAATCATCAGCTGCATGATCGGCACCCCGATCATCATCACAAAGGTGATCCGGTCGCGCCGCATCTGGATGAATTCCTTGGACAGCACCGCAAGAAACCGTCGCCAAGAGAAGCGAAAGAAGGGGAATCTTGCGCTCATTTCAGATCCCCGCGAAAGTTGTCCGCAGCTCCGGTCATTAAATAGATAAAAGCTTCTTCCAGCTCTGCGGGCTTCTGCTCCCAGTTATGAGTGCCCTTGGCGCGGTAGCGATCCGCCAGCGCGCTAAGCGCCGCCTCATCGGTGCCCGACACATGCAACACCGCGCCGAACCGTGCGACCTGCACCACGGCAGGTTCGGATTTCAACGCCACCTCAAGGGACGTTATATCGGGTCCGGTGACGCGGTACGTATGCAGCCCGATCATTTTCGGGATGTCCTGCGCCACGCCCGAAATCAGCTTTTTGCCATAGGCGATATAGGCGATGAAATCGCATTGCACCGCCTCGTCCATGTAATGGGTCGAGACCAGCACCGTCACGCCTTGCGCCGAGAGTTTGCGGATCTCATCCCAGAAATCGCGCCGCGCCTTGGGATCGACGCCCGCAGTCGGCTCATCCAGCAACAACAACGCGGGGTCGTGGATCATGCAGGCCGCCAGCGCGAGGCGCTGCTTCCACCCACCCGACAAGTTGCCCGCAAGTTGCCCGGCGCGATCGGCCAGCCCCAGATCCTCAAGCGCCGCCTGAACCCGTTTCTTGCGCCCCTTCACGCCAAACATCTGCGCGATGAAATCAAGGTTTTCGCGGATCGTCAGATCCTCATAAAGCGAGAATTTCTGCGTCATATAGCCGACATTGGCCTTGATCCGGTCCTGCTCGCGCAGGATGTCAAAGCCCAGACAGGTGCCCGTGCCCTCATCGGGCGTGAGCAACCCGCACATCATGCGAATGGTGGTCGTCTTGCCCGAGCCGTTGGGCCCCAAGAAACCGTAAATCGCGCCTTTGGGCACATCCATATCAAAGTGATCGACCACTGTGCGCCCAGAAAACCGCTTGGTCAGGCCAGACACGGAAATGGCGGGCGCGTCACTCATGGTTTTGCGCTCAGCGTGAGGGGTTGGCCGGGCAGCAGCCCTTGGGCGTTGTTCACCCGCGCCTCAACGCGAAACACCAAGCGCGCACGCTCCTCGCGGCTATAGATGATCGGCGGGGTGTATTGTGGGCTTGAGGCCATGCGCGTGACCTTGGCTGTGATGCCGCTGGCACATCCGGTGCAGCTGACGTTGAATACCTCGCCCAGCTTGATCTGCGCGCGATCCGGTTCGGGCACGAAAAACAGCGCCTTGAGCGCATTGGGCGGCAAGATCGCCACCACTGGCGCGCCTGCGCCTGCCACCTCGCCCAGATCGTAATAGACCTTGTCCACCAGTCCACCAACGGGCGCGTCAACCGTGCGATCACTCAGCGCCGATTGCGCCCCCGCCTCTTGCGCAAGTGCGGCGGTGTGGCTGGCCTCGGCGGCGATACGCTGGGCATTGCGCGCAGGCAGCTCGGCCACCTTGAGCTGTGCGGCAAGCTGGGCGACATGCGCCGTCGCGCTGTCATAGCTGGCCTGATCGACATCGACCTTGGCCTGTGAGACCGCCCCGCTTGCGCGCAGCTGTTGGGTGCGCGCAAGGGTCGAGGCTGCCAGCGTCTGATCGGCGCGCGCTTGATCCAGCGTGGCGCGGATCACGTCAATCTCGGGCAACCGACTGCCCGTCGAGAGATTTTCCAGATTGGCCTGCGCCACAGCCGCATTCGCCTTGGCCGCGTTGAGCGCTGCCACTTGTTGGGAATTCTCAAGGCGAAACAGCAGATCCCCTTTGTGCACCTGCATGCCCTCAACCGCGTCGAGCTGCGCAATCCGGCCAGCGGCAGCGGGCGCTGCATAGACGTAATCGCCCTCGGCATACCCGTTGTAGCTTGGCACTCCATCGCCGCCAAAGCCCGGAAAAATCGCCGCCGCAAAGGTCGCAATCCAATCGACAAAAGCGCTCATGGCGTTTCTCCCACAGGGGGTTCGAGCCCCGCAAAAATAAGGGTCAGATGGTTTTCAACCAACCGATCCATCTGCAACCCGCCCTCGGGGCGAATGGCGAAGACCTCGGACAGCAAGAGATGCGCAATCATCGGGCCAATCACGCTGCGCGCGGTCAGCTCCGGGTCGATTGCGCGGATATGCCCGCCCGCCACGCCCTGCGCCAAAAGCGAGATCATCGCAGGCAGCGCACGTTCCAGAACCGATTTGCGATAAAGTGCTGCGATATTGGGCGCGACGGGCGCTTCTTGCAGGACGATCATCACCACGGCGCGGGTTTTGGGCACCGCAAGCGCCTGCGCCATCGCGCGCAGGAATTGCGCCAGCACGGGGCGCGGGTCGCCGCGAAAATCGGCCATCGTCTCGAAAGCCGCCTCTGCGACTGGCTCAACCGTGCGCCGCACCAATCCTTCAAGGATCGCCTCTTTCGAGGCGAAATACAGATAGACCGTGCCCTTGGAGAACCCCGCCCGCTTGGCCACCTGATCGACGGTGGTGCGCGCATAGCCCTTTTCGGTGAACAGGCTCAGTGCAGCATCCAACACCTCATCCGGGCGCGCCTCGGCACGTCTGCGGAACTTTGGTTCTTTGGGGGTATTTTGCGTCATGTCAAAATAAATAACTGACTGGTCAGTTATCAGCAAGAGGCTTTCGATATCCGCGTCCAATCCGCTTCTTCCCTTGCAGCATTGCGCAAAATTGAGTAGCCGCGCAGGTTCCGCTTTTCCTGATGAGGCCGCCGCAGATGACCGCCCCAACCCTTGCAATCGACTTTGGGACCTCCAATTCCGCCGCCGCGATTCTTGAGAATGGCACCGTGCGCCACCTGCCGATCGAGGCAGAGGCACTGACCTTGCCCACGGCCGTGTTTTTCCCCGCAGACGAGGCCGAGATGCTGATCGGCACGGCCGCGGCACAGGCGCTGATGGCGGGCGATGAGGGGCGCTATATGCGCGCACTCAAAAGCGTTCTGGGCCTGCCGTTGCTGCATGAAACGCGCCTGATCGGGGGCAAGCGGCGCACGCTGTCCTCGATCATCACAGCCTTTCTGGGCCAGATCAAAGCGCGCGCCGAGGCGCAGACCGGACAGCCCTTCACCCACGCGCTGTCAGGCCGCCCCGTGCATTTCCACTCCAACGATCCCGAGCGCGACGCGCGGGCCGAGACCGACCTGCGCGCCTGTTATCTGGCAGCTGGGTTCGAGACGGTCGATTTCCTGTTCGAACCCGAGGCCGCAGCCCTTGCCTATCAAAGTCGCGGTGCGGCGGGCGAGATCGGGTTGATCGTTGATATCGGCGGCGGCACCTCGGATTTCACGGTCTTTCGCAGCCACGGCCCGCGCATCGAAGTGCTGGCAAGCCACGGCATTCGCCTTGGCGGCACCGATTTTGATCAGGCCGTGTCGATGGCGCATGTGATGGCGCATCTGGGGCATGGCGGCACGCTAAAACGCAGCTTTGGCACCGGGCTGCTTCCCGTTCCAAACGCGATCTATGTTGACCTTTCCACCTGGGCCAAAATCCCGTTCCTTTACACCCGCGACACCGAACGCGCGGTCGAGGATATGGTCAAACACGCCAGCGATCCGCGCAAAATGCGCCGTCTGGAAAAGGTGATTGAGGATCATTTGGGCCACACGCTGGCGTTCGCGGTCGAACGCGGCAAGATCGAGGCCAATGGCGCGACCGCAAGCGAGATCGCGATGGGCTTTATCGAACCCCGATTGAACGCACCAATCACGCCGGACTCTCTGAACGCGGCGCTGCAGGGGTTTCGTCCCGATCTGCGCGCGGCGATGGCCGAAACGCTCTCGCTCGCGGGAGTTGACGCGGGCCAGATTGACGCGGTGATCCTTGTGGGTGGCTCCAGCCTGATGGGGATGATTTCGCAAGAGGCGCAGGCGCTGTTCCCGCTCGCCACACAGGACCGCGCCGATGCCTTTACCGCCGTGGTCGATGGGCTGGCACGCGCGACCGCCCTGCGCGGATAGATCAGCGCGCGTCTTTGCGTTATGGCTAGGGCGCAGCCAGCCGGAGGAGACATGCGCGAGGCCGATCTATACCCGCCGATCAAGACCTATCTTGAAGCTCAAGGCTATGAGGTGAAAGCGGAAATCGGTGCCTGCGATGTGATGGCGCGGCGTGGCGATGAACCGTCCCTCGTGGTCGAGTTGAAGACGACATTCTCGCTGGCGCTGATCTTTCAGGGGATTGAACGCCAGACCCATAGCGACCTCGTGTATCTTGCCGTTCCGGTGTCGTCCGAACGTGGCTGGAAGCTGCGCTACAAGGATATTGCGCGGCTGTGTCGACGGCTGGGGCTGGGGCTGCTGGCGGTGGATGTGAGCCGCGCCAA
Source organism: Thioclava arctica (assembly GCF_040892615.1). NCBI lineage: Bacteria > Pseudomonadati > Pseudomonadota > Alphaproteobacteria > Rhodobacterales > Paracoccaceae > Thioclava > Thioclava arctica. The sequence continues at coordinate 378,655 of NZ_JBFRYC010000002.1, forward strand.
GGTTGAGGCGCATCTCGATCCCGGCGATCATACTCCGCGCAAAAACCGCAAGGCCGCCACGCGGTTGCTGCGCGAGTTTGAACGCCGGGTGGGCGATCCGAATGTCGCGGGCACAACACGCACCAAACGCATGACCGCCTATCGCCAGGACGCGTTGCGCTGCGCGGCCTATTTGGGCACGCATGGCATATCGAAACCCGCGACGATTGCCCGCGCAACCGGAGTCACGCGGGCTGCAACCCTGATGCGCGCCGATCATTACGGATGGTTCGACCACCCCGAGCGCGGGCTTTACGCGCTGTCTCCGAATGGTCAGTCAGCGGTGCTTGAGCATGCCGCAGAATTGGACATCATTGCAGCCGCAACCCCGCCAGAGACGCCTTAAGCGTGCTGTCCGTGTCATCGCTATCGGCCGAAACAGCCAGACCAACGAGCGTCGTTTTCGCCCCCCCAAATGCCTTGGTATAATCCGTCGCCAGATCGACGTTTTCGCGATGATCGCCCGTGCCCGCCTTGCGCATGATCAGCGTCTTGCCGCGCGCGCCCAAATATGGCGAGGACAACACCGAGCCGCGCGCATGCTCGCCACCCCAGACATACATCAGCACCCGCGCCTCCTTGACGCTCAGCAACTTGCGGATCGAGGCGTTGCGGTTTTGTGCGGCCACGTTTTCGGGCATGAACACGAAATAGAGCGACAGATCGCGGTCATCCCCACCCTTTTGCGTCAGATCGGTCGCGGGCACGCTTTGCGCCACCGACCAGCGCCATGACGCCTTGCGCACATTCCCCTGCGCAGGCGGTAGCGCCGTCCAGATCAGCGACACCGCCCCATCAGAAACCACCGATACACCATCCGCCGATTGCTGCCAATCATTGCCGGAAAACAGCGAAAAGCGCTGTTCCTTCCAATTCCCGAAAGGCTGCGCCAGTGCCAGCCCCGGCACCATGATTGCCAGCGTGAGGGCCAGAATACGTTTCATCGCGATCTCCTTGAGTGTCGGAAAAGGTTACGTCATCACGCGACATCGCGATCACTTTCATACGGCGCGTCTAGCCGACAACCGGTGCCAGAAGCAGACAGCTTTCGCTATTCTGCACCCCGGGAATTTCGCGGATCTCGCGCAGCGCACGGTCAAAACTGGCCAAGGAATCCGTGCGGATTTCGGCCACCAAATCCCAGTTGCCATTGGTGGCATAAACGGTCGAAACATCAGCGATACGATGCAGCGCGCGGATCACGGTGCGCGACATGCGCCCTTGCAACTGCACCAACGTAATCGCGCGCACCTGCCCCTCAACATCGATATCGGTCTCAATGGTGAAGCGCCGGATTCGTCCGCTCTCGATCAGTGATTGCAACCGCACCCGCGCAGTGGTGCGCGAGATCCCGGCCTTATGCGCCAGTTCGGTCACCGAGATCCGCGAATCTTGACGCAAGGCGGCGATGATTGCGCGGTCGATGGTGCTAGGCAGGTCGCTCACTGATCACTTCGCACAAATGATTGCTCGATTTGATTAATTATACCTTCGTTTCGCGCAAATTGGCAATCGAAACCGCAAGAGAATTCCCCCATCTTGGCGCTTAACTAGGGAGATCATGATGAAAAAGACCTGTTCGCTTTTGGGCGCACCGATTCAGACGGGCGCATCGCAGCCGGGCTGCGTGATGGGGCCTGCGGCCTTGCGCACAGCGGGACTGGCGCGCGTGCTGGCTGATCTGGACTGGACCGTCACCGATCTGGGCGATCTGGCGATTGGCCCGCAAACACCCCTGCCCCATGCCAACCCCACGATCCACGATCTGGCCGAGACCCGCGCCTGGATCACGATCCTTGCACAAACCGCGCAGGAGGCCGCGCGCACCCACGACCTGCCCGTCTTCATGGGTGGCGATCACGCGATGGCGGCAGGAACGGTCAGCGGCATTGCGGCACATGCGGCCAGCCTGAACCGCCCGCTTTTCGTGCTGTGGCTGGACGCCCATCCTGATCTGCACACGCTCGACACCACGACCAGCGGCAATCTGCACGGCACGCCGGTCGCCTATTTCACCGCCCAGCCGGGGTTTGAGGCCTATCCGCCGCTCAAACATGCCGTGGAGCCAGCCAATATTTGTATGATGGGCATCCGCTCGGTCGATCCGGCTGAGCGCGACCGCATCTCCGCGACGGGCATTGAAGTGCATGACATGCGCGCGCTCGATGAGACCGGCGTGCTGGCCCCGTTGCGTGCGTTTCTGGCGCGTGTGCGCGCCGCCAATGGGCTGCTGCATGTCAGCTTCGACGTTGATTTTCTCGATCCTGCAATCGCGCCTGCCGTGGGCACAACCGTGCCCGGCGGGGCGACCTTCCGCGAGGCGCATCTGATCATGGAGGAGCTGTGTGACAGCACCCTCGTAACCTCGCTCGATCTGGTCGAGCTGAACCCGTTTCTCGATGAGCGCGGGCGCACTGCAAAACTGATCCGCGACCTCACCGCCAGCCTGTTTGGCCGACGCGTTCTAGACCGCATGACCCGGAGCTATTGATGACCTCGCAGGCCCCTACCCCCTCGGCGCTCGCCTTTGTGCCCTTCGTCTCTGTCGCCAACATGATGCGGCTGGTGAACTCCATCGGCCCCGAGCAGGTGATGCGCGACTTGGCCACATATATCGAGCAGGATTTCCGCCGCTGGCCGGAATTTGACAAGACCCCGCGGGTGGCGAGCCATTCGCAAGAGGGCGTGATTGAGCTGATGCCCACGGCAGACGCCGAAAATTACGGCTTCAAATATGTCAACGGCCACCCCAAGAACGGGCGCACCGGGCATCAGACGGTGACGGCCTTTGGCGTGCTGTCCTCGGTCGCGACGGGCTATCCGCTGCTGCTGTCGGAAATGACGGTGCTGACGGCGCTGCGCACGGCGGCGACCTCGGCTTTGGTGGGGAAATACCTCGCCCCGAAAGGCGCAACCGTGATGGCGATGATCGGCAATGGCGCGCAATGCGAATTTCAGGCGCTGGCCTTTCGCGCGATCTGCGGCATCAACCGCTTGCGCCTGTATGACATCGACCCAACGGCCACCGCGAAAGCCATGCGCAACCTCAGCGCACAGGGCTTTGACGTGACGGCCTGCACATCGGGCGCGCAGGCCGTGGAGGGCGCGCAGATCATCACCACCTGCACAGCCGACAAGCAATGCGCGACGATCCTGAGCGATAACATGGTCGGCGCGGGCGTGCATATCAACGCGATTGGCGGCGATTGCCCCGGCAAGACTGAGCTGCATCGCGACATTCTCACCCGCTCGGATATTTTCGTGGAATACCCGCCGCAAACCCGGATCGAGGGCGAGATCCAGCAGCTTGACGCCGATCACCCCGTGACCGAGCTGTGGCAGGTGATGCGCGGCGAGGCAGAGGGGCGGCGCGATGCGCGCCAGATCACGCTATTTGACTCTGTGGGCTTCGCAATCGAGGATTTCAGCGCCCTGCGCTACATTCACGACCAGATTGCGGGCAGCGATTTTTACCAGCCGCTTGATCTGCTGGCCGATCCCGATGACACGCGCGATCTGTTTGGCATGCTTATCCGCGCGGCGTGAACGCCCCTCGTGGACTTGGCGGCGCGGCAGGTCTGCCATGCCCCCTTTGGCCTGCCAAAAGCGAAGTCAACCGATCTTAGCCCCTCGCGAAAGCGCGGCGTCTTGCAAGCTGCGGCAAATCTCGGCGATGATCTGTTCTGGCGGCTGCGCAATATCACAGATCAGCGCGCCTTCCTCTTCGCTGGGCGCTTCAAGGTCGGCCAACTGACTGTCAAGCAGCGTGGCTGGTATCAAATAGTCTGTCCGCTGCGCCAGACGCGCCTTGATCAAAGCGCGCGTACCGCTCAGATACACAATCGGAATCTTGCCGAGCTTACTGCGCAAGCGGTCGCGATAGGCATGTTTGAGCGCGGAGCAGGCGAAAATCACACGTTGCCGACTGAGCATACCCACCCGCAGCACCTCATAGGAAACCCGGTCAAGCCACTCCGATTGCATCGCATCATCCAGCGCCTTGCCCGATGCGATTTGCGCTTCATTCGCAGGCAGATGATAGTCATCGGCGTCAAGAAACCGCCCGCCCAAGGCCTGCGCGACACCTTTGGCAATCGTACTTTTGCCGGTGCCACTCACGCCCATCACAAGCACTGATTCAATAGGATCTCTTGAGTTTACAGCCATTTCGCCCAACCAGAGTTAACGATATTTTCTGTCATTGCTTGGCTTTTTAGTCCGATCTTATCTTTAACAGGATAGGCTGATTTCCCTAATGGGAAAGAACGCAAAAGAATACGCAAAACCGAAAGCGGGGGAACAATGCGTCGCGCAATCGCCAAGCGTGCCGATTTCGCCACAACCGCAGTTGCGTGCCCGCGCCTTGCGGTGTCGCGCCTGTGCCAAGGCTCGCAAATGACGCGGGGGCCTGCCCCCAGCGACAGTTTCAACTGATGAACTCAGGGGAAATTTAGCCCCCCAGCACGGCCCAATGCGCCAGCTTCCAAAGTGCTCGCCTCAAATATCGCGTGACAGCTTTCTGCCATTGGCGTGAGGCATAATTGTGCTATCTGACAGGCATAACAACAAGATGACGGCACCAATATGCTTGCCTCTTTGCTGACCTTCCCCGCGAAATGGCCCGCACCGCTGCGCTGGGGTGTCTTGATCTTGGGCTCAAGCCTTATGGCGCTGCTGCTGGGACAGGCACATCTGTCTGCGGCGCTGCTTTTGGGACCGATGATCGTCGCGATTGCGATGGCCGGGCTGGGCTCTGGCGTGGCGATCCCGCGGGTTGTTTTCATCATCGCGCAAAGCGTGGTCGGCATGATGATGGCCTCAAAACTGCCCCCCGAGCTGTTTCCTGAAATTGCGCGCGACTGGCCAATCTTTGCGGCGGGAATCCTGTCGACTGTGTTGGGCGCGATCAGTCTGGGCTGGTTGCTTTCGCGCACCGGCATGCTGCCCGGTAGCACGGCGATCTGGGGATCGTCGCCCGGGGCCGCGACGGTAATGACGCTGATGTCGGAAAGCTACGGCGCCGATATGCGGCTGGTCGCGATGATGCAATATCTGCGCGTGGCGTGCTGCGCGATCGCGGCCACAGTGGTGGTGAAACTCTTTGGGATCGCGCCGAGCCACACCGTGAGTTTAGCGCCAAACGTCGTGCCCCATAGCGCGCTGGAGATTGCCAAGACCCTGACATTGGCGATTGGCGCGGGGTTGATCGGTTGGCGCTTGAAAGTGCCCGGTGGCGGGTTGCTGACACCGCTGATCGCGGGGGTGATCTACAATCTCGGCGGTCTGGGCGTGATCGCATTGCCCCAGCCCGTGCTGGCGCTGAGCTATGCTATCGTGGGCTGGGGGATTGGCATGCGGTTCTCTCACGAGGTGTTGCGCCATGCCGCGCGGGTGTTGCCGCTGGTGCTGGGCATGATCGTGACACTAATTGCGCTTTGCGCGGGCTTTGCCGCCCTTCTGGTTCATTTTGCCGGCATCGAGCCGGTGACCGCCTATCTGGCGACCAGCCCCGGCGGCGCCGATTCCGTGGCAATCATCGCGGCGGGCACGCAGGTGGATATCCCCTTTGTGATGGCGATGCAGATCGGGCGATTCCTGCTGGTGCTAATCGCGGGTCCAGCAATGGCGCGCTACCTGTCACGCGGGGCACGGAGCTAACATTTGCCGCCAAATCAGGCGCGCCAAAAGCAAAAGGCCGCGCCCAACGGCACGGCCCTTCAACCAATCCAAAGCGGCGATCTTATTTGATCTTGCCTTCTTTGTATTCAACATGCTTGCGCACGACCGGATCGTATTTGTTCACGGCCATTTTTTCCGTCATGGTGCGGGCATTCTTCTTGGTCACATAGAAGTGCCCGGTGCCCGCCGTCGAGTTCAGACGGATCTTGATCGTCGTCGGCTTCGCCATTTTAATTCTCCTAGCTCCGGGCACATCGGCGCGCCCGCGGAATCCTTGAAGCCCGCCTTTTAGCTATACCCCATGCGGAGTCAACACCAAAACCCAGGCCGCACCCCAGATTTCCCGCGCGGCTTGGCGCAGAAAATAAAATAGACGCCCGTTTTTCGACAGTCCCACGCGCTAGCGGGTGCTATGTTGGCGTCATGCTATTTGATTTGCCAGATCACGCCACCCTGTATCGCGCCCTGCTAGAGCGCGACTCGCGTTATGACGGGCAGGCCTTTGTCTGTGTAGCCACCACAGGCATTTTTTGCCGCCTGACCTGCCCTGCGCGCAAACCGCTGGCTCAAAACTGCACCTTTCACGACTCGATCGGGGCCTGCCTTGAGGCCGGGTTTCGTCCTTGTAAACGCTGCCATCCGATGCAAGCTGCCGCCAAGGCCGAGCCAGTCATCGCCACACTTCTTGACGCACTCGAGGCCGATCCAGCGCGGCGCTGGCGGGAAGGCGATCTCGCGCAGATGGGATATGATCTGTCCACCGTGCGGCGGGCTTTCAGGCGTCATTTCGGGATGACTTTTCTGGACATGGCCCGGCTGCGTCGCTTGCGCGAGGGGTTTGAGACGCTGGCCGAGGGCGGCAAGGTGATCACCGCGCAGCATCAGGCCAGCTTTGATTCGCCCAGCGCCTTTCGTGCGGCCTTTGCCCGACTGATGGGATGCGCGCCGGGGGCCTTTCGGGCAGATGCCGCGCTGCGCGCCAGCTGGATCGCCACGCCCTTGGGCGACATGATCGCGCTGAGCAGCGCGACCCATCTGCATCTTTTGGAATTTCTCGACCGCAAGGCGCTGCCCGCGGAGTTGAAAAAGCTGCGCGAAACCACGCCCGGCGGAATCGGAATCGGGCGGTTTGCCCCCACGGATCAGGCCGAGGCGGAACTGACCGAATATTTCGCGGGCCGCAGCGCGCAGTTCGCCACGCCGCTGGCCCAACACGGATCAGAGTTCTCCCGCGCCGTCTGGGCCGCGTTGCGCACCATTCCCGCAGGACAAACCCGCAGCTACGCCCAGATCGCCCAAGCCATCAATCGCCCCAGTGCGACCCGTGCCGTCGCGCGTGCCAACGGGGCCAATCAGATCGCGCTGATGGTGCCCTGCCATCGGGTGATCGGCGCGGATGGGTCGCTGACGGGCTATGGTGGCGGGCTGTGGCGCAAGCAACGCCTGATCGAGATCGAGCGCGGCTTCAAGTCTGCCACCCCCTGAAATGCAAGATGCGGACCACGGCGCTTGGCCCCGACCCGCATCCCAATGTCCAAGCCCAGATCAGACCAGCGGCTTGCCCATCGTCTGATGGATTATCGCCACTTTCTCTGTCTGCAAGCCAAGCGCTGCCGCCAGATTCGCAAGATATTGCTTTTCGGCCTCGGTATCGACGGTAATCGCCATCAGCGCGGCGGAATAGACCTGCGCTTTCATGCTTTCAGCCGTGTCACGGGCGAGGCCCGTCACGTCGATCTCGGCGTCGAGTTCGGATTTCACGAAGGCGATTTCCTCATCGGAGGCATCCGAAAGGTGATCAAGAATGGTCGTGCGTTCCTGATCGTCGATAGACCCGTCGGCCTTGGCCGCCTGAATCATCGCGCGGATCATCAGTTTCGCCTGATCCTCCATCGCGGGTTCTGCCGCCGTGCCGCCCGTAACCGCGCTAAGCATGCCGCCCAGACCGCCTGCGCCCGTCTTGGCCGCACTTGTCAGCGCGCCCATCAACGACCCAAGCCCCGCCTCAGCCGCTCCCGTCGCCGAGGCTGCCTGATCACCAAATTTGGCGAACATATCGCGCACGCTGTCCTTGCCGCCGGGGACGCCCATCTTTTCCGCCATATCGCCGATCTGATCGGCTACGCCGCCGGGTTGACCGGCACTTCCGAGGGCGTCTTTCATGCCCTGCATGCCACCCATTTTCGAAAACTTCTGCGCCCCTTTGGCAGCAGCAAACCCCACCGCCAAAGTTGCCAATGTCTTGACGAAGCTCATGTCAGCCTCCCGAGTTGAGTTAAATCCACGCCAGTCTTGCGCGTGATCCCCCGGAAGGCCAGCAAAAACGCTATGTCAGGTCAAAGCGCCGCGATGACGTCCTTGAGCATTGCGCGCACCTTGGTTGCGACTTCGGCTAGCCCGTCACTTTTCACCGCCTGCATCGAGACCACCGGATCGACGGCTGACACCTCGACCCCACCTTCGACTTCGCGCAGGATCACGTTGCAGGGCAACATCGCGCCAATTTTGGGCTCGTGCTGGATCGCGGTAAAGGCCAGTTTCGGATTGCACGCACCAAGGATCTTGTAGCGCGGCATGTCTTCATCCAGCTTGGCCTTCATCGTGGCCGAAACATTGATCTCCGTCAGCACGCCAAACCCCGCCGCGCCCAAAGCCGCGCGCACCTGCGCCTCAACGGCGTCAAAATCTCCGTCCAATGTCTTGTCGATCGTATAAGTCATCTTCGCTCCTCCTGAAGGTCGTATAAGTCTACCTTTTAAGCTTGGGGTCTGGCGCGAAAAAGAAAGGTCCACTCGCGCAGAGGTGCGATTGCAATTTCGCACAGTGCGGCGCCACTGCGGCCAAGACCCCGAGGGACCCCCGTCCCTCAAAGCCATGAAAATTTGCGCGGATGGCCTGTAAGCCGGATTCTGTCCAAGGGTTGCCCCTCTGGATGACCATTCCTCTCGCCCTGTCGTTGCCAACAGGGTCCAGCCGCCAACCCGGATCGCTCGGGGCGAAGTTCCCCTGCCGTCACCCGTTGCCGGGGCGGCGCACGATCCCTATTCGGCGTTGCTCCCGGTGGGGCTTGCCATGCCAGGACTGTTACCAGCCCCGCGGTGGGCTCTTACCCCACCGTTTCACCCTTACCCACAAGATCCGCCGAGGCGAACCGATTGGGCGGTATCTTTTCTGTGGCGCTTTCCGTCGGGTTGCCCCGCCCGGGCGTTACCCGGCACCGTCACTTCATGGAGTCCGGACTTTCCTCGAGCACCCAGCTGTCCGCAGAAACGGAGCTATGGGCACTCGCGGTCATCCGGCCATCCGCGCATCGTTGCAGATAGGCAATCACATGCGGCGGGTCAATCGCCTAGGCGCGCGCGGCCCGCGTTTCACGTGCCAACAGGACCAGCGTGATCAGGCACAACAGCGCAACCACGGCGGCAAAGCCGATCGCGCTGGCGTAAAGCCCAAAGACCGCGCTGGCCATGCCAACCCCGACCACCGGCAGTGACAGCGCAACATAGGACACCGTGAAAAAGGTCGAGGTGACGGCAGCGCGTTCGTCAACGGGCGCGGCTTGCGCGACCCGGCCCAGCCCGGCACGCAGCACCAACCCGTTCCCCACACCCGCAATCATCGCCCCAACGAAAATCACCGATAGTTGCGCCAACCCAAGCCCGGCGCCCAAGACCAACACCCCCGTCAACAGCAGACCGACCCCGATGGGCAAGCGACGATGCGCCGGAAAGAGCGGCAACAACATCTGTCCCAGCACCGCCATCAGCAGAAAAGAGGCCACATCCAACCCGACCAGAATCGCGCTGTGACGCCCCAAAACCTCGCCTAGAAACGCGGGCGACACGGCCGTGAAGAACCCAGCCACCATGAAACCGGCAAAGGCCGCCGTGGCTGCGGGCACAAAGACCGGACGGACCTCGGGCGGCACTTCGAGACGCTGCATCTGCAGCCGTGGATGCGCGGGTTTGTTGACGGTTTCCGGCGCGATCAAGATCAGCACGGCACCGATCACGGCCAGTCCCAGATGGCTAAGGTAGGGCGTAACCAGCGGGTCAGACACGTCTTGCAAGATAAGCGCCGCAAATAGCGGCCCCAGCCCCAACCCGCCCAGATTGGCCGCAACGGCCACCAGCGGGCCATGCGCGCGCCAGCGCTCTGGCATCAGCTCGATCACCGACACCGTCGCAGCACCCGTGTAAATCCCCGCAGACATCCCCGAGATCAACCGCCCCAGCAACAGCCAACTCAGCCCGTCGGCCTGCGCCAAGATCACGTCGCTCAGCGCCGCACAGCCCAGCCCTGCCAGCAGCATCGGCCGTCGCCCGATCTGATCCGACCAGCGCCCCATGCCCAAAAGCGCCCCGATCACCCCCACCGCATAGACTGCAAAAATCACCGTGATCAGCGGCTCGGAAAACCCAAAACCCTGCCGATAGAGCGGATAAAGCGGGGTTGGCACCGTGGTGCCCAGCATCACCACGAAAAATGCGAATACCGTGCCCGGCAGGCCCAAAACATGGCGTAATCTGGAAGCGGCGTGAAACGACGTCATACGAAAGGGTCTCCGGGCAGTTGGGCAATCGGGCAAGCGCGACGCGCGCCGTCACGAGCGCTCCACTTGGCGCGGCGAAGCGGCGCGGCCATTCACGAATGAGTGAGCGCCCTGCGCGGTTTTTGTTGCAATTCGCAAGCGCTTTGCCAAGGCTGTAGGTTCAGAATGTGAAAGGGAGAGTCACATGATTAAGGGAGGAACCCGCCTCGGGCTTGCGCTCGCGGCGACACTATGGGCCTTGCCGGTCTTTGCCGAGCAAAAGGTCGCCATTCAGGTCGATGAAGCCGACCCGAAAGTGATGAATATCGCGCTCAATAACGCCGCGAATATCATCAAATATTATGAGGAGAAGGGTGAGAAGATAAGCGTCGAGATCGTCACCTATGGCCCCGGCCTGAACATGCTGCGCTCGGACACGTCGCCGGTGAAGGCGCGCATCGAGGAAATGGCGATGACCGATCAGCCGATCCATTTCCGCGCCTGCGCCAACACGATTGCGGGAATGACGCGAAAACTGGGCAAGGCGCCGCCGCTGGTAGACGAGGCCGAAGTCGTGCCCTCGGGCGCGGTCTATCTGATGGAGCTTCAAGGTCAGGGCTACGCGTATTTGCGCCCCTGAGCGACCAAGCGCGAAAATACAAAAGAGAGGGGCGCGCGCGCAGTCTGCGCCCCTTTTTGCGGACCAGAATTCCCAAGTGATGGGCGCACAGCAACGCGTTAGCAATTATTAGCGCCTCTTCAACACTTCGTTGATATCAATGGGCATGGCAGCGTAACTTACTGTCAGTGAACAGAAACATCCTTGCATGAGCGTTCGAGCAGGATCGTCTCAGATGACTGACAGAGTCGTCACGACCAAATTTGTAACTGTCGCATCGCTAGCCTGCGCCTTTTCACCCATGTCCGCATTTGCCCAAGATAACGCTTGGCGGCAACCTGATGCGCACCCGTCTTTCGGGGGGCGGCAGTCATATTGATCTCGATATGATTGGCGTCGCTGGCGCCTATCAGTTCAACGATCAATGGGCGGGGTTTGGGGGCGTTCCGCGCACCAAGATCAGCACGCTCAACGCCAAGGCAACGACCTTTGGTCTCGGCGTGAGCGATGAGATTGCATCGCTGATCAAATTCAACTCCATCGCGTCGCTGGAATACGCCCGCACCAAAGCCGATCTGGGCGGTGGAAGCGCCTCGCTGAACACGGTGCGCCTTGGCGTGCCCCTCCCGTTCGGTCAGGCGACGGGAAAAGTGCCGCTGAACAGCGTGGCGGATTCGATCTTGAACCCGACCCACAGCGCGCTGCCCTCAACCGTTCTCAGCGCGTTCTAAGACGGCTAATACGCAACAGCGAAAGGCCGCAGGCGTCAACCTCCGGCCTTTTTCATTTGGGACATGGCTGCCCGGCGGCGCCTAGCTCGCGCGCCACGCCCCACCATCATCGCCAAAGCGCATCGCAAGATCCGCGACCAGCGCCATGTCGGTGGCATCAAGCGGCCCCTGATAGCGCGGACGAAAGCGCAGCCGAAAGGCGGGCAGCAGCGTCTCGATCCCCAGATCGCCATAGCCAAAATTTTGCGCCAAGGCGCAAAACGTGTCGGCATTGGGCGCAGGTGCATTGCGCGGCTCGGGCCAGATCGACAGGCCCTGACGCGACAAACGCTGCCAATCGAACCGTGAACCGGGATCGATCTTGCGCCCCGGCGACATATCGGAATGGCCGATGATATTTTCAGGCGGGATCGCCCAGCGCGCCATGATAGCGCCTAGCACACCCTCAAGCGCGGCCATTTGTGGTTCGGGAAAAGGGCGTTCGCCAAGATTGTCCAACTCGATCCCGATCGAGCGGGAATTCACATCGTCACAGCCGCGCCATTGCCCTGCCCCGGCATGCCAGGCGCGCATCTCTTCGGGCACCAGTTGCTCGGCCTGCCCATCACTGCCGATCAGCCAATGCGCCGAAACTTCGGCCTCGGGCAGGCATAGCCGCGTGCGCGCCGAGCCAAAACTGGGCATCGCGGTGTAATGGATCACCACCAGCTCCGGGCGCGCGCCGCCCCGCCGCTCACCGAAATTGGGTGAGGGCAGCGCGCAGATCACTGGCGGGCGGCCTGAAACGGTGTCGGATCCCAGCCACAGGCAAATCCATCGCCGTCGGGATCAAGGTTTAGCTTGTCGCGCTGCGGCCCGCCCGACGACAGAAACGCAATCTGCGCCTGGTCGGCCGAGATATATTTCGCGCAGGCTTTGTCCGTCGAGGTCAGGTGAATTCCGCCGCGTTTATAGACCGACTGGCCCGGACGGTTGGACACCGACAGCGCATAAGCCGCAAGATTTGGCCCAGACGCATCATTATCCAAGATCGGTTGCGCAGCTACGGGCGCAGGCGTGGCAGGCAGGCTTGACGCCGTTGTGCTAGACCCGCTTGTCGCGTTCATTGTATCGCCGCTCGGCGCCGTCTGTTGCAACGCCGCCATCGCATCCGCGCCAATCGTGTCCCCGGCCGTCCTCGACATCGCGGGGGCGGGCACGCTTGGATTATTCCCAATCGTGCCCGTCGCATCAATCGAGGGGGCCGAAAGCGCATCGGTCGTGCCCGGCATCGCCGTGCCCGTCGCATTGAGGGGCGCGCCATTGGGCGAGGGGTTGGTGCCCGGCTCGCCCGGCATCACGCCTTGGGCAGTGGGCGGCACGATCGGCTGACCGCGCAACTGCGCCTCGCGCTGTGACTCGGGGCCAGAATCGGGGATTGAGGACACACAGCCCGCAAGGGCCACAACGCCACCAAGAACAGCCAAAGCACGCATCATATTACCACCATTTTTTCGGTTTCGCGGCAAAGCCTGCCGCCTGTTCCAAAACGTAGGCGTGGTTCAAAAGTTCCCCTTCTTCCCACGGACGTCCGATCAATTGCAGCCCCAGCGGCAAGCCCTTGGCATCCAGCCCACAGGGAACCGAAATGCCCGGCAGGCCAGCAAGATTCACGGTCACGGTGAACACATCATTGAGATACATCGCGACCGGATCAGCATCCGCCATCTCGCCCAGACCAAAGGCCGACGAGGGCGTGGCGGGCGTCAGGATCGCGTCGATCCCTTGGGCAAAGACTTGCTCGAAATCGCGTTTAATCAGGGCACGCACCTTGCGGGCGCGGTTGTAATAGGCGTCGTAAAAGCCCGCGCTCAGCACATAGGTGCCGATCATCACGCGGCGCTGAACCTCGGCGCCAAAGCCCTCGGCGCGGGTTTTTTCATACATGTCGGTGATGCCTTCGCCCGCCGCCAGCTTGGCGCGGTGGCCATAGCGCACCCCATCATAGCGCGCGAGGTTCGAGGAGGCCTCGGCAGGAGCTACGACATAATAGGCGGGCAGCGCGTATTTCGTGTGCGGCAACGAGATATCGACAATCTCGGCGCCGGCATCTTTCAGCATCGCGATCCCGTTTTCCCAGAGCTTTTCGATCTCGGCGGGCATGCCCTCAAGGCGATATTCTTTGGGGATACCGATCTTCTTGCCGCGAATATCGCCCGTCAACATCGCTTCGAAATCAGGAACGGCGATCTCGGTCGAGGTCGAATCCTTGGGGTCATGGCTGCACATCGTGCCCAGCATGATCGCGGCATCGCGCACCGATTTCGTCATCGGCCCGGCCTGATCGAGGCTAGACGCAAACGCCACCACACCCCAGCGCGACACACGCCCATAAGTCGGCTTGATGCCCACGATGCCGGTGAAGGCCGCAGGCTGGCGGATTGAACCGCCAGTATCGGTGCCCGTTGCTGCCAGACAAAGATCCGCCGCCACAGCCGCCGCCGAGCCACCCGAAGAGCCGCCCGGCGTCAACTGACGGTCATCGACCTTCCACGGGTTCACAACCGGGCCATAGCAGGCGGATTCGTTGCTCGAGCCCATCGCGAACTCGTCCATGTTGAGCTTGCCCAACATCACCGCGCCCACATCCCACAGGTTCTGCGTCACGGTCGATTCGTATTCCGGCTTGAACCCTTCGAGGATGTGTGAGGCTGCCTGCGTTGCGACACCCTTGGTCGCGAACAGGTCCTTGATCCCCAGCGGGATGCCGCACATCGCAGGCGCATCGCCCGACTTGATCCGCGCATCGGCGGCCTTAGCCTGCTCCAGCGCGATCTCGGGGGTTTTGTGCACGAACGCATTCAGCGCCCCTGCCCCTTCGATCTCGCCCAGACAGGCCTCGGTCAGCTCCACCGAGGTCAGATCGCCCTTGGCCAGCGCATCGCGCGCGGTGGAAATGGTCAGTTTGTTCAGGCTCATTCGACCACCTTCGGCACGGCAAAGAAACCCTCGCGGGCATCGGGCGCGTTTTTCAGAATTTTCTCGGGATAGCCGCCATCGGTGACCACATCTTCGCGCCGCTTCAGGCGCATCGGCGTCACCGAGGTCATCGGCTCCACCCCCTCAACGTCAACTTCGTTGAGCTGCTCCATGAAGGTCAGGATGTTGGACAGCTCGGATGCAAGCGCAGGAAGGTGGTCTTCGGGCACCCGGATTCGGGCCAGATGCGCCACCTTGCGCGCGGTGTCGATATCAATGGACATTGGGTTACTCCGCTACTCTTGGATCGCGGTTTAGCCCGTGCATCAGCCGCTTTCAAGCGCCCCGCCCGATTGTGAGCGTCCGTCCCCCTATCCGGCGCGGATTTACGCCCTAGACTTGGGGAAGACACAAAGGAGGACCAATGATGAAACTGACCTGGCTTGGCCATTCCGGCTTTCGTATCGAGACGGGCGACGCGGTGATCCTGCTGGACCCGTTCCTGACCGGCTCGCCCGTCTTTCCCGATGACAAACGCGGCGAGGCGATCAAAGGCGCGACCCATATCTTACTGACCCACGGCCATGGCGATCACGCATCGGATGCGGTGCCAATCGCCAAGGAATTGAGCATCCCGATCTATTGCATCCATGAACTGTCGATCATCCTCGGGGCTGAGGGCGCTGAGGTTGTGGGCTTTGGCAAGGGCGGCACGGTCGATATTGGCGGCGCAAAGGTGACGATGGTGAATGCGACCCATTCGGCCTCGATCGACTATAAGGGCGGCGATCCGATCTATGCCGGACAGCCCGCAGGCTTCATGATCGCGGCGGAAGATCACACGATCTATGTCAGCGGCGACACCGACATCATGGCCGATATGGAATGGATGGGCGAGCTGCACCAACCCGATATCGGCATCCTCGCGGCGGGTGGTCATTACACGATGAACATGGAGCGCGCGGCATGGGCGGCCAAGAAATACTTTGATTTCAAGACCGTGATCCCCTGCCATTACAAGACATTCGGCCTGCTGGAGCAATCGGCCCAGCCGCTGATCGACGGGCTGGCGGGTGTAAACGTGATCGAACCCGAAATCCTCAAACCGATCGAAATCTAAACAAAGGCGCGACCGGGCGGCAAGCGATCGCTTGAAGCCCGCCGCCCGGCGCGCTAGATTTTGGCTCTAGAGGAGGGGCAGTATGTCCGATTTGCTGACGTTCAAGGAAATGTGCGAGCGCTTCGACGTAACGCCGCGCACCTTGCGCTATTACGAGTATATCGAGCTTCTAAGCCCACAAAAGGAAGGCCGCTCGCGCTTTTATGGTCCGCGTGAGATTGCCCGCATGACGCTGATCCTGCGCGGCCGCCGCTTTGGTTTTTCTCTAGAAGAGTCGCGGCAATGGCTGCAAATCTATGATCAAAAGGGCACGCAGGAACAAAATCGCGTCTGGATCGAATTGGCCGATCGCCAGCTCGGCATTCTCCGCGCGCAACGCGATGAGCTGGACAGCGCGATCGAAGATCTCCGACAATTGCGTGATCAGGGCTCGCCCCCCCTTGATTCTTGACTTCAAAATGCATTCCTTAGCGTCAGCACGCATGAGAAATCTCAAGCGGGCTTAATAATAAGTTTCGCATTCGGCGAAAGAATATTTCTTGACCGAATGGTTAAAAGTTCCTGACATTACGTCACCAAATTCGTGACGCGACGTTACGGTGACGTGCGCGTCAAGAAGTCTTGTAATGTAGGGGCAGTCGTATGATTTGCCCCTGCATTACGCTAAGGAAACACGGGGCTGAGAGCATGACCGAAGACGAAGTTTTGACGATCCGCGAGATGTGTGACGCGTTCAATGTAACGCCGCGCACCCTGCGGTTCTACGAAAGCAAGGAGTTGCTGTTCCCAATCCGTGAGGGTCAGAAACGGCTGTTTACGCGGCGTGATCGCGCAAGGCTGAAACTGATCCTGCGCGGCAAGCGTTTCGGCTTTAGCCTGGAGGATATCCGCCAGCTGCTGGATCTTTACGAAATGGGCGATCAGCAAAAGACGCAGCTGCACGAGACGATTAAAGTCGCGCAGCAAAGAATGTCGGAGATGTCGCGCCAACGGGATGAGTTGGGGCAAGCCATTTCCGAACTGGCCGAGCAGATCAGCTGGGCAGAGAAACAACTGGATAAGGCGCGCCACACCGACGCGGCCTGATCCGCGACTGACGAAAAACCGGGAGGACGCCATGCCGAATTTCACCGCCAACACCAAGGACATGCAGTTCGTGCTGCAAGAGGTTCTGAAGATCTCGCAGACCGATATTCCGGGCTATGAGGACATGGAGCCCGATTTCACCGAGGCCGTGCTTGATGCCGCCGGTAAGGTCAGCGCCGAAGTGCTCGCCCCGCTCAATGAAGTTGGCGACAAGGAAGGCTGCGTGCTGGAGAACGGCATGGTCCGCACGCCCAAGGGCTTTGACAAGGCCTTTGCCGCGATGAAAGACGGCGGCTGGACCGCGCTGGATTGCGACCCCGAATATGGCGGTCAGGGCATGCCTTATGTGCTCAACTGCGCGGTGGGCGAGATGTTCGTGTCCGCCAACATGGCGTTCAACATGTATCAGGGCCTGACGCATGGCGCCTACTCGGCGATCCACACGCATGGCACGGACGCGCAGAAATCCACCTATCTGCCCAAGATGGTCACCTGTGACTGGACCGGCACGATGAACCTGACCGAGCCCCATTGCGGCACCGATCTGGGTCTCATGCGCACCAAGGCAGAGCCGCAGGACGATGGCTCTTATCTGATCACCGGCACCAAGATCTTCATCTCGGCGGGCGATCATGACCTCTCGGATAACGTGATCCATCTGGTGCTGGCCAAGGCACCGGGCGGTGGTGAGGGCACCAAAGGTGTGTCGCTGTTCATCGTGCCGAAGTTCCTCGTGAATGACGATGGTTCCCTGGGCGAGCGCAACGCGGTTTCCGTGGGCAAGCTCGAAGAGAAGATGGGCATCCACGGCAACGCCACTTGCGTGATGAACTACGACAGCGCCAAGGGCTGGCTGCTGGGCGATCTGCACAAGGGCATGCGCGCGATGTTCACGATGATGAACGAGGCGCGTCTGGGCGTGGGCCTGCAAGGCTACGCCGTGGCCGAGGCCGCCTATCAAGAGGCCGTGGCCTATGCCAAGGATCGTCTGCAAGGCCGCGCCGTCACCGGGGCCGAGGCCCCTGACAAGGCCGCCGATCCGATCATCGTGCACCCCGATGTGCGCCGGATGCTGATGGATCAGAAAAGCTTTGTTGAGGGCGCGCGTGCGTTCACCTTCTGGGGCGCGCATCTGATTGACCGCGTGCACAAGGCGGGTGACAAAGACGCTGACGGGCTGATCTCGCTGATGACGCCGGTGATCAAGGGCTTCCTGACCGACAAGGGCTTTGAGACCGCAGTGCAGGCCCAGCAGGTGTTCGGCGGCCACGGCTATACCGAAGATTGGCCGATGTCGCAGCATGTGCGCGACGCCCGCATCGCGATGATCTATGAGGGCGCGAACGGCATTCAGGCGCTCGATCTGGTGGGCCGCAAGCTCGCTCAGGACGGTGGCAAGCATGTCATGGCCTTCTTTGAGATGGTCAAGGCCGAGTGCAAGTCGCATGACGGCGATGAGCGCATGAAGCCCTTCACCGATGCGCTGAAAGTGGCCAGCAAACAGCTTCAGGCGGCGGGCATGTTCTTTATGCAAAGCGGCATGAAGAACCCCAACGCGGCGCTGTCGGGCAGCTATGACTTCATGCATCTGATGGGCCATGTCTGCCTTGGCCTGATGTGGACGCGGATGGCAAAAGCCGCCAATGTCGCGCTGGACAATGGGGCGACCGATACCGCGTTCTACGAGGGCAAGATCGCCACCGGCCGCTACTACATGGCGCGCCAACTGCCCGCCTGCGCGATGCACCTGGCCCGCATCGAAACAGGGGCCGAAACGGTGATGGCGCTGGCCGAAGATCAGTTCTGATCCCAAGCGAACCAAGACCTAAGACGGCGGGCTTTGGCCCGCCGTTTTCAGATCGATCACCAGCATGTGCGGTGAAGTGTCCGGCCGGGCGATTGTGTCAGCCCGGGCGCGCGCTACCCTAGCCTCAATTCGACTCATGAGGTTGCCATGTATCTGGGCACAGCTGAAACCAATCGCCGCTATGCGGTCGCGCTGTCTGAACTGCGCGCGCGCGGCGTGATTCACGGCCCCCGCCCGCTGCTTGCGCGGGTGATGGCAGCGCTTGGCCTGGAGCCGCGTCCGGGCCCGTATCTGAGCTGTCGGCAAACCCTGCTGATTTATACCATCGGCTTTGCCATCGCCCGTCTTGTCGTTGATCCGCTGCTAAGCTGGACGACAGGATTGTCCTTCGGTGTGCATATCGTCGGGCTGGTGCTGAGCGCGCTGTTTTTCGGCTCCATCGTGGCGGGTCTGCAAATCTGGCGTCAGCATAAATTGGGCCTGAGCGCCTGGGATCAGCTTTAGACGCGACGGCCCCATAGCCACGCCCCAAGCCCATGGCCACGCCCCAAGATTATGCTAAACTGTGGCGGCACAGCTTCGGAGCGCCAGATGATGCCTCAAAATCCGACTTTTCCAACAGCGCGTGGCGGCTGCCAATGCGGTGCGATCCGATTCACCGTGTCCGAAGGCCCCGCCAAAGCCGGTCTTTGCCATTGCCGGATGTGCCAGCGCGCCACCGGAAATGCCTTTGCGCCGCTTTTCGAGGTGCCCGGTGCGCGGGTCGAATGGCAGGGCGAGACGCCACGCGAATGGGCCTCGTCCAACATCTCTGTGCGCGGGTTTTGCCCGACCTGCGGCACGCCGCTCTATTTG
The DNA here is from genome assembly GCF_040892615.1 of Thioclava arctica. Classification (NCBI taxonomy): domain Bacteria; kingdom Pseudomonadati; phylum Pseudomonadota; class Alphaproteobacteria; order Rhodobacterales; family Paracoccaceae; genus Thioclava; species Thioclava arctica. The sequence goes on from NZ_JBFRYC010000002.1 coordinate 398,080, forward strand.
CGGACGGGCGACACGATAGAAATCATGGCGGGCTGCTTTGCCCCCGATTTCCCCTATCAACCGTGCGACCAAGGCGGGATCGAGGCAAAGGTGGGCTGGCTCGACCAGCTAAGCCACCTGCCCGCACATGACACTTATCCCGATCTGATCGCACAGGTCGTTTCGAACCAAGCCCCCGAGGAGCGCGGATGACCAAACGCCTGAAACTGACCCGCCGCTTTCCCGTCGCCATGACAAACGATGCTTATCGTCGCCTCAACCGCTTTGCTCAAGAAGCCGAGATCACGCCGGACGAGGCCTTGACCTTCCTCTTTGAACATTTCAATTCGGTGACCCATCAAGAGAACCTCACCCACAGGTTGCGGCTGTTCAAGGCGGAATTGCCAGAGCGCAAAGCCTAGGCGCGAAAGGTCCGATATGCCTCGTCTGCTTCTTGCAACTGCGCTTTGTCTCGCGACCAGCCTGCCTGCCCTTGCCTTCGATGCGTCAGATCGCAATGCGATCACCCAAGAGGCGGCGGGTTTCGTGCGCGCGGTGCAAGACAAGAACTATGACGTGTTTTTTGACACCGTGCCGCCAAAGATGATGCGCGCCCTTGCCTCGCAATCGGGCGTGGGGGTCGATGCGCTGGAAGGCCAGATGGAAACGCAGATTAAAAAGGCGATGGCCCCCGTGGTGATCGACAGTTTCTCCATGGATGTCGCCGCGATGCAAAGCGGGCAAACCAAGGCGGGGCGCGCCTATGCGACAATCCCGACCACCTCGGTTCTGGAACTGCCCGCACGCGGCAAGCTGCGGCGCGACGACACCACTTTGGCGCTGCAAGACAATGCCGAATGGTATCTGATCCGCCTCGACAGCCCCACGCAGCTTCGCCTGTTGCGCAAAACCTACCCGGATTTTCAGGGTATTACCTTTCCCAAAGCCACGGAAGTGGTGGTGCAATAGGTCGGCCAGTTCACCTTCATTTCACCTTTCGCAACGGAACGTCGCGCGCGCTCTCGCGTTAGACGCGACGTCGTGATGGAATGACGTTGCGGCGAAACGCCTGCAAGGGGCTTACGTTCGCGTCACTTAATCGCCAGATTATGGGCAGACGAGGGGGAGGTCGCATGACCGCAAAACTGTATTGCTTTGGAGAATCGGGCAACGCCTACAAGGCGGCGCTGACGATGGAGCTGGCCGGCTATGACTGGCAGCCGCACTATGTCGACTTCTTTAACGGCGAGTCGCGCAGCCCAGAGTTTCGCGCGCTCAACGAGATGGGCGAGGCCCCTGTTTTCGTCGAGGGCGATCTGACGCTCACACAATCCAGCCTGATCCAGCTACATATCGCGGAAAAAACCGGCAAGTTTCTGGCCGATGACCGCAATGAAATGATGCGCTGGCTGTTCTGGGACGCTCAGAAAGGGTCAGGCCAGCAAGGCAGCTTGCGGTTCTTGATGAACTTCCTGCCCGAGGACAAGCGCCCGACCGAGGCGATCAAATGGCTCAAGGGGCGGGTGCTCGCCGCGCTGGCCACACTTGAAACCCATCTTGAAGGCCGCGACTGGATCGTGGGCACTACCCCGTCAATCGCCGATTTCGCCTGCTGCGGCTATCTCTACTACCCCGAGCCTTTCGGCTTCGAGCGTAAAGATTTCCCCAATATCGACCGTTGGTTAGACAGCATCTCTGCCCTGCCCGGTTGGAAACACCCCTATGATTTGATGCCCGGCAATCCGTCTGACCGGGCGTGAGGAGGAACCATGACAGACGCCTATATTTATGACGCAGCACGCACCCCGCGTGGCAAGGGCCGCAAGGATGGATCGCTGCACGAGGTCACCTCGGTGGCGCTTTCGGCGCGGTTGCTGAACGCCATCAAAGAGCGCAACGGCCTTGAGGGCCACGCGGTCGAAGACGTGATCTGGGGCAATGCCACGCAGGTCATGGAACAGGGCGGTTGTCTTGCGCGCTCGGCAGTCTTGCTGAGCGATCTTGATGAACGCATCCCCGGCCTGTCGATCAACCGCTTTTGCGCTTCGGCGATGGAGGCCGTGAACCTCGCTGCCAACCAGATCAAGGGCGGCGCTGGCAATGGCTATATCGCGGGCGGCGTCGAGATGATGAGCCGCGTTGCGATGGGCTCGGACGGGGCGGCGATCGCCGTTGACCCGCAGCTGGCGATGAAAACCTATTTCGTCCCGCAGGGTATTTCGGCTGACATTATCGCCACCGAATACGGATTTAGCCGCGAAGACGTAGACGCGCTGGGTGTTGAAAGCCAGCGTCGCGCCATTGAGGCGATCAAGGACAACCGTTTTGCCAAATCGATCGTGCCAGTTCTCGATCAGAACGGCTTGGTCATTCTTGATCACGACGAATTCCCGCGTCCGGGCACCACGATGGAAACCTTGGGCGCGCTGAAACCGAGCTTCAAGGATATGGGCGAGGTAATGCCGGGCTTCGATAAAATCGCGATGCTGAAATACCCACATCTCGATCACATCAACCACGTCCACCATGCGGGCAACTCCTCGGGCATCGTGGATGGTGCCTCGGCGATCCTGATTGGCAACAAGGAATTCGGCGAGGCGCATGGCCTCAAGCCGCGCGCCCGCATCCGCGCCACCGCCAAGATCGGCACCGATCCCACGATCATGCTGACTGGCCCCGTGCCAGTCACCGAGAAGATCCTGAAAGACAGCGGCATGTCGATTTCCGACATCGACCTGTTCGAGGTCAACGAGGCCTTCGCCGCCGTCGTGCTGCGCTTCATGCAGTTCTTCAATGTCGATGCGAGCAAGGTGAACGTGAACGGCGGCGCGATCGCGCTGGGTCACCCGCTGGGCGCGACAGGCGCAATCATCATCGGCACGCTTCTGGATGAACTGGAACGGCGCGACCTGAGCACTGGTCTGGCAACGCTTTGCGTGGCCTCCGGCATGGGTGCGGCCACCATCATCGAGCGCGTGTGAGGGAGGGACAAATGGCTGATTTCAAATACGAACTGGGCAGCGACGGCGTTGCCATCATCACTTGGGACGTGCCCGAGAAATCGATGAACGTGATGAGCATGGAGGGGTTCAAACTCCTCGATAGCTTCATCGACACCGCGCTGGCCGATGACGCCTGCAAGGGCGTGGTCATCACCTCGGGCAAGCCCGATTTTGCGGGCGGGATGGATCTCAATGTCATCGCGCAGATGCGCGAAGGCGGCGCGCAGGCGATCTTTGATGGCGTGATGAGCATGCACCACGTCCTGCGTAAGATTGAGCGCGCCGGGATGGACCCGAAGACCAACAAAGGCGGCAAGCCGATTGCAGCCGCCCTACCCGGCACTGCGCTCGGGATCGGGCTGGAGCTGCCGCTCTCGACCCATCGCATCTTTGCCGCCGACAATCCCAAGGCCAAGATCGGCCTGCCCGAAATCATGGTCGGTATCTTCCCCGGCGGTGGCGGCACGACCCGTCTCGCGCGCAAGCTTGGTGCGATGGTCGCGGCCCCCTTCCTGCTGGAAGGCAAGCTGTCTGACCCGAAAAAGGCCAAAGCTGCTGGCCTGATCGACGAAGTGGTCGATGATCCGGTCGCGGCTGCGAAAGACTGGGTCTTGAATGCCAAGGACGCCGATCTGGTGAAACCTTGGGATGCCAAGGGCTACAAAATGCCCGGCGGCGCGCCCTATCACCCGGCGGGTTTCATGACCTTTGTCGGGGCTTCCGCGATGGTGCATGGCAAGACCGCAGGCGTCTACCCTGCCGCCAAGGCGCTGTTGTCCGCGGTTTACGAGGGCGCGCTGGTGCCCTTTGATCAGGCCATCAAGATTGAGGCGCGCTGGTTCACCAATGTGCTGCTTAACCCGTCCTCGACGGCGATGATCCGGTCGCTCTTCATCAACAAGGGCGCGCTGGAAAAAGGCGCGAACCGTCCTGACGCCCCCGATCAGACCGTGAAAAAGGTCGGCATTCTGGGTGCGGGCATGATGGGGGCAGGGATTGCCTATGTCAGCGCCGTGGCCGGTATCGAAGTCGTGCTGATCGACAACGCCCAAGAGGCCGCCGATCGCGGGAAATCCTATTCCGAGGGCATTCTCGACAAGGGGATTTCGCGCAAGAAGGTCACCGAAGAGAAGAAAGCCCAAGTGCTGGGCCGCATCACCGCGACCACGGATTACGCCGCCCTTGAGGGCTGCGATCTGATCGTCGAGGCGGTGTTCGAGGATATGGGCGTCAAGGCCGAGGTCACCAAGAAGACCGAAGCCGTGATCCCGTCGGATGCGATCTTCGCTACCAACACCTCGACCCTGCCGATCACCGAGCTGGCCAAGGCCAGCGCACGTCCCGAGCAGTTCATCGGCATTCACTTCTTCTCGCCGGTGGACAAAATGCTGCTGGTCGAGATCATCAAGGGGGCGAAAACCGGGCCGGTGGCCGTGGCCAAGGCGCTCGATTTCGTGCGCCAGATCCGCAAGACGCCGATCGTCGTGAACGATGCGCGCTTCTTCTATGCCAACCGCTGCATCATTCCCTATATCAACGAAGGTATTCGGATGCTGGCAGAGGGCGTGAACCCGACGCTGGTTGAACATGCCGCGACACAGGTGGGTCTGCCGCTGGGGCCGCTGCAACTGGTGGATGAGACCTCGATTGATCTGGGCGTCAAAATCGCCAAGGCGACCAAAGCAGCGATGGGCGATGCCTACCCGGATGGGGCCGTCGATGATGTGCTGTTCTGGATGGCCGATCAGGGCCGGATGGGGCGCAAATCCAATGCGGGCTTTTACGAGTATGACGACAAGGGCAAGCGTCAGGGCCTTTGGTCCGGGCTCGATGCCAAATTCCCGCGCGCCGATGAGCAGCCTGATGTGCATCACGTCCAGCACCGCTTGCTGATGGCGCAGGTTCTCGAGGCCGTGCGCGCGTTTGAACAAGGCGTGCTGGAAGATATCCGCGAGGGAGACGTGGGCGCGATCCTTGGCTGGGGCTTTGCGCCATGGTCGGGTGGCCCGTTCTCTTGGCTCGATATCCTTGGCGCGGGGAAAGCGGTCGAGATTTGCGACGCGCTGACCGCCCAATACGGTGCGCGCTTTGAGGCTCCGGCCCTGCTGCGCGACATCGCCGCCAAGGGCGACACGTTCTATGGCCGCTTTGGCAAAGGTCAGGCTGCGAAAGCCGCCTGATCGCGACACGACAGACCGGGGCAAGGCGCGGTTCCCTGCTATTGCCCGGGTCAATATGAAGCGCCGGGGTCTGCAAAGGCCCCGGCGTTTTCATGCCGCCAAACCCGCAAACGCAAACCGCCGCGCCCATTTCAGGGCGCGGCGGCTTTGACTATCGGAAAAGCGGAGCGTTTATTCAGCGGCGTAAGCGTAGCTTTGGGCAATCATATCTTCGGCGATCATCTCCGCCACGATCGAGCGCGCCATTTCCAACGGCAGAGCCTCATACATTGCGGGGGTCGGCGCGATCATCGCATTCAAGCTCCCCGCATCAACCGAGCTGCAATGGATCATGCTGGTGCCATTGGCGTAGATCACCTCGTCGCGGGCAAATTCCAGCACGACAATTTCAACCTTTTGGTGCGGCGTGATGCGGTCAATTCCGCGATAGCCCTCAAGGGCGGCCGCCTGGACTAGTGCAAAGGGGTCGCCAAACACCGCCTCGGCCATATCGCTTTCGACAAGAACGGTTTGCTCGGGCAGCAAAAGCATCGCGGAGGCATTGCCCAACGCGCCGACGGGAACGGCGAGCGGTTGCAAATGACGCGGGCAGGAATTCGAACCAAGCCAAAACTGCGTGCGCTTGACGGCCACCACCGGGCGCGCGCCGTGATCGAAGGTCATCACCATGTCGCCCGCCACGATCCCCTCGACCGGGCGCCAGCCCATCTCGGTCGCAATCCGCGTGCCCGCCACAATCCCCCCGCTCTGGTTCACACCCGAGGCATGGCCCGAGGCGTTCGAAAAAATCTCGTCGAATTCGACAGCGTCGTTCCAAGCACTAGCGGCAGATGCGAACATATCCGTCTTCCTTCTGAAAAACCCCGAAGGGGGCGTTTGCCGATGCGTTCAGTCCAAGCGATTCCCGAGATGTTTCGTGGGCGAGAAAACGGCGCAACAAAGGCATTGCGGCGAAGATCTGAACAGTTCAGGCAACATTCGCGTGATTGCTGCTTTAGAGGGTGCAATCAGCCACTTATTCGCTAACGGATTAAAAAGAATACCCAAAGCGCGCGATGTCAGGTGCGCAAAGCCGAGCGACGAGCGCATGATCGGCGTCGCTGTAATAGCGCCGCCAGTCGCGTACCCGGCTTGATTCATTGGCCCTTGCAAAGGGGGTAATGGCGAAACCCAGATGCGCCTCTAGGGGCGCGGCGTCTTGTTCGACATGCTCAAGGCGAAGGAACAGATCGCATCGCTCGGCCCCGTCCGGCCCGCGCATATAGCTACCATAGGGCGCCGCCGCGATCGACGTCTGCATCTGCGGAGCCGCCAAAAACCCCGAGAAATCCTGCGCCTTGGCCAGCGTCACCGCCGGGTGGTCAAAGCTTTGCACGCGCAGCCAGTGATAATAGCTCACCAACCGATCCCACGGATTGCGCACCAGCGTGAAGGTGAAATAGCTGTGTGCCTCAGACGCGTCATACAGCCCGATCCCATCCGCCAGCGTGCTGTGCTTCCACAACCGCCCCGCCGTTTGCGCCCCCGCCAGCCGCCCCTTGCGGCGGCGCGCCTTGGGCGTATCCCCGATCAGGATATCGTCGGCCATGGCGCGCGCCTCCAGCGCCAGCGCCAGCGCCGTGCCCCCCGTCTTGGGGATATGAACAAAGATATAGCGGCGGCCATGCGAGACGATCATAGGCGCAACTCTAGTGGCAAGTGTGATCGACGAAAAGCGCCACGCCCCCTTCACATTCCTGCGCGAGAGGCAATAAATGCGCAAGGATATTACCGGAGGAGGATTGCATGGGCTGGCTTGCCGACGAAACAGGGCTGGAGAAATGCGCGGCGAACTATGTTGCGCTGACGCCCTTGTCCCATCTGAACCGCGCCCTCGAGGTCTTTCCCGAACGCACCGCGCTGATCTACGGGACACGCCAGCTGTCTTACGTCGATTACCACGCGCGCGTCAGCCAGCTTGCCTCGGCGCTCAGGGCGCGCGGGATTGAGCCGGGCGATGTGGTGGCCACGCTGCTGCCAAACACCCTGCCCCAGGTCGAGGCCCATTTCGGCGTGCCCGCCTGCGGGGCGATCCTGAATGCGATCAACACCCGGCTCGATGTGGCAACCATCGCCTATATCTTTGAACATGGCGGCGCGAAAATCGTGCTGTGCGACACCGCGTTTTTGCCGCTTGCCGAAGAGGCGCTCAAGGCGATGTCCGGTCCCGCACCCCAGATCATTGAGGTCGCCGACCCCGAGCACGGATTCGAGCCGACCGACCATTATCTGGAATACGAGGATCTGCTGGCCAAAGGCGACCCGCTATTTGACTGGATCATGCCGCAGGATGAATGGGAGAGCATCGCGCTCAACTATACTTCAGGCACGACGGGGCGCCCCAAGGGCGTTGTCTATCACCATCGCGGCGCGCATCTGTCCACCATTGGCAATATGATCGCGTGGCGGATGCAGCTTTACCCGGTGCTGCTGACCATCGTGCCGCTGTTTCACTGCAATAGCTGGACCCATGCCTGGATGGTGCCGATGCTGGGGGGCACGGTGGTGTGCTGTCGCGATGTCACCGCAAAAGCGATCTATGACGCGATCGCCGATCATGGCGTGAGCCATTTCGGCGGCGCGCCGATCGTTCTCAACACCATCGTCAACGCCAAAGAATCCGACCGCCGCGCCTTTGATCATACCGTCGAGGTGTTCACCGCAGGCGCACCGCCCCCTGCCTCGACCCTCGCCGCGGTCGAACCGCTCGGCTTCAACGTCACGCAAACCTACGGGCTGACGGAAACCTACGGCCCCTCGGTCGAATGCACCTGGAAACCCGCATGGGAGAGCGCAGAGGCCGAGGAACGCGCCAGTCTCAAGGCGCGCACCGGCATGATGATGGCGATGATGGAGACGGTGACCGTGCATGATCACGGCAGTGAGGTGGCGCGCGATGCCTCGCATTTGGGCGAGATCGTGATGCGCGGCAATATGGTGATGAAGGGCTATTACAAAAATCCGCAAGCCACCCGCGAAGCGTTTGAGGGCGGCGTGTTCCATTCCGGCGATATCGCGTTTCTGCACGAAGACGGCTACATCAAGATCACGGATCGCGCGAAGGACATCATCATTTCGGGGGGCGAAAACGTCTCGTCGGTTGAGGTCGAGGGCGTGATCGCCGCCCATCCGGCCGTGTCGCTGGCCTCAGTCGTGGCCAAGCCGGACGAGAAATGGGGCGAGGTGCCCTGCGCGTTTGTCGAGCTCAAAGACGGGGCCGAGGCCACCGAGGCCGAGATCATCCAGTTCTGCCGCGAACGCCTTGCGGGTTTCAAGACACCCAAGCGCGTGATGTTTGCCGATCTGCCCAAGACATCGACCGGCAAGATTCAGAAATTCGAACTGCGCGCCGTGGCCAAATTGCTGGATCAGGACCAAGGCTGAGCTTGGGCGCGGCGCGGAGTGGTCTGCGCCGCCAAACCCGACATCTGGCCAAACCCGGCATCTGATTGACGCATCGGCAGGATCGGCTATCCTGCACGTTAACAAGAGCAGTAACAGGTCCCAATGACCGCCCTAAGCGAATATGACCGTCTTGAAGCCGTGGGGCTTTGGCGCGCCGATCCTGAGGCGCAGCGCCGCGAGGTGATTGTATCGCTGGGCGATGCAAGCCTCGTGATTTCTGAAACCAAGGCGGGCGCGGCCCTGGCCCATTGGTCACTGCCCGCGATGATCCGGCGCAACCCGGGCGCGCACCCTGCGATTTACGCGCCATCTGAGGAGCCGGGCGAAAGCTTGGAGCTTGAAGATGAGGTGATGATCGCCGCGATCGAAAAGGTCCATGTGATCATCGAGTCCCATCGCCCCCATCCGGGCCGTTTGCGCTCATTCCTGATCGGCGGCGTTGTGCTGTGCGTTGGCGCAGCGGCGCTGTTCTGGCTGCCCGGCGCGCTGGTCGATCATGCCGCGCGCATCACCCCAATGGCCAAGCGGATCGAGATCGGGCGCAAACTTTTGGCGGAGCTCTCCACGATGACGGGCCAGCCCTGCGCGAGCCCACCCGGCGAACAGGCCCTCGCTGTCCTGTCCAAGCGCCTGCCCGGCCATGACACAATCGTCGTGCTGCCCGAGGCATTAAAGGGCGCGCGGTTACTACCCGGCAAGCTGGCCGTGATCGGGCGCAATACCATCGAGGGCCCCGACACCCCCGAGGTCGTTGCTGGCTATCTGATCTCGACAGAAGACGGGGCTGCCGGGCAATCGCCGCTCAAACAGATGCTGGGCGCGCTGGGACCGGCGGCGGCGTTGCGCCTGCTGACCACGGGCAATCTGCCCGATAGCGGCATCACCTCTTACGCTGAACAATTGCTGCGCGAGCAACCGATGCCGCCTGCCACCGACGGCTTGTTGCGCGCCTTTCGTACGGCCGGAGTTAGCTCTACCCCGTATGCCTACGCGCTTGATCCGACAGGAGAAACCGTTCTGGGCCTGATCGAGGCTGACCCGTTCAAGGGGGAGCCCTCACCGCGTCCCGTTCTGCCTGATGCACAATGGGTCGCGTTGCAAGACATCTGCACGGGGCGCTAACCCACGCATCCCGGTTACAAAAAAGGCGGCCCGCTTGGACCGCCGTTTTCATTTGTGTTGATGCCTGAGCCTAGCGCAGCAGCGCATCCCGAAACCCAGCGCTGCGCGCCGAGTTTAGTGCGTTTTGCAGGGCAGAGGGCGCGCTGAAGGGGCCTGCGTAAACCACCGTCAAACGGCCCGCACGCCCTGTCGCCACCGGAAGCCCAAGCGCGCGCAGCCGTGCCTTTGCAGCCGCAGCATTGCTGGGCACGCCAAAGCTGCCCACCTGCACGAACCGCTTGCCAGACCCTGCCGGCTGGCGCGTCGCGCTGGACGCGGGGGCCACCGTTTCCGCGGACATCCGCGCGCTGGCCACGGGCACATAGATCACCCGCTGCTGGGGCACGGCAACCATGCCCATCGGCGTCTTGGTATTCCAACGCTGCGCCATTTGCGCATCGCCCGACTGCGTGCGCGGCCCGCGATATGGGTTCAGACGCCCGTCTTCGAATGCGGGTTTCCAGCCACCCGGAGGTTCAGGCGAGGTCGTCACGACAGGCGCCACGCCCCCGACGCTGACCTCACGCGGGATTTTTTGCACCACAGGTTGCACCATGGCGACCTGTATACGCGTCGCACGCGTTTGCCCCCGAGCCGAGGCGGGTTGCGCCACCGCGCGCGGGGCTAGCGTCTTCACCGGGGAATAGGGCGGGTTTGGCGAGCGCGCCTCGGGCACCATATTCGAGGCAATCGTAGCTATCGGTGCCTTCACGGAGCGCCGACTGACCGTATTGCTGCGCATCACGGGCGCCGCCATTTTCGGCGCCGGGGCTGCTTTTGCAATCACGGTTTTGGGGGCTACAACCTTCGCAGGGGCCGCAACAGCGACCTTTTCGGCAGGCAAGCTGGGTTTAAAGCCGCAAATCGCCGTGCGATCGCGGTTGATCCGCGGCACCCACTTAGTGGCATCGCCATAGCCCGCGCGCACGAATACGCAGCCCGCGCTATCGACATATTGACGCCCTTTGAACGAAGCGGGTGGCGTTTCTTCGGGCGCATAGCTTTGCGCCATTGCCCCGCTTGCGCCCATCACCGCCCCAAAAAGCGCAGCCGTCAAAACCCCACCAAACCGCATGCATGCCCCCATGTCTAATAAGGCTGGAGGATGGCGGAGTCTTGACGGTGAGTAAAGGAAAAATGGCTTATTTTGTGCCAAACATCCGGTCACCCGCATCCCCTAGACCGGGCACGATATAGGCCTGATCATTCAGCTTTTCGTCAAGCGAGGCGGTGACGATCGGCACATCGGGGTGGGCCTCACGCATCCGCGCAACACCTTCGGGGGCGGCCAGCAGGCACAGGAAGCGGATATTCTTGGCCCCCTTCGCCTTGATCAGATCAATCGCCGCGACAGAGCTATTGCCCGTCGCCAGCATCGGATCGACCACAATCGTCAGGCGGTTTTCCAACTCATTGGGCAGCTTGCAGTAATATTCGACCGGTTGCAGCGTCTCGGGGTCGCGATACAGCCCGACAAAGCCCACCCGCGCCGCCGGGATCAGCTCCAGCACACCATCGAGCAACCCGTTACCTGCGCGCAAGATCGACACCAGCGCCAACTTTTTGCCCTCAAGAATGGGGGCCTCCATTTCGCACAAAGGCGTCTGGATCGTGCGGGTCGTCATCTCCAGCTCGCGGGTGATCTCATAGGCCAGCAGCAGGCTGATTTCGCGCAGCAATTGGCGAAAGGAATTGGTCGAAGTATCCTTGTCGCGCATCAAGGTCAGCTTGTGTTGCACTAGCGGGTGGTTCACCACGGTCAGATGATCAGTCATGTCTTGTCCCTCACGAAAAACGATTTGCCCGGACCTTGAGCCGGGATGTTGAGATGATCCGCGATCGACGCGGCGATATCGGTGAAAGCGATCTGGCCAATGCCGCGCGCGTCCTGCCCGGGCGCGCAAGCCAGAACCGGGACGCGTTCACGGGTGTGATCGTTGCCAGTCCAGGTCGGGTCATTGCCATGATCGGCGGTAAAGATCGCCAGATCGCCGGGGCGTAGCCGCGCCATGAACGCGTCTGCCACACCATCGAACCACTCCAGCGCGCGCGCATAGCCCGCCACGTCACGGCGATGGCCGAAAAGGCTGTCGAATTCAACGAAATTGGCGAAGGTCAGGCTGCCCTCTTCGGCCGTTTCGGCCAAGGTAATCAGGTGCTTGGCCAGATCGGCATCGCCCTTGCCCTTGTGCAGGTGGGTGACGCCGCGATGGCTGAAAATATCGCCGATCTTGCCAATCGCATGGGTCACCCGGCCCGCGTCATAAGCCCAGTCCAGCAGCGTCGGCGCAGGCGCAGCCATGGCAAAATCGCGCCGGTTCGGCGTGCGCGTGAACACACCGTTTTCGCCGATAAAGGGGCGCGCGATTACGCGGCCCACCTTCATACCATGCAGCGTCGGCGCTAGCCCCTCGCACAGCGCCAGAAGCCGGTCGAGACCGAAATGCTCTTCATGGGCGGCGATCTGAAACACGCTATCGGCCGAGGTGTAGCAGATCGGCCAGCCCGTGCGGATATGTTCGTCACCGAGTTCTTCGATGATATTGGTGCCCGAGGCGTGGCAATTGCCCAAGACCCCCTTGGTTCCCGCAATCTCGCAGGCCTTGGCCACCAATTCGGGCGGAAAGCTGTTGGTCTTGTCAGGGAAATAATGCCAGTCCCATGGCACTGGAACGCCCGCCATTTCCCAATGCCCCGAGGGCGTATCCTTGCCCGACGAGACCTCGGTTGCCGCGCCCCAAAGCCCCTGCGGCGCAGCATCCAGACCGGGTGCCGCCACGCCAGATGCCAGCGTGATCGCAGCCCCCAGGCCCAGCGCATCCAGATGAGGCAGCTTCAGCGCCCCTTCTCGGCCCTGATCGGCGCGGCCCTGCGCGCAGGCCTGCGCGATGTGGCCCACGGTATTGGCACCGGTATCGGGCGTGCCGTCATTGAAAAATCGATCCGCATCGGGTGCGCCGCCAATGCCGACGCTGTCCATGACGATCAAAAACGCCCGGCTCATGCCCCGATCCTTTCGTGAATTAGCGGAGGCTCTTCTGGGGGCTCGTCGCTGAAGTGATAGGCGGCGCGCAGGGCGGCTTCGGCGGCATCGGCATGCGCAGCGTCGCTGGCATGGATCAGCATCAGCGGATCGCCCTTCCCCATCGCCTCGCCAATCATGCGGATCTCTGACAGCCCCACCGAGGGGTTGATCTTGTCGCCCCCGACCAGCCGTCCGCCGCCCAGATGCACCACTGCCTCGCCCAGCGCGCGGGTGTCGATGCGCGCGATAAACCCATCCCGCGGCGCGTCCAGCGCGCGCACAACCGGGGCAGAGGGCAACCGGTCGGGGTAGCGCTCCACGAAATCTACGGGGCCCCCAAGGGCGGCCACCATTTTGCCGAAGATTTCCGCCGCGCGCCCCGTCTCAAGCGCATCGTCGATCCGCTCCGATCCTTCCTCGGCATCTGCCGCCAAGCCCGCCAGCACCAACGCCTCACCGCCCAGCGCCGCCGTGACATCCCATAACGCGCCGCTGACAGCCGTGCCGGTCAGCGTCTCCATCACCTCGATCACCTCAAGCGCATTGCCCGCGCACAGGCCAAGCGGCTGATTCATATCGGTGATCAGCGCAGTGGTCTTGCAGCCCGCGCCATTGGCGGTCTCAACCAGACTTTTCGCCAAGGCGCGCGCCTCATCTGCCGTGGCCATGAACGCGCCAGAGCCGACTTTGACATCGAGGATCAGCCCCTCCAGCCCGGCGGCGAGTTTTTTCGACAGGATAGAGGCAGTGATCAGATCAATGCTTTCGACCGTGCCCGAGATATCGCGAATGCCGTAAAGGCGCTTGTCGGCGGGCGCGATTTCCTCGGTCGCGCCGACAATAGCGCAGCCGACTTCGCCCACCACTTTGCGCAAAACCTCGATGCCGGGCAGCGCGCGATAGCCGGGGATCGTTTCCATCTTGTCCAATGTGCCGCCGGTATGGCCCAGCCCGCGCCCCGAGATCATCGGAACGTAGCAGCCACACGCCGCCAGCGCCGGAGCGAGTAGCAGCGATACGCTATCGCCCACTCCGCCGGTCGAATGCTTGTCGATCACCGGGCCGGGCATGTCCCATTGCAGAACTGAACCGCTGTCGCGCATCGCTTGCGTCAGCGCCACGCGGCCGGACGACCCGATCCCCTTGAGCAGCACGGCCATCGCAAAGGCCCCCGCCTGCGCATCCGACACCGCACCATCCGCAAGCCCACGCGCGAACCATGCCGCGCCCTCAGCCGATAGCCCATTCCCATCGCGCACCGCGCGGATGACCGAACGCGCATCCATCAGACGTTATCCATATGGCTCATGTCGAAACGCCCCGGCAGCAGCGCGCCCACCGAGGTATCCAGCCGCTCACCCGCAGTTGTCGCCAGCGTCACCGGCGTGTCATGGCGCGCAAATTCCGCCAGTTTCTGGCGACACCCGCCACAGGGCGGCACTGGACTCGGGCAATCGGCAATCACGGCCACTTCGATAATCTCGGTTTCCCCCGCCGCAATCATCGCGGCAATCGCCCCCGCCTCGGCGCAGGTGCCCTCGGGATAGGCCACATTCTCAACATTGACGCCGCGATAGATCGTGCCCGAGGCGCCGCGCACAGCCGCCCCCACCTTGAATTTGGAATAGGGGGCATAGGCGTTTTCGCGCACCTGACGCGCGGCATCGAGAAGCGACATGGCCGTCTCCGGACTGGGCTGGACGGGCAAATTTGTCCAGCTGGTTGAGTTTTGCCGATCCTGCGCCGGGCGCGCGGATGATGCAAGCGGTGACGCCAGATCAGCCCCCGCTCTCGATCAGTTCATGCCCCTAGGTCAGCGAGAGGCTTGCATTTGTAGCCCTTGTGCTATCTAGAACGAAAGTATGAATCGCGATCAGACGAGATAGTTTAGCACTAAACCAGTTCCGGGAGAGGCACATGGAAGAGGTTCGTCAGGACAATCACCGGCAATCGGCATTGGACTATCACGCCTATCCAAAGCCCGGCAAACTGGAGATTCGCGCCACCAAGCCGCTGGCCAATGGCCGCGATTTGGCGCGCGCCTATTCACCCGGCGTGGCCGAGGCCAGCCTTGAGATAAAGGCCAACCCCGACACCGCACGCGACTACACCGCGCGGGGCAATCTGGTCGGCGTCGTAACCAATGGCACCGCCGTGCTGGGGCTGGGCAATATCGGCGCGCTTGCCGCCAAACCGGTGATGGAAGGCAAGGCGGTTCTGTTCAAGAAATTCGCCGATATCGACGCGTTCGATATCGAACTGAACGAAAGCGACCCCGAGAAACTGGCCGAGATCGTCTGCGCTCTAGAGCCGACCTTTGGCGCGATCAATCTTGAAGACATCAAGGCGCCTGAATGCTTCATCGTTGAGAAAATCTGTCGTGAGCGGATGAATATCCCGGTCTTTCATGACGATCAGCACGGCACCGCGATTGTCGTGGGGGCGGCTGCCACCAATGCGCTTCATCTGAGCCACAAGAAATTCGAAGACATCAAGATTGTGTCCACCGGCGGCGGGGCGGCGGGGATTGCCTGCCTTAACATGCTGCTCAAGCTTGGCGTGAAGCGTGAAAATGTGTGGCTGTGCGACATTGCCGGGCTGGTTTACAAGGGCCGAGAGGCCGAGATGACGCCGCAAAAGGCCAATTATGCACAAGACAGCGATCTGCGCAGCTTGGACGACGTTATCGACGGAGCGGATATGTTCCTTGGGCTCTCTGGCCCCGGCGTTCTGACGCCCGAAATGGTCGCCAAGATGGCCGATAAGCCGATCATTTTTGCGCTGGCCAACCCGACCCCAGAAATCCTGCCCGATCTGGCGCGCGCGGTCGCGCCTGGTGCAATCATCGCCACGGGGCGCAGCGATTTCCCCAATCAAGTCAATAACGTGCTATGTTTCCCCTTCATCTTTCGCGGCGCGCTGGATGTGGGGGCCACCACGATCAACGACGAGATGCAGATCGCCTGTATCGAAGGCATCGCCAAGCTCGCGCGTCAGACCACCAGCGCCGAGGCCGCCGCCGCCTATCGCGGCGAAAAGCTGACCTTTGGCACCGAATATCTGATCCCGAAACCGTTTGATCCGCGTTTGATGGGCGTCGTAGCCAGCGCCGTGGCCAAGGCCGCGATGGAGACCGGAGTGGCGACCCGTCCGCTGGAAGATCCCGCGGCTTATAAGCTCAAACTTGATGGTTCGGTGTTCAAATCGGCGCTGCTGATGCGCCCGGTCTTCGAGGCTGCCGCCACCGCCTCGCGCCGCATCGTGTTCGCCGAGGGCGAGGATGAACGCGTGCTGCGCGCCGCCAATGCGATGATCGAGGAAACCACCGATACGCCGATTCTGATCGGGCGCCCCGAGGTGATCGAGATGCGCTGCGAGCGCGCCGGTCTGCCGCTGCGCCTGTCAGATCTGGAAATCGTGAACCCGCAAGACGACCCGCGCTATCGCGATTACTGGGGCACCTATCACGAGCTGATGGCGCGCCGTGGCATCACGCCTGATCTGGCGCGCGCGATCATGCGCACCAACACCACCGCGATTGCCGCCATCATGGTGCATCGCGAAGAGGCGGATTCCATGATCTGCGGCACCTTCGGGCAGTATTTGTGGCACCTGAAATATGTTCGCGAGATTCTTGCGCGCGGCAAGTTGCGTCCCGTTGGCGCGTTGTCCCTGATGATCCTTGAGGATGAACCGCTGTTCGTCGCGGACACGCAGGTGCATCACACTCCGACCGCCGAGCAGCTTGTAGAAACCGTGATCGGGGCGGCGCGTCATGTTTGTCGCTTTGGGTTGCGACCCAAAATCGCACTATGCTCGCATAGTCAGTTCGGCAATCTCGACACCGATAGCGGCGAGCGGATGCGCGAGGCGATGAACCTGCTGTTGCTGCGCGAGGTCGATTTCGATTTCGAGGGCGAGATGCATGTCGATGCCGCCCTCGACTCCGAAACGCGCGCCCGCCTGATGCCCGAGAGCCGCTTTGAGGGGCCCGCCAATGTACTGGTCTTCGCCAATACCGATGCGGCCTCGGGGGTGCGCAACATCCTCAAGATGAAGGCTGGCGGGCTGGAAGTCGGGCCGATCCTGATGGGGATGGGCAACAAGGTGCATATCGTGACGCCCTCGATCACCTCGCGCGGCTTGCTCAATATGTCCGCGATCGCGGGCACTCCGGTTTCGCATTACAGCTGAGTCGCGCGCGGGTTTGCAAAGCCCGCCCGCCCGTCGCAAAGCATGAACAATCCCGCAGAGTTTGCAAAACTTTGCGGGGCCATTTCCGCAGATTCTGCAAAATCCCTCCCCCATCCCTGCAATGTGCGCGGTAACATTCTTGCGCCAATGCCCCCTGCGGCTTAACACAATCTTCATATTCCTGAGGAGGAGGCATTCGCATGGGCTATAAAGAGGTCTATTCCGCGTGGCAGGCAGATCCTGACAAATTTTGGATGCAGGCGGCTGAGAAAATCGATTGGGACAGCAAGCCTTCAAAGGCGCTGTTTGACGGCGATGCCCCTTTCTTTGAGTGGTTCTCGGACGGGATGGTCAACACCTGCTGGAACGCGGTGGACCGCCATGTCGAGGCGGGGCGCGGCGATCAGATCGCGATCATGCATGAAAGCCCGATCACCCATTCGACCAAGGGCATCACCTACCGCGAGTTGCAAACGCGCGTGGCCAGCCTCGCCGGGGCGCTGAAAATGCGCGGCGTCGAAAAGGGCGACCGCGTCATCATCTACATGCCGATGATCCCCGAAGCCTTGGAGGCGATGCTGGCCTGCGCGCGCATCGGTGCGATCCATTCGGTCGTGTTTGGCGGATTTGCCGCCAATGAGCTTGCCGTGCGGATCGATGATTGCACCCCCAAGGCGATCATCGCGGCGAGTTGCGGGCTCGAACCGGGGCGGGTGGTGCATTATAAGCCGCTGCTCGACGAGGCGATTGAACTGGCCACGAATAAGCCTGAATTCTGCGTTATCTTCCAACGCGAACAGGAAGTCGCCAAGCTGATCGAGGGGCGCGATTTCAGCTGGCACGGCTTCCAATATGGCGTGAAACCTGCGGAATGCGTGCCCGTTGAGGGCAACCACCCCGCCTATATATTGTATACCTCCGGCACGACCGGCCAGCCCAAGGGCGTGGTGCGCCATACCGGCGGCCATCTGGTCGCGCTGCAATGGTCGATGAACAATATTTACAAGATTGAG
Organism: Thioclava arctica; assembly: GCF_040892615.1. Lineage (NCBI taxonomy): Bacteria > Pseudomonadati > Pseudomonadota > Alphaproteobacteria > Rhodobacterales > Paracoccaceae > Thioclava > Thioclava arctica. Next base: position 416,078 of record NZ_JBFRYC010000002.1, read on the forward strand.
GAGGGCGACCGGTTCTGGGCGGCCTCGGATGTCGGCTGGGTCGTGGGCCACAGCTATATCTGTTACGGCCCGTTGATTGCCGGTGCCACCACCGTCGTGTTTGAGGGTAAGCCGATTGGCACGCCCCATCCCGGCGTGTTCTGGCGCATCATCCAGAACAACCGGATCAAGTCCTTCTTCACCGCCCCCACCGCCCTGCGCGCCATCAAGCGTGAGGATCCGACCGGCGAATGGATCAAGCGCTACAAGCTGCACGATCTACAGGCGCTGTTTCTGGCGGGTGAGAGGGCCGACCCCGACACCGTGGAATGGGCGCAAAAGCATCTGAACGTGCCAGTCGTCGATCACTGGTGGCAGACCGAAACCGGCTGGGCGATTGCCGCCAACCCGATCGGGATCGAGGAATTGCCAACCAAGGTGGGCAGCCCGTCCGTGCCGATGCCCGGCTATGATGTGCAAGTTCTGGATGAAGGCGGCCACCCGCTTCCCCCCGGCGAATTGGGCGCAATCACGATCAAGCTGCCGCTGCCTCCGGGCACCTTGCCGACGCTGTGGAATGCCGAAGACCGGTTCAAGAAAAGCTATCTCGAACATTTCCCCGGCTATTACGAAACAGGCGATGCGGGCTACATTGACGAGGACGGCTATCTTTACATCATGGCGCGCACCGATGACGTGATCAACGTCGCCGGCCACCGCCTGTCCACGGGCGCGATGGAAGAGGTCTTGGCGGGTCATCCAGATGTTGCGGAATGCGCTGTGATCGGGGTGGCAGATGACCTGAAGGGACAAAGCCCGATGGGATTCTTGTGCCTCAATTCCGGCTGCAACCGCCCCGAGGCCGAAATCGTCCAGGAATGCGTCAAGCGCGTGCGCGACAAGATCGGTCCGGTCGCGGCGTTCAAGCTGGCCTGCATTGTCGACCGCCTGCCCAAGACCCGCTCGGGCAAGATTTTGCGCGCAACGATGGTCAAGATCGCCGACGGGCAAGACTGGAAAATGCCCGCCACGATCGACGACCCGGCGATTCTGGATGAGATCGCGCAAGCGTTGAAAGCACTGGGCTATCCCAAAGCCTGACCCACAAACGTCAGGCGCGCCCTGCAAAAAGGCGCGCCTGCATCGAAATTGCGACAGTTTCTAAAGTTTTATTTGCCCTGTCACCTCGCTGATCCTGCTCTGACAAAAAGCGTTACTTGATTTACGTGCACGTCACGCCGATGATCCGTGCAGGGTATTAAACATGAAAACGCCGAGTATATTTCGGAATACAGATCAAGCCTCGTATGAGGACGCCGCCAGACTCGAGCGAATTTCGATGCACGGTCATGATGCGCGCACCGCACTTGCCGACACTCTCGGCAGGCTGAGTTTGATACCCGACACCTCACTTGATCCCCAAACAAGCCTGCAGCTTGATCGCATTCCAAAAGCCAGAAAGTATCTCGCGCAGTTCTTCCAACAGGGTTTAGAACGCACTATGCCCAACGTCGCGCCAGTTGCGGCGGCACGGCTGCAACCGATCGGATCGGGGCGCGAAGACAGCACTTCGTCCCATCACGTCACCACCGATCTGCGATTGATCGCAAGCGCGTTCGAGCAATTCGGCTACGCTCAGATCATGCGCCAATGTCACAAGCGCATCGCGGTGGCCGGGGCCATTGGTAAGAGCATGCCGGTCCGCCAGATCGGTTCCCAACAATGCGCCCTCAATCGTGGGAGCTATATTGAGATTCACGACCTCGCGCGCGAAGCTCTTGATAGAATGGACAGATTGTTCCATCAGATAATAGTCAATTTTCAATTAAAGAATTTTATCGCTCATGAATAATTCACAGCCCAACTCCGAGCGCAGCCTCGAAGCAGACATCCGCACAGGACGTGCAACCCCCGCTGGAAGCCCCCCGTCCGAGCGCATTCTGGTGGTTGAAAACGGGGCCTCGATATCCGCGAGTTATAAAACACATCTGGGCAATGTCGGGTTTAAGGTGCACACCGCCGCCACGGCAAGCGATGCCATGAGTTTGTTTCGCACCCACTCAATTGAAATCGTGCTGCTGGAACTGATGTTGCCCGACCGTGACGGCGATGATCTGATCCCAGAAATGCTGGCGTTGCGGGCGGGCACCGCGATTGTGGTGCTTACGGCAGACCGCTCGGTTGATCGCGCGGTCAATGCGATGCGCGCCGGAGCGAAGGACGTGCTGATCAAACCGGTGAACGAGCCACGCCTGAGCAGCGCAATCGAGAACGCACGCAGCAGCTATGCGCCGCAAGCCAAGCCACACTACATTGCAAGCGATGCCCTGCCCAGCGGCTCGTTTATTGGCCAATCGTCACGCATGCAAAAAGTCTATGCTCAGATCCGCTCGGCGGCGCTGTCCGTCGCCCCACTTTTCATCTGGGGTGAAAGCGGCACGGGCAAGGAACTGTGTGCGCAGGCGATTCACGCGATGGGCGCGCGTGCCAGTGCACCATTCGTCACCCTTGATTGCGGCGCCTTGCCGGCAGATCGCCTTGATAGCGAATTATTTGGCCATAAACGGGGCGCCTTCCCCGGTGCGCTTTCGGACAAACCCGGCGCCTTGATGAGCGCCAATGGCGGGTCCCTGCTGCTTGACAATGTGTGCGAACTGGCCCCTGCGGTGCAGACCAAATTGCTGCGGTTTCTGCAAAGCAGTCAGATCAGACCCGTTGGTGCGGAAGAGACAATGCATGTCGATGTGCGCGTCCTAAGTGCCGCGGCACTGCCCCCGATGGAGGCCGTAAAGCTAGGCCGAATACGCGAAGATCTGGTCTATCGCCTACATGTTTTGTCCATCGAAATGCCGCCATTGCGAGAGCATCCAGAAGACATCCCAATGATTGCGCGCGCGGTTCTCACGCGGTTCTCGTCTGAAGAGCAGCGCAGTTTCAAAGATATTAGCGCGGCAGCGCTGGACTGGCTCAAGGCGCATCATTGGCCCGGAAATGTGCGTCAGTTGATGAATGTATTGCGCGCTGCGGTGGTGATGCATGATGGTGCAGAATTGCACGTCGATATGCTGCCCAATGGGACCGGCCAATACGCCAAACACACTGAGACGGTGGCTCGCACACCGCGCGACAATGACCGTCCCGCGATGCGAACCCTTGCCGAAATCGAACGCAACGCAATCGAATCTGCCATCGCACGCCATGACGGCTCGATCCCGCGCGCGGCGCAGGAATTGGGCGTGGCCCCTTCAACGATTTATCGCAAGCGTGACAACTGGCTTAGCAAAAATACGCTTTAGGACAGTCAGGCGAACTGCTCGCGCATCAGGCGTTCTTCGAGCCCGTGCCCCGGGTCGAACAGAATGTGATGCGCGATCTCGGGCTCGGAGCGGATCTCGACCCATTTCACCGGCTTGACCGAGCGTGAGTCCGCATCCGCCATGACCGGGCGTTTGTCAGATTCCAGCACGTCAAAGCGCACCAAGGCAGACGAGGGCAGGATCGCACCTTGCCAGCGCCGGGGCCGGAAACTGGCGATGCCCGTCAACGCCAGCACATCCGAGCCAATCGGCAGGATCGGCCCGTGCGCCGAGAAATTATACGCGGTCGATCCTGCAGGCGTCGAGACGATCGCCCCGTCGCAAACCAGCTCCTCCAGCCGTACCTTGCCATTGATCGAGATCCGCAGCTTGGCCGCTTGCGGACCCGCGCGCAGCAGCGAGACCTCGTTGATCGCAAGCGCCTCGTGCAGCACGCCATCCTCAGTTTCGGCCTTCATCGAGAGCGGATTGATCACGGCCTCTTCGGCAGCGGCCAGCCGTTCAGGCAGGTCGCTGGGCACATAATCGTTCATCAAGAACCCGACCGTGCCGCGATTCATCCCGTAAACCGGCAGGCCCGTGCCCTCATGCAGGCATTGCAGCATGAACCCATCACCCCCAAGCGCCACGATCACATCGGCCGCATAGCGCGGCACTTGCCCGTAGCGATCGCTCAGATCAGCAAGCGCGGCTTGCGCCGACTCACTAGATGAAGCGGCAAAATGGATATGCGTCAAAGGGCTCACAGCGCACCGTTTCCTCTCAGTCTTACAAGGTGTTGCAAGCGTATGGGCGAAAGACAAGCACCAATCACCCGGCAAAAAAGCCGATTTGCGCGTTTGCCCGCTTCCGGCTCAACAAAAACTGCGTTAAACGAGCGCCAACACCGGATATTTGCGAGGAGTTCCCTATGACCGAGCAACGCGACGCTGGCTTTTTCACCGAAAGCCTCGCCACCCGTGACCCCGAGCTTTACGCTTCGATCACCGACGAGCTGGGTCGCCAGCGCGACGAGATCGAGCTGATCGCCTCTGAAAACATCGTCTCCGCGGCGGTGATGGAGGCCCAAGGTTCGGTGTTGACCAATAAATATGCCGAAGGCTATCCGGGTCGTCGTTATTACGGCGGCTGCCAATATGTCGACGTGGCGGAAAATCTGGCGATCGATCGGGCCAAGGCGCTGTTCGACTGTGAGTTCGCCAATGTGCAGCCCAATTCGGGATCGCAGGCCAACCAGGGCGTGTTCACCGCCCTTCTCAAACCCGGCGACACCATTTTGGGCATGAGCCTTGATGCAGGTGGTCACCTGACCCACGGTGCCAAGCCCAACCAATCGGGCAAATGGTTCAACGCGATCCAATACGGTGTGCGCAAGCAAGACAGCCTGCTCGATTACGAACAGGTGCGCGAGTTGGCGCTGGAACATAAGCCCAAGCTGATCATCGCTGGCGGCTCTGCCATCCCGCGCCAGATCGATTTCGCCAAATTCCGCGAAATCGCGGATGAGGTGGGCGCCTATCTGATGGTCGACATGGCGCATTTCGCAGGGCTCGTGGCGGGCGGTCAGCACCCCTCGCCCTTCCCCTATGCTGATGTCGCGACCACCACGACGCATAAAACCCTGCGCGGTCCGCGCGGCGGCATGATCCTGACCAATAACGAGGACATCGCCAAGAAAGTGAACTCGGCGATCTTCCCCGGCATTCAGGGCGGTCCCTTGATGCATGTGATCGCGGCCAAAGCCGTCGCCTTTGGCGAGGCGCAGCGCCCCGAGTTCAAGGTCTATGCCGATCAGGTCGTCAAAAACGCCAAGGCACTGGCCGATGAGCTGATGAAGGGCGGTCTTGATATCGTCACCGGCGGCACGGACACCCATGTGATGCTGGTCGATCTGCGCCCCAAAGGCGTCAAAGGCAACGCCACCGAAAAAGCCCTCGGGCGCGCCCATATCACCTGCAACAAGAACGGCATCCCGTTTGATCCCGAGAAGCCGATGGTCACCTCGGGCGTGCGGCTGGGCACCCCGGCAGGCACCACGCGCGGCTTTGCCGAAGACGAGTTCCGCGAAATCGGGCGTTTGATCGTTGAAGTGGTCGATGGTCTGGCTGCCAACGGTGAAGACGGCAACACCGAAGTCGAAGCCGAGGTGCGCGCCAAGGTCGCCACACTTTGCGCGCGCTTCCCGCTTTATCCCAATCTGTGATCTGATCCAGATCGCGCAGAAGGCCCCCGGTTTCGGGGGCCTTTTTGTTTGGCCCTAGCTGGCGAGCAACCACATCGCGCCAAAGATCATCCCGCCCACCACGATCACAATGAAGGCGACCGAACTACCAAAGGTCAGGGCGGCGGCGCGAAGCCGCTCGCCCGCGCCCAAGGGCTCCAGATAGCGGATGCAGGTCTCAAACGCCGCCTCAAGCGCGCGCGCATCCAGTTGACGCGCCTGCTTGGGGGATTGCGCCAAACGTTCCGCCTGCGCCAGCTCTAGCGCGGCACGGCGCACCTTACGCGGCAGCGCGCGGGCCCGATGCGCCACCCGCGCCTCAAGCCCCGCCCCCTTCGCGCCCAATCGCAGCGCCAGCAGGCGTGACACCTGCGCGGCCCTGTGGGTGATCTGCTCTGGCCCCATACCCATCCCTCACACTTGCCCGCGCACGCTATCCACGCAGAAAGCACCGCGCAAGCCACCCGCCGCGCAAGATTTTCACATTTCCGCACTGGTCGCCCGCCTCTGCGCGCCCTAGGTTAATCAGCATGTTGAACACTCTCATTCATGGCGCTCAAACCGATGCGCCCCCGCTGATCATCGCGCCCGGCCTCTTCGGATCGGCGCGCAACTGGACTGCAATTGCCAAACAGCTTGGCCGGCAGCGCCAAGTCATCGCGCTGGACATGCGCAATCATGGCGACAGCTTCTGGGATGACGATCACAGCTACCCGGCAATGGCTGACGATATTGCCGAGGTGATCAACGCCCATGGCGGGAAAGCCGATGTGCTGGGTCACTCGATGGGGGGCAAGACGGCGATGATGCTGGCGCTCAACCACCCTGATCGGGTGCGCCGCCTGATCGTGGCCGATATCGCCCCGAAATCCTACGAACATGGCGACAGCCATGGCGCGCTGATCGAGGCAATGCAGGCACTGCCTCTCGACGAGCTCGACACACGCTCCGAGGCGGACAGACAACTGGGCGTGCAAATCCAAGACCCTGGCACCCGGGCGTTTTTGCTGCAATCGCTAAGCCTGCGCGACGGCCCTGTGCATTGGAAATTCAACCTGCGCGCCCTGAAAGACAACCTGCCTGCAATCCTGAACTGGCCGGAGACAGCGCTTGGCGCTACGTTCGACGGCCCTGCGCTGTTCCTGTCTGGGGCGAACTCGCATTATGTTGCCCCAAGCGATCATGAACTGATCCGCGCGCTCTTTCCGCAAGCGGAGTTTGTGGAGCTTGAAAACGCGGGCCACTGGCTTCATGCCGAGCGCCCGCGCGAAGTTGAGGCAGAGGTGGCGCAGTTTCTGAGCTAAGCCGGAAACTGCGCCGCACACGCATCAGTCGACCGACTTCATCATCCGGCGCAGCAGGTGATCTTTCAGGTAATACTGGTGATACAGCGCCGCCACGACATGCAATCCCGCGATGATCAAAAGCCCGGTCGTCAGCGCCGAATGCACCTCTGCCATCCAGCGGAGTGTGTAGTAATACGCAATCCCCCCTGTGATCGGCAGCAAGAACAGCGTCGCATAAAGCAGCCAATGGATCGCCTTGGCCCCGAACCGCATCAGCTCAGGGTCGTCATGCGGCGGCTCGGGCGCACCATGCGTCGCGCGCAAGACCAGCCGCCACGCTGCGAGGATGAGAATCACGACCCCGATCACGATATGCAGATAGGTCAGGAAATCGGTGGAAACCGGCACCCCCTTCACTTGCGAATAGAACGTGTGCCCCATCCCGTCATTGAGTAAGAATTGCGGGATGAGCAACAAAACGACCAGCCAGTGCAGGCCGATTTGCGTTCTGGAGTAACCGGGTGCGTTGGACATAAAACCTCTCGCGGATGAGTCAGACAAAGCGCGGCGCGCTAAACGTTACAATGAACGAATAGCCGCTGCAGTTCCGTCTGTCACTTTCGCAAGTGAGCGATCACATGTTCTCGTCGATCTGTTTGGACACAAACCAAGCAATTGGCAGCGCTACGATAAAACCAATCACCGCCGAGGCAATAATGGCGCGCGATGTGAACATATTCATGGTCAGCGCGGCGATGATCAAGATCCCTGCAAGAGTCGGTCCAGCGAGCGAATAGATGATGGCGAACAGACGCATGTCGTTTCTCCGTGAGCGATACATTTCATCGCAGACATGACCACGTTCACAGAGTCGTTACCTTGATCCGAGTCAAGTTCCGGGTGCGTTTTCTGTGTCAGGGCGACGCATCAACAACTCAGCTGAAAGCGCGCCTCGCCGGTGTCGCCCGGCAAGGAAGGCGAGCGATGGAGCCCCCCTGCTGGCCCGGCCACCTTGCACCCCGATGCCGTTTCCGCCGCGCGGATCATCAGCGGCGGCACCCGGTCACGCTCGGAGCGCGACAGATAGCCCAGCCGGATCACCTCAGCCTTGTCGGCCTTGACGAAAACGGTGAAATCGATCCCGTCCAGCGTCAGATCGTGGCGGATCGCGCCGAAAAATTGCGGCGCAGGCGAGGCACCACAACCGATCAACAAGAGGCAGCTCAGAAGAAGATGTCTTGACATAAAAAGGCTCCGGGGAGGGACAACCCGGAGCCTTTCAGAGCTTGGTTAACATAGGGTTAACCTACTCGGGTAGTGTCGCGCGCTTCCCACGGGGACGACGCAGGATCACGCGGGGCTTCTGACATCCCTAAACGTGAGAGGGGGGCCAGAATGGATCGGATCTTTTGATGGCGCGCTCTGTCCACGTTCCCGCAGGACCGCCCAGAACCACACCGGCAAGCACCGCCAGCGCGAAACCCTGCCAAACAAAGATCCCAAAGCTCAGCGCCGCTATGATCACCACGCCGGCAATGCAAATCCCCCAGATCAGGGACAACAGAATGCGCAGCGGAGTCGTCATCACGTGCCTCTTGAGCTTGTGTTCACCCGCTAAACGTCGATTAATGAATTCGGTTCCGGGGAACCGTAATTTTTTTCGCACGTTCGGCTGTATAGCCTTCAAAGGAGAGCACTATGATGAGTTCGGTTAAACTGTCTGGCGTGATGCTGCTGGCGCTTCTGGGTCTTGCGGCCTGCAACACCGTGCAGGGCGCTGGTCAAGACCTGTCGGTCGCAGGCAATACCATTGCCAGCGAAGCACAGCAGGCGAAGTAACGCCCCAGAAGGCCCCGGGCATACCGGGGCCTTTTTCCATCTGCCGTTATTTCTTTTTGACGAATTCGGTCAGGATCACGATGCGCTGACCCTCGACCCGGCCCTCGATATGGCCCGCATTATCGGCCACCAACGAGATCCCCCGCACCGCCGTGCCGCGCTTGGCCGTAAAGCCCGCGCCCTTGACCGGCAGATCCTTGATCAGCACGACCGTATCGCCACGCGCCAGCAACGCCCCGTTGGAATCGCGATGCTCCAGCGTGGTTTCCACATTGTCGACCCAAGCGCGCGTCTCGTCATCGAGATACATCTGATCGGCAAGATCATTCGCCCAAACCTCATCAATCCGCCCCAGCATCCGTGCCGCGAGCACCTGCACGGCAGGCTCTTCTGACCAGATCGCCCCCGCCAAGCCCCGCCAATGGGCCGGATCGGGCGTGCCCTCGATCTGCTCGGCGCAGGTGGCGCAAATCGCCGCCGTTGCGCCCTCGGGGCCGCCGGAGACGGGATAGTCTTGGAGCGGGGCGTCAGAGGCGCAAAGCGGGCAGGTCATGGGCGGTCCTTTGGAGTTGGTTTGGGGCTTGGACCTGTCTTAACGGGTGGGGAGAAGGTTGAGCAATGGGGATGCGGCATCGCCAATGCAATTTTCGGATTCACGGCAGAAGCCAAATCGCAAACGGCTTTCCACTTTTGAATATTTGAGCTAAGGTTTTCGAAGATATCGACCTTTATGAGAAACAAATGGCATTTCCTGAACCTCCAGCATCAAAATCTGCCGTTCGACGAGCAGGCAAAGCCATTGCAGACAGAGCCGCAACTTCTGAAGATATTGAACTGGTGGATCAGTGGCGCGCTGCGCACGGTTATGTCCTGAATACTTTCAAGGTTTGGCTTAGAGATAAAATCAAGAAGCAGTCACCTACAGCCGAATTTGCGCAACGCTTAAAACGCCGAAACACAGTTATCGACAAGCTCCGTCGTTCTACACCAAGTGGGACGCCACTAATCAGGGACGTCACGTCCATGCAGGACTTTGCTGGCTGTCGTTTAATTTTTGACTCAGTGGCTGATCTCGAAGGATTCCAGAACTTTTTTCTATCGAAGGATAGTTTTATCAAACGTCACACATAGACCCAAGCATGAAGATCCAAACAAATATAATTACATGATCTCCCCGAAAGTATCTGGATACCGCGGCGTTCATCATGTCTTCCATCATGTGCCACGCTCCCACCGCGCAACGTCTGCTAACTCTGAACCATGGCATAATTTAATGGTTGAAATTCAACTGCGAACGCGGGCCCAACATGCGTGGGCAACTGCGCTTGAGATTGCAGACCTTGTTAGCGGAACCAGAACAAAATTTGAGTTTGGCGAAAATGACCGTGGAAAACTTTTTGCAGTTTCGAGTGAAATAATCGCTCGAGAAGAAGAAAATATGCGCAATGCATTTTGTGACATCGGAACGCCGGAACTAATCGAGGAATTCAAACACCTTGAGCAGCGCCTTGGTGTCATCAGCATGCTGAAAACTCTCAGAGAGTTTGATGGCTCGAATCGTCTAAAAAAACACAATGTTCTAAACATTTATGATGATAATGGGCATCCGACGCTGGAGGTAATACCATTCTCGAATGCTCAAGCGGCTTTGGAGCGCGCAAATGAACTAGAGGCAGATGATAAAAGTTATAACGCCGTATACGTAACTGCTGACAACCCAAACCAACTTCGAAGTGCCTATCGCAACTATTTCAACGACCCAGTGGCGTTCGTAGAACTTCTTGAAAGCAGTATTGAAAAGGCCGAAGGCTAAGGTCTAGCCCAGCCCTCGGCATAGCCTCGGGCGTTCGACACTCAATTCTTTCCACTGGAAAGAATTGACCCCGCCAGGGGCGGGGTCGTGTCTCACTCATCCATCTTCAACGCTGCAATAAACGCGGACTGCGGGATTTCCACTTTCCCGAACTGGCGCATCTTTTTCTTACCCGCTTTCTGCTTTTCCAGCAGCTTTTTCTTACGGGTCGCGTCGCCGCCGTAGCATTTGGCGGTCACGTCCTTGCGCATTGCAGACAGGGTCTCGCGTGCGATGACGCGGCCACCGATGGCGGCTTGGATCGGGATTTTGAACATGTGGCGCGGGATCAGGTCCTTAAGCTTTTCGACCATCGCGCGGCCGCGTGCATCGGCGCGGTCCCGGTGCACCATGATCGACAGCGCATCGACCGGCTCATCGTTCACAAGGATCGACATTTTCACAAGGAAATCCTCGCGATAGCCGGTGATCTGATAGTCAAAGCTGGCATAGCCCTTGGTCACTGATTTCAGGCGGTCGTAGAAATCAAACACCACTTCAGCCAGCGGCAGGTCATAGACCACCATCGCGCGCGAACCCGCATAGGTCAGGTCCATCTGGATGCCGCGCCGGTCTTGGCACAGTTTCAGAACATCGCCCAAGTATTCGTCAGGCACGAGGATCGTCGCCTTGATGCGCGGCTCTTCGATATGATCGACAAGGGTCAGGTCGGGCATGTCGGCGGGGTTGTGCAGGTCCAGCACCTCACCGCTTTTCATGTGCAGCTTGAACACCACGCTCGGTGCGGTGGTGATCAGATCAAGGTCATATTCGCGCTCCAGCCGGTCGCGGATCACCTCAAGGTGCAACAGCCCGAGGAAGCCGCAGCGAAAGCCAAAGCCCAGCGCCGCAGAGGTTTCCATTTCCGAACTGAACGATGCGTCGTTCAGTTGCAGCTTTTCAATGGCGTCGCGCAAAGCATCAAAGTCATTGGCATCGACCGGGAAGAGGCCGCAGAACACCACCGGAATCGAGGGTTTAAAGCCCGGCAAGGCGGTGGCGCAGGGCCGTTTCTCATGCGTGATCGTGTCGCCGACCTTGGTGTCGCGCACCTGCTTGATCGAGGCGGTGAACACCCCAATCTCGCCCGGCCCCAGTTCGGCAATCTCGACCATCTGCGGTTTCAGCACGGCCAGACGGTCCAGCTTATAGGCAGCCCCCGTCCGCATCATCTTGATCTGGTCGCCTTTCTTGATCACGCCATCCATGACGCGGATCAAAACGACAACACCGAGATAACTGTCATACCAGCTATCAACCAGCATCGCCTTGAGCGGCGCATCGCGATCACCCTTGGGCGCGGGCAGACGGGTGACGATGGCTTCCAGCACTTCGGGAATACCAAGCCCCGTCTTGGCCGAGATCATCACCGAGTTCGACGCGTCGATCCCGATCACATCTTCGATCTGCTCTTTCACCCGCTCGGGTTCGGCAGCGGGCAGGTCGATCTTGTTGAGAACCGGCACGATCTCATGATCGGCATCAATCGCCTGATAGACATTGGCGAGCGTCTGCGCCTCGACCCCTTGGGAGGCATCCACAACCAACAAAGACCCCTCGACCGCCTGCATCGAGCGGCTGACCTCATAGGCGAAGTCGACATGGCCGGGGGTGTCGATCAGGTTCAACACATAGGTGTTGCCGTCCTTGGCCGGATAATCGATGCGCACCGAGTTGGCCTTGATCGTGATGCCACGCTCGCGCTCGATATCCATCGCATCGAGCATTTGCGCCTTCATATCACGTTCGGCCACCGTCCCGGTCAGCTGGATCAGCCGGTCGGCAAGAGTGGATTTACCGTGGTCGATATGGGCCACGATGGAGAAGTTGCGGATGTGCTTGATATCGGTCATGGCGCGCGTATATCGCGGAAAATGGGGGCCGGGAAGAGGGATTGCACGCCCTTTAGGGTAAAGCCCGCCCGACAAGGCACACACCAGCCTTGACCTTCGCTCGCCCCCGCCCCACAGCAAGAGCAGGATAAGGAGAAACGCCATGATCTATTCCGTTCCCAATATGACCTGCGCGCACTGCAAAGCCGCGATCGAGGCTGCCATCGAAGAGGTGGGCGGGCGCGCCGATGTCTATCTTGAAGATCGCGAGGTCGAGGTGTCCGGCCTGCCGCCCGCCACGGTTCTCAGTGCGCTCAAAGCCGCAGGCTATGAGGCGACGCCGTCAGACTAGCCCCCTTTGGCTGCGTCCCAAGCGCTTGTACAGACCACATCTAGGGGCACAAACGAGCGCGCCCCCGACAGGTGGAAAACAGGGTCCATCGGATCGGCTAAATTGATGCAATTCGGCCATCTACATTGCCTTCGCTTTGATTTTCCGTTAGCTTCAAAGCCAATTAAAAAAAGAAGATCGAGCAAAAAATCAGCCGGTCAAAATATGAGGGCAGTGCAAATGAACATCAAAACGACGCTCGGACTCTGTGCATTCGGGGCCACTATCGGCTTTGCCTCAATCGCTGCGGCGGGGCCGATCGACAGCGCCTGCATGAAAGCCGGGCGCACCGATAGCGCGGCCACCTGTGGCTGCATCCAGCAAGTCGCAGACATGACGCTGAGCAACCGCGACCAGCGCCGTGCGGCCAGCTTCTTCAAAGATCCCGACCGCGCACAAAGCGTTCGGATGTCTGACAGCAAATCTGACAATGATTTCTGGGACCGCTACAAAAACTTCGCCTCGACTGCCGAGGGCTATTGCAGCCAGTGAACCGCCGGGCGGCTTACTTTGCCTGATCGGCCAGCAGGTCTGCCACCAACGCTTCGGCGCCCGCCTCGATCAGGTCGAGCGATGTTTCGAAATCGCGCGTAAAATAGGGATCTGGCACGTCTTGCGGGCCTGCCGGACCCTCTAGAAACATCTGCACCTGCGCTTGCATGTCGCGCGGCGCTTGATCGAGCACATCGCGCAAATTGTTTTCATCCATCGCCAGAATCAGATCAAAGCCCGCATAATCTTGTGGGCCGATTTGACGTGCGCGCAGCGTGCTGAGATCATAGCCGCGCGCGCTCGCCGCCTCGATCATCGGGGCGTAGGGCGGCTCTCCAAGATGCCAAGAGCCCGTTCCCGCGCTATCAAAGGTTACATCAAGCCCCGCAGCCACAGCTTTGGCACGGGTGATCGCCTCGGCGGCGGGTGAGCGGCAGATATTGCCAAGACAGAGAAACAGGATACGCATGAGGGCTGTTGTAACGAAAGGAGCGCACATGTCCAGAATCGTGATTTTGACCGGCGCCGGAATTTCAGCCGAAAGCGGGATTCGCACGTTTCGCGCCTCGGATGGGCTGTGGGAGGATCATCGCATCGAAGAGGTCGCCACGCCCGAAGGCTTCCTGCGCGACTCCGCCTTGGTGCATCAATTCTACAACGCCCGACGCGCCGCAGCACGCGCCGCCCAGCCCAATGCCGCCCACCTTGCCTTGGCCGAGCTGGAGGCCGATCCGCACCACACCGTGCTGATCGTCACCCAAAACGTCGACGACCTGCACGAACGGGCCGGATCGCAGAACGTGATCCACATGCACGGCACGCTGGTAGGCGCGCTGTGCCATGACTGCGGGCATCGCTGGCCCGCCCCCGAGGTGATGACACAAGGTGATCTGTGCCCCGCCTGCGCGCGCGCTGCGACCCGCCCCGATATCGTCTGGTTTGGCGAAATGCCCTATCAGATGGATCAAATCGTGCGCGCGCTTGAGGCCGCGGATCTGTTTGTCTCGATCGGCACCTCGGGCAATGTCTACCCGGCGGCAGGGTTCGTACGCGATGCCGCGATGGCGGGGGTGCAAACGCTGGAACTGAACCTGGAGCCGTCGGCAGGCACAGACATGTTTGATACCGCCCGTCACGGCCCCGCCACGCAAGTCGTGCCAGCCTGGGTGCGTGCGCAACTGGCCCAGAGGCGCTAAGGGCTGAAAAGATTCGTGCAAAGCGCGCCGAAATCCGGGCGAAAACCTGTCTCACCCGCTTGACGCGGCCCCCCATTCCTCGTATCTCCCGCCAACAGATTTCTGGGCGCTGCCTAACGCGGCGCCTTTCTATGTTGGGGCCAAAGCGCGATTCGTTGCGTGGGCCAGGTAAGAAACGAAGGATGAATGCCATGTCGCGCGTTTGCGAACTGACCGGCAAGGGGCCCATCACGGGCAACAAAGTGAGCCACGCGAAGAACAGAACGCGTCGTCGCTTCCTGCCGAACCTCAACGATGTCACCCTGATCTCGGATGCTCTGGGTCAGAGCTTCAAACTGCGCGTGTCGGCCGCTGGCCTGCGCTCGGTTGACCACCGTGGTGGCCTCGATACCTATCTCGCCAAGGCGAAGGACGTTGAACTGTCCACCAAGGCGCTGAAAATCAAAAAAGCGATTGCCAAGTCTCAGGCTGCTGTCTGAACTTTGCCGCGCTGATGCAGTTTAAACCCCGTGCCTTTGGTGCGGGGTTTTTGCACGTCGCCGCATCGGGTGATTGGCTTTTCATCACCCCCCGTGGGCGCTAGGATGCGCGAAACGCACCAGATACACGCTCCAAAGGAGACCGCATGTTTCGCCAGATCTTGATGGCCACCGCGCTGACCGCACTGGCCCTGCCCGCTTTCGCCGATGAGATCGAGATCGTGGATCCCTATATGCGCGTCTCGACCCCGATGTCGAAATCGGGGGCTGCCTTCATGCAAATCAAGAACGTAACCGATCGCGATGACCGTCTGGTCTCGGCCAGTTCGGATGTCGCGGTGCGGGTGGAGCTGCACACCCACAAGGATCTGGGCGGCGGCAAAATGCAGATGGCCAAGGTCGAGGGTGGTTTTGCGATCCCCGCCCATGGCGAGCATGATCTCAAACGTGGCGGCGATCATGTGATGTTCATGGGGCTCAATCACGGGCTCAACCAAGGCGATCTGGTGCGCGTGACCCTGCATTTTGAGAAGGCCGGCGATATGACCATCGAGATTCCCGTCGACCTCAAGCGCGGTCAGGGCATGGAGATGCCGGCGAACGCAGATCCGGTGACCCATGGCCAGATTGTTCATGGCACCATGAGCCACGGCACGATGACCCATGGCGAGCCCAAGCTGAACAAAACCGAAAGCGATATGTAAACCGGGGCGGCGCGCCTAGCTGCGCAGCCGCTTGAGCATCTCGCTCGCAGCGACGGAGGGGGGCGTTTCGCCCGCCGCGACCGCTGCCCCAAACTGCGCCATCATCGCGCGCATGTCCGGGTCTTCGCGCAGGCGTGCCAAAAGCCCCTCGCGCACCTCTGCCTCAAACCAATGGCGCGCCTGTTCCGCTCGGCGGCGTTCCAGATGGCCCGTCTCGCGACGCCAATCGGCGAGCGTGGTCATCTCCTCCCACGCTTTGATCAAGCCCTCATCCGCCAGCGCCGACACCGGCAGCGCCTTGGGAAAGCCCGGCGGGTCTTGGGGGCGCTTGCGCAGCAAATGCAACGCACCGGCATAATCGGCCACGGTGCGCATCGCGGCGGGTTTCAGGTCACCATCGGCCTTATTGACCAAAATCAGATCGGCCATCTCCATGATGCCGCGCTTCACGCCTTGCAACTCATCCCCGCCCGCCGGGGCCATCAGCAACACGAACAGATCGACCATTTCAGCCACCAGAGTTTCCGACTGGCCCACGCCCACGGTCTCGATCAGGACCACGTCGAAATTGGCCGCCTCGCACAGCGCCACCGCCTCGCGGGTGCGCCGGGCCACGCCACCAAGATGGGTTTGCGAGGGAGAGGGGCGAATGAACGCGTTAGGATCACGCGACAGCCGCTCCATCCGGGTTTTGTCGCCCAGAATCGAGCCCCCCGAACGCGACGAACTGGGATCGACCGCCAGCACCGCCACCTTGAGCCCCTGTGCCGTAAGCATCAGGCCGAACGCCTCGATAAAGGTCGATTTGCCCACACCGGGCGTGCCCGACAGCCCGATCCGCAACGCCTGCCGTCCCGATTTCGCCAGCACCTCAAGCAGCGCGCTTGCCTGTGCGCGATGATCGGCGCGCCCCGATTCCACCAACGTAATCGCGCGCGCCAAGGCACGGCGGTCGCCTTGCAAAAGGCGCGGGGCAAGTTTGGCGGGTGTTCTGTCAGTCATCGGCGGGCTTTCGCTGATTTTCGCGATCGTGTCAGGTTTGATACGAAAGGTGAAGGCTTTGCGGTTACTTGCCCGCTCTGCGCAGGCTATGTCCAGCCTCTAAAGAGTGTCTGCCCCATGAGGAGCGCTATGATCTCCACTTTCCTTCGCGCCCGCCGTGCGACCCTGTTCGCGCTGCTCGCATCACTTGGCGTATTGCAACCCACCCTGCCCGCGCGGGCCGATCAAAGCGATCAGATCGTGTTTGACGTCGTCCTCAAGGGGATTCGCGCCGGCGAATTGGTGATCAATGGCAAGATCGTCGGAACGTCTTACGGGGCAAACGGGGTGCTGCAAACCGCCGGGCTGATCGGGCTACTGCGCAAGATCCGTCACGATGCGACCGTCTCGGGCGGCTATCGCAATGGGCGCTTCACTCCGATGCGGTTTTCTGAGAAATCCGATACGCCCCGAGGCAAGTCCACCCATGAAATCGTGTATAAGAACGGCACGCCCATCGCGGTCAGCCAAGTCCCGCCGCGCAAGCCGCGTGACACCGATGTGGACCCAGCCAAACAAGGCGGCACAATCGACCCGCTCACAGCGCTTTATGCCGTGTTGCGCGATGTTGACCGCGATCAAGCCTGCCAGCTTGATGTGAAGATGTATGACGGCGCGAAACGCTCGCAGGTGCGCCTGTTTGATCCGCGACCGGAGGGCAAGGGCGTTGTCTGTTCGGGCGAATACCGCCGTCTCGCCGGGTTTTCCGCCAAGGATATGGCCGAAAAAAGTCGCTTTGCCTTTACGCTGCATTACGACCCGACCACGAATGGCCGCCTGCAAGTCGATGAGATCGAAACCGACACGATCTATGGCAAAGGCCGTTTGAAACGGCAATAAGGAGGGGTGAGCCCGCCGAATGCCCCTCTTCCAATTGACGCGGTGCTGCCCGATCTGCGGGCGGCCTTGAGCGCGCATGGCCGCGCTGTTCTGATGGCCCCGCCCGGTGCGGGCAAAACCACGCGGGTGCCGCTTGCGTTGCTCGACCAGATCAGCGGTCGCATCGTGATGCTGGAACCGCGTCGTCTGGCCGCGCGTGCCGCTGCCGAGCGCATGGCGCAAAGCCTTGGCGAGAGCGTCGGGCAGCGTGTGGGCTACCGAATCCGGGGCGAAACCAAGACTTCGAACGCCACCCGGATCGAGGTGGTGACCGAGGGCATTCTTACCCGCATGCTGCAATCTGATCCCGAATTGGCGGGCGTCGGTTGCGTGATTTTCGACGAGTTTCACGAACGTTCGCTGAATGCCGATCTGGGCCTTGCGCTGCTCTGGGAGATGCGCACCGCTTTGCGCCCCGATCTCGCGCTGGTGGTGATGTCGGCTACTTTGGATGCAGACCCCGTAGCCACCCTGCTTGATGATGCGCCTATCATCATCTCGCAGGGGCGCGCCTATCCGGTCGAGACCCGCTGGCTCGCACGCCCGGTGGATCGCACGATGCGCTTTGAGGGCGCGATGGCGGGGCTGATCGAACAGGCGGCGGCGGAAACCGAGGGCTCGCTGCTGGCCTTTTTGCCCGGCGAGGGCGAGATTCGCCGCGTCGAGGGGCTGCTCAAGGGGCGCTTGCCCGCTGACGTTGCGATTCGCCCGCTGTTTGGCGCGATGGAGTTTGCCGCCCAGCGCGCTGCGATTGCGCCCTGCACGTCGGGGCGCAAACTGGTGCTGGCGACCTCGATCGCGGAGACCTCGCTCACGATCGAAGATATCCGAGTGGTGATTGATGGCGGGCGCTCGCGCCGGGCGCGGTTTGATTCCGGCTCGGGCATGGCGCGTCTTGTCACCGAACCCGTCAGCCGCGCCGAGGCCGAGCAACGCCGGGGACGTGCGGGCCGTGTGGCCCAGGGCATTTGCTATCGGCTCTGGACCAAAGGGGCCGAGGGCGCGCTGCCCGCCTTTGCGCCCGCAGAGATCGAGGTGGCCGACCTGACGGGCTTGGCGCTGGAGCTTGCGCTTTGGGGCAGCGATGGCAGCGATCTGGCCTTTCTGACGCCGCCCCCCGCCCCTGCCTTGGCCGAAGCGCGCGCGCTACTCGCTGAGCTGGGCGCGATGGACGGGCTGGGGCTGACAGAACATGGTCGTGCCTTGGCCGCGCTGCCGCTGCATCCGCGCCTTGGCCATATGCTGCTGCGCGCCGGGCCCGAGGCCGCGCCGCTGGCCGCGTTGCTGGCAGAACGTGACCCGCTGCGCGGCGCCCCTGCCGACCTGAGCCTGCGATTGGCCGCGATCCGCAGCCCCGGCCCCGAGGCCCATCGCGCCACCATCGAACGCATCCGCACCGAGGCCAAACGTCTGGCGCGCCTTGCGCCCCCCACTCAGCAACGCCTTGCCCCCGAAGCGATGGCGGCGCTGGCCTATCCCGACCGCATCGGGCTGCGGCGCAAAGGCGATGCACCCCGCTATGTGCTGTCGGGCGGCAAAGGGGCCGTGGTGGCCGAGGGCGACCCGCTGGGTGCAGAGCGTCTGATCGTGGCAACCGATCTGGATGGCGACCCGCGTGAGGCCCGCGTGCGTCAGGGCATCGCGATATCCGAGGCGCAGATCCGCGCGCTATTCGCCGACCAGATCGGCTGGCACGATGTTTGCGAATGGTCGCGCCGCGAGGGCCGCGTGCTCGCGCGCAAGCAGGAACGCCTTGGCGCGCTGGTTCTGGACGACCGGATCTGGAAAGACGCCCCGCGTGAGGCGATCGCCTTGGGCGCGCTGGACGGGCTGCGCCAGATCGGGTTGCCGATGACGCCTGCGGCCCAGCGCCTGCAAGCGCGCGTCGAGCTGCTGCGCGGGCAAGGCGCGGATCTGCCCGACTTCACCGACGCGGCCCTTCTGGCGCGCGCCGAGCACTGGCTACTACCCTATCTGAAGGGCAAGCGATCCGAGGCCGACCTGCGCAAGCTCGACGTCACCGAGGCCCTGCGCGCCAGCCTTGATTGGGAGCAGATGCAGCTGATCGACCGTCTCGCGCCGGGCCATTTCGAAACGCCTTTGGGGCGACGCGTGCCGATTGATTACGCTGGCGACGCGCCCGGCATCGAGATTCGCCTGCAAGAAATGTTTGGCGTCACCACCCACCCCACGGTCGGCCCGAAACGCCTGCCGCTGCGCGTGACGCTGCTGTCGCCGGGGCACAAACCGATTCAGGTCACGATGGATCTGCCGGGGTTTTGGGACGGCTCCTATAGCGATGTGCGCAAGGACATGCGCGGGCGCTATCCCAGGCACCCTTGGCCCGAAGACCCACGCGAGGCCGACCCGACCCTGCGCGCCAAACCGCGCGGCACCTAGACGCCCGCCATCACCCGCGGATAGTCGATTTTCGGGCAGCGATTCATCACCACCCGGACCCCCTTGGCGCGCGCCTGCTCGGCCGCGCCCTCATGCACCACGCCCAACTGCATCCAGATCGTACGCAGCCCCGGCAAATGGGCCAAAGCGTCTTCGACCACCTCGGGCACCGCCTCGGAGTGGCGGAAGACATCCACCATATCAACGCTCAAATCGGCCGGAACCGCACCCAGATCGGCATAGACCGTCTCGCCCAGCAGCGTCTGGCCCGCCAAACCCGGATTGACCGGCACGATGCGATAGCCCTTGGTTTGCAAATACTGCGCAACCTCGTGCGATGGGCGTGTGGGTTTGTTCGATATGCCGACCACCGCAATCACGCGGGTCTCGCTAAGGATGTCACGCAGGTCAGAATCGGTCATCAAAGCCTCCGGGTCAGAAAAAAGCGCCCAAACCATAAATGGTCGGGGCGCTGAAGTGGCGGAACGAGGGACAGTGAACTTGAAGCGCGAAGGTTCCGAAATCGCGCTTCCGGTTAGAAACATGGGTATCAATCTGCGCCGTTAAAGAGGCACACCCGTCCGCTCGCATTTTTGTGATCACATCCGGCTTGCAGCGGCATAGAGCGACACCGCCGCCGCGTTGGAAACGTTGAGCGAGCCGAATTCGCCAGAAAACGGAATTCTGACGAGGCGGTCGCAGGTCTCTTGGGTCTTTTCGCGCATCCCCGGCCCTTCGGCCCCAAGCACCAGCGCAATCGGATCGGCCCCTGCCTCGGCCAGCCCATCGGCCAGAGTCATCTCGGCCTCACCGGCAAGGCCCAGCAGGCGGAAGCCCATGCCGCGCAACTCTTCCATCGCGTCCGACAGGTTTTTGACGCGCATATAGGGCTGACGCTCCAGCGCACCGCTCGCGGTTTTCGCCAAGGCCCCGGTTTCGGGCGCGGAATGACGATGGGGCGCGATCACAGCCGCCGCCCCGAACACCTCGGCCGAGCGTAGCACCGCGCCCACATTATGCGGGTCGGTGACGCGATCCAGCACCACCACAAGGCGCGCATGCGAGCACGCATCGCGCAGCTTGCCCCAATCCAGCGGCTTGACCTCGAGTGCGACGCCTTGATGCACAGAATCAGCCGCGATTGGCACGAGCGAGGCGAATTTGCGCACATCGACGATCTCGGGCTCCATGCCCGAAATCCCGATCGCCTCAGCCAGCTTATCGGCGGCATTCTTGCCACAGACCAGCCGCAGCCGCTCGCGCATCGGGTTTTGCAGCGCGTCGCGCACCGCATGCAGCCCGAAAAGCCACACCGTTTCCGAGGCAGACGCGCGCCGCGCACGTTCTTTATCAATCACCCAGGTCGGTTTTTTCATCGCAGCTCTCCTTTTGCCCTGCAATGGCCGCTCAAAGCCCGCTTTGCAAGCCCGGCGCGCCTTGCGTGGATGCAATCAGGGGATTTTTCGTCAATCTCTCTCTTGACGCCCCCGGCCCCCTTTTGTATCTCCCGCCCAGCGTCGGGTGACGTGCTGCAAGGTGCGGCAGCGGACTGTAACTCCGCCGGGGCGACCCACGCCTGGTTCGATTCCAGGGTCACCCACCATTCCCCCCCTCAGGATTGGTGATTACTGCATCAAGATGGCATCGCGCGCAAAGCGGGCTTCTTCGTGGCTGCCATCGTCATAAATCAGCTGCACCTCCACCTCGCTTACCGAACCTTTCGGCTGCGAAAGATACACGTCATCGCCCGAAAGCGCATTGGGCTGGGCGGTGCCCTCGTGGCAGGGCTCCATTTTGAATAGGATGTTGGGGGCGGCCCCGTTCAGGCCATAGCGAATTTCGCTCAAGCCACAGCGCCACGCCAAAAGATGCGTGAAATATATCAAATCTTTTCCACCATACTCGCGGATCGCCACCCAAGATCCCCGCGTCATATCCAGGATCGGGCGCACTTCTCCGGCGGTGGTAAAATTCTGCGCGCACACTGGGGTTGAGCAGGAAAACGCCAGTATCGTCAATAGTTTGCGTATCATACGCCCTCACCCACTTTCGCCCCTAAACATTCGCGCTATACTGCGTGAAATTAGAACCGGGGACAGGTCAATTATGGCCGCGAAACGCGCGCAACCACAACCCTTCAACGTCGTCTGTATCGCACAGAGCGGTCGGCTGGAATACGAGGCTATCCCCTTTATTCTAAGCTTTGTTGCCGCAAATCCCAAGTTCGAAGGCCGCTTGATGATTGCCGAGCCCCAACCCGGCCCGCTTTGGAAAGGCCAGACGCGAATTTCCGACCCGGTGCGCGCGATCCTCGAAGGCGCAGGCGCACAGATCGTGCCGTTCGAGAGCAAAGTGTTTGGCCAATCCTACCCCTATGGCAACAAGATCGAGGCGCTTGCCGCCCTGCCCGCAAGCGAGCCTTTCGTGTTTTTCGACACGGATACCCTGTTCACTGCGCCGCTCTCGCAGGTCGGGTTCGATTTTGATTGCCCCTCGGCCTCGATGCAGCGCGAAGGCACTTGGCCCATCCCGCCCCTTTACGGTCCCGGCTACACGGCGATCTGGAAATCGCTCTATGACAGGTTCGGGCTGAAAGGCTTCGAAGATACGCTCGATCTGAGCCAGCCCGATGAATACTGGCGTCGCTACATGTATTTCAACGCCGGTTGGTTCTTTGGGGCCGATCCGGCAGAATTCGGCGCGCGTTTCCTACGCTTTGCGCGTGAAATCCGCGACGATCCGCCCGATGAACTGGCCAGTCAGGTGTTCGATCCCTGGCTCGATCAGATTGCGCTGCCGCTGGTGATTCATTCCTTTGGCGGCGGGCGTCCGGGGCCAAAGCTGGAGGGGCTGGATGGCGATGTGTCATGCCATTACCGCGCCTTGCCGCTGCTTTATGCGCGCGAAAGCGATGCGGTGATCGACACGCTCGAGGCGTTGGTCGCCCCCAATCCGATCAAGAAGGTTCTGAAGGTTTACGAACCGGCGAAAAAGCTGATCTTTCAGGGCAAGGGGCGCAAGCTGCGCGCGATCTTCACCTCTGAAGGCCTGCCGCGCACCGAAAAAATGCTGCGCAACCGGATCCGGCGTGAAGGCATGTGGATGCGCTGAATATGCGCGTGAATGAATGTGTTTGAAGCCCTTTGAGCGTGGCGATAACGTCCGCGCAACGCATTCACCACGGAGACCATGATGTCCGATTACAAATTCGACACGCTGCAAATCCATGCCGGAGCGGCGCCCGATCCTGCGACCGGGGCGGTGCAGACGCCAATCTATCAAACCACCGGCTATGTCTTTAAAGATGCTGATCACGCCGCGCGTTTGTTCAACCTTGAAGAGGTCGGCTACATCTATTCGCGCCTGACCAACCCGACCGTGTCGAAACTGGCCGAGCGGGTGGCAGCCCTTGAGGGCGGCGCGGGCGCGGTATGCTGTTCTTCTGGCCATGCGGCGCAAATCATGGCGCTGTTCCCGCTGATGGGGCCGGGGCTGAACATCGTGGCCTCGACCCGGCTTTACGGCGGCTCGATCACCCAGTTTTCCCACACGATCAAACGCTTTGGCTGGTCCTGCACCTTCGTGGATTTCGATGATCTGGGCGCGTTGGAAGCCGCCATCGACGACAACACCCGCGCGATTTTCTGCGAGTCGATCTCAAACCCCGGCGGCTATATCACCGACATTCCCGCCATCGCGAAACTGGCCGATAAGGTCGGGCTGCCGCTGATCGTGGATAACACGCTGGCCACGCCTTACCTGTGCCGCCCTATTGAGATGGGTGCGACGTTGGTCGTGCATTCACTGACGAAATACATGACCGGGAATGGTACGGTCACGGGTGGGTGCGTCGTGGATAGCGGCAAGTTCGACTGGTCGGCCTCGGGCAAATTCCCTTCGCTCAGCGCCCCCGAACCCGCCTATCACGGGCTGAAATTCCACGAGGCGCTGGGGCCGATGGCCTTTACCTTCCACTCCATCGCGATCGGGCTGCGCGATCTTGGCATGACGATGAATCCGCAAGGCGCCCATTACACCCTGATGGGAATCGAAACCCTGAGTCTGCGCATGGAAAAACACGTCGCCAACGCCAAGGCCGTTGCTGAGTGGCTGGAAAATGACCCGCGGATTGAACTTGTGACCTATGCCGGGCTGCCAAGCTCGCCTTGGCACAAGCGGGTGAAGACCGTTTGCCCGAAAGGCGCAGGCGGGCTGTTCACCGTGGCGGTGAAGGGCGGCTATGAGGCCTGCGTGCAACTGGTGAACAACCTCCAGCTGTTCTCCAATGTCGCCAACCTCGGTGACACGCGCTCGCTGATCATCCACTCCGCCTCGACAACGCATCGCCAGCTTAGCGAAGCACAGCAAATTGCCGCAGGCGCCGCGCCCAATGTGGTACGCCTGTCGATCGGGATCGAGGATGCCAGCGATCTGATCGCCGATCTTGATCAGGCGCTGACGGCCGCAACAGCCTAAGCCTTGCAGCCCCGCGCGCATTCATGGGCGCGCGGGGCACGGCGCATCTACGCTGGGCAAAGACAGCCAGATCGCCGCCAAAGAAAAATAAACCCATCCCAAGAGCGGCAAGAGGTCGCCACCCCCATCCAGAGCGCTTTTCAGGGCGTGGAAAACCCTTTACGAAGATGTGACCACGGCCTCGGCCGCCAAATCGCATCTGTTTGAGTTGCCATGAAACCCGAATTCGCACTGATCCTTTCGCATGACGGCATTAGCCTGGCGCATCGCACGCGCACGGGCTGGGCGCGTCTTGGTGACGTCTCGCTTCAGGCTGCGAATATGGCGGACGACTTGGCAGCGCTGCGTCGGCGTGCGCAAAGCCTTTCCCCCAAAGGGATTTTGGCAAAGCTGGTGATCCCGGCCTCGCAAATTCTCTACACCGCGATCTATGCCCCCGGCCCCAGCCCTGCACAGCGCCGCGCCCAGATTGAAACCGCGCTGCAGGGCATGACACCCTATCAGGTGTCCGATCTGGTTTATGACTGGTCGGGCACGCGCCAGACGGTGCAGGTGGCGGTCGTCGCGCGCGAAACATTGCTCGAGGCCGAGGCATTCGCGCAATCGCATGGTTTTTCCCCGATTTGTTTCGTGGCGATCCCGGTGGAGGGAGATTTCACCGGTGAGCCTTGGTTCGGGCTAAGCGCTGGGGCGGCAAACGTCCTGCCCGAAGGCGCGCAAGTAGAGCGCGACACCATGGCGCTGCCCGATTTCGCGCAAGCCGTGCCGGAGTCTGCGCAGGCGGCCTCGCCCAGCGCGCCCGCGCAAGAACAAACGCCGCAGAGCACGCCTGAAATCGCGCCCGCCCCCTTGGAAACCGCACAAGACGACGGCCCGAGCGAGGCGACGCTAGACCCCTCTCAAGACGATACGCCCCCCGAGGTCGAGCTTGCCTCAGAACTCGCTCCTGCGCCGGAGCCAGAGGCGCTGGTTGAGATCGAGGCTAAGGCTGAGGTTAAACCTGAGGATGAGACGGCGGCTGAAGCGCCCGATGAGCCGGTGCTCCCAGCCTTGGCAGACGCCCGGCTTGACCGGCCCGTCCCAATTGAAGACACCCCAGCCGAGGCTCCCCCCGTTGCGCCCGCGCCGACGGACGTGGCTGCATCCGAAAATAGCCCCGAGCCCGATCTGAGCGATCCGCCCGAGGAAATCAGCCAAGAGGATCTGGCGGATTTGGCCGCACTCGACAGGCCCGCCCCCCCGAGCCAGGATGCCTCAGAGCCGACACCAGAGGCCCCCACCGATCCGGTTGGCGGACCCACCCCAGAGCCAGCCTCCGAAACGGACGCGACCAAGATCGCCGCTGAAGTAGCCCAGCCCGCGGTCAAAAACCTTTCCAGCGAGGCGATTGCCGCCCTCGCCGCTGTCAGTGCGTTTTCCAGCACGCGCGCAGCCAAGGCAAAAGACGCCCCGCCCCCCGACGCGCCTGAATTGGGCGGCGCACATGCGCCCAAACTTGGCGGCGTGGGCCGACTTAGCCCGCCACAACCCGAGCGCAAGAAAATCCTGACAGGTACGGCCGGGATCACGGCCCCGGGGCTTGATCTACCCGACCCAGACCCCGTGCCAGAGACGCCCGCGCTCAAAAAGACAGGCGCGAACGCGTTCAAGAAGGCCGCGAAGAAGGGGCTTATCGGGGGGGCTGCGATTGGCTCTACTGCGCTGTCCGCGACGGCGCGAGCGGCGAAAGCGGGTGCCAGCAGTGCCGCGAAAGCGCAGGCCAAACCGGTGACGCCCGTCGCAGATGAAGCCTCTGCCAAGACTGTTTTCGGGGCGCAAAAGCGGCCCGATATCGGTGGCAAGCCGCGCTATCTGGGCGCAAGTTTGGTCGTGGGGTTGGTGCTGTTTCTCACCATCGTCGGGCTATGGACAAGTTTCTTGGGCAATACCAACACACCTGCGCCCCAAGACCAGATCGCCTCTGCGCCCGAAGGGGCCGCTCCTGATGTCGCACCGCCGCGGGTTACGGCTGCGCCCGAAGCCTCGGCCGTGCTCGCACCGATGCCTGCGACACCGCCCGCCGAAAACACACCCAGTGCCCCATCGGTGACGAGCCAAGTCGCCCCCGACACCCTATCCGCGCCTGAGGCACCAGTCACGAATGAGGCGGTCCCGCCCGAAGCCGATACGCAGACAGCAGCAATTGCGCCGCTGGCACCCAGCAGCCTGCCGCCCTTCACCGCGACGCCTTTGGCACCCCCCAGCGCCCCCGCAGTGGGGAGCAATGTCGCGCCTAAACCAGAATCCGCGCCCTCTGCAACGGCAAGCGTCACCCCGACGCCAGAGGGCGTGCCAATGCCCGGCGGCTTCACGCTGTTTTCCGGCAAGCCAAATCTGGTTCCGGGCACGCGCCCCGAAAGCGTCACGCAAGCTTGGCGCACGACCCAGCCCCCCGCAGCGTTGCGCCCAGAAGACACGCTGGCCGCGTTGCCGGAATTGGCAGGCTTTCGTCCGGCCAATCGCCCCGCCTCGATCGCCTCCCCGATCACGCCAGCCGCGCCCGCATCAGCCCTGCCCACGACGGCCCCGGCCCCATTGCCAAGCGGAAATGACCCGACGCTGGCGGCAGCGCGCCCGGTGCTGCGCCCGGCAGCGATTTCTAGCAAGGTGCAAAACACACCCGCGCAGCCCGCCGCGCAAGATGATGGCGCCACGCTGACGCCCGCACCCGCCACGGCGCAAGACACCCGCCTTGCCGGATTGCGCCCCGAGGCGCGCCCAGCCAGCGTGCAATCCGCCGCCAAGGCCACGAGCCAAGCCCCCGCAGCGCCGCCCGCTAGCAACCCGTTTGCCGATGCCTCTGCGCTGGCGGTGGCCACCTCGGCCCGACCGCCGGGCAAGCCGCGCAACTTCTCCCGCTCGGTCGAAAGCGCATTGGCTGCGGCCATCGCGGCAGAACCCGCGCCCCGCCAAGCGGCTATCGCGCCTGCCCCAAAAGCGGTTGCAGCCGCCCCGAAACCCGAGGAAATTGACGAGCCCGAACCGGTCAAACCCGCGCCCAAACTGCCCACATCCGCCTCGGTTGCACGTCAAGCGACCGAAAAGAATGTGATCAACCTGCGTCAGATCAACTTGATCGGGCTCTATGGGTCGTCCTCAAACCGACGTGCCTTGGTACGACTGAAAAATGGCCGTTTCATCAAGGTCGGGGTTGGGGACAAGCTTGATGGTGGCCAGGTTTCGGCGATCGGCACGACGCAGCTAACCTATAAAAAGGGTGCGCGCAGCTACACGCTCAAGCTTTTGCAAGACGGTTAGTCGCTTCGCACACCGTTTCGCCTATTGCCCCTGTCGATGCGCGAGTTACCCTTGCAGCACGCGCATCAAACACCGCCCATCCCTCTTCCTACAGGGCGCCATACGCGCGCGCATGAAGGACCGCCAAGCCAATGGAAAGCTTTCTCTTTTACGCCACGCTCTATCTGATTGCGATGGTCGTGGCGGTGCCACTGGCGACTCGCGCGGGCTTGGGGTCTGTGCTGGGCTACCTGCTGGCGGGAATTTTGATCGGGCCCGTCACAGGACTGTCGGGAACCGAGATGACCGACCTGCAGCATTTCGCCGAATTTGGCGTTGTGATGATGCTGTTCCTGATCGGGCTGGAACTGGAACCCCGCGCGCTTTGGGCGATGCGCCACAAGCTGATCGGGCTGGGCGGTTTGCAGGTGACGATCACGATGGTGCTGGTCACCGGGATCGTGATGGCCTTGGGCGAAGATTTCCGCGTCGCGCTGGCGCTTGGCATGGTTATGTCGCTCAGCTCGACCGCAATCGTTTTGCAAACGCTCAATGAAAAGCGCCTGATGCAAACGGCGGGCGGGCGGTCCGCCTTTGCGGTGCTGCTGACCCAAGATATCGCGGTGATCCCGATGCTGGCGCTGATGCCGTTGCTGGCACTGCCGGGCGCGCGCGCGGTGGCCAAGGCCGATCACGGCGATCACGTCGTGGGGCGGCTGATCGAGTCGATGCCGGCTTGGGGCGTTACGCTGATCACCTTAGCCGCTGTCGTGCTGACGGTTCTGATGGGGCATTACCTGATCCGCCCTCTGTTCCGGTTCGTGCAAACCGCCAAGCTGCGCGAGATCAACACCGCGATGGCGCTTTTGATCGTCGTGGGCATCGCAAGTTTGATGAACCTCGTGGGGCTTTCGCCCGCTTTGGGCACGTTTTTGGCAGGCGTGGTTCTGGCCGATAGCGAGTTCAAGCATGAGCTTGAAAGCGACATCGAGCCGTTCAAGGGCCTGCTGATGGGGCTGTTTTTCATTACCGTGGGCGCGGGCATCAATTTCGATGTAATCGTCGCTCAGCCGTGGAATATCGCGGCTTTGGTGATCTTGCTCGTGGCGCTGAAATCGGGCGTGTTATATGGCCTGTCGCTGCTGTTCAAACTGCGCGGGCCCGATCGCTCGCTGTTCACGCTCAGCCTCGCACAAGCGGGCGAATTTGGCTTTGTGCTTGTCTCCTTCGCGGTGGTGCAGCGGATATTGCCAAATGCGCTGGCTGAGAAGGTGCTGGTCGTGGTCGCCCTTTCGATGCTGATCACGCCGCTTTTGTTCATCCTGCACGATCGCATCGCGAAATTTGCGCGCATTGATAAGGGCCCCGATCCAGACGACATCGAAGAGCGCCAGCCCGTGATTATTGCGGGCGTGGGCCGCTTTGGGCAGGTGGTCAACCGGATGGTGACGATGTCGGGCTTGAGCACGACGGTGATCGACAATGACCTGCGCACCATCCAGTTGATGCGCACCTTTGGCTTCAAGGGATATTTCGGCGACCCGACCCGGCCAGACCTGTTGGCCGCTGCCGGGATTGCCGATGCGCGGGTGTTGGTCGTGGCGCTGGATGGGCGGGACAAGACGACAGAACTGGTGCGCTATGCCCGCCGTATCCGCCCCGATTTGCACATCGTTGCGCGGGCGCGCGACCGCACCCATGTGTTTGATCTTTATAAGGCGGGGGCCAATGACATCGTGCGCGAGATGTTTGATTCAAGCCTGCGCGCGGGTCGCTATGTGCTGGAAAATTCCGGCCTGTCGGAATTCGAATCTTCGGCGCTGGAAAAGCTGTTCTTCAAGCTTGACCGCGCGGCTGTGCGCGATCTGGCGCAGGTCTGGAAACCCGGTGTTCCGGTCGAGCAAAACCCGGCCTATATTGCGCGCACAAAGGAACTCAACGCCGAGTTGGAAGCCGCGATGATGGAGCAATATCGCCGTCGCGACAAGAAAGACGAGAGCGATCAAGAGCCGCCGGGCACGCTTGAGGGGGGCCCGGATGCCTAAAGGCGCGCACCCCCTTGAGGCCCTGAACCGGGATGCGATTGACGCGCGAAAACGATGGCGGCTCGGGCTACAATAAAAAAACGCGAGGCTCGAAAGCCTCGCGTTTTTAAATTCTAGGATATGCCCAGATCAGGCGGCGCGGCCGACCAGAACCTCGTCAACGGTTCTTGCAGCACCAACCTCGTCAGTGCCCGAAACAGCCGCAACTTCGCGGGTCAGACGCTCAAGCGCGGCTTCATACAGCTGACGCTCGGAATAGGATTGCTCGCGCTGATCGTCGCTGCGGTGCAAATCGCGGACCACTTCGGCAATCGACAACAGGTCGCCAGAGTTGATCTTTTGCTCATATTCCTGAGCGCGGCGCGACCACATCGCGCGCTTGACCTTGGCTTTGCCTTTGAGAGTCTCAAGCGCCTTGGTCACGATATCGGGCGAGGACAGGCCGCGCATGCCCACTTCGGTCGCCTTGTGGGTCGGCACGCGAAGGGTCATCTTGTCCTTCTCGAACGAGATCACGAACAGCTCCAGCTTGAGCCCGGCGATTTCCTGTTCTTCGATGGACATGATTTTGCCCACCCCATGCGCCGGATATACGACGAAATCATCGGGGCGGAATTCAGACTTTTTGGTTTTGGTCATGCGGTTTCGCTTCCTTGCAGCGAGCCTCGAACCCCGGTATCAAGCGAGCATAACACGCCCTCAGCGCCAAAGGCCCTGTGAACGTTTCTGAACGGAGAGATCGGCTTCTACAGGCGAGCAGGCTGAAGTAGAAGTTGGGGTCGACGCTCTTTTCTGAACCTAATATAGCAAGAAAAGCATGCGTTTTAAAGCGTGATGCGCTCTCGCTTTTGTGAAGCCTCCGGATTTCAAAGGCTTACAGGCACAATCAGACCAAAGTGCCGTAGCGTAACAGTCATATGACAGGCCCCGAATCGGCCTGCGCAGACGCATTGTTACAGAATCAGTCGGCAGATCAATCGCCCTCGCCCGGCGCCTCGGAGAAATACTTATCCAGCTTGCCGGTTTCGCCGTCGTATTTCGCGGCTTCAGGCATTGCGTCTTTCTTTTGCGTAATCACGGGCCAGAGTTCCGAATACTTCCGGTTCAACTCCACCCAGCTATCCATGCCCGGCTCGGTATCGGGTCGAATCGCATCCGCGGGGCATTCCGGCTCGCAGACGCCGCAATCGATGCACTCGTCGGGATGGATCACCAAGGTGTTCTCGCCCTCGTAGAAACAGTCCAC
Source organism: Thioclava arctica (assembly GCF_040892615.1). Classification (NCBI taxonomy): domain Bacteria; kingdom Pseudomonadati; phylum Pseudomonadota; class Alphaproteobacteria; order Rhodobacterales; family Paracoccaceae; genus Thioclava; species Thioclava arctica. The sequence goes on from NZ_JBFRYC010000002.1 coordinate 447,029, forward strand.
CGGGCAGACCTCGACGCAGTCGGTATATTTGCAGTTGATGCAGTTATCGATAACGACATAGGTCATGGCGAAACCCCGATTTTACAGCTTCCTGACCTGTCCTATCGGGGCTTGGCGCGCGTTTCAAGAGAGCGACGCGGGTTTTCGCCGCGGCAAGACGCGCGGGCTTCAGGCCTCGGGGGCCAGAGACTCATACAGCGTTTGCGCCTCGGGGGCGGGGCCGCGCCTTGTGCCGCAGTCTAACACCCGCACCAGCCGCACATCTGTCCCGATCCGCAAGGTCAGCACATCGCCCGGACCGACCGCACGGCCCGGTTTGTCCACGCGCAGCCCATTCACCCGCACCCGTTTGCCCTGCACCAGTTCTTGCGCCAGCACGCGGGTTTTACAAAACCGCGCGTGCCAGAGCCATTTATCTAGGCGGATGCGCTCGGGGGCGTCAGGCATGGCCGCGCGCGCTTACTTCTTGTCCTTGAGAGCGGCCAAGATGGCAAAGGGGTTATCCGGATCGATCGGCTTGTCCTTCTTGGGCGGACGCGCCTCAAAGTTGCGCGCTTGCTCGGGTTTGCCACCCTTCTTGCCGCCCTTTTTGTCAAAGGACTTGCCTTGCGGACGGCCGCCTTTGCGTTCACCACGCGGGGCGTCAGATTTCCCACCTTCGCGGCGCGGCGGACGGTTATTGGCCCGCGGGCGTGGCGCCCATGTGAAGGTGTAAAACACCTCAAGCTCATCGCTGGGCACATCCGCAGGCGCGATCATGTCGCCTCCCGCCTCAGCAGCCGCCTCGGCCTCGGGACGGGTCTCGGGGGCAGCCTCGCCGCCACCGGTTTCGGCCTCGGCCTCAACCGCCAGCTCTTCGCTCAACGCCTCGGCGCTCGCGGCCTCTTCGGCCTTTTCCAAAGCCGCAGGTTTGACCTTCGCGCGCTCACCTTTTTCGGCCTTATAGCCCAAGCCACCCATCAGATCGGCGAATTGCTCCAGCGTCATGCCGGTGATCGACAGCATGTCGGGATTGCCCTCAAACCCGCCGCGGCTATCCTTGGCGCGCAACAGATCGGCCAACCGCTCCAGCATATCGATGCGGATCGCGCGCGCACCTGCGGGACGATAGCCCGACAGACGATAGGCCTCGGGCTCAAAGCCTTCGATATTAGGAATCGTGACCAGACCGGGGGGCGGGCTTTCGGGAAACTCGTCGCGCCCATCCCAAAGCGAGGCCAGCACCAGCCGCAGCCGGGTCGGCGCAGGTTTCAGCAGCGCGGGCATGAAGATCGTGTATTGCCCAAAGCGCACGCCATGCTTGCGCAAGGTACCGCGCGAGTCTTGATCAAGCTCTTTGACTTCGGTTGCGACCTGTTCACGCGGCAAAATGCCCAGCGCCTCGACCAGACGGAACGCGAAACCACGCGCCAGACCTGCCAGCGCCTCATCGCGGCTCATCGCGAGAAGCGGCTCGAACAGGGCGGCCACCTTGCGGTCGATGAAGTGCTGCAGACGGCGCGTGACCTTTTCGGCCACATCAGCACCCGCCTCTTCGTCGACGAAAGCCTGCACGCTCGGGCGCATCACATCGCCACCCTTGACCAGCTTGCCCACCGCAGTGGTGCCCCACATCAGGCCCCCCTGCTCGGTGAAATCCATCTCGGTATCGGGCGCGTTGTAGAACCGATCCGCACGCAGATTGAATTCGGGTGCGAGCGCCTCATAGGCCGCACGGGCGAGCATTTTAGCCTCATCGGGTGATCCGGTGTCATCCTGACGGAACCGGAACCCTTCAAGACGGCCGGCGAATTCGCCCTCGACCGTCACTTCGCCCTTGTCGTTCACCTCGGCCACGAGGGTCTCCTTCTGCTTGAGCCGGCGCAGCAACACAGATGTGCGCCGATCCACAAATCGTTGGGTCAGCGCGCCGTGGAGCGCATCTGACAGGCGGTCTTCTACAGCGCGAGTCGCCTCGCGCCAATGGCTTTCGTCATCAACCCAGCCTTTGCGTTGCGCAACATAGGTCCAGGTGCGGATAAAGGCGAGCCTGCGCGAGAGCGTGTCGATATCGCCCCCCGTGCGGTCGATCCGCTCGATCTGGCGCGCGAGCCAGTCAGATGGCACCCCACGCCCAGAATGCAGAAAGCCAAAAATCCGCGTCAAGAGCGTCGCATGCTCGGCCTCGGAAATCGAGCGGAAATCGGGAATTCGGCACACATCCCACAGCAATTGCACATCTTTCGGGCTGGTAATGCGGTCGCGGGTCTCGAGGTCGTCGCCAAGCTGCTTGAGCGCGCGCAGATCATCCGCCTCGCGCCCCTTGGTCAGCCATTCGCCCTCGGGGCGGGCCTCAAGCGAGGAGATCAGGCGGTCCAGCGTGCCAAATTCCAGCCGGGAATTGCGCCATTGCAGCCGTTGCAGCGGGGCGAAACGATGGTTTTCAATTGCATCGACGATTTCAGGATCCAACGGGCGCGCCTCACCGGTCACGCCAAAGGTGCCATCCGTCGTGTGCCGCCCGGCGCGGCCCGCGATCTGCGCCAATTCGTAGGGAAACAGCGCCCGCATCCGGCGGCCGTCGAATTTCGCCGTGGCCGAAAACGCGACATGGTCGATATCAAGGTTCAGCCCCATCCCGATCGCATCGGTGGCCACCAGATAATCGACATCGCCGTTTTGATACATCTCGACCTGCGCGTTGCGGGTGCGCGGGCTAAGCGCCCCCATCACCACCGCGCAGCCGCCCTTTTGCCGCCGGATCAGTTCCGCCATCGCATAGGTATTTTCCACCGAGAACCCGACAATCGCCGAGCGCGGCTTCATCCGCGAGATCTTTTTCGATCCTGAATAGGTCAGCTCGGAAAACCGCTCGCGCTTGGCAAATTGCGCCTTGGGCACAAGCGCCGCAATCGCCCCGCGCATCGTTTCCGAGCCTAAGAATAGCGTCTCATGCAGGCCCCGCGCATTCAGCAAACGGTCGGTGAAGACATGGCCCCGCTCGGGGTCGCCGCAAAGCTGGATCTCGTCAATCGCCAGAAAATCCGCGCCGATATTGGTTGGCATCGCCTCGGTCGTGGCGACCCAATATTGCGTGCGATCGGGCACGATTCGCTCTTCGCCGGTGACCAGCGCCACCACGGACGGCCCGCGCTGCGCCACGATCCGATCATAGACCTCGCGCGCCAGCAGACGCAGCGGCAAGCCGATAACGCCTGTGCGATGCGCCAGCATCCGTTCAATCGCGTAATGGGTTTTACCAGTATTGGTCGGCCCCAAAACGGCCGTGATCCGCCCGGTTTGCATTGCAGCTTCCCTGTCGGCCTTAGAGCGCCGTTCCCCGATGCGCCTTGTCCAGACGCGCAATTGCGTCTTTCACATCCTGTTGATGCGGGTTCAAGGCGAAAGAGGCCTGATAGGCCTCAAGCGCGCGTTTCTCATCGCCCATTTCTTCGAGCATCGCGCCCAGACCCGCCAAGGCCCCCCAATGGCGCGGCTCAAGTTTGAGAACATGGGCGATATCGGATGCCGCAGGGCCGTACAGCCCGGCCATGAAATAGGCGGTCGCGCGCCCGTTCCAGCCTTCGGCGAAATCGGGCGCGTGATCGGTCAGGGCGGTGAAATGCTCGATTGCGGCATCGGTATCGCCCTCGTCCAGCGCGGACTCGCCACGTTTGAGCAGCAAATCCATCGTCGCCGAGCCAGAGCGCGACCACGCCCGGCGGATATCCGCCTCTGCGCGTGACCATCCTTGCTCACTTGGATCTGCCAATTCCTTGAAATAGGGATCAAGCCCCGCTGTTTCGGCCTTAGCGGGGAAAGCCGCCATTGCCCCAAGCGTAGCGCTCAAGCAAAATGCCGTGACGGCATATTTGTATCTGTAGATCGCGTGCCACATAACACTTAGATAATACAAATGCTGGAAAATGCGAGAGCCCGGCGATCAAATCTGGAGGACGATGATGAGCGAAGTTATCAACAAGGCCGTTGAGGCATTGAAAGTGAAGCTGCCCGATGGTTTTTCGTCGACTGCGAAATTCGTGATCGAGGATGAAGGCTCGATCATCGTGGATGAAAACGGCGTGCGCGAAGGCGATGACGACGCCGAAGTCGTGATGATCGCAGATCGCGAGACGTTTGAGGGAATGCTGGGCGGCGATGTAAACCCGACGGCAGCCTTCATGTCGGGCAAGCTGAAAGTGGACGGCTCGATGGGGCTGGCCATGCAACTCGGCGCGGCGCTCGCTTGATGGAACGCGCCCCCCTCAATGAGGCAATCGCACGTGGCCCCGAGGGGGGCGCGGCCTATTGGCTGCACACCGATGACGGTGTGCGCATCCGATTTGGCCATTGGCCCGGCCCCGCCAAACCGCGCGGGACCGTATTTTTGCTATGTGGTCGCACCGAATATATCGAGAAATACGGCCCCGCAGCGGCGGAACTGGCCGCGCGCGGCTATGCGATGCTGGCGGTGGATTGGCGGGGTCAGGGCCTTGCCGACCGTCTGCTGCCCAATGACCCGATGAAGGGACATGTCGGGGGCATCCTGGACTATCAAATCGATCTGAAGGCGGTGATCAAGGCAGCGCATGAGCTTGCTCTGCCCCGCCCGTTCTTTTTCATCGGCCATTCGATGGGCGGCGCGATCGGGCTGCGCGCAATACAGGGCAAGGACCACCCTTTTGCCGCCGCCGCGTTCTCGGCACCGATGTGGGGCATCAAGGTGAACGCCATGCTGCACCCGTTCCGCATCATCTTGGCGCAACTGTTCGGTGGATCCCCCTTTGCCGAGGGCTTCCCGCCGGGCATGAACGCGCAGACCTATGTCTATCGCGACAGCTTCAACGCCAATCGCCTTACCCGCGATCCTGCGATGTGGGCGTGGCTTCTGGACCAAGCGGCCCAAGAGCCTGCGCTGACACTGGGCGGCCCGACGATCCATTGGGTCGCGGAAAGCATTCTGGAATGCGAAGCGCTAAACGCCCTGCCCTCGCCCGATCTGCCCTGCTATTGCGCGCTGGGAGGGGTCGAAAAAATTGTTTACACCCCGTCAGTTCATGACCGGATGGGCCGCTGGCCGGGCGCCAAGTTTGACGTGATGCCCGGCGCCGAGCACGAGATCATGATGGAAGTGCCCGCCACGCGTGCGCGGTTTTACGATGCCTGCGCGGCGCTTTTTGACGCGGCAGGCGCGGCAGCGGCACCTATAGCTGAATCTGCGTGAAGCTGTCGCGCAGCGCAGTTGACCACGCCTCGGACATGCGCGCGAAATCGGGATCGCCCGCTTCAAGACGGCGCTGCATCGTGATTTTGCAGTCATTGTTGGCAATTACTGCCAAATCTAGCGGCATGCCCACCGACAGGTTTGACCGCAATGTCGAATCCATCGACAGCAGCACCGCCTTTTGTGCATCCTCAAGCGTGGTTTCCGAGCGCACCACCCGGTCGAGAATAGGCTTGCCGTATTTGTGCTCGCCGATTTGCAAGAACGGCGTGTCTTCGGTCGCCTCGATGAAATTGCCTTCGGGATAGATCAAAAACATCCGCATCTCGCCGCCCGCGCGCTGGCCCGCAACGATCATCGAGGCCGAGGTCGAGACTCGCTCCATCTCCATCCGGCTCACGATATCCTTGCGCACGCCAGCCATGGTATTGCCGATGATCTCGGCCACCTTCAGCATCGTCGGTGCAAGCATAATCGAGGTCTCGCCAGTGGCATCCGAAGAGTCGATTTCTTCGCGCAACCGCGCCAGCGTGGTTTGCGTCACCGACAGCGAGCCCGCCGTCATGATCGCAACCACCCGCTCACCGGGGTCTTCAAAGGTGAACATCTTGCGATAGGTCGCAATATTATCAAGCCCACCATTGGTGCGCGTATCCGACAGCAGAACCATGCCCGCATTCAAAAGCAAGCCGACACAATAGGTCATAATCTTTCCCTGATCCCCCTGATCAGCGCGACCTTATTGCTGGACTTGCTCAAGAGCAACTGTGACGTCTAGTCGCTCTTCGGAACCGCCTTGGGTGATGCCGCGAATTGGCGCGGCTTCGTGGGCATCCAAACCCGAGCCAAGCCGGATATAGCGATCATCGGGGCAGCAGCTATTGGCGGCATCAAAACCGATCCAGCCGATCCCCTCGATCCAGATTTCGGTCCAGGCATGTGCGGCTTCATGGGGGGCGCCGTCTTCTGTGGCAAATAAATAGCCCGAGACATAGCGTGCCGGCAGATCATGCGCGCGCGCCACGGCGATGAGGGCATGGGCATGATCCTGACACACGCCCTTGCCTTGGGCCAAAGCCTCGGCGGCGGTGGTATGGGCATCGGTGGTGCCGGGTTCGTAGGAAATTGCCTCGGCCACTGCAGCACTTAAGCGATGCGCGCAATCAAGCAACTCGCTGCAATCCGCGACCGCCTCAGAGGCCAGTTTCGCCAATCCGTCGTCGATCCATGTCGCGGTCGTTTCGCGCAGATACGCCATCGGATGCACCAACTCGCGATGGCCGCGCAGCACCCCTGCCGTATCGGTGGTCTCGATCTTGCCACGCACCGTCACGACGACCTCCTCGATGGGCGGGCGGATCGACCAGCTTTCCACCTTATCGCCCGCACCATCGCGAAACTCACCGCCGCGAATGCCGCCTTCGACCGCAACCTGCCATTCAATCTCGCGTTGGCCAGCGAAACGCGACGGGAACAGGCGCAAAGACTGCACCGATGAGCCCATCGGACTGTCGTAGGAATAGGTTGTTACATGATCGACCGTGAGAATCATCGCGCCTCTCCACTCAGGTAGTTGCGCTGCACAAGGCCCGTCAGCCCACCGATATCCTGAATGAAGCGGGTCAGGAATTCATGCAGCCCCTCGTCGAAAATCTCGGGAACACGGGTGGATGACAGCGCGGCGACGAGCGCTTGGGCGCTCTCTTGCGCGGGGCCTGCTGGCTGGTTGTAGAACCGCGCCAGGTTGTCGAGATGGCGCATCACCTTTTGCGTCGATGACAGCAACGAGCGCGGGCTGGCCGGGTTCAAGATCAAGAAATCCACGATTTTGGCCGAGGTGATCTCACCGCCATAGGCCCAGTGAAACGCACGATGGGCTTGCAGCGCGCGCAGCATTACCCGCCATTGGTGATTATCCAGCCCCGTGCCGACCATTTCGACCGAAGGCAGCAGCACGAAATACTTGACGTCAATCAGACGCGCGGTGTTGTCGGCCCGCTCGAGCGCATAACCGAGGTTCATAAAGAAGAACCCGTCATTGCGCAGCATCGTACCATCCATCGAGCCGCGCAGCAGCGCTGATTTGCTGTTCACCCAATCACACAGCTCGCCCAATTCCATCTCAGAGCGTGGCTGGCGTTCCAATTGGCGGATTTGCTGAAACGCGGTGTTGAGCGTGTCCCAGACCTGTCCGGTGATCGCGGTGCGCACGATGCGGGCGTTTTCACGCGCCCGTTCGATACAGGAAATCACCGATGAGGGGTTGTCGCGATCAAAGAACAGGTAGCTTTCGATATTGCGCTGCACCGGATCGCCGTATTTCGCAGCAAAGCCTTCGGCGGTGCCCGAGGCTTGCAGCAAACTCACCCAGTCAGAGCGATAGCCATGCCCCGCTGAGGGCGTCAAAGAGATACGCGCGCCGACCTCTAGCAGGCGCGCCATCGTTTCCGCGCGCTCCATATAGCGCGCGACCCAAAAGAGATTTTCCGCCGTCCGGCTTAGCATGTCATCACTCCGCCAGAACCCAGGTATCTTTTACGCCGCCGCCCTGGCTTGAATTGACCACGAGCGAGCCTTCGGTCAGCGCCACGCGCGTCAACCCGCCCGGCACCAGTTCGATTTTATCCCCGACAAGGCAGTAGGGGCGCAGATCGACATGGCGCGGCGCCACACCCTCTTCGACGAATGTCGGGGTAGTCGACAATGCCAAGGTCGGTTGGGCGATGTAATTGTCAGGATCTTCCATGATTTTGTGACGGAAAATCTCGATCTGTTCCTTGGTGGATTTCGGCCCCACCAACATGCCGTAACCGCCCGAACCGTGGACCTCTTTGACAACCAGATCCCCCAGCTTTTCGAGCACATATTTCAGCTCATCAGGCTTGGCGCATTGCCAAGTCGGCACGTTTTCCAGCAGCGGCTCTTCGCCAAGATAAAAGCGGATCATTTCCGGCACGAACGTATAAATCGCCTTGTCATCGGCCACGCCAGCACCGGGCGCCGAGCAGATCGACACGCCACCCGAGCGATAGACATCCATCAGCCCCGGCACGCCCAGCATGGAATCAGGGCGGAAACACAGCGGATCAAGATAGGCATCATCCAGCCTACGATAGATCACATCCAGCTTCTGCGGCCCCTCGGTCGTGCGCATCCAGCAGAACCCGCCCTCGACGAACAAATCCGCGCCCTCGACCAGATCGACCCCCATCAGATCGGCCAAGAAGGAATGTTCGTAATAGGCCGAGTTGAAATGGCCCGGCGTGAGGATCGCGATCGTGGGATCGCCATTGCATTTTGCCGGTGCGACCGAGGCCAGCGTGCGCCGCAGCGCCTCGGGATAGCCCTCAACGGGTTCAATCCGGTTCTCGCGAAACAGCTGCGGAAACATCCGCATCATGATCTCGCGGTTTTCCAACATATACGACACACCCGACGGCGTGCGGCAGTTGTCTTCAAGAACGTAAAACTGATCGCGCCCGGTGCGCACCAGATCAATGCCTACGATATGGCTGTAGATACCGCGCGGCGGTACAAAGCCGGTGACAGAGCGCTCATAGGCGTCGTTTTGATACACCAGACGGGCGGGGATGCGTCCGGCACGCACGATCTCGCCGCGACCGTAAACATCCAGAAGAAACGCGTTGAGCGCACGCGCGCGCTGCTTGATTCCGCGCTCGAGTTTGCGCCATTCCATCTGCGTGAACACGCGGGGGAACATATCGAACGGAATGAGTCGATCCGGGTCGCCGCCCTCGCCATAAACCGCGAAGGTGATGCCGATGCGGCGAAACATCGCCTCTGCCTCGGCCTGTTTCATGGCGCGGAAATCGGCGGGCATCTCGCGGGTCCAGCCATCCAGCGCGCTATAAGGCGCACGCACCTGATCGCCGTCGAACATCTCGTTGAAATATTCTATCATTTCGATCGCGGTCACTCCTGCTTCTCCCACTATTGCTAAGGCTAGAGTGTCGACAGGAAAAGGCAATCGCCAAGGTTGAGTGGCTGAATTGGCCAACCAACGCGTAATTTACCGCACAATGCCCAAATTTTACGCACCCCTTGCCATTCCCGCCCCAAGCCCCCTATCTCAAGACCAACATGCCAGACCAAGAGGACGCCATGACACCCACGCACCGCCGCCCCGTTTACGACGCCAACGCAAATTCGGGGGCCTTCGGCGCGCTTCCCGACTGGGATCTGAGCGATCTGTATCCAGCACCTGATGCACCCGAACTGGCAAGCGATATGAGCTGGCTTGAGAAAAACTGCGCCGCTTTTGCGCGCGATTATCAAGGCAAGCTGGCCGAGCTGGACGCCTCCGCCATGGCAGACTGCATCGCGCGCTATGAGGCGATCGAAGAAAAAGCGGGCCGCGTGATGTCCTATGTGGGGCTGCGCTATTACCAGAACACCGGCGATGTTGCGCGCGTCAAACAGATGGCGGATGCGCAGGATAAAATCACCACCTTCACTACGCCGCTGGTGTTTTTCAGCCTTGAATTCAACCGCATCGACGATGCCCGCTATGAAGCGGTGTTCGCCGATCCGCAGGTTGCGCGCTACAAGCCTGTCTTTGACCGGATGCGCGCGATGAAACCCTACCAGCTCTCTGATGAGATGGAGAAGTTTCTGCATGATCAATCGGTTGTCGGGGCCTCTGCGTGGAACCGGCTGTTTGACGAAACCACCGCCGCGCTGACATTTGAGGTGCAGGGCGAAACCCTGAGCCTTGAGGCCACGACGACGCTGCTCTCCGATCACGACCGCGCCAAGCGCGAGGCGGCGGCGCAGGCCTTGGCGAAAGTGTTCAGTGAGACGGTCCGCACCTTTTCGCGCATCCACAACACGCTGGCCAAGGAAAAGGAAATCGAGGATCGCTGGCGCAAGATGCCGACCCCCCAGACGGGCCGCCACCTATCCAACGACGTCGAACCCGAGGTCGTCGAGGCCCTGCGCAATGCCGTGGTCGCCGCTTATCCGCGCCTGTCGCATCGCTATTATGCGCTGAAAGCCAAATGGCTCGGCCTTGATAAGCTGCAAATCTGGGACCGCAACGCACCGCTGCCCAATGACGACCCGCGCGAAATCCAATGGGATGAGGCCAAAGCCACCGTGCTTGAGGCCTATGCGGGCTTTGATCCGCGCATGGCCGAGATCGCCCAGCCATTTTTCGAACGCAGCTGGATTGATGCAGGCGTGAAGCCGGGCAAGGCACCGGGCGCGTTTGCCCATCCGACGGTGACCACCGTGCACCCCTATGTGATGCTCAACTACCTTGGCAAGCCGCGCGATGTGATGACGCTGGCACATGAGCTGGGCCATGGCGTGCATCAGGTGCTGGCCGCCAAACAGGGCGAGATGCTGGCCTCAACCCCGCTGACATTGGCCGAAACCGCCAGCGTCTTTGGCGAGATGCTGACCTTCCGCAAGCTGCTGGCGGGTGCCAAAACGCAGGCGGAACGCAAAACCCTGCTGGCGGGCAAGGTCGAGGACATGATCAACACGGTCGTGCGCCAGATCGCGTTCTACGATTTCGAATGCAAACTGCACGCCGCGCGCGCTGAAGGGGAACTAACGCCGGAAGATATCAACGCGCTGTGGATGTCGGTGCAGGGGGAATCCTTGGGTCCGGTGTTTGAATTCATGCCCGGATATGAAACCTTCTGGTCCTACATCCCGCATTTCGTTCACTCGCCCTTCTACGTCTATGCCTATGCGTTTGGCGATGGTCTGGTGAACGCGCTTTATGCCGCTTACGAGGCCGAACCGCAGGGCTTTCAGGACAAGTATTTCGCGATGCTCGAAGCGGGCGGGTCGATGCATCACAAGGCGCTGCTGGCCCCGTTCGGCCTTGATGCGACCGACCCGGCATTCTGGGACAAGGGCCTGTCGATGATCGAAGGCTTCATCGACGAGCTGGAGGCAATGGAGGACTAATCCCTGCCCCTACAAATATGCAAAAGCCGCGCGAGCCCCCAACCCGCGCGGCTTTCTCATACCGGTCTGCTACCCACTCAAACCAGCATGTCTTCAACTTCGTATCGCGTCAGTCGCGGATGGCTCAGGCGACCGAAATCGCGCAGATGCGATATCTGCGGAAAGACACCCGTGAACAGTTCCAACATGCGCGAGTCGATCATCCGCTCGGCGCCCTCGCCGGGATGGTAGCTTTCCACCTCTAGCCCACCGACCTTCAGCGACCCCTGCGTCTCCAGCACCAGATGATAAACGCTGACCGGCGATATCGGCTGCACCTCGACCACGCTGACCCCGTCAATAAACCCCGAGATCGGCACATAGGCCTGCTCGATCCCCATGCGCCCGCGCATGCGCGCATCGCGCAGCCCGATACGCGCATGCGGACCCAGCACCAGATCGGGCATCGGGCGCGCATGACCAAAGGCCTCGGCAGCCACACGGATCAGCTTTGCCCCCGGCTCGCCCCCGGTCGGAAACATCGTCATCGAGCCAATCCAGGTGACCGTTTCGACGCGCCCCTCAGCGGTATGCACGCGCATTCCGGGCACGAGGTCTTCGATCGCCACGGGGCCTTCCTCGGTGGCCAGAACCGAACCGCGCGCCAGTGCCGAAAACGCCTCTTCGAACAGAGGAATCGCCGGAGCGATGCGCGATTCATCTTCAATCATCCCGTCTTCGCCCAGCCACATCGTAGAGTAGCGGCGCGTCAACCCCGACGCCTTGAGCGTGCGCTTGGGACTCGACGGAGTGGCCCGCAGAACCCGTGCGGGTGCCTGTGAGACATGCGTATCAAGAGTCGTGTGAACGGGTGACAGCCCCGCCACCGAACGGTGGGTATTCCTCATGCGAGCAGCCTTTCGGTCTGGTCACATCTGCGGCGGCCCCCACCGGGTGCAGAGAGACGAGATGACCATGACCACTCCGAACGCTCGCGTCAAATTTTTGCGTAAACTGTCGCCTCGGGGGCAGGCAATGCGCCCCTCGATATGCGCATCGTTTCAGACTTGGGGACGCGCCGCCACTGTCTCGACACAATCGGGAAACGAATCACCCCGCGCCCCGGAGCAGGCCGGAACGCGGGGATTTTCGGGGCGAAAGTGGCAGCCTTCACCCCCATTCCTCTCAACGGCGCACACGCGCATCTCTAAATGGCGTGCAGGCCGGAAAGGAAACGCGGGGCTCAGGACGCTGCGACGCGGCGTGCTGGGGCAATGCTATATTCGGCACGCCGATCCGTCAGCGATTTGCGGGCACCACGCGCGAAGGGCATCTGCACCTCAGCTTGGGCGGCTTGACGCAGCACGGATTTGATCCAGCGGTTTTGGGATGCTTTGCGGTTCATGGTTTGCTCCTACCTCAGAATGCGTTTCCGGTTTTCCCGGTTTCATCCTGTATGGCAGGGCTTTACGGCCAGCTTTGGGCGGTTACGAAAAACTTTCAGACAATTTCAGCGGGAAATATGGCAAAGTCGATTGTTTCAATATCCCGCGCAATAAGGGCGTTTTGCCGGGATTGCGCTGCACGCTGCCCCAAGTAAGGCCGATCCATGGCGCGCCATCCCCCATTCGTGCCGCAATCACAGACGAATCGCAGACAACAGCCGACCGTAATCGACCTCACCGGCATGGGTGGTGCGACGATATGAGAAAAACAAGTCGGGCTCGCTATAGGTGCAGCGGTGGATCCATTCTGCCTCCCCCACCCCGGCCGCACGCAAACGGCTTAGGCTAAAGCTGGGCAGGTCGAAATGCGGCTTGCCACCGGGACCACCGGAAAAGAAACGACTATAGGCCGGGTCCTCGATCATGAAGCGTTCCATGAACTCCTCACCCACCTCATAGGCTTGTAACGAGATACAGGGGCCGATCACGGCGGTGATATTGGCACGCTCTGCGCCAAGGCGCTCCATTGCATCCAGCGTGTTTTCCAACACCCCTTCAAGGGCACCGCGCCAGCCCGCATGGGCCGCGCCAATCACCCCCGCCTTGGGGTCGGCAAACAGAACCGGTTGGCAATCTGCCGTCAGGATCGAAATCGCGATGCCCGGCGTGGCGGTCACAAGCGCATCGGCCTCGACCGGGGTCTCAGCGGGCGCATCAATGGTCACGACATTGGGCGAGTGCACCTGATGAACCCTGACCAACGCCTCGGGGGCGACGCCAAGCGCGCTGGCCGCACGCGTACGATTGGTGCGCACCGCCCCGGCTTGATCCGTTGATCCGGGGCCGCAATTAAGCCCCGAGAAAATCCCTGATGACGCCCCGCCCTTGCGCGTAAAGAACCCGTGTTGAAGAGAACCAAGCGCAGGGGCGGTCAGGATTTCAAGCGTCGTTTCCATCGCATCTCCTTGCCTAGCCAATCAGGCCGCATCAAATCCGGGGGGCAGCGCCGCACCTTGTGGCACAATCGCCAGCATTTGGAATAGGTGACCCATTTCCGCGGGATGGGTCAAGCGGCGATGCGCGGCTATGTGGCTTGTAAGCGCGGCCCCTGTCATCTTGCCCGCCAAGGCCTGCGCGCGCGCGGTGATGCCCAACCGCTCCAGCAGCGTCCCCTGAGCCGTCATCGCACTGACCTGCGCCCCCGCTGCACGCGCGCCCTGTGCCAGCGGCTCAAAATCGACATGGGCGGTCAAATCGGCTTCGCCGGGGGTGGCGAAAGGATCGACCGGCTGATGCGCGCGCAAGGCTTGGAACGTATCGCCCAAGCTGTGCCAATTGCCGTAATCGATCAAAATCGCCGCTCCGCCTTGGGCTGCGATCCGCGCCGCCAGATCGCCCACGAACGCCACCGCAGGCGCGCAAGTTTCCACCACATCGCCGGGCTTGGTATCGCCGCGCCGCGTCTCTAGTGCGGCCAGCCATGTCGGCGGTGCAAGACCGGGGATCAGCGCGCCATCTGGCGCAAACCCGACTTGGCGTTCGCACCAGCCCGTATCGGCGCGCTGAAACTGCCGGATCGGCAGCGCATCGAGAAACTCGTTGGCGACCAGAAACACCGATTGATCGGGCAGCGAGACGAGGCTGTCATGCCAAATTACCTGATGCCCCGCCAAAGTCTCGCGCTGAATTTCGCGCAGGGTCGGCGAAGCCTCGATCAGATGGATCTGCGTCGCCGCGAGCAGCCCCGGCACGGCCCGCATCGCGCGCACCATATCGGCCATCAGCGTGCCCCGCCCCGGCCCCGCCTCGGCCAGAGTGAACGGCGTTGGGCGCCCCTGATCGACCCAAGTCTGCGCAAGCGCCAGACCGATCATCTCGCCAAACATCTGTGAAATTTCGGGCGCGGTGATGAAATCGCCGGCGGTGCCAAACGGGTCGCGCGTGGCGTAATAGCCATGCGCCGGGTGCAACAGGCACGTCGCCATATAGCGATCCAGCCGCATCGGCCCCTCAGCGGCGATCTGCGCGCCCAGAAGTCGCCCCAGCGGCGTCATGCTGCCTTGGGCGCCCGCAACGCGCGGATCACGAAAAACAGCCCCACAAGGATCATTGGGATCGACAGCACCTGCCCCATCGTCAGCCCCAGCCCATCGGTGAAGCGGATCACATGGCCATAAGGATTGCCGGGGGTGACAAATTGCGGATCGCCTTGGCGGAACAGCTCGACAAAAGCACGCGCGCAGCCATAGCCCGTCAGGAAGATGCCCAGGCTCAGACCGGGGCGTTTCAGCGAACGCGCAAAGCGCATCATCCCCCACAAGATCAGGCCCAGCACGATCCCCTCCAGCCCTGCCTCATAAAGTTGCGAGGGGTGGCGCGCGCAGATCCCATCCACCTGCCCTGCGATGCCCAGACAGGTTTGGGCGGCTTCACCCGGAAAGATCACCCCCCACGGCACATCGGTCGGACGGCCCCACAGCTCGGGTTTGATGAAGTTGGCGATCCGGCCCAGAAACAGCCCAATCGGCGCGACCAAGGCCATCGCATCAGCGAGTTGCAGCTTGGGCACGTCATGGCGGCGCGCGAACCACCAGCCCGCCACCAGCGTACCCAGAAACCCGCCGTGAAACGACATGCCGCCCTGCCAGACCTTAAGCACATCCAGCGGATGCGCCAGATACCAAGCCGGTTCGTAAAACAGCACGAACCCCAGACGCCCGCCCAGAACCACGCCCAAAATCACCGCCGTGAGCAGGTCTTCGACGCGGCCCGGCGCCATCGGCGCGCGATCGGCAGGCCACAATCCGGGGCGCTTCATCAGCGCCACGATGATGCGCCAGCCCAGCACCAGCCCGGTAATATAGGCCAGCGCATACCAGCGGATCGGCAGCCCCACGAACGGGATGGTCAACGCGACCGGGTCAAATTGCGGAAAGGGAATGGCAAGGGGCAGCAATGCGGTCTCCTCGGGATGATGCGCCGCGAGAAAGCCTTGCTAGGTGCGGGAAGTCAACCTTGCACCCCAGCGCCGCGCGGCCCATATAGTCCTCAACCGATTACGTTCACGCGAGGGGATGCCCATGCAACCGCCCAACAAAATTTTCGACGAAATGTCCAAGCTGATGACCAACGCCATGGGCGTGGCTCAAGGCGCGAAAGACGAGGCCGAAACCGCGATGAAATCGTGGATGGACCGCTGGCTGGCGGATCGTGATTTCGTCACCCGCGAAGAATTCGACGCGGTGCGCGCGATGGCGCAAAAGGCGCGCGAAGAAAACGACGCGCTCAAGGCACGCCTTGATGCGCTGGAAGGCGCCCAAAAGCCCGCCGCGAAAAAAGCCAAACCCGACGCGTGACGGGATCTTTGCGGATCGATTGCGAAAGACCGTCCTTTAATCTGGGCGGTCTTTTTCATGCCCAACCGCGTGCGCCGCGCCTTAGCAGCGCTGAACCGAGACCGTCTGGGTAATCAGATTGGCCGGGGCTTGGGACTCCATGAAGGCGATGTCATAGGCGTCGCGCCCGACGACAACCACCGCCATGCTGTCCGCACCACACATCCCCGTCGCATCGACCAGATGCCAAGCGCCCTCCAGCCAAACCTCGGCGACCGCGTGGAAATCCTGTGGTGCCACATCAGGCCCATAGGCCGAGACGGCACGGGCCGGAATTTGCGCCGCCCGCACCATCGTGCACAGTAGATGCGCATAGTCGCGGCACACGCCTTGCCGCCCTGCGAAGGTCTCAAGAACATTGGTGTCGGAATCCGAACTGCCCGGAACATAGGATAAATTCGACTCGATCCAGTCGCGAATGGCGGCGACCTTGCTGCCCCCTTCCAGATGACCAAACCGCTTGTTCACGAAAGAGATGAACTTGTCGGACTGGCAATAGCGCGAGGGGCGCAGATACGGGGCGGCTTCGGCGGAAATTTCGTGCAGGGGCATCGCGCGCAGATCATTCAGCGGTGCACCGGAGCGCGTAATCTCGACCTGCGCCTGATAATGCAGCCACATCTCATTTCCCGGAACGCGCGCCCAGATCCTGTCCCCGACATCGCTATCGGCTGCGATCCGAAACACCTCGGAGTGACCAAGGTTCAGATTGGCGCTACAGATCGTCTGCCCGCTGGTCTGGGCGACCTCCACTGCCAAGGCGACCGTATTGGGATACGGGAACCAGTAGTGCATCTGAACGTCGATCAAAAAGCGCATGTGATGTCCTGTTCCTTGTTTCGATTTGCGGCTCCGGGCCGAGGTTCCCACGGCTGACCTTGCCCAAGTGGACACAAACGGTGCGACCCGACAACGACGGACCGGATCAATCTGCGCAAACACAAAGACAATGCGGGCGCGAAGGCGCGTCTGGATAAGGTAAAGCTCTCAGGAGATATCAGCAGCCAAACTGTATTTGGGCGGCTACCACCCGTCGTTTCAGTCTCTGCAAGGGCCAGTTTTTCCAGCCCCCTGCCGAGTCGCGCCGTGCATAAACCAACAGCGCTGCAAGGTGCAACCCGATCATCTTGCAACGCATCGTCACACCAAGACGGGACGCGACGCCACTTTGGTCATGGCCTCGGATCGACCCGGTTCTGCAACGGGCAGCTCGGCCCCGCGATTTAGCCAATCACGCCGCGCACACCACCCGTTTGCCCGCGATCCATCAGGAATTGATCAAGGATCACGCAGGCCATCATCGCTTCGGCCACCGGCACGGCGCGGATGCCAACGCAGGGATCGTGGCGGCCCTTGGTGATCACCTCAACCTCTTCGCCGCGCGTGTTGACCGAGCGGCGCGGCGTCAGGATCGAGCTGGTCGGCTTGACCGCAAAGCGCACAGTAATCGGCTGGCCCGTGGTGATCCCGCCCAAGATTCCGCCCGCATGGTTGGACAGGTATTGCACGCCATCCGAGCCCATCACCATCTCATCGGCATTGTCCACGCCGGTCAGCGCGGCAGCGGCCATGCCTTCGCCGATTTCCACGCCTTTGACTGCGTTGATCGACATCATCGCGGCGGCCAGTTCGGTATCCATCTTGGCATAGATCGGCGCGCCAAGACCCGCCGGGCAGCCCTCGGCCACGACCTCGATCGCGGCGCCGACCGAATTTTGGCCCTTGCGGATCGCAGCCAGATAATCGGCCCATTCATCAACCGCGAGCGCATCGGGAATGAAGAACGGGTTTTGCAGGATCTGGTCGCGATCAAAGCGGGCGCGGTTGATGTGTTTGGCCCCCATCTGCACCATGTAGCCATAGATTTTCAGATCGGGCACCAGCTGCGCCAAAGCGGCCTGCGCCACGCCGCCCGCCGCCACCCGCGCTGCGGTTTCACGCGCGCTCGACCGCCCGCCGCCACGATAATCGCGCACGCCGTATTTCTGGTGATAGGTGATATCGGCATGACCGGGGCGGAACTGCTGCGCGATCTCGCCGTAATCCTTGGAACGCTGATTGGTGTTCTCAATCATCAACTGGATCGGCGTGCCGGTCGTGCGCCCCTCGAATGTGCCCGACAAGATACGCACCGCATCGGGCTCCTTGCGCTGGGTGGTTTCCTTGGACTGGCCCGGACGGCGACGATCCAGAAATTGCTGGATAAAGGCTTCGTCGATCGCGATGCCGGGTGGGCAGCCATCCACCGTCGCGCCAAGGGCAGGCCCATGGCTTTCGCCCCAAGTGGTGACGCGGAACAGATGACCGAAGGAATTGAACGACATGGGAACGCGGCCTTTACGGGTTTCACTCCCCCCACGCCTTAGCAAGTTGGCCGCTTTGAGGCAACGTGCGGACTCGATGACCGAAATAGCTTCGAATACGCCGCGCTTTGCACGTAAAGGTTGATCGATACCAAAACTGCGTCATGCTGACGGAAACAAACGGCAGCAGGGAGACGCGTCGATGACAACCACAACACCTCCGCACCCCTCGGGCGGGCGAAAGAAAATTTCACTTACCGCGCAGATCATGCTTGCGATGGTCGCGGGCATCATTGTGGGCGTCATTTTTAACGCCATCGATTCCAGTTTCATCAACACTCAGATCGTAGGCGGGCTGTTTGCGATGGTGGGCAAGATGTTTGTCAACGCGCTCAAGATGCTGGTGGTGCCGCTGGTGTTCTTCTCGCTGATTTGCGGGGTCACAGGGATTGGCGATATCCGCATTCTGGGCCGTGTCGGCGGCAAAAGCTTTGGGCTTTATATGCTGACCACGGCGGTCGCGATTGCGGTTGCCATTCTGATCGCCACGCTGATCGGGCCGGGCAAGGGCTTTGACATGGCGGGGGTCGATACCTCGGGCATCACGGGCAAAGAGGCCCCCTCGGTCTGGGATGTGTTTGCCGGGATTGTGCCGACCAACCCGGTCGCGGCATTCGCCAATGGCGAGATGCTGCAGATCATCTTTTACACGATCATTCTGGGCATTGCGGTGCTGATGCTGGGCCATCAGTCCAAGGGCTTTGTCGAAGCGTCCGAATATATGAACGAGGTGATGATGAAGATCGTCGCCATTGTCATGGCCGCGGCCCCGATCGGGGTATTTGCACTGATTGCCAAGACCTTTACCGAGCAGGGCATTGATCTGTTCGTGCCAGTGCTGGCCTATGTGCTAACGCTGGTTTTTGCGCTGATGCTGCACCTGTTTGGCACATTGATGATCTTTCTCAAGGTGTTCTCGGGCCTGAACCCGATTACCTTCATGCGCAAAATCCGCCCGGCGCAGATCTTTGCCTTCTCGACCGCCTCCTCCAATGCAACCATCCCCGTCACGCTGCGCTGTGTCACCGAAAGAATGGGCGCGAAGAACTCGGTTGCGTCCTTCTGCATCCCGTTCGGAGCGACGATCAACATGGATGGCACCGCGATCATGCAGGGCGTCGCCACCGTGTTTCTGGCCAATGTCTATGGCATCGACCTTGGTCTTGGCGGCTATCTGACGGTGATCGCGATGGCGGTACTGGCCTCTATCGGGACGGCGGGCGTGCCGGGTGTGGGGCTTGTAATGCTGACGATGGTGCTCAGCCAGGTCGGCCTACCGATTGAGGGGATCGCGCTGATCCTTGGCGTGGACCGGCTGATGGATATGATCCGCACCGCAGTCAACATTACAGGTGATGCGGTCGTCACGGCGATTGTCGCCAAGACCGAGGGGCAGTTGGACATGGATGTCTTCAACGACCCCAATGCCGGCACCGCCAGCGACGATCTGGATATCGACGAGGCCGCCGAAGAGGAACTCGCGCGCTATGCCAAGCCGCATTAAACGGCCCGACGGCACCGCGCATAGCGCGCCATAACACAGATCGCGCCGGGAAAGCCCTTGCACCCCGGCGCGGCGCTCTTTAGTTTGTGACCTACCTCGGGGTGCCGGTGCATATCCGGCTGAGATGCGACAATCGCGAACCCGTTGAACCTGAACCGGTTAAGACCGGCGGAGGGAAGGTAGTCGGATCTCCCGGCCCCACTCCGCCCGGCAAGCCCTTGGAGTGAGACATGAAATCCACCCTGATGCTTGCGGGAGCCCTAAGCCTGATCGCCACGATGGCGGTCGCGCAGGACAAGCCCGTACTCACAGTTTACGCACCTGATTATTTCACCAGCGAATGGGGCCCCGGCCCCGCAATCGAAAAGGGCTTTGAGGCGATCTGCGATTGCGACCTCAAATTCGTCGCAGGCGACGTGCTGCCCCGCGTGATGCTCGAAGGCGATAAGACCTCGGCCGATGTGGTGATCGGGCTCAACACCGATGTCACCGCCAAGGCGCGCGCCACCGGCCTGTTTGCGCCCCATAACGAGGACACCTCGAATCTGAGCATGCCGGTGAAATGGGATGATCCGATTTTTCTGCCCTTCGATTGGTCCGATCTGGCCTTTGTCTATGACAAGACCAAGCTGAAAAACCCGCCCCATAGTTTTGCCGAGCTGCTCGACGCTCCGAAAGACGCCTATAAAATCGTGATCGAAGACCCGCGCAGCTCTATCGCAGGGCTGTCGCTGCTGCTTTGGGTCAAGGCGATCTATGGCGATCAGGCCGAGGCCGCGTGGGAAAAGCTTGCGCCGAAAATCCTGACCGTGACGCCGGGCTGGTCCGAGGCTTACGGGATGTTCACCGATGGCGAGGCCGACATGGTGCTGAGCTACGTCACCTCGCCCGCCTATCACATCATGGCCGAAAACGACGACAGCAAACTCGCCGCGATCTTCCCCGAGGGGCATTATTTCACCCCCGAACTGGCCGCCCAGCTCAAATCCTCGAAGCACCCGGAACTGGCGCAGAAATTCATGGATTACATCCTGAGCCCCGCGTTCCAGAAGATGATCGTCACCGCCAACTGGTCATTCCCGGCCAAGCTGCCCCATGACCAACTGCCCAAGGTGTTCCAAGACCTGCCTATGCCCGACAAGACGCTGTATATCGGAGAGGCCGAGGCCGAAAAACTGCGCGGACCCGCGTTGGAAGAATGGCAGCGCGCGCTCGCGAAATAGCCCCGGCGGCGGTTGCGGGCGCGGTTCTGGCCGCGCTCGTGATCGGCACGCTGGCGGCGGTGGCAATCCGCGCGGGCGGGTTGAGCGGGTTGCGCGCCAGTGATCTGGCCGCGATCCGCTTCACGCTATGGCAGGCGGCGCTCTCGGCGCTGATCTCCTGCACGCTGGCGATCCCGGTAGCGCGCGCGCTGCATCGCCGCCGCTTTGCCGGGCGCGATCTGCTGATCTCGCTGATGGGCGCCCCCTTCATTCTGCCGGTGATCGTGGCCGTTTTCGGGTTGATCGCGGTGTTCGGGCGGCGCGGGTTCATCAACGCAGCCCTGGGATATTTCGGGATCGAGCCGCTCTCGATTTATGGCGCGCAAGGCGTGATCGTGGCGCATGTGTTCTTCAACCTGCCGCTGGCGACGCGGATGATCCTGCATGGCTGGCAGGCGATCCCGTCCGAGCGCTTCCGCCTTGCCGCCAGCCTTGGATTTGGTTCCGCCCAAACTGCGCGGCAGCTGGAACGCCCGATGCTGCGAGCGGTGCTGCCCGGAGCGTTTCTCGCAATTTTCCTCGTCTGCCTGACCTCTTTCGCCGTGGCGCTGACGCTGGGCGGCGGGCCGCGCGCGACCACGGTAGAGCTGGCGATTTATCAGGCGTTCCGCTTCGATTTTGACATGGGCCGGGCCGCCTGCCTTGCGCTGGTACAGGTCGCGATTTCGGTCACGGCCCTGCTGATCGCCGCGCGCGTGACGCTGCCCGCCAGCTTTGGCGCGGGCCATGACCGCAATCTCGCGCCGATTGCGCAACTCTCTGGCGGAGCGGCGCATACCGTTCTGGACGGGGCTGCAATCGTGCTGGCCGCCGCTTTTCTACTCATCCCGATTGGCGCCGTTTTCGCCCGAGGCCTGCCCGCGCTGACCAGCCTCCCACCGATGATCTGGGGTGCCACTGCGACCTCGCTCATCATCGCGCTCGCCTCAACATTTGCGACCCTGTGCGTCGCGCTGCCCCTCGCGTTGGCCGCGACCCGTCACCGTTGGGCCGAGATCACGGCGATGCTGCCAATGACCGCCTCGGCACTGGTGATGGGCACGGGGGCCTTCCTGATCGCGCGCCCCTTTGTGAACCCCACCAGCCTTGCCCTGCCGATGGTGCTGCTGACCAATGCCGCGCTGTCGGTGCCCTTCGCCACGCGCATCCTGCTGCCCGAGATCCGTACGCTTCAGGCCGATTACGACCGGCTCGCCGCTTCGCTGGGGCTGCGCGGGATTGCCCGACTGCGTTTGCTGACGCTGCCCCGCCTCGCCCGCCCCTTGGGATTTTCGGCCGGGCTGGCGGCAGCGTTTTCAATGGGTGATCTGGGCGTGATCACGCTGTTTTCCGATGGGCAGACCCGTACCCTGCCGTTGGCGCTGTTCCAACTGATGGGATCCTATCGCATGGATCAGGCAGCGGGCGCGGCAAGCTTGCTGCTGATCCTCACCTTCGCGCTGTTCTGGGCGTTTGACCGATTGGGACATTATGCTGACCCTCGATAAACTATTGATCAAACAAGGCGATTTCCACCTTAGCGCCGACCTGTCGATCCCGGCAGGGGCGCGGGTTGCCGTGATCGGCCCCTCGGGCGCAGGGAAATCCACGCTGCTTTCGGTGATCGCGGGGTTTCTTGCCCCCTCGCAGGGCCGCGTTTTGTGGCACGGCAAGGACATCACCCAAACCGATCCCGGTGCGCGCCCGCTGTCGATCCTGTTTCAAGATCAAAACCTGTTTCCCCATCTCAGCGTAACGCGCAATCTCGCATTGGGGCTGAACCCCGATGGCAAGGTCGATGCGCCCGATCACGCCCGCATTGAAACCGCGCTGATCCGAGCAGGCCTTGAGGGGATGGGCGCGCGCAAGCCCGGCCAACTGTCAGGCGGCCAACAAAGCCGCGCGGCGCTGGCGCGTGCCCTACTGCGCGCGCGTCCGATGCTGCTGCTGGATGAACCCTTCGCCGCGCTTGGCCCGGCACTAAAGGCGGAAATGCTGGCGCTGGTGGCGCAGATTGCGCGGGAACAAGGCACGACGGTTCTAATGGTCAGCCACGACCCCGAGGATGCCCGCGCGCTATGCCCACAAACTGTGCTGGTGGCCGATGGTGTGGCGCTTGCCCCCCAAGACACAGAGACGCTGCTGAACGCGCCGCCGCCTAGCCTGCGCGCGTATTTGGGCGCGTGATCGCGGCCCCAAACTGCGGCGCTTAGTCGGGTTTGTTCTCCAACAAGGCGCGCCGCGACTCCGAGGCGAATTCACGCCGCCACAACATCGCGGTAGTAAACAGGGTCGTCACAATCAGCGCGGCCGGGCCAAGCAACCAAGATAGCGTCGCCAGCGCAAAATACACCGAACGCAGCCCGCGATTGAAGCTTTTGGCGGCATTGATATTGATCTGCGCCGCTTGGGCCGCGCGCGGATACGCCAGCGGATCGTCGGGTTCATTGGGCACCGCCGCCATCGCAATCGCGGCATAGGAAAACAGCCGATGCGACCAGACGAATTTCAAGAACGCATTGGCCCCAAACAGCACCGCCGTGATAATGCGCGCCTCCCATAGCAACGCTGGACCCTGCGCAAACGCAAAATCGCTCGCGATATCGGTCAGCGGTTTGGGATTGGCGATCAGCGCCAGCCCGCCGCCAATCGCGATCAGGGCAGTCGAGGCGAAAAACGTCGTCGATTGCCGCAGCCCATCCACCATCGCACTATCAAAAATGCGCGGCTGGCGCGTCACCAATTGGCGCATCCATTCGCGGCGATAGCTCTCCATCAATTTCCCCATCGAGGGGCGATGTGCGGGCGGATGCTCGGTCAACCAGCCAATCGCAAGCCAGCAGATCACCAGCACGACAAGCGCGATCAAATCGAGCGGTGTAAGCGGGCCAAAGAGACTGTTTTCTGTCATGCTCTCTGTTAGCGTGAGAGGAGCGGGCTTGTCACGCGCCAGAATTGGTTATAATTTCTGACCAAACGGGAGGAGACGCCATGCAAATGCCGATACCCAACGCCGATTTGCTTGCCAATAAGGCGCAGATCGTGGCGCGCCTGCGCGAGGTTCTGCCCCGCGATGCCGTGATTGACGACCCCGCCGAGACGCGCGCCTATGAATGCGATGCGCTTTCGGCCTATCGCTGCCAGCCTCTTGCAGTGATTTTACCGCGCTCCACTGCTGAGGTTTCCGCCGCGCTGAAGCTGCTGCACGAACTTGGCGTGCCGGTGGTGCCGCGCGGAGCGGGCACCTCGCTGGCAGGAGGCTCGATGCCGCAAGCCGATTCGGTGGTGTTGGGGCTGGCGCGGATGAATGGCGTGCTAGAAACCGATTACGACAACCGCTTTATTCGCGTTCAGGCCGGGCGCACCAACCTGTCGGTCACCGGTGCCGTGGAAAGCGATGGCTGGTTTTACGCCCCTGACCCGTCCAGCCAGCTTGCCTGCGCGATCTCGGGCAATATCGCGATGAATTCGGGTGGCGCGCATTGCTTGAAATACGGCGTGACGACGAACAATCTGCTGGGCGTGACGATGGTCAGCATGGCGGGCGAAGTGATCCAGATTGGCGGTGCCTATCTGGATTCTGGCGGGCTTGATCTGCTGGGGTTGATCTGCGGCTCGGAGGGGCAATTGGGCGTCGTCACCGAGGCGACGCTGAAAATCCTGCCCAAGCCCGAGGGCGCGCGCCCCGTGCTGATCGGATTTTCCAGCAATGAAATCGCGGGCGCTTGCGTCGCCGATATCATCCGTGCCGGGATCTTGCCGGTCGCGATCGAATTCATGGACCGCCCCTGCATCCGCGCGACCGAGGCGTTTTGCCATGCCGGCTACCCCGATTGCGAGGCGCTCTTGATCGTGGAATGCGAAGGCTCGGGTGCTGAAATCGACGAGCAGATCGGCATGATCCGCCAGATCGCGACTCGCCATGACCCGGTGGAGTTCCGCGAAGCTGGCTCGGCGGACGAGGCCGCGCGCATTTGGTTGGGACGCAAATCGGCCTTTGGCGCGATGGGACAGATCAACGATTATATGTGTCTCGATGGCACGATTCCGGTCAATGAATTGCCCTTCGTGCTGCGCCGGATCGGGGAATTGTCGAAAGAGTTCGGTCTGGATGTGGCCAACGTGTTCCATGCGGGCGATGGCAATATGCACCCGCTGATCCTGTATAACGCCAACGAGGCAGGCCAGCAGGAGCTGTGCGAACAGTTGGGGGCCGAGATCCTGAAACTCTGCGTCGAGGTGGGCGGCTGTTTGACGGGCGAACATGGTGTCGGCATCGAAAAGCGCGATCTGATGACGGTACAATTCGCCCCTGCCGATCTAGAGGCACAGCTGCGCGTCAAGGATGTGTTCGATCCCAAATGGCTACTCAACCCGGCCAAGGTGTTTCCCCTAAGCGTGACTGAAAGCCGCCGCGTCAGCTAGGGGCGCTGCTCCCGCCAGACACGGCTGTGCCATGTCAGGCTCCCCCGGGATATTTCGAGAATTTGGAAGGCAGGATTTCATGAGAGTTGAGAGCGAGACGCAACTGGCCGAAGCGGTGCGCGATGCAAGCGGCGCGCTGGTGATCCGTGGCGGGGGAACGCGCCCGGTTGGGCGCTGTGTTGGCGAGGCGCTAGAGGTCGCGATTTCGGGGATTTCGCTCTATGAGCCAAGCGCTTTGACGATGGTGGTTGGCGCGGGCACGCCCTTGGCCGAGGTCGAAGCCGCCTTGGCCGCCGAAGGGCAGCGCCTGCCCTTTGAACCGGGCGATTGGGGCAAGGTTCTGGGCACGCCGGGGCATAGCACAATCGGCGGCGTGGTGGCGGCCAACGTGTCAGGACCGCGGCGGGTGCAGGCAGGAGCGTGCCGCGATTCCCTGATCGGTGTGCGGTTTGTCGATGGCCGGGGCGATGTCATCAAGAACGGTGGCCGCGTGATGAAAAACGTCACCGGCTATGATCTGGCCAAGCTGATGGCCGGATCTTGGGGAACTTTGGGGGTTCTCAGCGAAGTGGCGTTCAAGCTGCTGCCCGCAGCCCCGACGCAAGCGACCGTGATCGTGGACATGCCTGCGGGGGCCGCGCAAGTGGCGCTGGCCACGGCGCTTGGCTCGCCCTTTGATGTGTCAGGCGCAGGCTGGGTTCCGGGCGTAGGCGCGGTGGTGCGCGTCGAAGGGTTGGCGCAATCGGTGCAGTATCGTGCCGACAAGCTGGCTACCCTTCTTGCGCCCTTCGGAACAGTGCGGATTGAGCAAGATGGCTCGGGCGCGATCTGGGCGGAACTGCGCGATCTGACGCCGTTTGTGGGCAAGCCGGGCGATTTGTGGCGCTTGTCGGTCAAGCCTTCAGAAGCAGCCGATATCATCGCACGGCTGGGCGGTGAGGTGATGCTGGATTGGGGTGGCGGGCTGATCTGGGCGCTACTGGCCGAGGGGGTCGATGCCCGCGCGCTGGCCGCCCCCTATAGCGGGCACGCCACCTTGATGCGCGGCAGCCGTGCAGACATTTTTCAGCCCGAACCCGCCCCTGTTGCCAAAATTTCGGCGGGTCTGCGCGCGCAATTTGATCCGCGTGGCATTCTGAACCCTGGAAGGATGAGCTGATGCAGACCAATTTCACCGAAGAACAGCTCAAAGATCCGGGTATTGCGCACGCCAATGACATTCTGCGCGCCTGTGTGCATTGCGGCTTTTGCACCGCGACTTGCCCGTCCTATCAGGTGCTGGGCGATGAACTGGACAGCCCGCGCGGGCGCATTTATCTCATCAAGGATATGCTGGAAAGCGGGCGTGCGGCCGATGAAAAGACCGTCAAACATCTGGATCGCTGCCTGAGCTGCCTTGCCTGCATGACCACTTGCCCGTCGGGTGTGAATTACATGCATCTCATTGATCACGCCCGCGTCCATGTCGAGAAAACCTACAAGCGCCCGTTGATGGATCGGATGCTGCGCTGGACGCTGGCCAAGATCGTGCCCTATCCGGGTCGGTTCCGCCTTGCGATGGGCGGGGCAAAACTGGCGCGTCCGTTTGCGCGCTTTCTGCCGGACAAGCGCCTGCGCGCGATGGTGGCGATGGCGCCCAAATCGATCCCGCCAGTCTCGCGCAATGACGACCCACAGGTCTTCGCCCCGATCGGAGCCAAGAAATACCGTGTGGCGTTACAGATCGGCTGCGCGCAACGAGCGCTCAACACCGATATCAACGATGCCACGATCCGTCTGCTGCGCCGGCTTGGCTGCGAAGTGGTGGTGCCCAAGGGCTTGGGGTGTTGCGGCGCGCTGAGCCATCACATGGGCCGTGAAACCGAGGCCCATGCGCAAGCTGCGCGCAACATTCACGCCTATTTGGGCGAGGGCGATCTGGACGCGGTGATCATCAACACCTCGGGCTGCGGCACGACGGTCAAGGATTACGGCCATATGTTTCGCGATGATCCACTGGCCGACAAAGCCGCGAAGGTGGCGGGGCTGGCCTGCGATATTTCTGAATTTCTCGAACGTATCGGAATTCCGGAAGGCACTGGCAATATGCGTGTGGCCTATCATGCCGCCTGCTCGCTGCAACATGGGCAGCAGATCAAATCGGCCCCCAAGGATTTGCTGAAACGAGCCGGATTTCAGGTGGTTGAGCCCACTGACAGCCATCTGTGTTGCGGCTCGGCCGGCACCTATAACCTGCTGCAACCCGAGATTTCCGACGAGCTGAAGCGGCGCAAAGTTGCCACGCTCGAGGCGAAATCACCGCAGGTAATCGCGGCGGGAAATATCGGCTGCATGGTGCAAATTGGCGGCGGCACGGATGTGCCCGTGGTGCATACTGTCGAGCTGCTGGACTGGGCGCTTGGAGGGCCAAAACCCCCGGCACTGGCAGGGTAATTCGCGCCCCGGATGCCACAGTTCAGCCCCATTCGCGCGCTATCTGTGGAGCAAATCACCAGCGGAGCGCCCGATGCGGTTGATCGCCTTTCTCACTGTCCTGATCGCGCTGGCGCTGCCTGCGCTGGCCGATCAACCCTTGCAGAAACTCGACACCGGCGATGCCTCGCGCGGCTGGGAGGCCGTGGGCAAACTTGATCTGGGCCGCGGCAGTTTTTGCACCGGCACCCTGATCGCGCCCGATCTGGTGCTCACGGCGGCGCATTGCCTGTTTGACAAGCGCACAGGCACAATGATTAACGCCGACGGCATGGAATTTCGCGCAGGCTGGCGCAACGGGCGCGCGCTGGCCTACCGCAAGGTGAAGCGCGCGATTGCCCATTCCTCCTATCATTATGACGGGCCCAAACGGCTGTCGCGATCCTCCTTCGATCTGGCGCTGGTGGAACTGGCGCAGCCCGTGCGCCTGCCGCAACTGCGCCTGTTCGAATTGGATCACACCCCACCAACGCGCAACGAAGAGGTCGGCGTTCTCTCCTATGCCAAAGGCCGCTCCGAAGCGCCCTCACTACAACGCGTCTGCAGTGTCATTGCGCGCGAAAGCAGCACTGTGGTGCTGACCTGTTCGGTCGATTTCGGGGCGTCCGGCGCCCCTGTCTTTACTCTTCGCGACGGAGTGCCGCGCATCGTTTCCGTTATTTCGGCCAAGGCCGAGGTCGGGCACGAGCCGGTCTCGGTCGGCGCGTTGATCAGTGGCGTGGCGGATTTGCGCGCCGATCTGTCCTCACGCGAAGTGCCTGACGGTGCGAAAGAAATCCGCATCAAAGGCGCGAAATTCCTGCGCCCCTGACAGGTGACATCCCATGCCCCCGATGAAATGGCTGCGCAATGTTTTACCCTTGGTCCTTGGGGTGACGCTGATCGCGCCGCCGGTACTGGCGCAAAGTGGGCTGGATGCCCTGTCGCGCCGCTCGGATTTGTTTGGCTGGGAGGCGGTGGGCAAGGTCACCATCGACAACACCGGCTATTGCACCGGCGTGCTGATCGCACCCGATCTGGTGCTCACGGCAGGGCATTGCATCTTTGATCGAGACGCCAAGCGGCCGCGCGACCCATTAGAGCTGACATTCGTGGCCGGCCAAACCGGCGACAGCAGCATTGCGACGCGTCCGGTGGCACGTATGATTGCTGATCCGCAATATGCACCCTTTGCACCGCTTTCGGCGCAGACTGTGCGCCATGACGTTGCGCTGCTGCAGCTTGCCGCGCCGATCCCCAGTTCGACCGCAGCGTGGTTTCGCGTCGGCACTGCGGGGGTCAAAGGCGCGCAGGTCAGCGTGGTGTCTTACGCGCGCGGGCGCTCGAGCGAGCTGTCATGGCAGCGCGATTGCACGGTTTTCGGACATGCGCAGGGGGTGATCGGGTTTGATTGCGATGTCGATCACGGCTCTTCTGGCGCACCGGTCTTTGACCGCTCGGGCGTGTCGGCGGGCCAGCGCGCGCAAATCGTCTCACTCGTATCTTCGGGCGGGCGCAAGAATGGTCAGGTACAGGTCTATGGCATGGAGCTGCCTGTGATTGTGGCGCAGCTCAAGTCCAACCTGCGTTCGGGGCGCGGCGTGATTTCGGGGCCAGAAGCGCCCGCGAAAAGCGCTCGCATCCTTGCACCGGACGCGCGGCGCGCATCGGAACCGGGCAAACCACGCATCCTGCGCGGCGGTGGCTCGGGGGCGAAATTCCTGCGCCCCTAGCCAAACGCCCCCCTCTTGAATTGGCAAATCGCCACCCCCAAATCATGCTCATCGGGATGCCATAACGGGTCCCGAAATCGAAATAGTCCGGCCCGCAAGGGCGGGCGTTTTACATCGCTCAAGAGAGGATGATGATATGCGAAACTTTGATCTTTCACCGCTTTACCGCGCCACTGTCGGCTTTGACCGTGTGGCCGATCTGATGGACCGCGCATTGACCAGTGACGTCGCGCAGCCAACCTACCCGCCCTATAACATCGAAAAAATCGACGAGAATGCGTATCGCATTTCGATTGCCGTTGCCGGGTTCGGCTCGGATGAATTGGGCGTCGAAATGAAGGATGGCGGCTTGATCGTGACGGGCCGCAAGTCCGAAGATGACACGCGCAGCTACCTGCATCGTGGCATCGCGACCCGCGCGTTTGAACGCCGCTTTGCGCTGGCCGATCATGTCAAGGTCACCGGGGCCAGCCATGAAAACGGCATGCTGCATATTGATCTGGTGCGCGAGGTGCCCGAGGCACTGAAACCCCGCCGGATTGAGATTGCCGGTTCGGCCCCATCCAAACAGGTCGAAACCGTCGAGGCGTAAGCCCGAAGGACGACGCAGAACACGGGCGCGGGGGGCATCCTCCCGCGCCTTTTTCCTGCGGTGGAGGAGAGCAATAGAAAAACGCCCGAGGTTTCCCCCGGGCGTCTTCCAAACTCTCGACTGCAGGCGATCAGCCCTTTTTCAAACAGCGATTGCCCAGCGTTTCAGCGATCTGGACCGCGTTCAGCGCCGCACCCTTGCGCAGGTTATCAGACACGCACCAAATGTTCAGCCCGTTCTCAATCGTGGAATCCTGACGGATCCGCGAGATGAAGGTCGCATAATCGCCGACGCATTCGATCGGGGTGATATAGCCACCATCCTCGCGCTTATCGATCACCATGATGCCGGGCGCTTCACGCAGGATGTCGCGTGCTTCGTCCTCATCAAGGAACTCTTCGAACTCGATATTTATCGCCTCGGAGTGACCGACAAACACCGGCACACGCACGCAGGTCGCGGTGATCTTGATCGACTTGTCGATGATTTTCTTGGTCTCGGCGACCATTTTCCACTCTTCTTTGGTGGAGCCGTCGTCGAGGAATACATCGATATGCGGGATCACGTTAAACGCGATCTGTTTGGGGTAAACCTTGGGCGCGACCTCTTGGCCGGGCACATACATGCCCTTGGTTTGGTTCCACAATTCGTCAATCGCCTCTTTGCCCGAGCCCGACACCGACTGATAGGTCGACACTACAACGCGCTTGATCTTGGCACGATCATGCAGCGGTTTGAGGGCCACTACCATCTGCGCGGTCGAGCAGTTCGGGTTCGCGATGATGTTTTTCTTCGTGTAGCCGTCGACGGCCTGCGGATTCACTTCCGGCACGACCAGCGGCACGTCCGGGTCATAGCGGTACAGCGACGAGTTATCGATCACCACGCAGCCCGATTTCGCCGCGATCGGGGCATATTGTTTGGTCGCATCCGAACCGATCGCGAACAGCGCAATATCCCAACCGGTGAAATCGAACCCTTCGATATCCTTTGTCTTCAGGGTCTTGTCGCCAAAGCTGACCTCAGTCCCAATCGAGCGGCGCGACGCAAGCGCGACGATCTCATCAACCGGGAACTGGCGTTCGGCCAGAATATTCAGCATTTCGCGGCCCACATTACCCGTGGCGCCCGCAACGACGACTTTATAGCCCATAAGGACCTCCTTGCCCGAAAAGAACAAGGGCGCACATAGCGCCTCGGACGCGGAAATAAAAGGGTTTTGGCGAAGATCAGTTGCGAATGATGCGCGAATCCTGCGCGATCAGATTTCCCACCAGCGCCGCTTCGGCGGCAAAATCATGGGGCACCTTGTCGGCGCTGCGTGAGCCTGAAAGCGACAGCGAGGCGAAGAAATCAAACCCATAAAGATCAAGCCGTGCCAGGGTCGAGCGCGCCAGCATATCAATCAGCATCACCCCCGTTGTGGGCTGCGCGCCAAGGTGGGCCTTGAGCGCCTCATAATCAGCGAGCGGATGCAGATAAAACCCCGGACTTTGCGCGCTTTGCCAGTCAAGCCGCTTGCGTTTATGGCTCATCCACAGGATGCGACCCGGTGAAATCCGCGCCCGTTCCGCAGCCGGTAGCGAAGTCGCCAGCGCCAGCCAATCGGTACGCGTGCCGTGGCTGTGCGCGCTGGGCATCGGGGCGCGGTTGATGCGGATCACCACGTCATGCGCGTCGATCTCGGCCCCCGCTTCGCCTTGGGACAGCGCACGGGCATTGCCCACCAGCGCCACCGATTTTCCCGCCAAATCGCTCAGCAAATCCGATTGCGTGACAGACAGCGCCGCCAACGGGGCCTCACGACGCAAACTGCGCGCGATCAGAAAGCCAAGCCGCGTCATGCCAACATCTCGCGATATATCGCGACCAACGCGGCGGCCTCGCCCTCAATGCGAAAATCCGTCTCGGCGCGCAAACGCGCGGCTCGTTTTGCCGCGGCCAGACGCGCCGGATCATCCAGAAACGGAGCCTCAGCCGTGGCCAGCGCTGCCGGATCGCCGGGATCGACCAGCGCACCGGTCTCATCCGTCACGATTTCCTCAAAGGCGCCGACGCGGGTTGCCACCACGGGCACGCCGCAGGCCATCGCCTCGATCGGGGTCAGGCCAAAGCCTTCCCAGCGCTGCGGCGCGATATAAAGGTCAAGCACGCGATACCAATCGGCCATTTTGTCGACGCTGACCTCGGGCAGAAACAGGATGCGATCCGCTAACCCGGCCTTGGCCACCCGCGCCTTGAGGCCTTCGAGAAACGCGCCATGTTCACCCACCGCGCGCCCCATCACCAAACCCGTAACGCCGGGACGTGTGGGCAGCGCCGCGATCATCGCATCGACGAAGGCATCGGTGCCCTTTTGCGCACGAATACGCCCGTAACAGCCTACCAGCAGCCCCTTGACCGGCAGGTGCAGCTGCGCGCGCAGCGCAGCTTGATCCAGGGGTGGTGTGAAACTTTCGGTGTCGATGCCATGCAAGATCACGGTGCAGTCGCGCTCCAGATAAGACGCCGTGCGCGCCGAAGTCGCCACGACCCGGTCCATCTTGCCGATCAGCCATTTCGTGTAGCCACTGTGCTTGCGCTGGCTGGCCGAGGTGAACAACAGCTTGAGCCGCATCCGCACAACATCTCGCAGAAACAGCCCCAACAACATCTCGGTATTGCGCCGCGCATGCCAAACGCGCGTGCGGCGCGGCAGAAACGGCACCCGCCATAGCGCCACATGCGGCAGATGATCGGGCAGACCTGGCCCGGTTGCCACAATCGCGATTTTGCGCGCCTGCAAGGGGACCAGCCGCACGACGGTGGCGGTCACGCCCGACAGGCGGCGCTTGAGGTTGGGGGCGATAACATCAATCTCTGTCATGGGTCGGTTCTAATTCAGACCATCGCCAGTGTCGCGGGTGAAAACGTAAAAAACCAATCCCATCACCAGCGGCACCAAGAGAAACGCAAACAGCAGCCCATCGGCGGTCGGTGGCGCGAAATGCCCTGAAGCCAGGTCGAACACCGGGCGCGAGGCAAATTGCATCGCCGCCGCCCAGCGCCAGCGTCCGGCCCACCGTGCGACGCGGCCCGATCCGGCCCAGCGCCTCGCCCACCGGAAACTGCACCAGCGCAAAAGCCGCATACCAAAGCCCCAGCAACACCGCCAAATCGCCTACCGTGACGCCAATCTCATCATGCAGAACCGGGGCAACACAGCCAGACAGGTCCGGTAAAACTGGCTGAGCAGGTAGGCTACGACCAGACAGGCAATGGACAGGCGCATGCAGGCTCCGGGGGCGAAAACGCGCGCCAAGCTGCAAGATGGTGCGCATATGCGCAAGGGGCGCTCTTGCCAAGGCGCGCGCAGGCTTTCACGATAGCGCGGACCCACAAGACAGGAGCGATGCGCGATGGAGCTGACCCGATTGATGCTGCGTCTTTATTTCGGCGATGCGATGCTGGGGCCGGGCAAGGCGCGCCTGCTTGAAGCGATCGCCTCGGAGGGCTCGATCTCGGCAGCAGGGCGCGCAATGGGCATGAGCTACAAACGCGCCTGGTCGCTGGTCGAAACGATGAACGGAGCATTTCGCGCGCCCCTCGTGGAAAGCGTGCGCGGCGGCCCCCAAGGCGGCGGCGCGGCGCTGACCGAAACCGGCGAGGCCGTATTGACCGCCTATCGCGCCCTTGAGGCCAAAGTTACGCAAACCGGCGCGGCAGAAATCGCGACGCTGGGCGCGCTGGTGGCCCCGCCCCAGCCCTGATTTGGGCGATCAAACGCGCAAGCTGCCGGGGGCGCGCCAATCCGCCATTGCCTTCGCGCGCGCCCCGGCCCACCCTGATCCCGCTCAAACTGGAGGAAAGCCATGCGTATAACCCTCGTCGCAGCCTTGGTTTTGGGGGCTACCCCCGCCCTTGCCGATACCATCGAAGCCCCCGCCACGATTCGCGCCGTCACCCTGTTCCCCCAAGGGGCGCAGGTAGTGCGCGACATTGAGATTAAAGGCGCGGAGGGCAAGTCCACGCAGGGACCGCATGAGGTTCTGGTGCCGGGGCTGCCGAAAGGCACCGACATCTCGACCCTGCGCGTCAGTGGAGAGGGTGTGCAGATCGGCGCGGTGAGCCTGATCGACGGGCGCGCGCCCGCGCTGTCAGATCAAAGCAGCGCCCAGATCAAGGCCGCGCAGGCCCGTCTGCAACAGGCGCGCGAGGCGCTTGCCAACAGTCAGGATCAGGTCGCCACGATCCGCGCCAAAGCGCAGGCTGCAGAAGATCAGATCACCTTTCTCAAAGGCGCAGGCACGCAGCTCAGTGATCCGGCGCAATTGCAGGCCATGGCGCAGATGGTGGGCGATCAGATCCTTGCCGCCTCTGAACGTGTGATCGCGGCAAAAGCCGATGCGCGCCGCGCCGAAGACGCGCTCAAACCGCTGCAAGAGGCGGTAAAACAGGCGCAAGCAGCGCTGGATGCGCTGCAAAACCCTGCTCAGGATCATGACGTGTTGCGCGCGATGGTCTCGGGCACAGGCACGCTGACAATCACCTCTTTCGTCGGCAATGCGGGCTGGCAGCCAACCTATGATCTGCGCCTTGATCGCGCCGCTGGCCAGTTGGATATGGAGCGATTCGTATCGGTTCATCAGGCGACGGGCGAGGATTGGCGCGGCGTCGATCTGACGCTGTCGACTGCACGTCCGGGTGGGCAATCCGCGCCCACAGCGATTTACCCGCGCCTCGCGCGGATCGGCCCGCCGATGGTTGCCCAACCGCTGTCCAAATCGCTTTCGCGCGCAGCAGGCGCACCCGCGCCGATGAGGACCGAAGCGGCAATGACCGACACGGCTGCGCTGCAAATGCAGGGCGAAACGGTGACCTATCACTACCCGACAGCCGTTGATTTGCGCGATGGGGTGGATGATCTGCGCCTGAAACTGGATGCCAAGACGATCCCCGTCAACGTTCTCGCTGAGGCCGTCCCGCTGTCAGATCCGCAGGCCTATCGCGTCGCGGAGGGCAAGAACGAGACCGGTGAAATTCTGTTGCCCGGGCCTGCGAACCTGTTCGCCGACGGAGCCTTGGTGGGGCAAACGCATCTTCCGATGATCGCGGCGGGCGACAAGCTGCGCCTTGGGTTTGGCGCGATCGAAGGGATTCGCCTGACCCGCACCATGCCCGACACCAGCGAAGGCGATCGCGGGTTTATCTCCAAATCGAACGCGCGTCGTGAAGTGGTGCAGATCGAGGTGAAGAACCTTACCGCGCAGGATTGGCCGATGCGGGTGATTGATCAGGTGCCCTATTCCGAGCAGGACGATCTCAAGATCGAGACCACGGCGACCCCGCCCGCAACCGAGACCGATTACGACCAAAAACGTGGCGTTCTGGCCTGGCAGTTCGATCTGCCAGCAGGGGCGGACAAACAGTTGCGCACCGAAACCACGCTCAGCTGGCCGACGGATCAGGTGTTGCGCTAAGGGCGCTCAGGCGGCGGGGCGCAGCGGCGGCAGCATGAACCGGCGTGAGATCATTGGGGTCTGCGCCGACTCGCTGCGGGACGGGCTCGCGCCCTTCGCCTCGGGTGGTCGCCCCGGAAACGGTGCGCGATAGCGCAGCACCAATTCCCCAAGGCTCGGTCCGATTTCCTCAAGCGCAATCATGAACCGGTCCGAGGGCCATTCGTGCAACCCCAACCGCTGATCCGCGCCACCGGCGCGCAGCACCAACCCCGCGCTGCGTAACCGTATCTGCAAATCGATCCATCCCTGCGCCTGATCCAACGCCTCCTGCAGCGCCCGCATTTCGGGCAGCGCAACGGGGAGCGGATCATCCTCAGGCTCGGCCAGCGGGGTGAGCCCAACACGCAAAGCGTGGCGGATCACCTGCGCCGGAGAGGTGTCACGCGCATGCGCCTCGTGTTCGATCAAAGCGATCAAATCGACGGGCAGGCGAATGGAAACGAGTCGGGTCTGTGTCATGCGACCAATCTGGCCCGCGCCTGCTTAACACCCGGTGAACGCGCGCCAGATTCGCTAACAATCAGATCGTTTCAAACTGGTCTGTCGCTGAATCATACTGCTCCAGCGTGCCCTCGCTGATGTCATGGCGCAGCCCGTGCAGGGTCATGCGGTCATCATCCAGCGCCTCACGCACGAACGGAAACGTCATCAGGTTTTCCAGACTGACCTTGACGGCTTCACGCTCCAATTCGGTCAGCGGATCGGCAGGTTTGCGCTCGATCACGCGCTCATAGCCCGGACGCAACAAATTCAGCCACGCCCCGGTGAATGAGGTCTTCTCTTCCAACTCAGGCGCGTCGCCCGAACACATCGCGTGACAGCCGTGCACCCCCCCGCAATTGGAATGCCCCAGCACAATCATATGCGCGATCCGCAGGCTTTTGACGGCATATTCCACAGCCGCCGACGTGCCATGGTGATCGCCATCCGGGGTGAATTGAGGCACCAGATTCGCGATATTGCGGTGGATGAAAAACTCGCCCTGATCGGCGCCAAACATTGAGGTCACATGCACGCGCGAGTCACAGCACGCGATGATCATCGAACGCGGGCGTTGCCCCTCTTCGGCCAGCCGACGATACCAGGCGCGGTTTTCGGCATAGGCGGTGGCGTGCCAGCCCTGATAGCGGCCCACCAAATAGCTTGGCAGCGGTTTAACGTGTTCTCTCATCGGTCCCTCGCGTGGCTTGCTGTCTCTGTCTAAGCGTCAAATAGCCTGCCCGGCGCATGAATTCGAGTAATTTTCGATATCCCATAACCCTTTCTTGAGACCTCTTTGCCAAACTGCGCGAACTGGTGGGGGCCAGCTGGTCAATTGAGTGAAAGGGGTTTTCGGGGTGGCACAAGTATCGCGATTTACATGTGATGAGGCAAGCGCACTCGATCCGGCACGCATTGTCGTGCTTTATGCGCAGCTTGGGCAAGTGGCGGCAGAGCACGTGATTTCAACCACGATGGAGGATATCGCCCAACATCTTGTCGCGATCGAAAAGTCCGCCAAGGCGCATCAATGGGCCAAGATGATCGCAGACCTGGAGTTGATGATCGCGCTGGCCGAACAGATCGGGCTGAGCTCGATGGTGCTGGTCGCGCAGGATCTGCAAAGCTGTATTGACGCAAACGATCACATTGCGCAGGCCGCTGTTCTCGCGCGGCTGATGCGGCTGGCGGATCGCTCTCTCACCGAGGTGTGGGATCTGGGTGATCTGCGTCTGTGATCTCTTGCAGGCGCGGCTGAGGGCGCTAGGCTGCGCGCGTCAGCCAGCCGCAAGGAGCCACAATGCCTGCCGCCTTTTCCTTCTTCGCCGAGCGTCCCGCAATGCGCTTTGCGCAAAACGCCGAGGGCGCGCGCCCGTTGATAATGGTCGCGCCCGACGGGCTTGAGGCACATCTCGCCACGCTTCCCCCTGCGCAATCCGCATTCGTGCGCGCGCAAGGGTTTGGCGCAGCAGCAGGAACGGTGGCGCTTTTGCCCGGCGCTTTGGGCGTTGAGGGGGCTTTGCTGGGTCTGGGCGATCCGCAAGCCCGCGAGAAGACACGCTTTGCCCTTTCCAGTGCAGCCACGGCATTGCCCGAGGGCGCGTGGAAATTGCATGGCGACCTTGCACAGGATGCCTTGCACGAGGCCGCTTTGGGCTGGCTGCTTGCAGGCTATCGCTTTGCCCGCTACGCGCCCGATGCGCCGCCAAAGGCCCGGCTGGTCTGCCCCGACGGATTGGATCGCGCGCATCTTGAGGCGATGGCCGCGGGCGAAGCCTTCACGCGCGATTTGATCAACACGCCCGCCTCTGACATGGGCCCGGATGAGCTAGAGGGCGCCGCCCGCCTGCTGGCAGAACGCCATGCTGCGCGGGTGACAACCATCTCGGGTGAAGACCTGCTGACGCAGAACTTCCCGATGATCCATGCGGTGGGCCGTGCCTCGCCACGCACGCCGCGCCTGATTGATCTGCGCTGGGGTGACAGCGGGCCTGCGCTGACGCTGGTGGGCAAGGGCGTGTGTTTCGACACGGGCGGGCTGAACCTCAAACCCGGCGCGTCTATGGGGCTGATGAAAAAGGATATGGGCGGCGCGGCCACGGTGCTCGGGCTGGCCCATATGATCATGCAAACCGGGGCAAAGCTGCGCCTGCGCGTGCTGATCCCGGCGGTGGAAAATTCGGTGTCCGGCGACAGTTTCCGCCCCGGCGATATCCTGACTTCGCGCAAGGGGCTAAGCGTTGAGGTCAACAATACCGATGCCGAAGGGCGGCTGGTGCTCGCCGATGCCTTGGCCTTGGCCGATGAGGACCGTCCCGATCTGCTGCTCTGCATGGCCACGCTGACAGGCGCGGCCCGCGTGGCGTTGGGCCCCGATCTGCCACCGTTTTTCACTGATGACGAGGCGCTCGCGGCGGCCCTTTCCCAAGCGGCACATGACAGCGCCGACCCGCTTTGGCGCATGCCGTTCTGGGCCGCCTATGAATCCAAAATCGAACCGGGCATCGCCGATCTCGACAATGCCCCCTCGGGCGGCATGGCGGGCTCGATCACGGCGGCTCTGTTCCTGCGCCGCTTCGTCACGCAAACCCCGCGATTTGCGCATTTCGACATTTATGGCTGGCAACCTGCCTCCGCCCCAGCGCGCCCCAAAGGCGGCGTCGGCCAAGGCGCGCGCGCGATCTTTACCGCCCTGCCCGAGGTCTTGTCATGAGCGATCATCGCCGCCTGCCCTTTTCCGGCACAATCGCCCTTGAATCGCTGCGCGATCACGTTGCAGCGCAACACTACACCCAAGGCACCCCCGCCAGCCTCATCGCCCCGGTCGCGGACCTGTGCCCCGAACCAGACAGCCCGCGCGATCGCCAAGTGCTATTTGGCGCGACGCTCACCTTGATCGAGCAGTGTGAAACCCATGCCTTCGTGCAATCTGACTGGGACGGCTATTGCGGCTGGCTATCCCAATCCGCCCTAGGCGCGAAAACCACACCCAGCCATAGCGTCACCGCCCCGGCCACACATATTTACCGCGAGGCCTCGATCAAGCGCGGCGAGGTCATGGCGCTTTCCATGGGCTCCCGGCTAATGGTCATCGGAGAAACTCCGGACTTCCTGATCACCGCACAGGGCTTTGTGCCCCGCCAACACGCTACACCGCTCACGACACCACTCACCGACCCGGTCGCTGTGGCCGAGGCCCTCTTGGGCACGCCCTATCTGTGGGGGGGCAATTCGCGCAGCGGCATCGACTGTTCGGGGCTGGTGCAAATGGGCCACGCGCTATGCGCACGATCCGTGCCGGGCGATACTGACATGCAATGGCAGGAACTGGGCGAACCCCTGCCCGAAGCCGCCGCTTTACAACGCGGCGATCTGATGTTCTGGAAAGGCCATGTCGCGATGATCTGTGACGCCCAGACCCTGATTCATGCCAATGGCCACACCATGAGCGTCGCCTATGAACCAATCGACGCATCCCGGGATCGAATCGCGGCGTCCGGCGACAGCCCCTATCTGGGCTGCAAACGCCCCACCCCTTTCATCTAGCCTCTAAATACTCCCGCCGGAGGCACCCGCCCTCTCAACGCAGGCCCGCATCCGCTCAATCAATCGGGCGGATCAGCTTGCGTTCCAGAACCCGCAGCACGACCCGCAGATCACCGCCCCGTTTCAGCACCTGACCCTGAGGCCCGATCACCGCATAAATCCCTTGGCGATTGCGCAAAGCGGGGCGTTTCTCGATGCGGTATAGCGGCGTTTCCGCCGCACGGCGAAAAATCGAAAACACCGCCACCTCGCGCAGGAAACTCATCGCGTAGTCGCGCCATTCTCCCGCCGCGACCGCGCGCCCATAAAGCGACAAGATCACGTTCAGCTCGCCACGATCAAAGGCAACCTGCGGGTCGGCAGGGTGTTGCGGGAAGGGTGTGGGCGGTTGCACCGTCATATTGCGATGGTATCGCGTCACGCGCGCAAATCAAGACCATCGCAGTATCGTGCTAGGATCGCTTCACCCTGTCACGGCAGGGTCGCGAAAAGGCCTTGGATTTGCCGCAGATCCCACCCGTTCCCGCCGCCTTTGGGCGCGATACAAGGGATAGCGGAAAACGCTGAAAGTCTCGGCGGTGCGCTTAACAGCCCCCACCCAGTTCGCACCGTCGAGACGCTCCGCGCCGCATCCAAAGCTCCAACCCAAAAGGTTGGAGCTTTCATTTTCGTGATCGATCCGTGATTGCGCTTGGCGCTCGCACATTGCAGGTTGCCCCAAATCACCGGAGCACCCTGATGAACCGCCTCGTCCACACCACCTCTCTCAGCCTGTCGCTTGCGCTGGCGCTGGCCACTTTGACCACGACAGCCCTGGCCAAAGACATTGCCAAAGATCCAATCGCACGCGCGCGCATGGAGCTAATGGATCAGCTTGGCCAAAACCTGAAGATCATTGGCGATATGGCGACCAAGAAAACACCCTTTGATGCAACCGCCGCAGCCGCAGCCACCAGCACTTTGCGTGCCGATGCCGCGAAGGTCACCGATGCGTTTGAGCAAAACACCAGCGACCCGGCTTCCAAGGCGCTGCCCCGACTTTGGGACAATGAAGGCGAGTTCTGGCAAAAGACCCGTCGGCTGCAAAAGGCGGCAGATGCGCTCGATCCCTCCAGCGCGTCAGGGCTGGCCGATGGTCTCAACGCACTCGGCGCATCGTGCAAGGATTGCCACGGTCGTTTTAAGGCCGACTAACCCTCCGCCAGCGCAGAGGGCCGCGCCGCCTTAGCCGCAGTCGATATTGTAAACGTTCCCGCGCGAATCGAGGCGGAACACCACGCGCTGCGGGTTGTAGACCTGATCTTCCACGCCGCGCCATTCCACGATTCGCATCGGCTTGGAGATGCCAAGGCTCTGGATCTGCGCCGCTGGCTGGCCAAGCACCGAGACATAGTTAGCGGCGCCGCATGTGTCGGGCTCGCGCTCTTGCAAGCCGCCTGCGGTCACGGTGGTTTGCGGCGTCAGATAGGGCGTGGGTACCGCCACATCTTGATCTGGCGTTTGCTCAATCGGACCTGCGGGATCGCAAGCTGCAAGCGCCAGCACCGACAACAACACAGCAGGCAAAGCAGAAAATCTGGTCAACATATCGCACCCTTTATTGCATTCACCCGCGCATTCGCGCAGGTTCTTGGCAACTTTTATACCTTGAGGAGACGCCCATGAGAACCCGTGCCGCAGTCGCATTGGAAGCCGGAAAGCCGCTTGAAATCATGGAGGTGGAACTCGACCCACCGAAAGCAGGCGAAGTGCTGATCGAAATCAAGGCCACCGGCATTTGCCACACCGACGAATTCACCCGCTCGGGGGCCGATCCCGAGGGGCTGTTTCCCTGTATCCTCGGCCATGAGGGCGCGGGCGTCGTGCTCGAAGTCGGCGAGGGCGTGACCACGCTCAAGCCC
The DNA here is from genome assembly GCF_040892615.1 of Thioclava arctica. NCBI lineage: Bacteria > Pseudomonadati > Pseudomonadota > Alphaproteobacteria > Rhodobacterales > Paracoccaceae > Thioclava > Thioclava arctica. The sequence goes on from NZ_JBFRYC010000002.1 coordinate 488,728, forward strand.
GGCGATCACGTCATCCCGCTTTACACCCCCGAATGCCGCGAATGCCCGTCTTGCCTGTCGGGCAAAACCAACCTTTGCACCGCGATCCGGGGCACACAGGGCCAAGGGCTGATGCCCGATGGCACGACGCGCTTTCACATGCTCGATGGCACGCCGCTGTTTCACTACATGGGCTGCTCGACCTTCGCCAATCACACGGTCATGCCCGAAATCGCGCTGGCCAAAGTACGTGAAGACGCGCCCTTCGACAAAATCTGCTATATCGGCTGCGGCGTGACCACCGGGATCGGTGCGGTGATCAACACCGCAGGAGTCGAGATCGGCTCGACTGCGGCAGTGTTCGGCCTTGGCGGCATCGGGTTGAACGTCATCCAAGGCCTTCGCATGGCCGGGGCCGACATGATCATCGGCGTCGATCTGAACGACGACAAAGAGGAAATGGCGCGCAAATTCGGCCTGACCCATTTCGTGAACCCCACAAAGATCAAGGGCACGGTCGTCGAGGAAATCGTCAACCTGACCAAGAAGGGTGCCGATCAGATTGGTGGCGTCGATTACAGCTTTGACGCGACCGGCAACACCAAGGTGATGCGCGATGCTCTGGAATGCAGCCATCGCGGCTGGGGCGTTTCGGTGATAATCGGCGTCGCCTCGGCGGGCGCGGAAATCTCGACCCGGCCGTTCCAACTGGTGACCGGGCGCGTCTGGAAAGGCACGGCCTTTGGTGGCGCAAAGGGGCGCACCGATGTGCCGAAATTCGTTGACTGGTACATGGATGGCAAGATCGAGATCGACCCGATGATCACCCACACCATGCCGCTGGAGAAGATCAACGAGGCCTTCGATCTGATGCATAGCGGCGAATCGATCCGCTCGGTCGTAATCTACTGATATTGGCGGCGGGCGGCATGGACTTAGGCCATACGCCGCCCCCGCCCCTCGATCATCCAGGCCCCAAGCGTCAGCAGCGCTGCCAACAGCAACCACGCCCATGCGGGTAGAACGGGTTGCACGCGAATGTCTGTCGTGGCGCGCGCCCCGCGCGGCGTGATGCCAATCCAGCCCCGCCCCGATGTTGCACGCCCAACCGCTACTTCGCGGATGCGCGGAATGCCCTCCTCCAGCCGGGTCACAGCCCCACCCGAGGCCGCAATCGCCTTAGCCAATGGCTCACCACTGGCGATGGTTTGTTCAAACTCGCGCGGGCTGGCCGGACCCATCGCGACCACGCGCGCCAGATCACCATCCTTGAGCGTATAGAGACCCGGCCCCGGCGCAGTCCAACGCGCGGTGAACCGCCCCGGCGCGCTTTGGCTTAGCGGCACGTCCTGCACAGTGCCATCGGGCAGCGTCACGCTTGCAGGCGGCACATCATCCTTCATCGAGCGGCGCACGATCGTCATCGACAGCGCGCCCGGGTCGATCTCGGCATACAGCGCCTCTTCTTCCAGCTCAGGTTCCTTCATCTCCCAATGCGCGATCCGGCGCAGCAATTCGAGCTGCGGCCCACCGCCATCATAGCCGCGATCCCACAGCCATGCCTGATCCGAGGCCAGCAGCGCCACGCGCCCCTTGCCCTCGCGCGAGAGCACCAAAAGCGGCTTACCGTCGGCACCCGACATCACGACTTCGCCCTTGGGATCACTCAATTCGACCTGACGCAACCAATGCCCCCAATGGGGCGCTTTCGCGTCATCCTTGGCCTTGTCGGCAGGCGGCGGCGCGCCTTTCAGCCCCGCCGTGACGGGATGGCGCAGACCCAACTCGGTCGGGCGCGGCAGGAAGCTTTCCGACAGCACCCGCCCGGTGGGGCGCGCAGGCATGATCGAGCCAAGGCTGGTTTGATACAGGCTTTCAACGGTCGCATATTCCGGCCCGGCGGCCACCAAGATCGCCCCGCCCCGTTCGACATAATCGCGGATATTATCGAAATAGGACGACGGTAGGATGCCGCGCGCGCCGTAGCGGTCAAAGATGATCAGATCGAACTCGTCGATCTTGTCCACGAACAATTCCTGCGTCGGGAAAGCGATCAGCGACAGTTCCGACACCGGCACACCGTCTTGCTTTTCGGGCGGGCGCAGGATCGTGAAATGCACCAGATCGACGCCCGCATCCGATTTGAGCAGGTTGCGCCACGTACGCTCGCCCGCATGGGGCTGGCCCGAGACCAGCAACACGCGCAAGCGGTCGCGCACGCCGTTGATCTGCACGGTTGCGGTATTGTTGCGCGTGGTCAGCTCGCCCTCAACGGGGGTCAACGTGAACTGCACCACGTTCTGCCCGCCATGATCCAGCGTCAGCGGCAATTCCAGATCGCGCCCGACATTCACGTCATAGGTTTTTGGATTCTTGCCATCGATTGAGATCGTCAGCTTGGCCTTGGTGCCGATACTGGCGGGCACTTTGCCCTGATCCTCGACCTTGAGGCGGATCGAGCTTTCCTCGCCGATAATGCCAAAGGCCGGCGCGGTTTGAATCACCAAACGGCGATCCCAATCCGCCGCGCGCCCGGTCAGCAGCAGTTGCAGCGGCCCGGGCAGATCGGGCGCAAGGGCGGCGTCATGGGCCTGCCCGTCGCTGATCACCACGGCCCCGGCGACACGCGCGCGCGGCTCGCTGGCGAGCGCCTCGGACAGCGCCGCGCCCAACTCGGTCCCGGCATTTTCCGCGCCATCTTTCACCGTGACTCGGCGCGTCTCGACATTGGGCAACGCGTCAAGCTGGGCTTGCACATTGGCGAGTGCCGTATCGGTCTGCGCAGCGCGATCTGATAGCGTCTGCGAGGCAGAGCGGTCATCGATCAGCAGCACGATATCAGACAGCGGCGCGGTCTGTTCGCGTTGCAGCGAAGGCTGCGCAATCGCCGCCAGCAACACCAGCGCCGCCAGCGCCCGCAACGCCCAGCCGCGCAAGCCTCGCCACAGCGCCAGCGCCAGCAGCACCAAAGCCACCCCGCCTGCCGCCCAAATCGCGGGCCACGGCAGCAGCGGCGCAAAGATCACCGACATCCCGCTCATTGCCCCAACCTTTCCAGCAGTGCCGGCACATGGACCTGATCGGATTTATAATTGCCCGTCAGCACATGCATGATCAGATTGACGCCGAACCGATTGGCGATCTCGCGCTGGCGCTCTCCGGTGCGCCCCCGGCCAACCGGGAACATCGGGCGACCGCTGGCATCCACGGCCCACGCCTCGGCCCAATCATTGCCGCCAATCACCACCGGCGTCACCCCGTCATTGAGGTTGCGAAACGGCATCCCGTCGGCGCGCGCGGCGTCGGCGGGCGGGGCCTCGACCCAGATCGTGCCATCATAGCGTCCGGGGAAATCCTGCAACAAATAGAAGGTCCGCGTCAGAACGTGATCCTTGGGGATCGGCGCAAGCGGGGGAATGTCCAGCGGAGCCGCCAGCGCCTGCAGGCGTCGACCGGTCGGCGTAGCCTCACCAAAGCCCGCGACATCGGCATCACGCGTATCAAACAAGATCATCCCGCCGCCGCGCAGATAGCGGTTCAGCTTGGCATATTCCAGCGGGGTGGGGGCGGCTTGATCGGCAGTGATAGGCCAGTAAATAAAGGTGTAAACGGCCAGATCGTCATTTTTCAAATCAACCATCATCGGCGCCGAAGGCTCGACCGTCGTGCGTTGGTTCAACACCGCAGACAGCCCCGTCAGCCCCGCCAGCGAAACCCTGTCAACCTCGGGATCGCCCGAGGGCATCGCCGCCAGCACCACGTTTGACGCCGCCTCGATTGCGCGCGCTTCGCTCATTTCGGCGCGCGCTTGTGGCGGCGTGATACCCGCCAATACCAGCGCAGAAACCAGCGCAGCGGTCTTGATTGCACGCGGCCCCCGCAGTTTGCCCGACAGTGCAAGCGCCGCCAAAATATCAAGCAGCAACGCCCCAAGCGCCAGCGCCAAAAGCCCTCCCTTCAGCGGCGTTTCTTGCGTCTCCGTCGCGCCCTCGACCGCCACAGTGGCAGGCCATGTCGCAGGCGTCAGCACCGCGTCGCGGCCCAGCGCATTCAGCGCAACAGCGCGATCATCGGCGGTGTAAATCCCAGGTTGCAGCTTGGGCCCGGCCACGGCTTTGGCCAGCTCTGCGCCCGGTACACCTGCCGCCGCTCCCGCATCGCGCAGACGCCCAAAGCCATCAAGCAGCTTTTGGGGCACCCAAGTTTGCCCCGCCAAATCCGCCACCTCTGGCGCATTCGGGCGCGCCGAGACCGCCAGCCGCTCTAGCATCTGGGGAAACAGCACCGACAGCGGCAGCGTTGACCATTCGGCATTGGCGCTGACGTGAAACAGCACCAGTGCGCCCTGCCCCAGCTTCGCGCGTGTCACCAGCGGTGTGCCATCGACCAGCGAGGCAATCGTGTGCTTTGCCAGATCCGGAGCTGGCTCGGCCATGACCTGCGCCTTGACGGTTACGTCATCGGGTACCGCAAGACCGGCAAACGGAGAGTCCTCGGGAAAGGGCGCAAGTCCGCGCGGCGCGCCCCAACTCATCGCGCCGCCAATCGAGCGCCCACCCGCCCGCAAACGCACAGGCAACAGCGTATCCGCCGTCAGATCGGCATTGGCCATGCGCGGCCCGGCGAACCGGATCAGCAAACCGCCCTTTTCCACCCAGTCCCGCAGCTTGGATTGCTCGGGCAGATCGGCCATATCGGCAAGGATAATCACGTCGGGATCGGCGGTCAGCACATCATCAAGCGTGCCCTCAATCAGATCCGCCGTTGGCGCAAGCGCCTCGTGCAGGTAATGCGTCGGCGAAAGCAGTTGCAGGCCTTCGCGGTCGCGTGTGCCCGACAAGATCGCAACTTTGCGCCGCTTGACCGCATCATCTGTCAGGCTCACCGCCCCGGCTGACCGCAACCCGCTGATCTCAAACCGGGTGATCCGGTTGCGCAGCTCTGGCGGCAGATCAAAGCGCAGATCGGCGCTCGTTTTGCCCGCGAAATCCAGCGGCACCCGCGCCAATTCGCGCTCAATCCCGGCCGGATCGCGGCCAATCGCTGCGACCTCGCGTGGACTGGGCGGCGGGGCAGAGGCACGCGCGGGCACCACTAGCGCGCCATCCTCAATCCGTGCCGCGCCAAGCGCCAGAACCGGCACCTGCGACTGCCAGACCGTGACCGCCCCGCGCCCCTGCAGAGCACTTAAAATGGCGCTACGATCAGGGCGCGCCAGCCCATCGGACAGCCAAAGCGTATCGAAATTGCCCTGCGGCAGCATCGTGGCTGCATCAAAACTTTGCCCGATCCAAGGGTGCGGCAACACTCCCGGCAAAGCCTGCGTCACGCTTTTTGCGTCGCTAAAGGTGGGCTGCGCGACGGGCGGCTCTGCCAGCGAAATCAGCGCAACACGCCGCCCGGCCTGTTCCGCCGCACTCAGCACGCGTTCCATTCGCTCCGTGCGCACGCGCCAGTTGCCCGCCGAGGCCCAGCTTGCATCGGCGATGATCAACAACGGCCCCGAGCCCGGTTCGGCGCGCTGCGGATTCAGCACCGGGCCCGCAAAGCCGATGATCGCCGCCGCCAACGCCAGCAGGCGCAACGCCAGCAGCCACCACGGTGTGCGCGCGGCTTCGACCTCTGTGTCCTTCAACCCCAGCAGCAGCGCCACGCCCGGAAAACGACGTCGGATCGGCGCCGGCGGCACCGCGCGCAGCAGCAGCCACAGCAGCGGCAGCGCGACAAACCCCAGCAACAGCCAAGGCGCGGTAAAGCCGATCGGGCCAAGCACCATCATCCCTGCCCCCGTCCCAGCGCGCCATATAGCCATAACAACGCGCTTTGGGCCGGATCGCCCGTGTGATGGGTGGAAAACTGCCAACCCGCACTTTGGGCCAGTCGCATCAGCGCATCGCGCCGCTGCGCCAGCCGTTCTTGGTAGCGCCCGCGAAGATCGCTGGCCTTGCGGGTCTCATGCACCAACGCGCCCGACATCGACTGAAAAATCGTGCGCCCGTCATAGGGAAAGGCCTCTTCGTCGGGGTCGAGCACCTGCAACATCACGCCCGTCACACCGCGATCAGCAAGCTGGCCCAAGGCGCTTTCGATGGGCGCAAGATCGCCCAAAAAATCCGATAGGAACACCGCACGAGACTGCGCCGAAATCCCTGCTACCTGCGGCGTGCCGTAATCTTGCTGCCCGCTTGGCGCAGACAAAAGCGCCGCCAGTGCCATCAATTGCGCACGTCCCGGACGCGGCGGGGCGGCAACCCCGGTTAGACCCACGCGCTCTCCACCCCGGATCATCAGCACCGACAGCGCCAGCGCCAAGACCCGCGCGCGTTCCGATTTCGGGGCCCGCGCCGCGCGCCCGGTTTCCGCCCCAGTAAAGTTCATCGAGGCCGCGTCATCGACCCACAGATGCACCGATTGCGCCAATTGCCATTCGCGTTCGCGCACATATTGCGCATCCGAGCGCCCCGAGCGCCGCCAATCCACAAACCGCGCCTCATCGCCGGAATGGGCTGGGCGATATTGCCAGAACTCCTCGCCAGTGCCTGCACGCCTGCGCCCATGCGCGCCCATCTGAACGGTCGCGGCCAAATGCTCGGCGGCCACCAGCAAGGGCGGCAGCGCCGAGGCGGCGGTTTCGGCCTCACGGCGCAGCGCCAAAGCCTGCACGGATGTGTCAGGGGATGCGTTCAAGCCGCGGCCCCTCTGGACCCGGCGGCTACCCCTTCGGCCCCCGTCACCTCAACCAGAACGCGCCCGATCAGCGCATCCAGCGTTTCGCCACGCGCGCGCGCCGCAAAGCTCAGTGCCATGCGATGGATCAGCACCGGACGCGCCATCGCCTGCACATCCTCAAGCGAGGGCGCAAGCCGCCCGTTGATCAGCGCCCGCGCACGCACCGTCAGCATCAAGGCCTGCGCGGCGCGCGGCCCCGGCCCCCAAGCCAGCGCATCGCGTACCAAATCAGACGCCTCGGGCTCATTCGGGCGGCACGCGCGCACCAGATCAAGAATCGCATCGACGATTTTCTCGCCCACCGGCATTTGGCGCACGATGCCCTGCGCCTCGATCAACTCGACGGGCGTAAACACCGCGTGGGCGGCGTCGGCCAAGGTGCCGGTGGTCGCCAGCAAAATATTACGCTCGGTCTCACGGTCGGGATAGTCGACATTGACTTGCACCAAGAACCTGTCGAGCTGCGCCTCGGGCAGCGGATAGGTGCCCTCTTGTTCGATCGGGTTCTGCGTGGCCAGCACATGAAACGGCGGGCCAAGCGGGCGGTGTTGTCCGGCGATCGTGACTTCACGCTCTTGCATCGCCTGCAACAGCGCGGATTGCGTGCGCGGCGAGGCGCGGTTGATTTCATCTGCCATCAGAAGCTGACAAAACACCGGCCCTTCGAGAAAACGAAATGCCCGGCTGCCATCGGGCGCGGTTTCCAGCACCTCCGAGCCCAAAATATCGGCGGGCATCAGATCGGGCGTGAACTGGATGCGATTCGATCCCAGCCCCATCACGGTCGACAGGGTCTCCACCAGCAGCGTCTTGCCCAAGCCCGGCAAGCCCACAAGCAAGGCATGCCCGCCCGACAGCATCGCAGCCAGAACCAGCTCAACCACCTGGTCCTGCCCGATGAAGCGCCGGTCAATGGAGGCGCGCGCATCCGCAAGCTTCCCCCCAAGACGTTCGATATCCTTCATCAGCTGTTCAGGCTCGGCCATGACATTCTCCCTCGAGATCCGTATGCTTCCCAGCAAAGCAGATATCCTGGCCTCAAGGAACGGCAAAACTCACATGACGGATCACAAAGAGACAGATTCCGCCCATATCCCCTCTGCTGAGGGGCTGGCCAATGCCGCGCGAACGGCCTCAAAAAAAGGCCCGCCACCGGTGCATCTGTGGAACCCGCCCTTTTGCGGCGATCTCGACATGGAAATTCGCGCCGACGGGACTTGGTTTTATCTGGGCACGCCGATTGGGCGGGCACCGCTGGTGCGTTTATTTGCCTCGATTCTCAAGCTGGAGGACGGCAAATATTTCCTCGTCACCCCGGTCGAGAAAGTGGGCATTCGGGTGCAGGACGCACCATTTGTGGCGGTCGATTTTGAGGCAGAGGGCACGGGCGACGATCAGACCCTGCGCTTTGAAACCAATGTCGGCGACAGCGTTCTGGCCGATGGCGATCACAAAATCCGGGTGCAGCATAGCGCAGACGGCACGCCGCGCCCTTACCTGCATGTGCGCCGTGGCCTTGAGGCGCTGATCGACCGCAAAAGCTTTTATCGGCTGGTCGATCTGGCGGTGACGCGGCCCCATGAGGGGCAAGATTGGCTGGGCGTGATATCCTGCGGCCAGTTCTTTCCGATCCTGCCCGCCGCGGAGGTCTAAGTGCCAAAATTTGCCGCCAACCTGACCTTCCTGTTCACCGAACTGCCCTTCATGGAGCGCTTCGCCGCCGCCAAAGAGGCCGGGTTTGACGCTGTCGAAGTGCTGTTTCCCTATGAATTCTCGGCCCAGGAAATGCGCCACGAATTGGTGCGCCATGACCTGACCTTCGTACTGATGAACGTGCCGCCCCCCAATTGGACCGGCGGGGATCGCGGTTTCGCCGCCGTGCCGGGCTGCGAGGATCGGTTTCGCCGCGATTTCGACCGCGCGATGCGATTTGCCGATGTGCTGGGACCGCGCCACATTCACATCATGGCGGGCAAGGCGCGGGGCCTCGTCGCGCGTAAAACCTATATCGACAACCTGACATGGGCGGCGGCGCGCGCGCCCAAACGCTCACTGACGATCGAGCCGATCAACCCAATCGACATGCCGGGCTATTTTCTCAATGATTTCGATCAGGCAGCCGAGATACTGGACACAGTCGGCGCGCCAAATCTGAACCTGCAATTTGATGCCTATCACGCCCATGTCCTGACCGAAGACGTGGCCGCGACATGGGACAAGCACAAAGATCGCGCGGTGCATGTGCAATTTGCGAATGCGCCGGGACGTGGCGATCCGCGTAGCGGAGAGATCGACCTGAGCGCTTTTTTCAATCAGCTCGATCTCGGCGGCTATGCGGGGTTCGCCTCGGCCGAATATAGGCCTGTCGGGGAGACGCGCGATGGCTTGGGCTGGTTGCCCACCTAATGGGCAAGATGATCGGCACAGCCCGTTAGCACAGTCTCCGGTTCCAGCGTGGCGTGGTGAATGTCAAAGCGATGCGCGAGCATTTCCTTGGCGCGCGCAATCACCGGGGCGTAATCATCGCCCGCCCCCAGCACCAGATGCGCCTCAACCGAGACCCGCCGCTCGTCGATCTGCCACAGATGCACGTGATGGACGCTCTGCACGCCTGCAATCTCGGCCAGCGCACCGCTCACTTCGGCCGTGTTCGCCTCGGGGGGTGTGCCCAACATCAAGATGCGCAACACCGGCTTCAGATCGCCCACGACATGCCACAGAATGAAGACTGAAATCCCGATTGTCAGCAACGGATCGACCAGCCGCCAATCATAAAGCAGGATCAAAGCGCCTCCGACAATCACCGCCACCGAGGCCCCCGCATCGGCAAGATTGTGCAAGAACGCGGCGCGAATGTTGAGGCTATCCTTAGAGAGCGCATAGGTTAGCGCCGCCGTTGCTAGATCAATGATCAGCGCCAATCCGGCCAACCAAACCACGATCCAGCCATCGACCTGCGGCGGTGCAACAATCCGCCCCAACGCCTCGAAAACCAGCCAGATCGAAATCAGGATCAGCGCAATATAATTCACGAAAGCCGCAACCACCTCGGCGCGCGCCCATCCGAAACTCATCGCAGCATCCGCCCCGCGCCGCGCCAGCCGCCGCGCCCCAAAGGCCAACACCAGCGCTGCCGCATCCGAGAAATTATGTACCCCATCTGCCACCAGCGCCATCGAGCCCGCAATCACCCCGCCCGCAACCTGCGCCACGGTCAAGATCACATTGACCACCACGGCAAAAAGCACCCGATTATCGCCAGCGCCCTCGCTTAGATGATGATGTTGATGGTCATGTGGCATCGCGTTCCTGTCTCTTTCTGGCGGTGTTCTTTTGGTTCTGGCGGTGTTCCTTTGGCGCGCGTGGAACGCTCCGCGGGGAGTATTTAGGGCTAGATGAAACGTGGTGTGGCTTTCATCTAGCCCTAAATACTCCCGCCGGAGGCATCCGCACTATCACTCCACGCCCCGTGTGTCTCAATGCGCCTCAGCCCAGCTTGCCCCTTGCCCGGCATCAACGACCAGCGGCACCGAAAGTTTCATCACCGGTTCCGCCGCACCCACCATCGTGGCGCGCGCAGCAGCAATCAGATCATCAATCGCGCCGTTCTCGACTTCAAAGATCAATTCGTCATGAACCTGCAGCAGCATCGTCGCGGGCAGCCCCGCGATGGCGGCGGGCATTCGGATCATCGCTCGCCGGATAATATCAGCCGCCGCCCCTTGAATCGGCGCGTTGATCGCGGCGCGTTTGGCAAATCCCGCCGACGGGCCTTTAGAGGTGATTTCGGGGGTATGGATTTTGCGGCCAAACAGGGTTTGGACGAATTTATGCTCTTTCGCGAAGGCCACCGTGTCGTCCATGTATTGGCGAATACCCGGGAAGCGTTCGAAATAGCGGTCGATAAAGCCCTGCGCCTCGGCGCGCGGAATGCGCAAATTGCGCGCAAGACCAAAGCCGGAAATCCCATAGATCACGCCGAAATTGATTGCCTTGGCCTTACGGCGAATGTCAGAGGTCATCTGATCGAGCGGCACATCGAACATTTCCGAAGCCGTCATCGCGTGAATATCCAAACCCTCTTTGAAGGCCTGTTTCATCTCGGGCAGATCGGCGACATGGGCGAGGATACGCAGCTCGATCTGGCTATAATCGAGCGAGACGATCTTCATCCCCGGCCCCGCGACAAACGCCTCGCGGATACGGCGACCTTCCTCGGAGCGCACGGGAATATTCTGCAAGTTCGGATCGGTCGAGGCGAGACGACCGGTATTGGCCCCGGCGATGGAGTAGGACGTGTGCACGCGCCCCGTTTCCGGGTTCACATGGGTTTGCAGCGCATCCGTATAGGTCGATTTCAGCTTGGCGATCTGGCGCCAATCCAGCACCCGAGCCGCCAGTTTCGCTGCCTGCGGATTCACATCTTCCAGCGTGGTGACGTCTTCGAGCACGTCTGCGCCGGTACCATAAGCGCCCGTCTTGCCCTTCTTACCGCCCTCGACGCCCATTTTTTCGAACAGGATTTCGCCCAGCTGCTTGGGCGAGCCTACGTTAAACGGCGTGCCTGCGATCTGCGCGATCTCGTCTTCCAGCCCGGCCATTTTCTGCGCGAATGCGTTGGACATGCGCGATAGAACCTGCGCGTCCACCTTGACCCCCGCCATTTCCATATCGGCCAGAACCGGCACCATCGGGCGTTCCAGCGTTTCAAAGACCGTGGTGACCTGTTCGCGATGCAGGCGCGGCTTGAATTGCTGCCAGAGCCGCAAGGTGATATCAGCATCCTCGGCGGCGTAACGCGTGGCGGTGTCGATCGCGACCTTGTCAAAGGTGATCTGGGATTTGCCCGAGCCGATCAGATCCTTAATCGGGATCGGCTGGTGGTTGAGATAGCGATCTGAGAGCGCATCCATACCGTGATTGTGCAGCCCCGAGAACATCGCGTAGCTCATCAGCATCGTGTCATCGATCGGGGCGACGCGAATGCCGTGACGCGCGAAAATCTTGAAGTCATATTTCATGTTCTGCCCGATCTTGAGGATCGAGTCATCCTCCAGCACGGGTTTGAGCAGCGCCAGCGCCGCATCCATATCCATCTGCCCCTCGGCGCGAGCCGTTCCGCCAAACAGATCATCCTCGCCCATGGAGTGGCCCAGCGGAATATAGGCCGCCTGGCCCGCCTTGATGCACAGCGACACACCGACCAGATCAGCCTGCATTTCGTCCAGCGAGGTTGTCTCGGTATCGACCGCAACCCAACCGCGCGCGCGAGCTTGATCGAGCCATTTCTCTAACGTCTTGGCATCGCGGATACAGACGTAGCTTTCCGGCGTGATTGGGGGGGCGTCTTGCGCAGGTGTTGCCGCGTCCGTCGAGGCGGTGATCTCAATCGCGGGCGGTGGCTCGGCGTTGAATTTCTCAGCGACGCGGCGGGTGAGCGTGCGAAATTCCATCCGGTTCAGGAAATCGAGCAGCGTTTCCACCAGCGGTTCGCGGATCTCCAAGTCATCGAGCGTAAAGGTGATCGGCGTTTGCGGGTCCAGCGTTACCAACTGCTTGGACAGCCGGATCTGATCCGCATTATCGACCAGCGATTCACGGCGTTTGGGCTGTTTGATTTCGCTTGCGCGCGCCAACAGCGTTTCCAGATCACCATATTCATTGATCAGTAAGGCCGCCGTTTTCACCCCGATCCCCGGCGCGCCAGGGATGTTGTCGACCGAATCGCCCGCCAGCGCTTGCACGTCGACCACGCGATCCGGGCCCACGCCGAATTTCGCCTCGACCTCTTCGACACCGATGGCGCGATTCTTCATCGCATCGAACATCTCGACGCCGCCACCGACCAGTTGCATCAAATCCTTATCCGAAGAAATGATCGTCACCCGCCCGCCCGCTTCGCGCGCCTGACGCGCCAGCGTGGCGATGATGTCATCTGCCTCATAGCCCTCAAGTTCCTCGCAGGCGATATTGAAGGCGCGCGTGGCCTCTCGGGTCAGCGGCATTTGCGGGCGCAAATCTTGAGGCATCTCATCGCGATTGGCCTTGTATTTGTCATACATGTCGTTGCGAAACGTATGGCTGCCCTTGTCGAAAATCACTGCCGCATGGGTGGGCGCATCAGAGCCTTTGGCGTCCTCGATATATTTCCACAGCATGTTGCAAAACCCGGCCACAGCGCCAATCGGCAAGCCATCGGATTTACGCGTCAGCGGCGGCAGCGCGTGATAGGCGCGAAAGATAAAGGCCGATCCGTCGATCAGATGCAGGTGACAACCTTTGCCGAATGCCATGAAAACAGTTCTCCTTCGCGCGCTTTGGATAGGTTGTGCCACAGCGCGCCACGCAGTGCCAGCACTCGCCCGTCTTCGCGCGAGCCCTTGCGCAAAACCCCGTGATGGCCCATCTGTCTGCAAAGACTGCGTAAAAGGATCAGGTGATGGATTATTCCAAATCAGGAGGTGCCAATATGGCCAAACATGCCCCCGCCCATAGCGAACACAACGCCAAGGGTTCGAAAAAGAACCCCTATGGCAAAGCTGCCCCTAAGGCCGAATTGCTGGCGCGCATGAAGGCCGCCGCCGAAAAGAAAAAGGACGGCTAAACGCCGCCCTTCTGACATAAACACGAACTGCGTTCAGTGATCGTCATGCGCATGTTCGCGGTCGATCACATATTTCTTATCGCAATAACCACATTCCACGAACCCAGTGTCGCGCGGGATCGAAAGCCAGACGCGCGGATGGCCCAACGCGCCCTCGCCGCCATCGCAGGCGACTTTCCAATGCGTGACGATCTCGATCTCGGGGGCCTCAGGGGTCGGGTGCGAAGAGGTGGCAGTCATGGCGGCTCCATCTATATAAGGGCGCAAAGGGGCGCGCCCATCCGTTGGGCGCCATTCTAACTATCACGAAAGGCGGGGCAAGTTGGAACAGCAGGCAATTGAGGTCAAAGGTCTACGCAAGACCTATGCGGGCAGCAAAAAGCAAGAACCGAAAGAGGCGCTGAAAGGGCTGGATCTGTCAATCCCGGCGGGCACGATCTTTGGGCTTTTGGGCCCCAATGGCGCAGGCAAATCGACCCTGATCAATATTCTGGCGGGTCTGGTGAAAAAAACCGATGGGCAAGTTGTGATCTGGGGGTTTGACCAAGATGTGAACCCGCGCCAGTCGCGTGCCGCCATCGGCGTGATGCCGCAAGAAATCAACATGGACCCGTTTTTCACGCCGCGCGCGGCACTGGAAACACAGGCTGGGCTGTATGGTGTGCCTAAATCGGAACGCTGGACCGATGAGATTTTGGAGCTTGTGGGCCTAAGCGACAAGGCCGAGGCCTATGCTCGCGCCCTTTCGGGCGGGATGAAGCGGCGCTTGTTGCTGGCCAAGGCACTGGTGCATCGGCCGCAAATTCTGGTGCTCGATGAGCCCACCGCCGGCGTCGATATCGAATTGCGCGCGATGCTGTGGCGCAATGTGCGCAAGCTGAACGAACGGGGAATGACGATCATCCTGACCACCCATTACCTCGAAGAGGCCGAGGAAATGTGTGACGAAATCGCCATCATCAACCACGGCGAGTTGATCGTGCGCGACACCACCGCCAACCTGCTGGGCCGGATGGATCGCAAGGCGCTGGTTGTTGAACCGCGCAACCCCGCGCCCGATCACATTGCACTGCCCGACGGCGTCAAGATGGACAAGCGCCCCGGCGGGCGGCTCGCCTTTACCTATTCGCGCAGACAGACCGGACCCGAAGATATTCTTGACGCGATCCGCGCGGCAGGCATCGAAATTCGCGATGTGGCGACCGAACAGCCCGGGCTGGAAGAGGTTTTCGTCTCACTGACCTCAAGTCAGTGAGGCAGGACACCTCGCTTGGCGAATAGCGGGCAGCCGCATCGCGATAGCGCGGCCCCCTCTTACAGGTTGTCTTGAACGCCAAACCCTTCAGGAATTGTCGCCTGCCCGTCAAGCACCAGATCGATCATGACCTGCGCCACTTTCGGGGCCATGCCAAAGCCAATTTTGAACCCACCATTGGCGATGAAATGCCCCGGTCGATCGGGCCAAGCCCCCAGCATCGGTGCGCGCGATTTTGCACGCGGGCGCACCCCGGCCCATCGGTCGATCACGCGCGCTTGCGCCAGCGCAGGACACAGGCGGCGGGCGGTGTCGATCAGTGTCTCAAGCTGGGCATCGGTCGTGTCGGGGGTGTCAAATTCACGCTCGGAGGTCGAGCCAATTGCGACCGTGCCATCGGCGTGTGGCACGAGATGCAGGCTGTCGGCATAGATTTGCGGCGCAACGCCCGCGTCATGGCGCAACAACGCGGATTGCCCTTTGACACCGTTGCCCATTGGCCTGCCGAAAGCAGCACTCAGATCGGCCAAGCCGGGGGCACCGGTGGCGTGGATCACCGGGCCGATCTCGGCCCCCTCGCCAATCACGATCTCGACGCCCATCGCCTGCAAAGCCGCAACAAGGGCAGCACCAGCGGCACGCGGCGCGGCACGCGCGCTTAGTGTGTCATGGATCACCAGCCCCGTGGGTGAGGGCGGCGCGAAGGGGGCGAACTGCGCCGCCTCGACCACCTGCCACGTCGCGCGCCCCTGCCATAGATCGGCGGCGCTTGCCGCGCGTTCCTGCGCGCGAGCGATCTGCGCCTCGTCCATCAGCGGCTGGATGCGCCCGATGCGACCATAGCCCGGATCGCGCCCGCCGATCTGCGCGACCTCAGCCCAGAAGGACTCAGCCATCATCAGGCTTTCAAATTGAAATTGCTTCTTGGCGTTCCAGTTTTCGGGCACATGCGGGGCAAGCGCGCCGACATGCCCGCCCGAACTGCCCGCGCCAATCCGCTCGGCCTCGATCAGGCGGACCTTCGCGCCACGCCGCGCGCCTTGATAGGCGATGGCAAGGCCAAAGATACCGCCACCGCGCACTGTCAGATCGGGTCGCCCGCTTGTCATTCGCCGTTCCTTGCTCCAATGCTCGGATCAAAGCAACGGACTATCCCTGATGACCCTGCCTGACCAGAGCAAAGCCGATCTCGATTGGCGCGACGGCGTGTTGCCTGTGTCGCGCCGGTTTGATGACCCCTATTTCAGTCTTGGTGGCGGCTTGGACGAAACGCGCCATGTGTTCTTGGCGGGCAATGACTTGCCCGGGCGTTTGGCGGCGGGGTTTCAGGTGGCCGAGCTGGGCTTTGGCACCGGGTTGAACCTGCTGGCGCTGCGCCTGATCTGCCCGGACGATTGCGCGATCCGGTTCACCTCATTTGAGGCCTATCCGATGAGCGCTGAAGAGATTGCGCGCGCGCTGGACGCATTCCCGCAGGCGCAGGCGATTGCCGCGCCGTTTCTTGACGCGTGGGCGCAGGGCGCGCGGGCGTTTCAGCTCGGCCCGATCGCGGTTGAGGTGATCGAGGGCGATGCGCGTGAAAGTTTGCCGCGCTGGCAGGGGCAGGCGGATGCGTGGTTTCTCGATGGGTTTTCACCCGCCAAAAATCCCGAACTCTGGGGCGATGATTTGATGGCGCAGGTGGGCGCGCATACGGCCAAGGACGGCACCTTCGCCACTTATACCGCCGCCGGGTTCGTGCGCCGCGCCTTGGCGCAAGCCGGGTTCGAGGTCTCCCGCAGCCCCGGTTTCGGCCATAAGCGTCATATGTCGAAAGGGGTGTTTCATGGTTGAGCAGGATAACCGCCGGGGCATCCTGCTGATGGTCATGGTGACCTTCATCTTTGCGATGCAGGACGGGATCTCGCGCCATATCGCCGACACCTACAATGTCTATATGGCGCTGATGGTGCGGTTCTGGTTCTTCGCGGGGTTCGTGCTGGTGATAGCGGCGCGCAGCCCCGGAGGGTTGCGGCGCGCCAGCCGCTCGGGTCTGCCTTGGGCGCAGCTTTTCCGCTCGGTCGTGCTGATCGTCGAAGTAATCGTGATGGTGCAAAGCTTTGTCTATCTGGGGCTGGTGCATAGCCACGCGGTTTTTGCCTGCTATCCGCTTCTGGTGGCGGGGCTGTCCGGGCCTGTTCTGGGCGAGAAAGTCGGCTGGCGCAGGGTGGTGGCGATTGCGATCGGCTTTGTCGGGGTGCTGATCATCCTAGAGCCGGGCTTTGGCGTGTTTTCTCCCTATGCGCTGATCCCGCTGGCGGCGGCGACGCTGTTTGCGCTTTATTCGCTGATGACGCGCTATGTTGGGCGGGTCGATCCGGCCTCGGTGTCGTTTTTCTTTACTGGCGTTGTCGGGGCGCTGATTGTGACCGCTGTCGGCATCTGGCATTGGCAGAACATGACGCTTGCCGATTGGGGCTGGATGGCGGTGTTATGCGTCACTGCGGCGACCGGGCATTTCCTGCTGATCAAGGCCTATGAGGTGGCCGAGGCGTCAGCGATCCAGCCCTTCGCCTATCTGCAACTGGTCTTCGCCGCCACGCTGGGCGTGGTGGTGTTTCACGAACCGCTTGAGATCAACGTGGTGATCGGCGCGGGCGTGGTCGTCTGCGCGGGGCTGTTCACGCTGTGGCGCGCCCGGGTTGCGGCGGCGTCCTAGCGCGACTACCCCGCTGTGCCGCGCAGAATATCGGTAAATTTCAGCTCTGGCTCGCGCAGGCGCGCACGGTAGGGCGGGATCGCTTCGGCTACGCGCATCGTGTAATTGCGGGTCTCGGTGAACGGGATCATCTCGACCCAATCGACCACATCAACCGTGCCCACGCGCGGATCACCCTGCTCTTCGATCCAGCGGCGCGGACGGCCCGGCCCGGCATTATACCCGGTGGTCACCAGAACCGTTGAGGCCCCGAACTCATCGCGCAACTGCGCCAGATAGGCCCCGCCAAGGCGCAGGTTATAGGTGGCGTCACTGGTCAGGCGTGACAGCGAATAACTTAAGCCCGTTTTGGCCGCCATCATCTTGGCCGTGCCCGGCATCAGCTGCATCAAACCTTGCGCCCCCACGCCGCTGGCCACGCCCACCGCGAACTGGCTTTCACGACGCGCGACAGCCAGAACCAGCGCTTCGGGCACGCCCAGATCGTGACTGGTCAGCGCCGGGATCGGCCACAGCGCCTGCGGAATAATCTCACCCTTTGCAGCGGCGCGTTTGCCGACAATCAGCGCCAGATAGGCGTCTTGTTGTTCCAGTGCATATTGCGCCAGCGCACCGAAATTGCCGGGGCCAAGGCTTTCCTCAAGATGCAGAATAAAGCGTGCCGCCAGATCGGTTTCATCGGCCTGATACAGAAGCTGCGCGGCCTTAAAGATATCGCTGTGGCGAAACTTGTATTCGTTCCAATTGGGCAGCGTCGGGGTGGTTGCGAAACTGGCGGGCAGGGATTGCCCCAAGCGTTCCGCCGAGAGCAGCCCGTAATAAGCGCTTTGCTCGCTCGCCCCCTTTTGCCAAGCCGCTTTGGCCGCGTCGGTCTTGCCCATCACCTCCAGCGCGCGGCCCTGCCAGTAGTAAGCGCGTGCCGAGGAAATCGGCCCATCCACCGCGCTTTCTAACGCTGAGAAATGGCGTAGCGCGCTAGACACATCGCCCAGTTTCAGCGCAGCATATCCCGCCACCCATTCCAGATCGGCATAAGCCGATCCCCCCGGCTTGAGCCGATGGGACGCGGCCAGATCATAGGCGCGCTTGGTATTGCCATTGCGCAAGTCCCAGCGCGCCTGTGCGCCACGCAACTCGGCCCAAAGTGCGGGATCTTCCAGATCGCTGGCCGAGGTTGATCTCTCAAGAATCAGTTCGGCCGCGCCATCTTCAAGCCCCTCGCGCCAGCGCCACCACGCGCGATCACGCGCCAGCCCAGCCGAGCGTTTGACCATATACTCGGGCACCGCCGCGACCAGATCATCCACGCCGTTTTCGCGCGCTTGCAAGGCGATGCGGGCGCGAGCAACAGCCTGCGTGCCAGAGCCGACCAGATCCAGCATTCGGCGCGCCTGAGTCAACTCTCCGGCATCCAGCATGTTCTGCATCCGCCCGCCATGATGCGGCGCGATCAAGGCGGAGTATTGCGCCACAAACGCATCTTGTTCCTGCGAGGTCAAAGACAGGTGACGCCACGCCGCCTCGGCCTCATGCGCCGCAGCGGTTTTCTGCCCCAGCGCAAGATGCGCGCCAATCAGCGCCAATGCACCCGTGCCGGTTTGCGGCGCGCCTAGCTGGAAATACGCCAAGACCTGCGTCGGCGGGATCGCCTCAAGCGTTGCCTCGCCTTTTTCGCGCAACAGCGCCATGCCCGGCCAATCCGCGCGCCGGGATGCAAAGGCGAAATAATCCGCGAAAGTACCATCACCCGCGCGCAGCCGTTGCCATTGGATAAGATCACCGCCAAGCGAACCGTCACGGCGCGCCAAGGCCTCGGCGCGGCTCCAATCGCCGGATTTTGCAGCAGCCATTGCCTCGGCCAGCGCGCTGGTTGCAGCGCGCACAATGGCGGGTGCGAGAACGGCGGTCGATGCGGCAAGCGCCGCGAGGAACTGGCGTCGGATCATCATGGCTGCTCTTTTCTTGTGGGGTTTTCCCCTTTGTCCCCAACTCTCATAAATGGGGATGATTCACAAGTTGGCAACGGCGCGGCAAACGCATATAACCCGGCCGATTTCCGCCGCCACGACTCGCGTGAGCGGCACAGACCAAACCAAGTCCAAACCAAGGAGCGTGTCATGTTCAAAGGGTCCCTTCCCGCACTGGTCACGCCGTTTAAGAACGGCGCACTGGATCTGGACGCGCTGAAAAAGCTGGTTGAATGGCATATCGAACAGGGCAGCCACGGGCTGGTGCCTGTGGGCACGACGGGGGAAAGCCCGACGCTGAGCCATGACGAACACATGACCGTGATCACCGAGGTCGTCAAAGCCGCCAAGGGCCGCATTCCCGTAATCGCGGGTGCCGGGTCGAATTCGACCGCCGAAGGTGTGCGCCTGATCCAGCATGCCGCCAAAACCGGCGCGGATGCGGCGCTGGTGGTCACGCCCTATTACAACAAGCCCAGCCAGCGCGGCTTGATCGCGCATTACACCGCGCTGCACGAGGCCTGCGATCTGGCGATCATCATCTACAACATTCCGGGGCGTTCGGTGATCGACATGGCCCCCGAAACGATGGGCGAATTGGCCAAGCTGGAACGGATCGTCGGTGTGAAGGATGCGACCGGCAAGCTGGAACGCGTCTCGATGCAGCGTCTGACTTGCGGGCCAGATTTCATTCAGCTTTCGGGCGAGGATGCGACCGCGCTTGGCTTTAACGCGCATGGCGGGGTGGGCTGTATCTCGGTCACGGCGAACGTTGCGCCCCGGCTTTGTGCGCTGTTCCAAGAGGCGACGCTGGCGGGCGATTACGCCAAGGCGTTGAGCTATCAGGACAAGCTGATGCCACTGCATATGGCGATCTTCCTCGAGCCCGGCGTGGCGGGCGCGAAATACGCGATGTCGAAGCTGGGCCTGATTTCGCCCGAGGTGCGCTTGCCTTTGACCGAATTGCTGGATGACACGAAAGCGGCGATTGATGCTGCGATGGCCTATGCGGATCTGATCTAAGCTATCGCGGGTTTCGCACCGACATCTCTGCCGCGGTCCGATCGACGCGCGCGTTCTTGAACGCCGCGCGAGCGGCCTGCGCGCGCCGGGCGGGGGAATGCGCCCTCAGACCTCGCCCGCGCGCATGATCTCGGCTTGCGAGAGACCGAAGCGTTTGGCAAAGCGCGCCCGTGCGGCGATCAAACGCGGATCATCGGGGCGCAGACCCAAGGTGCGGATAAACTCGATCCGGCTTTGGGTCTTGAGAGCGTCGCGCGAAATCGCGGTGCCCATGATCCGGTCGATCACCTCGCCACCCGCCGTGACATGAAACCATTTCGAGAAATCGCGGAAATGGTGCTGATTGTGCAGGGTGCTGACGCGCCGCTCGACGGCGGTTTTCTTCACAGTCACATGCGCCGTGGTGTGAAACCACTCATAGGTAAGAAAGGTTACCGCCCCGCCCAGCGCCACCACCGCCACCGCGATGTCAAACGCATGGTTCAACCCGAACAGCGCCAGAACACCCCACAAAATAAGCGTATTGCCCAGCAAAACCGGCACGATCACCGAGAGCGGCGCAAACAGCAGCGGCCAGCAGGTAGGAAATTCGTGGTGCCCGTAATGCACGCGATAAAGCCAGTTGAACGCCCATTGGCGCTGCGGCGGGGCCATGTGGAACACATAGCGATGCAGCCCATATTCGTTGAGCATCTGCGCAGGCACACCCAGCAGCGCGACCGCCCAAAGCCATGCCGGCCCCTGCGCGGTCCAAACAGCCGCCATTACGACAACGCCAATCATCACCCAGATTGACAGATGAGACAGCATCAAGCGCGCCCGCATCACATATCCTCCCGCTTTCATTCAAGCAGGAGCCTGCCATGGGCGCGCGCAACCGCAAAGCGTTTCGCAGCGTCAGTCCTGCTGTGCGGCCTCGGTCTCTTTTTCAACAGCCAGCTCGCCCTTGGACGTGTCGGCATCGGCCTGATGCACCGCCCATTCGCCCTCGCCCGCTGGACGGGGCAGTTTCTCGGCTGGCCAATCGCGGAAAATATTCGCCTTCGAGATGAAATGCGCGGTGACCGGGGCGGTGAGAAAGATGAACACCGTCACCATCAACTCATGCAGGCTCAGGTGATCTTGCTTGACCGCGAACCAGATCATCGAGGCAATCAGGATCGAACCCACGCCCAAGGTCGCCGCCTTGGTCGGC
The DNA here is from genome assembly GCF_040892615.1 of Thioclava arctica. Lineage (NCBI taxonomy): Bacteria > Pseudomonadati > Pseudomonadota > Alphaproteobacteria > Rhodobacterales > Paracoccaceae > Thioclava > Thioclava arctica. The sequence goes on from NZ_JBFRYC010000002.1 coordinate 510,178, forward strand.
GCATGCAATCGCGTCATCGGATCGGGCAGTTTCACCAGCCCCAACGAGCCCACGAAGCCAAAGAACCCGCCGATCACGAGCAAGGCTGAAATCACAATATCCCAGATCAGTTCCATGATGCCCTCACTCGATGATATCGCCACGCAGGATGAATTTCGCGAATGCCACGGTCGCCACGAAACCCGTCATCGCGTAAAGGATCGACGCCTCGAAAAACAGCGCCGTGCCCTCGTAAATGCCAAACAGCACGATCATCGCGATCGCATTGATCGCCATCGTATCAAGCGCAAGCACCCGGTCCGTCACGCCCGGCGCCTTGACCACGCGAAACAGGTTAAACAACAACGCCGCGCTATAGCAGGCGATGGCGAAGATCAGCGCGTAAGTGATCATTCGAAAATCTCCTTCAATCGGGCTTCGTAACGGGTCTTGATTTCATCGCGCACCGCATCGGCGTCGGGCGCATGCAGGCAATGCACCAGCAGCGAATGCCCATCCGCCGCCAGTTCCGCCGTCAGCGTGCCCGGCGTCATCGTGATCGTGCCTGCCAGCACGGTGATCGCCTCTGGCTCAATCAGATCCAACGGCACGGTAACCCAGGCCGGTTGCAGCTTGGAATTGGGCATGAACAGCACGATTTTCGCCACCGTGATATTGGCGATGATAATATCCCAGACCACCACCAGTATATATTCGATGATCTTAAGCGGATTGCCGATATGGGGGCGCGCAGGCCAATAGGGCGACGTGATCCACGGGATCACCAGCCCGACCAAGAGCCCGAAGACCAGCGAATTCAGCGTGTAGGCATTGGCCAATAGCAGCCACACCCCCGCGAGCACGATGGTCAAATAGGGGTGGGGCAGAAGCTTGCGGAACATGATGCGGCCCTCCCTCAATGTGACGCCGGGGCGTCATGCCCGGTCTGTGGCGTTGCGGTTTGAGGATCGACGGCAGGATCGCTTCCCGCATCCTCTTGGCGCATCTCGTCGATCACCGTCATATGGCCATGCGCGTGCAGACCAATCTGCGCGGCTTCTTGGGCGCGTGCCTCGGCCCCGCCCATCACCGCGTCGATATAATTCGCGGGCGCAAACAGCTGCGCCGCGGTGCCCTGCATCCAGCGGCTTACCGGGCCAGCCAGAACGGTCAGGGCCACAAGCCCCGCGATCAACCCGCCCGTTGCGGTGAAGGCCAGCGCCGGGGAGGTCATATCCTTGGGCAGGTCAGGGGCCTCTTCGTCGGAAAAACCGTAAGGGCGCCAGAACACTTGGCTGCCGACACGCGCAAACCCCACGATTGCAATCAGCGAGGTGATCAGCACCGTCGCCCAAAGCCCCCATTGCCCGCGCGTGGCATCCAAAATCATCAGCTTGCCAAGGAAACCAGACAGCGGCGGCATCCCCGCCATCGCCAGCGCTCCGATAAAGAAGAACGCCGCCAACAGCCCGTGATTGCGCAGCAGCGGCGCATCGACCAACGACAGGCCCCAACGCCCGCGCCGCTCGCGCACCAGATCGGCGATCAGGAACAGCGCCGCGGCCACCAGCGTCGAGTGGACCATATAATAAAGCCCCGCCGCCGTCGCGCCTTGGGTGAATTGTGCAAACGCCAGCATCATCGTGCCGACCGAGCCGATCACCGAATAGGTCACCGCGCGGCCCAGATCGCGCGCGCCCAGAATGCCCACCATGCCGATCACCAGCGTCACCAGCGCAGCAGGCAGCAGCAGATCATGCGCCAACGTACCGGTCGTGCCGGTGATCGGGAAAATCAGCGTGTAGACCCGCACGATGGCATAAACGCCCACCTTGGTCATGATCGCAAACAGTGCCGCCACCGGGCCGGGCGCGTTGGTATAGGTTGCAGGCAGCCAGAACTGGAACGGCACCAGCGCCGCCTTGACGGCAAAGACCAGCATCAGCAACGCCGCGCCAACCGCGATCAGCGCAGTATCATCGGCAGGCATCTGGCCCACCTTCTGCGCCAGATCGGCCATGTTCAGCGTGCCCGTCACCGAATATATCGTGCCCAGCGCGAACAAGAACAGCGTCGATCCGGCAAGGTTATAAACGACATATTGCACGCCCGATTTCAGCCGCGCCTTGCCGCCGCCATGGATCATCAACCCATATGAGGCGATCAGCAGCACCTCGAAGAACACGAACAGGTTGAACGCATCGCCCGTCAGGAATGCGCCATTGATCCCCATCATCTGGAACTGCATCAACGAGTGGAAATGCCAGCCGCGCCGATCCCAACCCGAGCCGATGGCATAGAGCACCACGGTCAGACCCAGCAAAGCGTTGAGCACGAGCATCAGCGCCGACAGCCGATCCAGCACCAACACGATGCCATAGGGCGGCTCCCAGTTGCCAAGGCGATACACCTCGGGCGGGCCATTCGAGGCAGACACCATCAGCACGATCGCCAAGATCAGCAGCGCCGACATCCCCAGAACCGAGGCCACACGCTGCGTCACCAGATCGTAGCGCATCCACAGCACGATCAGCGGCGCCAGCATCGCCGGCAGCACGACCGGGGCAATAATCCAATGCTCCATCATTGATCGCCCTCGCTCTCGTCAAGGTCGATGCGGTCGTCGCCCGCCTCAATAAAGGCCCCGAGTGCAAGCATCACCACCACCGCCGTCATCCCGAACGAGATCACGATAGCGGTCAGCACCAGCGCTTGCGGGATCGGGTCAGTGTAGCTGGTGACGCCCTCGCGCAGGATCGGCGGCTGGTTCACCACCAAGCGACCCGTGGCGAACAAAAACACGTTCACCGCGTAAGACAGCAGCGACATGCCGATGACGACCGGGAAGGTGCGCAGCCGCAAGATCATGTAGATACCGGCAGCCGTCAGCACGCCGATGGCAGAGGAGACAAGCACTTCCATCAGTGATCCTCCTCCTTATTCTTCATCTTGTTTTCATGGACTTGATCGCGTTCGGCCCTGGTGGCCTCTTGTGCGGCGCGCGCCGTGCTCCACCAACGCCGTGGCACTTTGGCCTCGGGGGGATAGGGCCCGGCGGCAAGCGGCGCCAGCACGCGGGCTTCGGGCTTTTCAGCAACGATATGCGCGCCTTCTTCGCCGTCTTGCTCTCCCATCGCGGCGCGGCGTGCCAAGCGGCTTAGACCGCCCAGCGCCAGCATCACCGAACCGACCACGCCAAGGAACACGCCAAGGTCAAACCCGGCCGCGGTGGCCAGTTCAAACTTCTCAAGGCCCGGCAATTTGAAATAGCCGAAATCCGAGGTCAGGAAGGGCATATCGTTGAAAAATGCCCCTGCCCCGGTCACCCCGGCAACCAGCACACCCGACGCGATCAACACGTGGTAGTAGACCTTCTGGCGCGCCTGCGTCCACGCAAAGCCACTGGCCATATATTGCGTCACCAAGGCAATCGCGACGACCAGACCAGCAATGAAACCGCCACCCGGTTCGTTATGGCCACGCAGGAAGATATAGAGCCCGACCACCAGCGCAATCGGCATCATCACCCGCGTCACGATCAGCAAGATCAGCGGGTGCTTGTCGCCACCACGCGCCACATCAGGCCGCCACGCGATCAGCTTGCGCGAGGACGCCCCCTGCAACAGCGTCTCGGTCAGCGCAAAGATCACCAGCGCGGCAATCCCCAGCACGGTGATCTCGCCATAGGTATCATAGCCCCGGAAATCGACGAGGATCACGTTGACCACGTTATCTCCGCCCGCAAGATTATAGCTGTTGGCCAGCATATATCCCGACATGCTCGGGAAGGCGAAATCGCGCATCATCAAAGCATAAATCAGCCCGGATACCGCGATACCGGCCACAACCGACAGCGCCACATCAAAGCTGATCTTGAAGCGGCTAGATTCCATCCGCGTGACCTTGGGCAAGAAGTTCAACGCCAGCAGCATCAGCACCGCCGTGACCACCTCGACCGAGATTTGCGTCAGCGCCAGATCGGGTGCCGAGAGGTAGATGAACGACATCGACACGGTCAAGCCGACGATCCCGATCAGCACCAGCGCCAGAATTCGATTGTGATGGAAAGCCACGATGCAGCCCGTCGCGGTCAGCAACAACAACCATGCCGTCACCGCCGCCCCATTCACCGGGGTCAGCGCGCGGGTTTGCGGCCCCATCGCCCCAGTCGTGAACGCGTAAATCCCCGCCCCCACCGATGCCACCGTAAACAGCATTAAATAACGCGCCATCGCGCCATTATTCAGACCCTGCGTGATCCAGTCCGAGAGGCCCTGCACCTGCGCCACGATCCAGTCAAAGATCACCTTGGCGTCGGGGCGCGGCATGCCATCCCAAAGCCGCTGCAACGGCGCATGCGCGGCAAGCAAGACAAGACCGCCTGTCACCGCAATTGCCGACATGATCAGCGCGGGCGTCACCCCATGCCAGATCTTGAGCGCGTGCATGTGATAGCCGCCCCCAACCACCGCATTGGTTGCCATCTGCACATAGGGCCCCACCACCGCCATCGGAAACACCCCGATCGCCAGCACCAGAACGACCAGAAAGGCCGGGCTGAACCACATACCAAAACTCGGATCATGGGGCGTTTTGGGTAGATCCTTACTGACCGGGCCAAAGAACCCGTGACTGATGAAACGAAACGCATAGGTGGCCGAAAAGAGCGCCGCCAAGGTCGCCAGAGCCGGCACGATCCAAGCGTTGCCCAGCCAGGCCGTATGCGCTGCTGCCTCAAGCATCATCTCTTTGGACAAGAACCCGTTGAAGAGCGGAATCCCCGCCATCGAGAGCGCGGCAATCGTGGCGATTGTAAAGGTTATCGGCATCAATTTGCGCAAGCCACTGACGCGGGTTAAATCGCGCGTCCCTGCCTCGTGATCGACAATCCCCGCGGACATGAACAGTGCCGCTTTGAAGGTCGCGTGGTTGATGATGTGAAACACCGCCGCCAGCGCGCCCGCCTGCGTTCCAAGCCCCAGCATGAAGGTGATCAGACCCAAATGCGAGACGGTGGAATAGGCGAGCAACGCCTTCATATCATGTTTGAAAATCGCGATTTTGGCGGCGATCAGCATGGTGATCAGCCCGACACCCGCGACGATATAGAACCACTCGGGCGTGCCCGCCAGAACCGGCCACATCCGGGCCATCAGGAACAGACCCGCCTTCACCATCGTTGCCGAATGCAGATAGGCCGAAACTGGCGTGGGCGCGGCCATCGCGCGGGGCAGCCAGAAATGGAACGGGAACTGCGCCGATTTGGTAAACGCCCCGCCCAGGATCAGCAGCAGCGCGGGCAGATAAAGCGGGCTGGCCTGAATCATGTCCTTATGTTTCAGGATTTCCGAGATGTCATAGCTGCCAACGATATTGCCAAGGATCAGCATCCCCGCGATCATCGACAGCCCGCCCAACCCCGTCACCGTCAGCGCCATGCGCGCGCCTTGGCGGCCTTCGGGCAGGTGCTTCCAATAGCCGATAAGCAGAAAGGAGGACAGCGAGGTCAGCTCCCAGAAAATCAGCAAAAGCAAGATGTTGTCGGACAGAACAATGCCCACCATCGCGCCCTGAAATAGCAACAGATAGGTGTAGAACTGCCCCACCGGATCCTTGTTGGACAGGTAGTAGCGCGCATAAAGAATGATCAGCAAACCGATCCCAAGGATCAGCGTCGCAAACAGCATTCCCAGACCGTCGATCCAGAAATTCACGTTCAGCCCGAGCCACGGCAGCCAGTCGATCCGGCTTTCCACCACGCCGCCCGCCAACACCGTCGGCAGATGCAACAGCAGACCCAACAGCGCGAGTCCCGTTATCAGGGCCGAGGCCGCAGCGGCATTGTTACGCCCGGTTCGGATCAGCAGGGCTGGCAGGGCTGCGCCCAGAAAGGGCAAGGCGGCGATCAGGGCAGGCGACATTCTCTCTCCGGTCCGTTCTTTGGCGGGCCTTGGGCGGAGGATCCGCGATTTGTGAGCCCTCCGCAAAAGCTCTCCATTACCTGAGCAAGCGGGTCCCCCCTGTCAAGCATAACGGGCGGAATCAGAGCGAGAATCGCCACCTCATCGGGCGATAAGCGCGGCGACAGGCGGGATCGCAACGCCTCGCGCACCTTTGCAGCCGCAGCATTTGCGATCGAGCCACGGCGAAAATCGGCAAGAAACCGCGCTTTTAGCGCCATATATGGGCGAGGTTGTGCGAATTTCGCATAGCTCACCCCCTTGGCCCCTGCCCGGCCGTGATGGCCTCTTGAAAGTTTTGTGACGCTGTGACTATGCAATCGGAAATCAGCGCTTATCTATCTGCGCGAAGCTTCTGTTTATGCAGGGAAACAAATGAACTATTCCCAGCCTGTTCCAATGTCCCGTCCGACCCGCCGTGCTCTGCTTGGCGCGGGGTCTGCGCTTGGCCTTTTGGCCGTCGCAGGACTGCCCGCACGCCCTGCTTTCGCCCAGGACGCGGCCCAGCCCGCTCCGGTGACCGCGCCTGCTGCACCCGCAGCCACTCCCGCTGCGCCGCAGCAAGTGCCGTTTTCCTTCGACACGCTCTCGGCGCAGATGCAAACCGAGGCCAAAGGTGACCCCGTTGCGCCCGCGAAGGCCAGCGATGCGTTCCTGAGCGAGTTGACCTATGACACCTATCGCTTGATCCGGTTTGACCCCGCCAAGGCGGTCTTTGCCACGATAAAAGACACCCAGTTCGAGTTGCAAGCCTTCCACCTGGGTTGGCTGTTCAAAGAGCCTGTGCAGATGTTCTCGGTCGCAGACGGGCAAGCGAGCCCGATGAATTTCTCAACCGACGATTTCATCTACGAGCGCGAGGCGCGCAAGATCGTTCCCGAGCATGCCCCCTTGCCCGGTGTGGCTGGCTTTCGGCTGCACAGCCCGATCAACCGCCCCGATGTGATGGATGAACTGGTGGCGTTTCAGGGCGCGTCCTATTTCCGCGCGCTTGGGCGTGGCTCGGCCTATGGGCTGTCGGCACGGGGTCTGGCGCTCAATACCGGGTTGTCCGTGGCCGAGGAATTCCCGCGCTTTACGCGCTTCTGGATCGAAACGCCGCAGCCCGGGGCCAATACGATCACCGTCTATGCCGCGATGAATTCGGCCTCGCTGACCGGGGCCTATCGCTTTGTCATCTCGCCCGGCGAGTCGACGTCGATGGAGGTCACCGCGCGGCTGTTCATCCGCGCCGACATCCCGCAACTGGGCGTCGCGCCGCTGACGTCGATGTTCCTTTACGGCCCGCGCAACCGCGCCGATTTCGACGATTACCGCCCCAAGGTGCATGACAGCGACGGGCTGGCGATTTCTCAGGCTGATGGCGATCAGATCTGGCGGCCTTTGCAAAACCCCGGCACGCTGGCCTCCTCTTATTTTGCAGAGACCGCGCCGCGCAGCTTTGGTCTGTATCAGCGTGATCGCGATTTCGATCACTACCAAGACCCCGCCGCCCATTACGAACGCCGCCCCTCGGCGCGCGTCAGCCCGATGGGCGATTGGGGCAAAGGCATGATCCGGCTTGTCGAGATTCCCTCGAAGCTGGAAGTGAACGACAATATCGTCGCCTTTTGGGTGCCCGAAGCCCCCGCCAAGGCTGGCGATGCGCTGGAATTCGCCTATCGGCTGGATTGGGGGGATCTGCCCCCTGACACGAGCGATGCGCGTGCCCATATCTCTGAAACCCGCGCCGGAACAGGTGGCGTCTCGGGCGTGGAGAATACCAAAGGCACCCGAAAATTCGTCATAGATTTCAAGGGTGGAGAGATCGCGAACCTTCCTGCAGATGCTGGCGACAAGATTGAAGTGGTCACCAATGCAGGCAAGGGAAAAATCGTGACACAGACCCTTTCCAAGGTCGAGCAAGACGGCGTGTGGCGGCTTGTGTTGGATGTTTCCGCCGATGGCACTTCGCCGGTGGAACTTTCTGCGCATCTTTCAGGTTATGGACGCAAGTTGTCTGAAACCTGGCTTTACCAGTGGAATCGATCATGACCTCATCTCATATGCTGCCCCTCGTGCCTGCGGTCTCGGACCCGTTTGTAGCGATGCGCCCCTCCCCCGAGGCGTTGATTGCCGGGCCTTGCGCACTGCCCGCAGCCCCCCTTGCGATGCCGCCCCAACAGATCGAACCCGATCTGCGATTCAGCACGCGCATTGCGCGTCTGCTGGGCCGTCGCGCAGACGGCTCGCTTGGGGGAACCACCTGACATGGACTGGCTGGCGCACCCGCGTGGCGCCGTCTTGATTGCCCTGCGCATCCTTGCGCTGGGGCTGTCAGCGATGGCGGGTCTTGGGGCTTTCGTGCTGTTTTTGCAATTCGGTCAGGCCGATGGCTTGCAGATCCTTGATGTCGTGCGCGCCGTTCTGATCCTGATCTCGACGCTTTGGCTGGCTTGGGGCGCGGTGCAGGCACTGATCGGGCTGACGACGTTGCCGCGCGCGCCGCGCCTTGAAGCCGGTGCCCCGATCAAAGGGGCCACCGTGGTGCTGGTGCCGGTCTATAATGAAGACCCCGTTTCGACCTTTTCACGCGTCGCGGCGATGGATGCTTCGCTGACCGCGACCGGAGAGAGTGCGCGCATCCATTTCGCAATCCTGTCGGACACGCGCAATGAAGAAATCGCGGCGCGCGAGGCGCTCGTATTCGCCCATCTCGTCGACGAGCGCGACGGGTTGGGCCGGTTCTTTTATCGCCGCCGGATCAATAATATCGGCAAGAAGGCGGGCAATATCGAGGATTTCATGACCCGCTCGGGCGCGGCTTATGATTATGCGCTGATTTTGGACGCCGACAGTTTGATGGAAGGCGAGACGATCTTGCAAATGATCCGCCGGATCGAGGCGGAACCGACCCTTGGCCTGCTGCAAACCCTGCCCCGCGTGATCCGGGCGCGCTCGCGCTTTGCCCGCGCGATGCAGTTTTCGGCCAGCTTCTTCTCGCCGGTTTTCGCGCGGGGTCTGGCGATGTTGCAAGGGCGCACCGGGCCGTTCTGGGGTCATAACGCCATCGTACGCACGCGCGCATTCGCGGAATCCTGCGGTCTGCCCGCGTTGCGTGGCACACCCCCTTTTGGCGGCCATGTGATGAGCCATGACTATGTCGAGGCCGCACTTTTGGCGCGCAAAGGCTGGCTGGTGCGGCTGGATGACGACCTTGAGGGATCGTTCGAAGAAGGCCCCGAGAATATCGTCGATCACGCCAAACGCGACCGCCGCTGGTGTCAGGGCAACCTGCAACATGCCCGCATCATCGGCGCGCCGGGGCTGCGCGGTTGGTCGCGCTTTGTCTTTGCGCAAGGCATCATGGCCTATATCGCGCCGCTGTTTTGGCTGGGTTTTCTGGCCGCCTCGGTTGCCGCGCCGCTATTCGTGCCGCCGCCGGATTACTTCCCAGAACCCTATTGGCCGTTCCCCTATTTCCCGCCCTCCGAAGCCTCGAAGGCGATCGGTCTGGCGATTGGCATCTTTGGCCTGCTGCTGGTGCCCAAGCTGTTGATCGCGGCCCGCGCGGCGCTGCTGGGTCATGCCCGCGACTTCGGAGGCTCGGCAACGGCCTTTGCCTCAACCGTTGCAGAGCTGGCGTTTTCCTCGCTGACCGCGCCGGTGCTGCTGGCCTATGCCACGCGCTCGGTGTTTCAGGTGGTTCTGGGGCGCGATGGCGGCTGGCCGACGAACAATCGCGGCGATGGCCAGCTAGGCCTGATTGAGGGCTTTGTTGCCTCGTGGTGGATCGTGGCGATTGGGGCAAGCGGGCTGGTGCTGACCTATTTCCTCGCGCCGGGACTGCTGTTCTGGCTGCTGCCGGTGGGGCTGCCGATGCTGGCAGCACCGTGGCTCATTTCCTGGTCGTCAAAGCCCACACAATCGCACTTGATGCGCGTGCCTTCTGAAACCTCCCTGCCCCCAGTCGTGGCGCTGCACGACCGCATCCTGACGCGCTGGGACAACGCTTTCCCTGCACCCGATAATGCCCGCACCGAGCCTGCCTCGGCCGCGGGCCGGAGCCCTGCCCATGCGTGATATCACGGTCCTTAAATCTGTGCGTGACCTGCGGATTGATCTGTTCCGCGGACTCGCTTTGGTGATGATCTTTGCCGATCATATTCCGGGCAATTTCTATGAACATCTCACCACCCGAAATCTGGGCTTTTCCGATGCGGCGGAGGGGTTTGTCTTTATGTCCGGTATCGCTGCCGCGCTGGCCTATGGTCCGGCCTTGGCGCGCGGGCTGAACTGGGAAGGCACGTCGCGGCTATGGGGCCGGGCATGGCTGCTATATCTCGTGCATATGATGACTGCGATCTGGGCGATTGCGATTGTCTCGGCGGCGGTGCAGTTCTGGGGCGCGGATGTGATGCTGACCAAGAACGCGTTCAAGAGCTTTACCACCGATCCGTTCGGCTTTCTGATCGGCATCGCAAGCCTTGGGCATCAGCTGGGCTATGTGAACATCCTGCCGATGTATATGGTGCTGTTGCTGATGGCGCCGGGGTTGATCCGGCTGGGGCAGCGCGCGCCGATGGGTCTGCTTGCGACCTCGGTCGGGCTTTGGGCGGTGGCGGGGCTGTTGCGGTTGAACCTGCCGAACTATCCGATGCCGGGAGGGTGGTTTTTCAACCCCTTCGCTTGGCAGTTGGTGTTTTCCCTCGGCCTGCTGACCGGGCTTGCGCTGCGACAGGGGCACCGGCTGGTGGCAGTGCGCGGCTGGCTGGTCGCGCTGGCGGCGGGCTGGTTGGTTCTGACGGCGGTTTGGGTGAATTCAGATTGGATGCTGGCGAATTTCGGTCATGGCACATGGCAGTTGCGTCAATGGGGCGTGCCGTTCTTTGTCGCGGGTTTTGACAAGACCTTTGAATCGCTGCCGCGCCTGCTTCATCTGTTATCGCTGGCCTATATTCTATCGCTGCCCGGCATCATCCCACGGATCGCTGCGGCGCGTGTGCTGGAACCGATCCGCATGTTGGGGCGTCATTCGCTGCCGGTTTTTGCCACTGGCACGGTGTTGGCTATCGCGGGACAGGCCGTGAAAACGGTCCATCCCGGCGGCTTTGTCCAAGATAGCGCGCTGATCTTTGGCGGGTTGGCTTTGCAATTCGTACTGGCCTATCTGCGCGACCGCTACGGCCCCAAAGCGCGCCGGTCTGCGAAAAAACTGGCCGAGGCACATCACGCAGCCAGCGTCGCTCCCGCAGCGCCTACGCAAATGCTGATCCGCGCCGCCGAATAGGCGCGGATCAATCCGAGATCAGCCCCTCGGATTTCAGCGCCTGCTCTCTGATCGCTTTGACGGCGGCCTGCACCTTGGGCGTGCGGTGCAAATCCACATGGGTCACCAGCCAGATATTGGAATCCCAACTGTCATAGGGTTTCACCACCTCTTCCAGCGTCGGATCGGAGCGCCCCATCGGCACGGTCAAAAAGCCCATGCCCAAACCCTGTTTGATCGCATCAACCTGCGCCTCGTGCTCATTGGCGCGAAACACGACATTCTCATCGGGCACGTTTTCGGAAATCCAGCGAAAGAAAGGCGCGCGACTATCGCGATTATCCGTCGAGACGAAACGATGCTTTGACATGTCTTCCTTGCTGCGCGGAATGCCGTAGCGCTCAACATAGGAGTGGCTGGCATAGAGCGTGTTTTGCATCCGCCCCAGCGATTGCACCACATTGTCAGGCTCGGTCGGGCGGTTGCCAGCGCGGATCGCGACATGAGCCTCGCCATATTCCAGCCGGAACACCCGCAGATCGGTCAAATATCGCAGCCGCAATTCGGGGTAGTCGAGCAGCAATTTATGCATCGCCGGCAGCACCAGAACCGAGGCCGGAGTGATCGAGGTCACGATCAATTCGCCCGACACCTCTTCGCCCGCCCCGGCAATCCGCGCTGCCAACTGGCTGAACTGATCCTCGGTCGCCTGCCCCACCGACAGCAATTGCTGGCCCGCCTCGGTCGGGGTGTAGCCGCGCGGATGGCGCTGAAACAGCTTGGTGTGCAGCTTCTCTTCAAGCGAATCCACATGTCGAATGACCGTCGCATGATGCACGCCAAGCACCTCGGCTGCGCCCGAAACGGTGCCCACCCGTGCCACCTGAAAAGCGGTCCGAATTTCGTCCCAGCTATCTAAACCCATCTCAAAGCGCCCACCTGTGCATTTACGAACGTATCCTGATCGATCATGCCAGTTGCGTTCTTTTGTGCAAGCGCCATTTTCAACCCACCTGATAAAAATATGGAGACCTCCCATGACAAGCATCCTGCGCATCGACAGTTCCATCAAGGGCGACGCGTCAATCACCCGCCGCCTGACCGCCAAGATCACCGACCATCTGGGCGGCGATGTCAGCGTGCGCGACACCACCAAGCTGCCGCTGATTGATGGCAACTGGATCGGTGCGGCCTATACCCCCGCCGATCAGCGCAGCGAGGCGCAAAAAGAACAGCTGGCCCTGTCTGATGCCTTGATTGCCGAATTGAAAGCCGCCGACACGCTGGTGATCGGCATGCCGCTGTATAACTTCGGTGTGACAGGTCCGCTGAAAGCGTGGATCGACATGATCTGCCGCGTGGGCGAGACCTTCCGCTACACTGAGAGCGGGCCCGAGGGCCTTGTGGCTCCCAAGCGTGTGTTTATCGCCTACGCTGCGGGCGGTGTCCCCCACGGGTCAGGCTTTGATCACGCCTCGGGCTATCTGCGTCAGGTTCTGGGCTTTATCGGCCTGACCGATCTGACCTTTGTTGCCGCCGAAGGTGTCGCGGTCGATGAAGCCGTCGCGATCGCCAAAGCCGAAGAACAGATCGCAGGCCTCGCCGCCTGATCCCAAAGGTTCCTCCCCGATAAGGCCCCGTGGTTGACCTGTGGTTGACTCTGCGGGGCCTTTGTCCTATCCACGCCCAGATTCCCCGGAGGACTATTCCCTCCGGTCCCGGCATTCGGTCGGGATCGCCACCAGTCAGCGCGTTGCGCCCACTGGTGTGCTTGTCGTTTGCTTGGCTCTGCCACTGGAGGGTGACCCATGTTCGAAAGTCTTTCAGAACGCCTTGGCGGCGTATTCGACCGGCTCACCAAACAAGGCGCACTGTCCGCCGATGACGTAAAAACCGCGCTGCGCGAAGTGCGCGTGGCCCTGCTTGAGGCGGATGTTTCGCTGCCGGTCGCACAGCAATTCGTGAAATCGGTTGAGGGCAAGGCGACCGGCGCTTCCGTGACCAAATCGGTCACGCCCGGTCAGCAGGTCGTCAAGATTGTGCATGACGAGCTGATCGCGATGCTCGCGGGCGAGGGTCCCGCCGATACGCTGAAAATCGACAACCCGCCCGCGCCGATCCTGATGGTCGGCCTGCAAGGCTCGGGGAAAACGACCACTACCGCGAAGCTCGCCAAACGGCTGAAGGATCGCGAAGGCAAGCGGGTGCTGATGGCCTCGCTGGACACCAACCGCCCCGCCGCAATGGAGCAGTTGCAAATTCTCGGCACCCAGATCGGCGTTGACACGCTGCCGATCATCAAAGGCGAAACCGCCGTGCAGATCGCCAAGCGCGCCAAGCAACAGGCGACACTGGGCGGCTATGACGTTTACATGCTCGACACCGCCGGGCGCTTGCATATCGACGAAGTCCTGATGGACGAAGTGCAGGCGGTTCGTGACGTGGCGAACCCGCGCGAGACCCTGCTGGTGGTCGATGGTCTGACCGGTCAGGACGCTGTGAATGTGGCCACCGAGTTTGACGAAAAAGTCGGCGTCACCGGCGTCGTGCTGACGCGGATGGATGGCGACGGGCGCGGCGGTGCGGCACTGTCGATGCGTGCCGTCACCGGCAAACCGATCCGCTTTGTCGGTCTTGGCGAAAAGATGGATGCGCTTGAGACCTTTGAGGCCGAACGTGTCGCGGGCCGTATCCTTGGCATGGGCGATATTGTCGCGCTGGTCGAGCGCGCGCAAGAAACGCTGGAACAGGAACAAGCCGAGCGCATGGCCAAGCGCTTTCAAAAGGGCCTGTTCAACATGAACGACATGAAGGGCCAGCTTGATCAGATGCTCAAGATGGGCGGCATGCAGGGCGTGATGGGCATGATGCCGGGCATGGCGAAATACGCCAAGCAAGCCGAAGATGCGGGCCTGAACGACAAAACGATCACGCATCAGATCGCGCTGATCAATTCGATGACCAAGAAAGAGCGCGCCAATCCACAGATCCTGCAAGCAAGCCGCAAAAAGCGGATCGCGGCAGGTTCGGGCTTGGAGGTGTCTGACCTCAACAAGCTGCTCAAGATGCACCGCCAGATGTCGGACCAGATGAAAAAGCTGTCCAAGATGGGCAAGGGCGGGATGCTCAAGCAGGCGATGAAACTGATGGGCGGCAAGGGCGGCACGCCCGATCTGGCCAATATGGACCCCGCCGAACTGGAAGCCGCCGCCAAAGCGATGGGCGGCAAGCTGCCCAAGGGCGGCTTGGGTGGATTGGGCGGCGCACTGCCGCCGGGCCTGTCGGGCTTTGGAAAGAAGAACTGAGCCGATGAGTGACGCAACCACCCGCGCCGCCGATCTGCTGGCCGAGCATCGCGACAGCATCGACCGGCTCGATGCCGTACTGATCTACACCCTGGCCGAGCGGTTCGCTCAGACCAAGGCCGTGGGCAAGCTCAAGGCCGAGCACCAGCTTCCGCCCTCTGACCCCGCACGCGAGGCCACGCAGATTGCACGCCTTGAAACGCTGGCGCTGCAATCCGGGCTCGACCCGGAATTCGCCAAGAAATTCCTGAATTTCGTGATTTCGGAAGTGATCCGCCACCACGAACGATTCCAGAAATAACACCAGAAATGACGGGCTAGTTTCGCCCATCACCAGCCATCCAAAGGAGATAACGCAATGGCTATGAAGATCCGTCTCGCCCGTGGGGGCTCCAAGAAGCGCCCGTTCTACTCGATCGTCGCTACCGACTCGCGCATGCCGCGCGACGGTCGCTTCCTCGAAAAGCTGGGCACCTATAACCCGCTGCTCGCCAAAGACAGCGAAGAGCGCGTGAAAATGGACGTCGAGCGCGTCAAGCATTGGCTTGAAAAGGGCGCACAGCCCACCGACCGTATCGCACGCTTCCTCGAAGCTTCGGGCGTCGTTGCCAAGACCGAGCGCAAGAACCTAAAGAAAGCTGTTCCCGGCAAGAAAGCCACCGAGCGCGCCGAACAGAAAGCCGCCAAAGAAGCCGCGGCCAACGCTCCGGCCGAAGAGCCTGCAGCCGAAGCCTCGGCGGAATAATCCGCGTCGTTTAGGATGGATGGTGGGCCGGGCAGGTTTTGCTCGGCCCCTGCCCGTTTTCGGGATTTAGGAGCGCAGTCATGTCCACTCTCGAGCGTATCTGTGTGGGCGCCATCGCCGGCGCCTTTGGCGTGCAAGGCGAGGTCCGCATCAAAAGCTTTTGCGCCGAACCCGAAGACATCGCCCATTACGCGCCGCTTTATAGCGAAGACGGCGCACAGACATATGAGATCAAACTCACCCGCCCGCTCAAGAACGGGTTGGGCGCGCGCATCAAGGGCGTTGCGACCAAAGAACAGGCCGATGCGCTGCGGGGTACAACGCTTTGGACCGATCGCGCGCAGCTACCCTCGCTGCCCGATGATGAATTTTACCACGCCGATCTGATCGGGCTTGAGGTTGTCGATACCGGCGGCGCGAAAGTCGGATCGGTGCGCGCGGTGCACAATCACGGCGCGGGCGACATTCTGGAAATCAACGCGCCGGGGCGCAAGACCCCGCTGCTGTTGCCCTTCACCAAGGCTATCGTGCCCACGGTCGATCTGGCCGCCGCACGCATCGTGATCGACCCGCCCGAGGATCTGTAGCGGATGCGCGTGATCGTTCATGCGGGCTTTCACAAGACCGGCAGTTCGACGATTCAAGCGATCTTGCGCGAGGCCCGCGACCGCCTGCCCGATTGGGTTTTCGGACTGCGCTATGACATTGCGGGGATTTCGCGCGCCGCGCGCCATGTCTCGCTCAATGGTGATCCGCTGGAACTGGGTCTGTTCAAGGCCGCGCTGGCCGATTGGCTGGGCGAACAACGCCGTGACGCGCGCGGCATCGTCATCTCGAACGAGCGGATCATGGGCGCGATGCCGGGCGATCCGAACGTATCCAGCTACGCGGTCGCGCCGATCCTGCTGGCCGCGATGCGCGATGTGATCCACAAGCAGCTCGGCAAATCGGTCGATCTGCAATTCTACCTTTCGACCCGCGATCCCGCCGCCTGGATCGACAGCCTGCATTGGCAACAGGTGCGCACCAGCACTCTGGCCGAAACGCAGGCAAGTTTTCGCGCCCGGATCACGCCGCAGTTTCAAATCGAGTCTGTGCTGGCGCAGACCCGCGCCGCATTGGGGGGCACGCTGCTGATCACGCATCCGCTTGAACACAGCAAAACCCGCCCCGAAGGTCCGATAGCGCCGCTGCTTGACCTGATGAATCTCAGCCCGGCGGAGCGCGCGCAGATCAAACCGGCGCCTCCCCAGAACGCGCGGCCACGCGGGGTTGATTTGACGGCTTTGGCCGATGCCTTGGCCGCGATCAACGCGCAGCGATTGCCTACGGATGCGGCAGAACAGGCCAAGCGCGATGTCATGCGCGAGGCATGGCGCGAGGACGCAAAATTGAGGGCGAATAATGACTGACACTCCCCCCCCGATGGGCCGCAAATCGCATGGCCGCCTCAGCATATCGGCCAATCGCCAGCCGCGCTCGTTGATGGACGAGCCGCCGCGCATCAAAGGCGCATGGACCGCGAAAATCGTGACGCTGTTCCCCGATGCGTTTCCTGGCACGCTTGGGCTTAGCCTGTTGGGCAAGGCGCGGGAATTGGGGCTTTGGGCGCTGGAAACCATCGACCTGCGCCCGTTCGGGATCGGCAAGCATCACAATGTCGATGACACCCCCGCAGGAGGCGGCGCGGGCATGGTGCTGCGCGCCGATGTGGTGGGTGCGGCGCTGGCGCAGGCGCGCATCGGGACGCCGCAAGACCGCGCGCTTTGGCCGGTGGTTTACCTGTCGCCGCGCGGTGCCCCGCTGACGCAGGCGATGGCGCAACGCTTTGCGCAAGCCGAGGGGATGACCCTGTTATGCGGGCGATTCGAGGGCGTGGACGAGCGGGTGCTCGAACAGTTCGGCATCGAAGAGGTCAGCATCGGGGATTTCGTTCTGACTGGCGGCGAGGTGGCTGCGCAAGTGCTGATCGACGCGACCGTGCGGCTTATCCCCGGCGTGTTGGGCAATGCGGACTCGGCCGTAGAAGAAAGCCATTCCAATGGCTTGCTGGAACATCCCCAATATACCAAGCCCGCCGAATGGGAAGGCCGCGCGATCCCCGAAGTGCTGATGTCGGGCCATCACGGCAAGATCGAAAAATGGCGCCATGAGATGTCACAAGCGCTGACCCGTGCGCGCCGCCCCGATCTTTGGGCACAATACCTGCAAAAACAGGGCAAAACGGATGCGGGCGAGGCTTGATTTAGCCGCGCTTTGGCCGTATCACGCGCAGGTCCGGACCGGAATCGGCCCTCGGACCCTTTATTTGTGGCGTGCGGGAATTTTCTTCAACCGCGAGACGACCGCAAATCAAGGACCAAAGCGAAAGACGACCTGAACCCTCCCGGCGGGCGTGACCCTTGCGATCAAGGCCACGAACCCGATGAAGACCCGGAGCTCTGAGGCGGCGACAAACCTTCACGGGAAAAACCGTGAGCTTATGAAAGGACTTGCGATGAACCTGATCGCGCAGATCGAGGCGGAACAAATCGCCGCACTCGACAAAACTATCCCCGATTTCAAAGCCGGCGACACCGTTCGCGTGGGCTACAAAGTGACCGAGGGCACCCGCTCGCGCGTCCAGATGTACGAAGGCGTGTGCATCGCGCGCAAAGGCGGCGCAACGCTGGCCGCTTCGTTCACCGTGCGCAAGATCTCGTTCGGCGAAGGCGTGGAACGTGTGTTCCCGCTGTATTCGACCAACATCGACTCGATCGAAGTTGTTCGCCGCGGTCGCGTGCGTCGTGCCAAGCTGTATTACCTGCGCACCCGTCGCGGTAAATCGGCCCGTATCGCCGAAGACACCAATTACAAAGCCAAAGCGTAAGGAGCGGGACAATGAAAGCCGAAACCCATCCCGACTACCACCAGATCACCGTCAAGATGACCGACGGGACCGAGTACCAGACGCGCACCACCTGGGGTGCCGAGGGTGCAACCATGACGCTCGACATCGACCCGACCTCGCACCCGGCGTGGAACGGCGGCAGCTCGCGCCTGTTGGATACCGGCGGTCGCGTGTCGAAGTTCAAAAACAAATATGCTGGTCTGGGCTTCTAAGCCGACCCATATGTTTCGAACCAAGGGCGCCTTTCGGGGCGCCCTTTTTCATGGCTCGCGCCGACGGCCCTGTTATCTTCTGGGGGCTGCGACATGTGCGCGGAGATGCATGCACTGACGCACCGCGCCCCCTAGCCCTCACGCCAAAACCCTTGTAAACCCTCGCCAAACACATCCGATCAAGGGGCTTTCATGGCGCGTCATCTGATTACCTCCGCTATTCCCTATATCAACGGGATCAAGCATCTGGGCAATCTCGTGGGCAGTCAGTTGCCCGCCGATCTGTTCGCCCGCTATCAGCGCGCGCGTGGCCATGAGGTGATGTTCATCTGCGCTACGGACGAACACGGCACGCCTGCCGAACTGGCCGCCGCCAAAGCAGGCAAGCCGGTGGCCGAATATTGCACCGAGATGCACGAGGTGCAGGCCGAGATCGCGCGCGGCTTCAAGCTGAGCTTTGATCACTTCGGGCGTTCTTCCAGTGCGCAAAACCGCAAGCTGACACAACATTTCGCCGTGCAACTTGCCAAGGCCGGGTTGCTGCGTGAAGTGACCGAAAAGCAGATGTATTCCAAGGCCGATGGCCGCTTTCTGCCGGACCGCTATATCGAGGGCACCTGCCCCAATTGCGGCTTTGAAAGCGCGCGCGGCGATCAATGTGACAATTGCACCAAGCAGCTTGATCCGGTCGATCTGATCAACCCGCATTCGGTGATTTCCGGCTCGACCGATCTGGAACTGCGCGAGACCAAGCACCTGTTCCTGCGCCAATCGGCGATGAAGGATCAACTGGATGCGTGGATCGATAGCAAGACCGATTGGCCGATCCTGACCACCTCGATTGCCAAGAAATGGCTGCATGATGGCGACGGCTTGCAAGATCGCGGCATCACGCGCGACCTGAGCTGGGGCGTGCCTGCGCAATTTGAGGGCGCGCCGTGGTCAGGCATGGAAGGCAAGGTTTTCTACGTCTGGTTCGACGCGCCAATCGAATATCTGGCGGCGACGCAGGAATGGGCCGACAAGACCGGCGGCGATTGGGAGCGCTGGTGGCGCACCGACAAGGGCGCCGATGACGTGACCTACACGGAATTCATGGGCAAGGATAACGTGCCCTTCCACACGCTGTCTTTCCCGGCGACGATTTTGGGCTCGAACGAGCCGTGGAAGCTGGTCGATTACATCAAATCGTTCAACTACCTGAACTATGATGGCGGCCAATTCTCGACCTCGCGTGGGCGCGGCGTGTTCATGGATCAGGCGCTGGAAATCCTGCCCGCCGATTACTGGCGCTGGTGGCTGCTAAGCCATGCGCCCGAAAGCGCGGATAGCGAGTTCACTTGGGAGAACTTCCAGACTTCGGTGAACAAGGATCTGGCTGATGTGCTGGGCAATTTCGTCAGCCGCATCACCAAGTTCACCCGCTCCAAATTCGGCGAAGCGTTGCCCGAAGGTGGCGCATGGGGCGAGCAGGAAGACACGCTGATCGACGAATTGACCACCCGCATCCGGGCCTATGAAACCCATATGGAAGCGATGGACATTCGCAAATCCGCCGCTGAATTGCGCGCGATCTGGGTGGCCGGGAACGAGTATCTGCAAGCCTCGGCCCCTTGGTCGGCGTTCAAAACCGATCCCGACCGGGCTGCAGCGATTGCGCGCCTCGCGCTGAATTTGATCCCGCTTTATGCGGTGCTGTCTGCGCCGTTCATCCCGGATGCTGCAGATAGCATGCTGGGCGCGATGCAGACCGAGGATCGCAGCTGGCCTCAGGATGTGAAGGCTGCGCTGGCCGCCCTACCCGCAGGTCATGCCTTCACCACGCCCGAGGTTCTGTTTCGCAAGATCGCAGATGAGGAGCGCGAAGACTGGCAAAAACGCTTTGCCGGAACGCGCGACTGAGAACGCCAAACGCAGACCGCGCTGCGTAAACGCTTTGCAAAAGGCGCGATTTGCGGCACTCTCGTGCAAAAAGCAGGAGCAGGCCATGATCGTTTCACACACGCAAAGTCCTAGCTGATGGGACCGTTTTTTGGCGTTCTGACCATGGCGGGATCGCGACTGGTCTTCACAAGCCTCGCCCTCGTGATCTGGCTGATCTCGCGGCCCGGCGGCTGGGCCGTTTTGGTGGTATTGGTGTTGCTCGCGCTCAGGGTCCTCCCCAATGCGTCACATTAAGGCTATACTCGCGCTCAATAGGCAAATCAGCAAATAATCCACGGGATAAGAATGAACATTATCGAATTACTGGGCGGCGGCGACATCGTGATGATTGCCATCGCAGTCTTCCTGATCATTTGCGTCTTTCTGGGCGTGCGGATCGTGCCGCAATCTGAAAAATATGTCGTTGAACGCTTTGGGCGACTGCGCTCGGTGCTGGGGCCGGGGCTCAACTTTATCGTGCCGTTTCTGGACCGCGTTCCGCATAAAATCTCGATCCTTGAACGCCAGTTACCCAATGCGATGCAAGACGGGATCACCGCCGATAACGTGCTGGTCAAGGTCGAAACCTCGGTCTTTTATCGCATCATCGAGCCGGAAAAGACTGTCTATCGTATCCGCGATGTTGATGCAGCGATTGCCACGACTGTAGCGGGGATCGTGCGCTCGGAAATCGGCGTTCTGGAACTCGACGAGGTGCAATCGAACCGCGCGCAACTGATCTCCAAAGTGCGCGAGCAGGTCGCCGCGATGGTCGATGATTGGGGGATCGAGGTGACGCGCGCCGAGGTGCTCGACGTAAATCTCGACGAGGCGACACGCGCCGCGATGATGCAGCAGCTCAACGCTGAGCGTGCACGCCGCGCCACCGTGACCGAGGCCGAAGGGCGCAAGCGCGCGGTCGAGCTGGACGCCGAAGCAAAATTGTTTCAGGCGCAAAAAGAGGCGGAGGCCCGTCGCATCACCGCCGATGCCGAAGCCTATGCAACCGAAGTCGTCGCAGTGGCCATCGCCAAAAATGGGCTCGCGGCTGCGCAATATCAGGTGGCTTTGAAGCAGGTCGATGCGATTGCGCAGGTCGCCAAGGGTGAGGGCAAGCAGACCATTATTCTGCCCGCCGCCGCCCTCGAGGCCTTTACGGACGCCTTCCACTTGTTAGGGAAAAAGTGATGGAATACTGGCAGCAAGGTTGGGTATGGGTCGTCGCGGGCGTGGTGCTGGGCGTGTTGGAAATGCTCATCCCCGGCTTTGTGTTTTTAGGCTTTGCAATTGGGGCGGTGGTCGTGGGGGCGCTGATCTGGATCGGAGTTCTGGGCCATTATGTGCCGCTGACCTTGCTGATTTTCGCCGCGATTTCTGTTTTGAGCTGGCTGGTGCTGCGCCGGATCATGGGCGTGCGCCATGGTCAGACCAAGGTCTGGGATCGCGACATCAACGATAACTGAGCCGCTGTGATGGAACGTGCGCGAACAGGGTAGCGTTTCTGTGTCAGTTGTAGCGGTCGAGATTGGCTCAAAGGCATAGGCACAGCTGGCCCATTCTGGCCAGTTTCGCAAAATGGAAGCGGCGCTCATTGGAGCGTCGTTTTGCCATCAGCCGATGCCCGCCTATCTGCAAGACGCATAGGGAACGCGGCGCGCGTCTCGGCGTTCATACCACGACACAACTCGGGAACTGGCATGATGCGGACATCTTCACGACAGACCAATATTGGTGGGCTTATCCTGACGTTCATAGCGCTTATTTTGGCGCTGGGCGTGGTCATCTGGCTGATCGCCGACACGCCGCTGGATGGCGGGGCGCAGGTGGCCACCGATCCCCCCGCCTATAAGCAGATCACGGATAAAACCGATGCGACTGTGACCGTGTCGCCCAATCCGAAAGGTGGGGTGACGGCGGATAGGACGAAAACTCAGTAGATGCTTGATCAGCGCGCGCGCAGTTCGGCCACGATCGCCTCGGCAGCGGCGCGCGGATCGCCGGCGCGATGAATGGGGCGGCCAACCACGATGTGATCTGCGCCCGCGGCCACGGCTGATGCGGGCGTTGCGATGCGCTTCTGATCCCCCAGATCAGCCCCGGCCGGACGCACGCCGGGTGTCACGATCAGCTTGCCTGCCGCCTCGGGCAAGGCGCGGATCAGCGCCGCTTCCTGAGGGCTGGCGATAACGCCATCGGCGCCCGCCTCAAAAGCGCGCCCCGCCCGTTCGACCACCAGATCGGCAATATCACCCGGCTTGATCAGCGCGCCATCCAGATCGGCGCGATCCAGCGAGGTCAGAATCGTCACCGCGAGAATTTTCATATCCTTGCCAGCGGCGCCTTGCTTGGCCGCGTTCACGACATAGGGGTCGCCATGCACGGTCAGGAAATCCAGATCGAACTGCGCCAAGCCGCGCACCGCAGCCTCCACCGTTGCGCCAATGTCAAACAGCTTCATATCAAGGAAAATACGTTTGCCCTGATCGAGTTTCAGTTCGGTCGCGAGCGCAAGCCCGCCCCCCGTCAGCATTCCCAACCCGATCTTGTAAAACGACACCGCATCACCCAGCCGATTGGCCAGCAAAAGCCCCTCATGGGCATTGGGCACGTCAAGCGCCACGATCAAGCGGTCATCTGCGGGCAAGGTTTGATCGGTCATCAGGGCGCTCCTTTCGCGGGTCGCCCCCCTGATGGGGGGCAATCGCGCCTAGGTCAAGCGCAGCATCAGCGTTTACAGCCCACCGATGCCGCGACGCTGCGCCTCGCGCGTCAGCGCGCGGGCGAGTTGGCCGTAACTGATGCGTTCGTTTGCTTCAACAAGAACGGGAATGCGCAGCGGTTGCGCCAGTCCGGGGGTGAAAAATTCCACCACCGCTTCAAATTGGCGCTGCGCGGCGTTATAGATAAGGTGGGCAATATGGGCGGCGCTGGCATGGTGCATGTGACCTATCTCCAAGCGGGTGATCATGGTTGTCCCAAGGTAAACGCCAATGCTTACCAATTGGTTTCCAACTGCGACGAAATTTCCGGGTCCGCCGCGCGATATCCTCTTGAAGCGCCCCTGCCCCGAGCCCATTTCTTGTTCGAGACCCGGCCAGTGGGTGCCTTTTCAGGGCCCGAAATTTTCCGGGGGCTTTATCAAAAAGGAGAGACCGATGAACATGGAGAAGTTCACGGAACGGTCGCGCGGCTTCCTTCAGGCCGCCCAGACCATCGCAATGCGCGAGGGCCATCAACGTGTGGTGCCAGAGCATCTTTTGAAGGCATTGATGGATGACGATCAGGGCCTTTCGTCCAATTTGATCGCCCGCGCAGGCGGCGAGCCAAAACGCGTTGCCGAAGCCGTTGATCTGGCCGTGAACAAGCTGCCCAAAGTGTCGGGCGGCGACGGGCAGGTTTATGTCGAGCAAAGCCTCGTGCGTGTACTGGATGAGGCCGAAAAGATCGCCAAGAAAGCCGGTGACAGCTTTGTTCCGGTTGAGCGGGTGCTGATGGCACTGGCCCTTGTGAACACGCGCGCGAAAGACGCGCTAGAGGCTGGGGCGGTCACGGCGCAATCGCTGAACACCGCGATCAACGATCTGCGCAAGGGGCGCACTGCTGACAGTGCTTCAGCTGAGGAAGGCTATGACGCGCTCAAGAAATATGCGCGCGATCTGACCGAGGCCGCCGAGCAGGGCAAGATTGACCCGATCATCGGGCGCGATGATGAGATCCGGCGCACCATGCAGGTGCTCAGCCGGCGCACCAAGAATAACCCGGTGCTGATCGGGGAACCGGGCGTGGGTAAAACCGCGATTGCCGAGGGCCTTGCGCTGCGCATCATCGACGGTGACGTGCCCGAAAGCCTGCAGAACAAAAAGCTGCTCGCGCTGGATATGGGCGCGCTGATTGCCGGTGCGAAATATCGCGGCGAATTTGAAGAGCGGTTGAAATCCGTTCTTAAGGAAATTGAATCGGCAGCGGGTGAAATCATCCTGTTCATCGACGAGATGCACACGCTTGTGGGCGCGGGCAAATCCGATGGCGCGATGGATGCGGCCAACCTGATCAAACCGGCGCTTGCGCGCGGTGAGTTGCACTGCGTGGGTGCCACGACGCTCGACGAGTATCGCAAATATGTCGAGAAAGACGCAGCTTTGGCGCGGCGTTTCCAGCCCGTGATGGTCGAAGAGCCGACCGTCGAAGACACGATCTCTATCCTGCGCGGCATCAAGGACAAATACGAGATGCACCACGGCGTGCGGATCTCGGATTCGGCGCTGGTTGCGGCGGCCCAGTTGAGCCATCGCTACATCACCGACCGCTTCCTGCCCGACAAGGCGATCGACCTTATGGATGAGGCCGCGTCGCGTCTGCGTATGGAAGTCGACAGCAAGCCCGAGGAACTCGACGCGCTGGATCGCCAGATCCTGCAAATGCAGATCGAGGCAGAGGCGCTCAAGAAAGAGGATGACGTCGCCTCCAAGGACCGGCTCGAAAAGATCGAGAAGGAACTGGCCGAGGTGCAGGAACGGGCCTCGGAGATGACCGCCAAATGGCAGGCCGAGCGCGACAAACTGGAATCGGGACGCACCCTGAAAGAGCAACTCGACAAGGCGCGCGCCGAGCTGGATCAGGCCAAGCGCGAGGGCAATCTGGCGCGCGCGGGGGAACTGTCTTACGGCATCATTCCGTCGCTGGAAAAACAGCTGGTCGAGGCCGATGCCGCCGAAGGCGACGACCTTTTGGTCGAGGAATCGGTGCGCCCCGAGCAGATCGCGGAAGTGGTCGAGCGTTGGACAGGTATCCCGACCTCGAAAATGCTGGAAGGCGAGCGTGAGAAGCTGCTCAAGATGGAAGAAGAGCTGCACAAGCGCGTCATTGGTCAGGACACCGCAATCACCGCAGTGGCCAATGCCGTACGCCGTGCCCGCGCGGGTCTGAACGACGAAAACCGTCCGCTGGGCAGCTTCCTGTTCCTCGGGCCGACCGGCGTGGGGAAAACCGAGCTGACCAAGGCCGTCGCGAATTATCTGTTCGACGATGATCAGGCGATGGTGCGTATCGACATGTCCGAGTTCATGGAAAAGCATTCCGTGTCGCGGCTGATCGGCGCCCCTCCTGGTTATGTCGGTTATGATGAGGGCGGTGTGCTGACCGAAGCGGTTCGTCGGCGCCCCTATCAGGTCGTGCTGTTCGATGAGGTCGAAAAGGCCCACCCCGACGTGTTCAACGTGCTGTTGCAAGTGCTTGACGACGGTGTGCTGACCGATGGTCAGGGGCGTCGCGTGGACTTCAAGCAAACGCTGATCGTGTTGACCTCGAACCTCGGATCTCAGGCGCTAAGCCAATTACCCGAGGGCAGCGATGGTGAACAGGCCAAGGCGCAGGTCATGGAAGCCGTTCGGGCGCATTTCCGCCCCGAATTCCTCAACCGTCTGGATGAGATGGTGATCTTTGACCGGCTCAACCGCGCGGATATGACTGGCATCGTGACCATTCAGCTCAAGCTGCTCGAAAAACGGCTGGCGCAACGCAAGATCTCGCTGGATCTGGATGCGGCGGCGCGCAAATGGCTAGCAGATGCAGGCTATGATCCGGTTTACGGGGCACGCCCGTTGAAACGGGTGATCCAGCGCTCGCTGCAAGACCCGCTCGCCGAGGCGATCTTGGGTGGCAAGGTGATGGATGGCGCTACCGTTACGGTCTCTGCAGGCCCCGATGGGCTTGTGATCAACGGCCACGCGGCCACGCCCAAGGGCAAGCCGAAGGGCGAAGGCGTGCCCTTGCACTAATTGAAACCAGCCGGGGGGCTCTGCCCCCCGGACCCCTCGGGATATTTGCGTCAAGAGGAAGATGACGTAAAAGATCGGCTTGGAGAATGTCTGAGTCATGCCCGCACTTTGCCGAGATTGCCTAGCCACTTTCGAGCACGCGCCCCCGCGCTGCCCGCACTGTGCGCGCACACGCATCCTGTCCCATCCCGAACTGTTCGAGCTGTCGATCGCGCATATTGACTGCGACAGTTTTTATGCGTCGGTCGAAAAGCGCGATGATCCCTCGCTGAGCGCGAAGCCAGTGATCGTGGGGGGCGGCACGCGGGGTGTGGTCACCACCTGCTGCTATATCGCGCGGATTTCGGGTGTACGCTCGGCAATGCCGATGTTTCAGGCGCGCAAGCTGTGCCCCGATGCGGTGATCATCAAGCCGCGCATGGATCATTACGTTGCCGTCTCGCGCCAGATTCGCGCCCGGATGGCGGCGCTTACCCCACAGATTGAACCGCTCTCGCTG
The DNA here is from genome assembly GCF_040892615.1 of Thioclava arctica. NCBI lineage: Bacteria > Pseudomonadati > Pseudomonadota > Alphaproteobacteria > Rhodobacterales > Paracoccaceae > Thioclava > Thioclava arctica. The sequence goes on from NZ_JBFRYC010000002.1 coordinate 536,716, forward strand.
GATGAGGCCTTTCTTGATCTGACCGGCACCACCAAGCTGCACAACGCCCCCCCGGCGCTGCAAATGGCCCGGCTGGCGCGCGCGATTGAAACCGAGGTGGGCGTCAGTGCATCGGTTGGACTGTCGCATAACAAGTTTCTCGCCAAGATCGCCTCGGATCTTGATAAGCCGCGCGGGTTTTCGGTGATCGGACGGGCCGATACCGAGACTTTTCTGCGCGACAAGCCAGTGGGGATTTTATGGGGGGTCGGGGCGGCAACGCGTGCGGCTTTGGGGCGCGCTGGCATCCGCACGCTGGCCGATATTCGCCGCGCGGGTCAGGATCGGCTGGTTGCGCGGTTTGGCGCAACCGGGGCGCGGCTATTTGAGTTGGCACATGGGCGTGACAGCCGTCAAATCACCCCCGATGCGCCCATCAAATCGGTGTCCAACGAGACCACTTTCGCCACGGATATGACCGAACGCGCAGAGCTTTTGGCGCAGCTTTGGCATATGTCGCAAAAGGTCTCTGCACGTATGAAAGCGCGCGAAATTGCCGGGCGCACCGTTACGCTCAAACTCAAGCGCGCCGATTTTTCCTCGCTCACGCGGCAAACCCAGCTTGAAGAGCCAAGCCAGTTGGCCGACACGCTGTATCGCGCGGGCGAGCGCCTGTTTAATGCGCTGCCGCCCGCCATGGCCTATCGCTTGATCGGGATCGGATTTTCAGACCTTTGCGCCGCGGATGGGCGTGATCCGGTGGGCGATCTGCTTGATCCGCAGGCTAGCAAACGCGCGGGCGCTGAACGCGCCGCAGATGCGATTCGCGCGCGCTTTGGCGACACGGCGATCAACACCGGGCGCGGACTAACTGCGAAAGATAAAAATTCGGGCTGATCTGGCAATCTTTACGCGATCTTCACCCCCCGATACGCACCATCGCCAGACGACATGCGAAGGGCGGATTGATGAGCAAACCTCTTGACCATGCGCTGCGCACCGCGATTGGTGCGCATGCCCCTTGGAAGATTGAGCTAAAGGCGAGGGTGGCTTTGGGATTTCCTCAGGCACCCGTGAAGACGCGAAATTTTGTTAAATCAATCGCTTGCACCATGCGTTCCATCAAACTGTCGGGAAGAAAATCAGTGCGGTTGAGCAGCGCAACGACAGTTTGGCCGGCAGCTTCTCGCGGCGGATTTCATGCCATAATCTGGCCATCTGATGTCGCAGCTGAAAAACTGGCTCGCGAGGTCAAGGCGCTTTACGCAGCCTAGAACCACCTATTCAGCGGCCATACGCATGGGTTGCGCGCCGATGGCACAGATTTGTGCGATGGCGCGCTCCATCAAGGCGCTAAAGGCGCGGAAATCTTCACTGGGCTCGACGCGCTCCTCGTCCATATAGAGAGCGCGGTCGATCTCGATCTGCACGACATGGATATTGTCGCGTGGCCGCCCGTATCGCTGCGTAATATACGCCCCCGCAAAGGGGGTGTTGCGCGACACGGCCAAGCCCTCTGCGGCAAAGACCGACTCGATTTGCGCCACCAAGGGGCGCGCCGCCGAGGCCCCATAGCGATCACCCAGAACGATTCTGGGGCGGCGTGCGCCCAAACTGTCCAACGCCTCTGAGGGCATCGAATGCACATCAATCAAAATCGCCTGACCTTGGCGCTGATGGGTCTGCGTCAACAGATTGCCCAAGGCCGCATGATAGGGCCGCCAGACATGGTTGAGACGCGCAGCCACCTCGATCTGGGCAATCTTGCCGCGATAGATCGCCCGGCCGCCCGAGACTACCCGCGGAATCACCCCTAGCCCTGCTGCGACACGCGGACCGGGATGCGAGCGCTCCAGCCCTGCGATCAACGCCGAATCAAGTTCATCTTCGGCTCGGTTCAGATCCACCCATGCGCGCGGATATTGCGCCGCAATCACCGCCGCACCATAGCGAGGTGCTGATGCCAGCAAGCGATCCACAAACGCATCTTCAGAAGACCGCAACTGCATCATATTCAACACAGACCGCCGTTGCAGGCTCTCGGGGTAATGCGCGCCGGAATGCGGTGAGGCAAAGATCACCGCAGTCTGCGCGCTCTGAGGGGGCAAAAGCGTGAAGGCCGATACAGAATGTGGGTCTGAGTGATGTGGTTTTTCGGTCATGGAGCCTCGCGATGATGCGCCAGAGCTTACACCGGATCGCTTTGTAGCCAAATCCCCCTTGAAAGCCGTTTCGACTCCTTTTATAGACCCCCAGACCGACGCGATCCCGCGCCCTTCGGTTTGTTCAATTACCCTTCGGGATATTGACATGATTGGGGCGATGAAACGGGGTCGAACGGCTGTGGGCGGTTAGCTCAGCGGTAGAGCACTACGTTGACATCGTAGTGGCCACTGGTTCGATCCCAGTACCGCCCACCATCGATTCACCGCCCCCGGTGTTCGGGGGCTTCGTTTTTCAAGGCGCACGCGCGCCGCGAATAGGAGAAGACCAATGAAGGTCCGTAACTCGCTCCGCTCGCTCAAGCAGCGTCATCGCGATTGCCAGGTCGTGCGCCGTAAGGGCCGCGTCTATGTGATCAACAAGACGCAGCGTCGCTTCAAAGCCCGTCAGGGCTGAAGCAGACCGAGCCTAACGTATAAAGCCGCGCCGTGGGTCACCCCGGCGCGGCTTTGTCATATGTGGCGCTCACAGGAAGCGGGCGTGCCTAGCCTGCCCCTCCCGCGCGCCATGCTGACAGCGCGGCGTTATCTTCGGGCGCAGCGGCCGCCTTGAGCGCAGAGGGCGGCGCCACGCTTTTGTTCATGCGGAAGTAAAACGCCTCGCGCGCCCCGAAATAAAAGCTCACCACAGCGCCCAACAGCCACCACAGCGGTTCGGGGACATAGTTCAGCCCGACCATACGCTGCGCAAATCCGACGGGATCAATCATCGCATAGACGAATAGCCCGACAATCCCAAAGGCCAGTACCGGGCGCGGCAACCGGTTGATCCCGTTTACGATTCGGTCAAACACGCCGGGGCGGACATATTCGAATTCCGCCCCATGTTCTTGCAGCGCCGCAATATAGGCAGCCTGCGCTGCTTCTAGTTTTTTCGTGGCGTTGGGCACGAACACCTCAGCCACCGAGGTCGCGGCATCCCCCACAGCCTTGGCCGCCCCTGCCCCACCAATCAGCTTGTCGATCACGCCCATTGCGCCACCCGCTTGCGATGCTCGCTCTCGGTCAGTCGAAAGCGTGGCGAGACAAATTCCTCGGCGCGCAGGATCCAGCCACCCTTGGTGCCCGCGCGCGTGGTGGCATATTTGCGGCTGGCAGGGCGCGCATCAGCGACGCGGTAGTAGTAATTGCGCCGCGCGATCCCGTAGGCATCCACCAAATAGCCCGGCGCTGCGGCCTGTGCGAGCTCAGCCGCGGCAATCGTTTGCGGGCCGATCACGCCATCCACCACCACGCGCTGGCCCATATCGTTCAAGAGCCGCTGCAATACCACAATCGCATTGCCACCCGCGTTCACATACATATCGAACACCGAGGGTTGGAGCGCACCGGGCAGCTTTTTGATCAGCGGTTCTTCGAAGTAATGTTTGATGAAAATCTCGACGGCCTGTTCGCGGCTGAGCGCGCGCACATCCATCTCATCGACGCGCCCATCACCCGTCTGATCAAGCTTGAGCCGCTGCAACGTGGCCAGCGTGACCCCGAATTTCGTCGCCCCGCCCGGATCATCCGGATCATCCGGATCATTGACGTAACCGCCTTCGCGCGCAACGATATCTTGCGCAATCTGCGTGACAGATTTCATGGCCTATCCCCGTTTTGACAACGGCGACAGGCTTGCAATTATGGGTTAAAAGGCGCGCAAGGCAGCGCGCGCTGGGCATGCAATCAGCGTAAGATTACGACGTCGGCGCCTCGTAGACACCTTGCTCTTTGAGCGCGTCGATCACTTCCTTGGGCATGTAATTCTCATCATGCTTGGCCAAAATTTCAGAGGCGACAAAGGTGCCCCCTTCCATTTGGCCGGTGCCGATCATGCCCTGACCTTCTTTGAACAGGTCTGGCAGAACGCCCGCAAATTTCACCGGAACGGTCGCGCCGCCATCGGTGACGGAAAAGGTGATGACCTCGCCCTGACCGCGCTTGAGAGTGCCCTTCTCGACCAGCCCGCCCAAGCGGAACACCTCACCCGGTTTGGGCGGCTCGGTCGCAAGCTGTGAGGGGGCGCGGAAGAAGTTGATGCCATTGCGCATCGAATACCCGATCGTCCCGGTTGCGACGACCAAGGCCAGTGCGGCCACGGCCAGCACCTGAATACGGCGTTTCTTCTTAAGGCTCTTCATCGTCTCTCCTCCTCGCCCCGATCTTACGGGAAAACCGGCGCCAGCATAAGCCCCTCGGCCTCATCCATCCCTAGCATCAGATTGGCATTCTGCATCGCTTGGCCCGAAGACCCTTTGCAAAGATTGTCCAATGCGACCACGACCGTTGCGCGGCCGGGGATACGATCCCCTGATACACCAATATGAACAAAATTGGACCCCGTAACCGACCGTGTCGAGGGGAGTGCGCCGAAAGGTAGCACCTCTAGGAAACGTTCAGTGGCGTAGCGATCACTCAAAGCCTGATAGATTGCCTCTACATTACCGCGCACATAGGCGGTCGCCAGAATACCGCGATTGAACGGCGCGAGATGCGGGGTGAATTGCACCATCACAGAGCGCCCGGCCAAGGCACTGAATTCCTGATCGAATTCGCCGATATGACGGTGAGTGCCGCCTGCGGAATAGGGGTGGGTTCCGCCCGATAGTTCAGCATGAAGCAGGTTTTCCTTAAGCGCACGCCCCGCGCCCGACACCCCGTTTTTCAGATCGAGAATGATTTCATCAAGGTCGATGACGCCGGCCTCGATCAAAGGGCGGATCGCATATTGGCCCGCCGCCGCATTACAGCCCGTGCCCGCCACCAGCCGCGCGTCGCGAATCGCCTCACGATAGAATTCGGTCAGCCCGTAAACCGCCTCTTTCTGCATCTCGAGCGCGGCATGGGGTTTGCCATACCATTTCTCATAAGCCGCCGGATCGCGCAGCCGGAAATCGGCGCTCAGATCAACGATCTTGAGGTCGCGCGGCAAGTCTTTGATCACCGCCTGCGAGGTCGCATGAGGCAACGCACAAAACGCCAGATCGACACCGGAGAAATCGATCTCTTCGATCTTGACCAGATCGGGCAGATCGAGATGGCGCAGATGGGGGAACACATCGCCCATGCTCATGCCTGCTTTTCGCTCGCCCGACAGGGCCACAATCTCCATCCCGGGATGGGTGGCGATCAGACGAACCAGCTCAGCCCCGGTGTAGCCGGATGCTCCGAGGATGGCGATCTTGTGGGTCATGGATAAACCTTCGCATCAAGGACGGGCGGTCAACGCCGCTTTGCGCTCTATTTCGGCGCTCCACCTTGCTGCGTCAAGATTTATCCCGCGCGATGCTGACGCCGACGTATCAGCAAAAGCCCTGCCAAACCGGTCAGCAAAAGCGGCGCTGTCGCGGGAAGCGGCACCGCCGAGGGGCTCTCGACGAGCGGATCAGACGGCAAAAGCGCCGATGACAGATCGAGGCCATAGCTGAGCGGCGCGTTGCCGTAGGTAAAGATCATCGCCAGATACAGCGTGCCGCCAAAGCTGCTGTCCAGTGTGATGCTGCGATTGTCGGTCAAGCTGTTAGAAGCACTGACCGGCTGATAGGGATCGTATGCGATCCCGAAATCGCCGGGATTCAGACCGTCCCAGTTATAGGAAAAGGGGTTGGAACTGTAGCGAATCGACCCGCCGCCGTTCAGATAGCTACCGGTGAACGCATCCGCGCCCGACAGAGACAGCGTCAAAACCTGCGCGCCGCTGGCCAGACCGCCTACCCTGAAGATATCAGTGTCGCCTGCAGCCCCAACGCCGATAATCATCGAGGTGCCGCTGGCGATCAACGTCGGGCTGGACCAGTTCGAGGAATACTCGCCAACATCCAACTCGGACACACTCAGTGCCGACGCCGGGCCGGCCACAAGGGCCAGCAGACTGACAAGAATACGCAGAGTCGCCATCACAGGCCTCGCTTAGGGGTTCGCTCGCAATAAAGTTAACAATCGATTGCGGCCGAATTAAGCGTCCTATGCGGCAACAAAACGGATTGGATGGCGCAGGAATTGCGTCGCGTGACTGGAAACCGAGGACGGATCGCCCGTCGTCAGAAACTTCGACTCGGTCCCGGCACCCATAAAATCGGGATGGCGCGTCAAGTAATCAGCCAGGCTTTCAGCCACCAAGTTCGCCTGGCTATATACCGCGACATCGGCCCCCAAAGCCTCTTGAAAGGTCTTTTGCATCAATGGGTAATGGGTGCAGCCCAAAATCGCGGCCTCGGGGCGCGGCATCCGCCGCTTGAGCGCCTCGACATGCGATTTCACCAAGGCTTCGGCCAAAATCTCATCACCATCCTCAATCGCATCGACAACACCGCCGCAGGGCTGGGCCTCTACATCGACACCAATCGCACGGAACGCCAATTCGCGCTGAAACGCGCGCGAGGCCACCGTCGCGGGCGTCGCGAACAGCGCCACATGTTTCACCGCCACTTCGCGCGGTGGGGAATTGTCGCCCCATTTGCGTTCGGTCAGTGCCTCAATCATCGGCACGAACACCCCCAGAACGCGCTTGCCCTCGGGGATCCAGCTTTCCTGCATCCGGCGCAAAGCGGCAGCCGAGGCGGTATTGCAGGCCAAAATGACCAGATCGCAGCCCTCGTCCCACAGCCGTTCGACCCCTGCGCAAGTCAGGTTGAAAATGTCATCGGCATCGCGCACGCCATAGGGCGCATGGGCATTGTCACCGTAATAGCAAAACGCCACATCGGGCAGACGCTTGGCGCAGGCATCGTAAACTGTCAGCCCACCCAGACCTGAATCGAAGACACCAACGGCCATTGCACTCTCCCGCGCGAAACCCCGGCGCGGGAACTGCGCCGGGTGGGCCTCATTTAAGCCCAAGTCTTCGCGAAAGAAACGTCTTTATGCTCACTCAGCGGCCATCGGTTGGGGATGCCCACCCGCGCGAAACGCTGCCAACAGCGCTTCGCGGCGTTTGGACGCCATCACCTCGGCCTGTGCTTTGACCGGGCCATAGCCGCGAATACTGAGCGGCAACTCGGCCAGTTCCCGCGCGATCTCCATCGTGTCAGGCGTGACCTTGGGCAGGATATCGGCCATGTCGGCCTCATATTGCGCGATCAGAGCTCGTTCCATCTTGCGCTCGGCAGCGCGCCCAAAGGGATCAAACGGCGTGCCGCGCAGCCCCTTGAGCTTGGCCAGAACCTTGAAGCCACGTTCCATCCACGGACCGAATTCGCGCTTGAGCGGTCGCCCATTCGCGCCTTCCTTCGACAGGATCGGCGGAGCGAGGTGGAAGCGCATCTCGAAATCGCCATCGAACTCGGCGCGTGCCTTGGCCGCTGTGGCCAGATGCAGCCGCGCGACCTCGTATTCGTCCTTATAGGCCAGCAGCTTGTGATAGCCCTTCGCGACTGAAACGCGCAGATCGTCAGGCGCGCTGTCCACCAGCTTGCGGAAACGTTTGGCAAGCCGGTTATTTTGATAAGCCACCAGTTGATCAGCGCGGAAATCGACGGGATCAACCGGGGCTTTGACCACCTCGGACACCATCGCGCGCGCCGCCTGTTCAGGATGCACCATCGCCCAGCGCCCCAGTTCGAAGGCACGCTTGTTTTCTTCGGGCTTGGCGCCGTTCAGCTCAATCGCGCGGGTGATCGCCTCAAGGCTCAGCGGCACATAGCCCTGCTGCCATGCCGCGCCCAACACGACCATGTTGGAGTAAATCGAATCCCCCAGCATGTGGCGCGACAATTCCGACGTATCGACAAAGGCCACCCGATCTTTGAGCCGTGCCTCAAGGCTGAGGCGCAGCTGATCGCCGGGCAGGCGGAAATCGCGGTTGCGGGTGAATTCGCCCGTCACGATCTCATGGCTATTGACCACCGCCCCGGTGCGCCCCGTCGTCATCAGACCCAACGTTTTCGAGCCCGCCGAGACCACCAGATCGCCACCGATCACGCAATCCGCCTCGCCCACGGCCACGCGGATCGCGCTGATATCGTCGGGCTTTTCAGCGATGCGCAGATGGATATGCACCGCGCCACCCTTTTGCGCGAGACCCGCCATCTCCATCATGCCCGCGCCCTTGTCATCCAGATGCGCCGCCATCGCGAGCACTGCGCCGATGGTCACGACGCCAGTGCCCCCGACCCCGGTAATCACAATATTATGCGTGCCATGGATTGTCGGCAGCGTGGGCATCGGCAAATCGGGAAGGTCCAGTTCCTTGGCCTGCGCTTTCTTGATTTTCGCGCCCTTGAGCGTGACAAAGCTGGGGCAGAACCCGTCGAGACAGCGGAAATCTTTGTTGCAGGACGACTGGTCAATCGCACGTTTCGTGCCGAGTTCCGTTTCCACCGGCACGATCGAGACGCAGTTGGATTGCACGCCGCAATCGCCGCAGCCCTCGCAGACATCGGTATTGATGAACACGCGCTTGTCCGGGTCGGGGAATTTACCACGCTTACGGCGGCGGCGTTTTTCAGCCGCGCAGGTCTGCACATAGATCAGCGCCGAGACGCCCTTTTCCTTGGCCAGCCGCTTTTGCACTGCCATCAGCTCGGCGCGCTCGAATTTCTCGACCGTCGACGGGAAGGTGCTGAGATCGACTTCTTCCTTCTCGTCATAGACCACCACGACCGGCTTCACGCCCATTGCGGTGATCTCGGCGGCGATCTGTTGCGCGCTCAGATTGCCCTCGTTTTCCTGCCCCCCGGTCATCGCGACCGCATCGTTGAACAGGATCTTGTAGGTGATGTTGGTGCCCGCCGCCAAAGCCGCGCGGATCGCCTGAACGCCGGAATGGTTATAGGTGCCATCGCCGAGGTTCTGGAACATATGCTCGCGCTTTGAGAACGGAGCCTCGCCGACCCAGTTCACGCCCTCTCCGCCCATATGGGTGAAGCCTTCGGTATCGCGGCCCATCCATTGCACCATGTAGTGACAGCCGATCCCGGCATAGCCGCGCGTGCCCTCGGGCAGCTTGGTCGAGGTGTTGTGCGGGCAGCCCGAGCAATACCACGGTGTGCGCGAGGCGATTTCAGGAGCGTTATCGGCACGCTGCGCGGCCTCGATCTTGGTGATGCCAGCCTTGATGGCATCGGTATCGCGCCCCTCTTCGATGAAAATATCGCCCAGCTTTTGCGCGATCATCACCGGGTCCAGCGCGTAGCGCGTCGGGAACAGTTCTACCCGGCGGCCATTCTCCCAGCTATCGCCTTTGTGCCAGCCATAGACGCGCCGCCCCCCGCGATCGTCGAACAGCGCTTCTTTAACCTGCACCTCGATCAGCTTGCGCTTTTCCTCGACCACGATCACCAGATCGAGCCCCTCGGCCCATTCATGGAAACTATCCATATCCAGCGGGAAGGTTTGCGCGATCTTATAGGTGGTGATGCCAAGGCGCTCGGCCTCGGCGGCGTCGATGCCCAGCAGCGACAGCGCATGGCTTAGATCAAGCCAGTTCTTGCCCGCAGCCACCAGACCGATCTTTGCGCCGGGCTGTCCCCAGACGCGTTTGTCGATGCGGTTGGCACGCGCGAACGCCTCGGCGGCGAAACGTTTATAGTCGATCATCCGGGCTTCTTGCGCGACCGGGGTATCGTTGAGGCGAATGTTCAAGCCGCCCTCGGGCATCTTGAAATCGGGCGTGACGAATTGCATCCGTTGCGGGTCGCCATCGACCACCGCCGTCGCCTCAACCGTGTCCTTCATGGTCTTCAGACCTACCCAGACACCGGCAAAGCGGCTTAGCGCATAGCCGTAATGGCCCAGATCAAGGATTTCCTGCACCCCGGCGGGGGACAGCACGGGCATATAGGCATCCACCATCGCCCAGTCCGATTGATGCAACACGGTCGAGGATTCACCCGTGTGATCATCGCCCATCGCCATGATCACGCCGCCACGGCGCGAACTGCCCGCCATATTAGCGTGGCGCATCACGTCGCCCGAGCGGTCGACCCCCGGCCCCTTGCCATACCAAAGACCAAACACGCCGTCCTGCTTGCCATCGCCACGCAGCTCGGCCTGCTGGCTGCCCCAAAGGGCGGTCGCGGCGAGGTCTTCGTTCAGCCCCGGCTCAAAGCGCACATTGGACGCCTCGAGCACGGTTTTCGCTCGCGCCATCTGCAAATCGACTGCGCCCAGCGGGCTGCCACGATAGCCGGTGACATAGCCTGCCGTGTGCAGCCCTGCCGCCTTGTCGCGTGCCGCTTGCGCCAGAACAAGGCGCACCAGCGCCTGCGTTCCATTCAGCAAAACCGGCGATTTCGTCAGGTCAAACCGGTCCGACAGAGTTATTTCTTGCCTTCCCATTGAGCACCTCCCCTTGCTATTTGGGCATTTGCGTCATGATAGGTCACAAATTCTGACCTAGAAAGGGAAAATATGTTACAAAGCGGTTTCTTAAATGTTCGAGAGTAATGTAAAGGAACTTGCGCATCCTGGCGCACGACCGAACCGAAAGTGACCGGAATGGATTGGGACAAGCTTAGAATATTTCACGCAGTGGCCGATGCGGGGTCTTTGACCCATGCTGGTGACGCCCTGCATCTTTCTCAATCTGCCGTGAGCAGACAGATCCGTGCGCTTGAAGACGTGCTTGGAACGACTCTGTTTCACCGCCATGCACGGGGACTGATTCTCACCGAGCAGGGCGAATTGCTGTTTGATGCGACCTCGTCGATGGCGAAAAAGCTTGAAAGCGCCTCGGCACGCATTCGCGATTCCGAGGAAGAGGTGTTGGGCGAACTGCGCGTGACGACGCCAACGGGCTTTGGCACGCTGTGGCTGGCGCCGCGGTTGATCAAGCTTTACGAAAAATACCCCGACCTCAAAATCAATCTGATGCTGGAAGAGCGCGTGCTGGATTTGCCGATGCGCGAGGCCGATGTGGCGATCCGCATGAAGGAACCCGCGCAGGCCGATCTGATCCGTAAGCGTTTGCTTAACATTCGGATGCGCCTTTATGCGACGCCGCAATATTTGGAGCAGGCCGGGATGCCCCAAAAGATTGAGGATCTGGCGCATCATCGGATGATCTGCCAGACGCCCTCGACGCCTCAGGTTCAGGCAGGTGCGCAACTCGGGCAGCAGGTGCTGGCCTATGATCAAGCCTCAACCTTGATGGTGAACAACTATTTCGGGGTGCTACAAGGAGTGCTCAATCATATCGGGATTGGCATTTTGCCCGATTATCTGACCGCCGACTTCCCCAACCTTCAGTTGGTGCTACCCGAGCTTGAGTCGGTCGAGGTGCCCGTCTTTCTAGCTTATCCCGAAGAACTCCGCTCATCGCGCCGCGTCACCGTGTTTCGCGACTTTATTCAAGAAGAAATTCTTGCCTACCGGCGCCAGAAAAGCAGTGAAACAACCGAGGGTTGAGCCGAGGCATAACCGCAACGCATAGCAGGCATGACGTGGATGTGTCCTGTTTTCCCTTGATGCGTTCACATCCTGCCCATAAATGAGGCTCAGAAGGCGAAACATGTCTAGGCATGCATCACCTTCTACCTCCCTGTTGGACTTTGGCCGAGCTTTGTCTCGGCCTTTTTTTTTGCGCGGCGTATTTTCGCGACTTTCGGCGCGGCAATTCAGCTACCTATGCAGCAATGACATGGTGGCCCTAAATCAGCCCCTCTCGCCGCCTTTGACCAAGCTGGAAAAGCAAGTCGACATGCGCAACTGATCGGCTGAAATCCCCAAAACCAGACGCTGGGCCCTCGGGCCATGCGGTTTTTGTGCGTTTGCTGCCCCCTCAACCCCCGCCAACCCCTTCCCCCCTTGGCCGGATTGGCCTATGAAAACCGCAAAACGCACAGCCCCCGGAGAATGCAGATGGACGAGCCGCAGATCACGCCGGAACTCATCGAGGCCCATGGTCTAAAGCCCGACGAATACGAAAGCATCCTCGAGATCATCGGGCGTGCGCCGAATTTCACGGAACTCGGCATCTTCTCGGCGATGTGGAACGAGCATTGTTCGTATAAGTCTTCGAAGAAATGGCTGCGCACGCTGTATACCGAAGGCGCGCAAGTGATCTGTGGCCCCGGCGAAAACGCGGGCATCGTCGATATCGGCGACAATCAGGCCGTGGTTTTCAAGATGGAGAGTCATAACCACCCGTCCTACATCGAGCCCCATCAAGGCGCGGCCACCGGCGTCGGCGGCATCCTGCGTGATGTGTTCACGATGGGCGCGCGCCCGATTGCGGCGATGGACAGCCTGTCTTTCGGCATGCCCGATCATCCCAAGACCGCCCATGTCGTCAAAGGCGTGGTTGAAGGTGTGGGATCTTACGGCAACTGCTTTGGCGTGCCCAATGTCGGGGGCGAGGTGCGCTTTCACCCCTCGTATAATGGCAACTGTCTGGTGAACGCCTTTGCAGCCGGGCTGATCGACAGCGACAAGATCTTCTACTCTGCCGCCTCGGGCATCGGCATGCCGGTGGTGTATCTGGGCGCAAAAACCGGGCGCGATGGCGTGGGCGGCGCAACGATGGCCAGCGCCGAGTTCGACGACACGATCGAGGACAAGCGCCCCACCGTGCAAGTCGGCGACCCCTTCACCGAGAAATGCCTGCTTGAAGCCTGTCTCGAACTGATGGCCTCGGATTCGGTGATCTCGATTCAGGATATGGGCGCGGCGGGTCTGACCTGTTCGGCCGTGGAAATGGGCGACAAGGGCGGTTTGGGCATCAAGCTGCATCTTGATAAGGTGCCCCAGCGCGAAGCCAATATGACCGCCTATGAGATGATGCTCAGCGAGTCGCAAGAACGCATGTTGATGGTGCTCAAGCCCGAGAAAGAGGCCGAAGCCCGCGCGATCTTTGAAAAATGGGATCTCGATTTCGCCATTGTCGGCGAGACGGTGGCCGAGGATCGCTTTCTTATCCTGCACCACAATGAGGTGAAGGCCGATCTGCCGCTCTCGAAGCTTGCGTCGAGCGCGCCGGAATATGACCGCCCTTGGGTGGAAACGCCCCCCGCAGGTGCCGCCGAGGCCCTGCCCGCGATCGGCCCGATTGCCGCGCTTGAGGCGCTGATCGGCTCGCCCAATTACGCGGCCAAGAACTGGGTATTCGAGCAATATGACACGCAGGTCATGGGTGACACCGTGCGCCGCCCCGGCATGGGCGCGGGCGTGGTGCGTGTGCACGGCACGCCCAAGGCGCTGGCCTTTACCGCCGATGTGACCCCGCGCTACGTCAAGGCCAACCCGTTCGAGGGCGGCAAACAAGCCGTGGCCGAAGCCTATCGCAACCTCTGTGCGGTGGGTGCGAAACCGCTGGCTACGACTGACAACCTCAATTTCGGCAACCCCGAAAAGCCCGAGATCATGGGCCAGTTCGTCGGCGCAATCAAAGGCATCGACGCGGCTGTGCGCGCGCTGGATGTTCCAATCGTGTCGGGCAATGTGTCACTGTATAATGAAACCGATGGCGCCGGCATTCTGCCCACGCCAACGATTGGCGCGGTGGGGCTGCTGGACAGCCTTGACGATCTGATCGCGGGCCTGCCCTCTGCGGGCGACGTCGCGATGGTGATTGGAGAGACCAAAGGCCATTTGGGGCAATCCGCCCTGGCCTTCGAGGCGTTTGGGGTGGAAAGCGGCGATGCGCCGCCCGTCGATCTGGGCGCCGAGCGTCGGCATGGCGAATTCCTGCGCGACAACCGCAACCTTGTGAAATCGGCCAGCGATCTGTCCGATGGCGGGCTGGCGCTGGCGCTGTTTGAAATGGCCGAGGCGGCGGGTATCGGTGCGACCGTCGAGACAGACGACATCGCTCAGCTTTTCGGTGAAGATCAGGCGCGCTATCTTGTCGCCTGTTCCTTCGATCAGGCCGAGGCGCTGATGGCCGCAGCCCGGCGCGCCGAGGTGCCTTTGGCGACCGTTGGCCGCTTTGGCGGCGAAAGCATCACCTTCGGGGCCGAAACCGCTCCGATGGCCGAGCTGTCGACACTCTATCGCAGCGCGTTCAAAGCCGCGATCGAGCGCTGAGGCGCCTTTCGCACTCTGACCCCAAGATGCGTACGCGCGGCAGCGCCCCCCTTGCGGCGGCCTGCCCGCGCGCTTAGATTTGCCTCAAAGGACGAGGAGCCCTATTTATGGCGATGCAAGCGCATGACATCGAAGCCCTGATCCGGGTGGACTTTCCCGATGCCAAGATCACGATCACCGATCTGGCCGGCGACGGGAACCACTGGGCGGCCGAGGTCATTGACGAAAAATTTCGCGGCATGAACCGGGTGCAACAGCAACGCGCCGTTTATGCCGCACTCAAAGGGGCGATGGACGGGCCCAACGGGGCGCTGCATGCGCTGGCCCTGACGACGAAGGCGCCCGACTGACGATGAATGAGGCGCGTTCGGCGCTTTGAATTATAGTTCGGGAATTTTCCCGGCTTTTCTCACACGGGCTTCGCGGGTTGCGCGAAGACAACGCAAAGGATCATAGCGATGAGCGCGCAAGATCAGATCAAGAAAACAGTGACCGAGAATGAGGTCGTTCTCTTCATGAAGGGCACCAGAGACATGCCGCAATGCGGGTTTTCCTCGCGCGTGGCCGGGGTGCTGAACTTCATGGGCGTCAACTATGCCGACGTGAACGTGCTGGCCGATGCCGACATTCGCCAAGGTATCAAGGATTACTCCGATTGGCCGACGATCCCGCAGCTTTACGTCAAGGGCGAGTTCGTGGGCGGCTGCGACATCATCACCGAGATGACGCTTTCGGGCGAGTTGGACCAGCTATTTGAGACCAAAGGCGTGACCTATAACAAAGAAGCCGCCGAGCAGATCCGCGCCGCCAACGCCTGATCTGTCGCGACATGCACCCAAACGCCCCGCCCCAATCGGCGGGGCTTTTTCATGCGCTCACAGTTGCTCAAAAAACGGATCTATCTGCCAATAGGCGTGAAAATCACGCGCGGTGTTGCGCGCCATTCCCGCCAATTCCATCGCGTAGATATCCATACTCAGCAGCGCCGCCAGCTTATAGCCCCGCTCCGCCGCTTCCGAGGCCACGCCCTTGCCGCGAAAATTGTCCTCAATCGCGGCAGCGGCGGCGACCAGCGCGTAGGGTAGATCAAAGACCGCCGCATCGGGCCATTGCATGACCAGATCGCGCACGAGCGCGCGCCACTCCTCACCAGAGCTCAACAGCCGCTCAATGGCGAACGCCACGAGCGCATCCTCATTACCATACGTCATTACCCCAGCCAGATCGGCTTCACCCAAGCCAACTCTCGCTTAAATCTCTTTTTCTGCAATAGGGGAGATCGAACCGTCTGCTAACTCTTATTGCTTAGACAGCCTCGTCGCTTTGACCAAATTGTTGAGTTCCGCCCGGCCCGTCGCTAGCGTTTCGCCCAGAGTTATAGCCGTTATAGCCGGACATCATCATGCCCCCACCGATACGCACCACTCCCATCCGCGCAATTCCGGCACGCCGCTTGACCTCGCGTGGTTTGACAAGATCGCGGTGAACACACCCGCCGCGACGGCGCGCGCCGCCACGCTGGCCACGCGCCGCTCCGTCAAGAAAGAGTGGCAAGTGCTGATGAAAGAAGAACTGGGCCGCGACTGGCTGCGCCCGGATCTCTTCCGCATCGGCGCCTCATCGCTTTTGGGCGACATCGAACGCCCACTCGAACACCATGTGACCGGGCGCTATGCGTCCTCCAGCCGCCATGCCTTAGCCTGAGGGACAGATGCCGACAGTGAAAGATATCCTCGACAGCATGGAATATGGCCCAGCCCCGGAAGCGGCAGGCGAAGTCACCGCATGGATTAGCGACCGCGCCCCCTTTGGTCATTTTATTGACGGCAGTTTCACCGCCCCTGCCGACACATTCACAACCGATAACCCCGCCACCGGCGCGCCCTTGGCCCAAGTCAGCCAAGGCTCGGCCCAAGATGTTGCGAGGGCCGTGAAAGCCGCGCGCAAAGCCGCACCGAAATGGGCCGGTCTGGCGGGCCATGAGCGCGCGAAATACCTATATGCCATCGCGCGCCACCTGCAAAAACGCGCGCTTTCTGGCGGTGCTAGAGGTGCTCGATAACGGCAAACCGATCCGCGAGGCGCGCGACATCGACATCCCGCTCGCGATCCGCCACTTCTATCACCACGCGGGCTGGGCCGAGTTGCTGGCCGACGAATTTCCTGGCCATACCCCGCATGGCGTGTGCGGTCAGATCATCCCGTGGAACTTCCCGCTGCTGATGCTGGCTTGGAAAGTCGCGCCTGCCTTGGCGGCGAGCAATACAGTGGTGCTCAAACCCGCCGAATATACCCCGCTTACCGCGCTGGCCTTTGCCGAGATCTGCGCCGAAGTCGGGCTGCCCAAAGGTGTGCTCAATATCGTGACAGGCGATGGCGCGACCGGGGCGGCGCTGGTGGTTTCGGATGTCGATAAGATCGCCTTTACCGGCTCCACCGATGTCGGGCGCACCATTCGACGCGCCACTGCGGGCACACCCAAGGCGCTCACCCTCGAATTGGGGGGCAAATCGCCCTTCATCGTCTTCCCCGATGCCGATCTGGATGCGGCGGTTGAGGGCGTGGTCGATGCGATCTGGTTCAATCAGGGGCAAGTGTGCTGTGCTGGATATCGCGGCGCAGGTCAAGGCGGGCGTGGTCTGGGTCAATTGCACCAACCAATTCGACGCCGCCACAGGTATTGGCGGCATGCGCGAAAGCGGGTTGGGGCGCGAAGGCGGGCGCGAGGGCATGGCGGCCTATTTGCGCGGCCCCGATATCAAGTCCAAACTCGAGACCCCCGCCCCCGATTTCAAGACAATGCCCAGCCCCACGACGCCCGCGTCGGGCGGCATCGACCGCACGCCGAAACTCTATATCGGCGGCAAGCAAACCCGCCCCGATAGCGGCCATAGCTACACGATCTCGGCCAAGGGCCGCGAACTGGGTCTTGCCCCCCTAGGCAGCCGCAAGGACATCCGCAACGCGGTGGAAGCAGCACATAAAGCGGGCGCTTGGGGCAAGCAGACCAGCCATAACCGCGCACAGGTTCTGTATTACATCGCCGAGAACCGCGCCGCACGGCAGACAGAGTTCGAAGCACGGCTGAAACACGCGGGCCACGACCCCAAAGAGGCCGCAGCCACTGTTGCGCGCGCCTTCTACTACGCCGCTTGGGCGGATAAGTTCGACGGCGCAGTGAAATCGACGCAATCAGCCAAAGTGACGCTGGCGATGCATGAGCCTTGGGGCGTGATGGGCGTGGCTTGCCCCGATGCCAGCCCGCTGCTGGGCTTTGCCTCACTGGTGCTGCCCGCCATCGCGATGGGCAACCGGGTGGTCGCGATCCCTTCGCAATCCATGCCGCTGCTGGCAACCGATCTGTATCAGGTGTTTGACACCTCAGATCTGCCCGGCGGCGTGGTCAATATCGTCACTGGCCCGCGCAACGATCTGGCCAAGACCTTGGCTCAGCATGATGATGTCGCAGCGATGTGGTATTGTGGGGACGCCGAGGGGCGCGCAATGGTGAAGGCTGAAAGTGCGGGCAATCTCAAAGCGACTTGAGCGTTTGAAAACCGTGACTGGACGACCGCACAGGGCCGCGATTTCCTCAACCACGCGACCCAGATCAAAACGATCTGGGTTGCCCTACGGCGAATAGGGGCAGCGCGTCCCTGCCCCGATTTAGCCCAGTGTCACGTCGAGAAACATCATCAGGATCAACCCAAACAACAGCCCTGTTGTTGCGCGGTTTTGATGTCCGTTGCGATGAGTTTCGGGCAGGATCTCGTGACTGATGATATAGAGCATCGCGCCAGCGGCAAAGGTCAGCCCCCATGGCAGCAGGGCCCCCGAGACCGACACTGCGGCCGCCCCGATCAGCGCCCCGATTGGCTCTACCGCGCCAGTTAGCGCCGTGACAACGAAGGCGCGTGTGCGCGAATAGCCCTGACCGATCAGCGCGACGGCAACTGCCAACCCTTCGGGAATGTCTTGCAGCGAAATCCCGGTCATCACCGATAGACCAGTGTCAGTGCCCGCCCCAAAAGCCACGCCAATCGACAGACCTTCGGGGAAATTATGAATGGTGATGGCGATCACAAACAGCCAGATCCGCGCCAATCGGGCCGCATCGGCATGTCCTTCGGGGCCGGTGATGAAATGTTCATGGGGCAGGCTGGCATTGAGCCAGGCGACAAAACCCGCCCCCAGCGCAATCCCGACACCCGCGACACTTGCCGCAATCCAAAGCGAGTTGAACATCTCTTCGGCGACGTCAATTCCGGGCAGGATCAACGAGAAATAGGCAGCTGAAAGCATCACACCCGCGGCAAAGCCCAGCATCGTATCCGCCGTGCGTTGGCTCATTGAGCGCCCCAAAAGCGCCGGGACCGCCCCCAATGCCGTGGCAACAGCCGCCACCGTACCACCCAACAACCCCAGCCAAATCTCGTTCACGCCCTGCTCCCAAAATTGTGTTCACCCCTGCACAAAGCCTGCAAGCGGTGGCAAATGCAAGAGAGCAAGGCGATTGCGAAGCTTGCGTATCATTGGTAAATAAAATTGACCGGACCGGGGGAGGATACCATGACCGTCATCACCTGCATCGACGATCTCAAGCGGCTGCACAAACGCCGCACGCCCAAGATGTTTTACGATTACGCCGAAAGCGGGTCGTACACGGAACAGACCTTCCGCGAGAACACGACCGATTTCGCGCAGATCCGGCTTAATCAGAAGGTCGCGGTGGATATGACCGGGCGCTCGACCCAAGGGTCTCTGCTGGGCAAGAGCCACGCAATGCCTCTGGCCCTCGCACCGGTCGGCTTGACGGGGATGCAGCGTGCGGACGGCGAGATCAAGGCAGCGAAAGCGGCCGAGAAATTCGGTGTGCCCTTTACGCTGTCGACGATGTCGATCTGCTCGATCGAGGATGTGGCCGAAAACACCAACGCGCCGTTCTGGTTCCAGATCTACACGCTTACCGATGACGACTATAACCGCAAAGTGCTGGAGCGCGCGCGGGCCGCTGGCTGTTCGGCGCTGGTGATCACGGTCGATCTGCAACTGCTGGGGCAGCGCCACAAGGACCTCAAGAACGGGCTGACCGCGCCGCCGAAACTCACGCTGCCGGTGATGCTGGATCTGGCGACGAAATGGCGCTGGGGCCTTGAGATGCTGGGCACCAAGCGGCGCTTTTTTGGCAATATCGTCGGCCATGTCGAAAGCGCGGCGGATCCGTCCTCGCTGGCCTCATGGACGGCTGAAAAGTTCGATCAGGCGTTGAACTGGGACCGCATCAAGCGGCTGATGGATATGTGGGGCGGCAAGGTGATCCTGAAGGGCATTCTTAGCCCCGAAGATGCTGAACTGGCTGCAGCCACCGGCGCAGATGCGATCATCGTCTCCAATCATGGCGGGCGGCAATTGGATGGCGCGCTCAGCTCGATCCGCGTTTTGCCCTCGATTGTTTCGGCGGTGGGCGACAAGACCGAAGTTTGGCTCGATAGCGGCATTCGCAGCGGTCAGGACGTGCTCAAGGCGCTGGCTTTGGGCGCCAAGGGCGTGATGATCGGGCGGGCCTATATCCACGGGCTTGGCGCGATGGGCGAGCCGGGCGTAACGCGCGCACTTGAGGTGATTCAGAAAGAGTTGGACATCTCGATGGCGCTAACCGGAGAGAAGCGGATCGAGGATTTGGGCCGTCACAACCTGCTGATTCCGAACGGTTTTTTTGACACCTACAACTAAGGTGTGCGCATCAGCCGTGCAAGGGCGGGCAAGATCGCCGCAAGCATCAGCGCAATGGCTGCAAAGGCCCAGCGCAGCCCTACCCCTTGCGCGATCAGGCCCATCACGACTGGCCCGATAAAAAAGCCGGCAAAGCCAATCAGCCATGCGCGCGACAGTGCCAACACGCGCATGTCGCGCGCAACCTTTTGCCCCAGCAACGAGTTGGCCGAGGGCACGACAACCGCCGCCCCGATCCCGATCAACGCGATCCCGGCCACGGCAATCCCCTGCACCGGTGCAAGCGCGGTCACCCCCGCCCCGAGCGCCGCGATCACCGCCGAAAGCGCGACCAGACGCGCCTCGCCCAGCCGGGCGGCCACCACCTGCCCTGAGACCCGTCCCAGCCCCATCGTCAGCCCCAGCATCATAGGCCCGAATGCCCCTGTCCCCGTCGCGGCATGAAAATTGCGCTCAAGATGCAGGGCAGACCAGCTTTCAGTGCCATTCTCAGCCACAAACGCAAAGAACAAGATTGCCCCCGCGGGGACCACGACGCGCCACGGCAGGCTGAGCGGGATCGTCTTATCCGTTATCGGGCGCACGGACGCGGCACGCTCTCGCGTGGCAAATGCCGCGATCATCACTGCGATGCCGATGACGGCCATGATCGCGCCGGGTTCCGCCCCGAACCGACGCGCCAGCCCCGCCAGCCCCGCCGCCAAGGCAAAGCCGAACGAAAACAACGCGTGGTTCCAGTTCATCAACGGCAGACCCGTTTCGGCTTCGCGATGCGAAATTTCGACATTGCTTGCTATATCAAGGCCAGCCATCGACCAGCCAAGCCACACCAACACCAGCCCTAGTTCAAGCGGCGAGCCGATGATCCAGGCAACCAGCCCGACGCAGCCAAGTTGCGCAGCCAACACCGGCATGCTGCGCGCACCCAGCCGCCTCTGCACCCACGGCCCCGCCGCCATTGCGCTCATCCCGCCGACCGCAGATAGCACCAGCAGCGTCCCGAGCACGGCATCCGAGACGCCCGCGCGCGCCTGCCAATCAGGCATGAGGGCCGCAAATCCGCCCCAGAAGAAGCCAAGCGCACCTAACCCGAACCCGGTGGCGCGGCTTTCCCTGATAACCCTCTGCAACGCCATATCGCGCCCCTTTTCGTCCCTCGCAAGCCAGCGCTATCACCGCGATTGCGTCGCGCCAAGCACCTGCGCGCCACGATTATCCTTGCCTTTTGGCCCCAGCCCCAGTATCCGCGCGGTTTCATGGGCCCGACACCCTTGGAGGCAGCCCATCACTTTGACAAATTGGAGACCAGCAATGGCAAAAGAGATCGAAACTCTCGACGCCGTGGCGCGCACGGGGACAGGCAAGGGGGCCGCCCGTAAAGCTCGCCGCGAGGGCTTTGTGCCCGGTATCGTTTATGGGGATGGCAGCGACCCGGTCGCGATCAATCTCGATTACAACAAACTGCTGACCCGTCTGCGCCGGGGCCGTTTCATGTCCACCCTCTTCAATCTGAAGATGGAAGGCCAGGAAGACGTCCGCGTGATCTGCCGCGGTGTGCAAAAAGATGTGGTCAAGGATCTGCCGACCCATATCGACTTCATGCGCACCCACCGCAACTCGCGCATCTCGCTGTTCGTGCATGTCGAGTTCATCAACCACGAGAAATCCCCGGGCCTCAAGCGCGGCGGCACCCTTGTGGCCGTGCGTCCCGAAGTCGAACTGAACGTTCTGGCTGGTGACATCCCCGATCAGATCGTTGTTGACCTGTCGGGCACCGAAATCGGCGACACCATTCACATCTCGAACGTGGAGCTGCCCAAAGGCGCCAAAGCCACGATCGACCGTGACTTCGTGATTGCCAACGTCGCACAGCCCAAAGGCTTCGGCGGCGGCTCGAGCGATGACACCGAAGAAGAGACCGAAGCCGCAGAAGAGTAATCTTCTCTCTTCCGGCGAAACTCCTGAAACGCGGGGCCTGTCAGGGCTTCGCGTTTTTTCATGTCTCGGCCTGCCTTCCGCCGCCGTTAAGCGCCTCATAAACAAGTAGGCATTTCGCCATAGAACAATACAAAACTCGGCGGACAAAAAGAGAAAAAACTACCATGTACCGAGCAAAATGGCACAGTTAACGACTTTGGAGTTATTGACCCATTTCGCGTTTCAGAGCCGCGAAATCTTCCACCTTGGACAAAATCGCATTCCGCAACGCTTGCGCAGAGCAGTTCAACCGAACACGGGGCGCACGCGCCCCACGCGATGGGCAACGCCTGACACGTCACCACCCCCAACCGAACTTGTATCGCATTCTGGCACAGACCGAGCTTCGCTTACATAACAACGCCACCCGCCAAAAACATACCGCCATTTCCGCGCGAGATGCCAAGCGCCGCAGCGTCCCGAACAACATGCTTCTACCGTAAGCGCGCCCTCCCGCGCCCCCATCCTGAAGATCAAGGCCCACCCAAGAAGAACGCCCCCTTTCCTCTTCCCCTTGGTTGAAATATCCCGGGGGTGAGGGCAAAGCCCGAGGGGGCAGCGCCCCCAAGGCAGCCAAAAGCATCAGGAGCAGGCGATGCATCTCTGGGTAGGACTGGGCAATCCGGGCGCGAAATATGCGGGCAACCGCCATAATATCGGGTTCATGGCACTGGACCGGATTGCCGCCGATCATGGCTTTGGTCCTTGGCGGTCGAAATTTCAGGGACAGGTCAGCGAGGGGCGCTTTGGCGCGCAGCGCGTGGTGCTGCTCAAGCCCGAAACCTTCATGAATCTCTCGGGCCAATCGGTGCGCGCGGCGGCCGATTTCTACAAATGCACGACCGACGAGATCACGGTCTTTCACGACGAACTGGATCTGGCGCTCGGCAAATGTCGGCTCAAGCAGGGCGGCGGGCATGCGGGACATAATGGGCTGCGCTCAATCCATCAGCATTTCGGACCGGATTACGCGCGCGTGCGCCTTGGCATCGAGCATCCCGGCCATAAAGATCGTGTCGTCGCCCATGTGCTGGGCGATTTCGCCAAAGCCGAAGGCGACACGCTAGACGACGTGTTGCGCGGGGTGTCTGATGGCGCGCCGGCGCTGGCTGCCGGGGATGGGGCGAAATTTCTAAACGCGGTGGCCCTGCGCGTCGCCCCGGCACGCGCCTCGACCGGCACCGCCCCACCCGCCAAACAAACCGTAAGCAAATCCGTCACGCCCGAGCCGCAAGCGCCCAACAAAAAAGAGGCCACGCCCGCGCGCAGCCCCTTTGATCGCCTCAAGGATCACTTCAAAAAGTAATCACCAATTGCCAGAGTTCTCCATGCTCGCCCAAGGCTCTTGCACTGGCAGCGACTCCCCCATTTGCAACAGCTCGACCGAGATATTGTCGGGCGAGCGCACAAACGCCATGTGACCGTCGCGCGGCGGGCGGTTGATCGTCACGCCATTGTCCATCAGATGCTGGCACATCTCGTAGATATTCTCGACGCGATAGGCGAGATGGCCGAAATGGCGACTATCCGAGGGCAGCCCGCTATCGCCATCCCAATTCCAGGTCAGCTCGACATCCGCGCGCCCGTCTTCCTGGCCCGGCGGGCACAGATAAACCAACGTGAAACGGCCCTTCTCGCTCTCCATGCGTTTGCGCTCTTTGAGCCCAAGCAACTCATAAAACGCGATTGATTTCTCAAGATCAAGCACGCGTACCATCGTGTGCAGATATTCGATTTTCATCTGTGTCTCCTGTCTGAACGCCCTGATCAGTTAGCGCGCCAAGTGAGGCTTGCAAGCGATCAGAAGGTGGATCTCAACCTGAGAGAAACCCCGAAATCGGTGCTGTCATACAAAGTCGAGTTCGACCGATTGCGCGTATAGGTAAGGCCAACCTCGGGGGCAAACCCCATATAAGACTGCTCTGACAAAACCGCGCTAAGGCCTATTGTCGTTCGATGATCGTGGCGGTCAAAGGTATCAAAGGGCATGACGCCATATTTGCGCGCCTCATAGCCAGCACTGAGGGACAACTCGGTTCCCAGTATCGGCTTGGAAAATTCGAACCCCAAAGAGACCCCGACCCGATCGTGATCAATCATCACAGCGTCGGAATTGACCTGTCCCGCCACAACGCCAAGCGACCAAATTCCGGCGGCTATTCTCTGGCGATAGTCAAGCGAGACCGAACCAAGCTCGGCCGAGTTCGCGGCGCTATCGAGGCGCCACTGGGTCTCGATACTCGCACCAATCCGAAGCGATCGCGCGCCCTCAAAATCGAACCGTCTTCCGCCATTGAATTGCAGATAATTCGAGAGCGCCGCGCCGCCATATTCATTGTGCCCCGCAGTTGCGCGCAAATCCCATTCGCCCGGAGACGCGGTGCTCTTCCAACGATTGCTCAAATAGGCTTCAAGCGCCCAAAACGCATAATCCGAACCGCGCGCAGTCGGGGCTTTGCTAAGGGCATCTTCTGACAGGCGATAGGTTCGCCCACCAAGGTTAAACCCAAGCCGCGTCAGGTGGCCTTTTGTTTCTGCAATCGTGCGCTCGACATTGACTGACGCATGGAATTCGGTGCCCGAGAGGCGCTGCGCATCCCCCGAAAGCGCAAACGGAAACCCATAAATCCAGATGGTATCGGCATTCGATCCGCCATTCACATTCGATGACGGCGACACACCAATATCGAAATTCACGCTCCAAGGATTGCGCGCGCGCACATAGCGAAAATCACGGATCGCCACGGCTTTGGATTGAGGGGTTTGAGCGACTTGTGCCGCACGGCGCAGCCAGAATTGCGCCCGTGTGCGCGCGCCGCGAGACGACAGCGCCTGCGCGATCGTGCGCGCTGCTGAACTTTTCTGCTCACCATTTGCGGCCAAATCCCATGCACGGCGCGCCGCTGCCTCGGCCTGATCGAACCGCGCCAAATCGCGCGCCGCGTAAGACAACAAAAGCTGTGCGCCGAAATCGTCGGGATGGGCCGCAACCAGTGCCTCAGCCAGCGGCAGCGCGTTTTGGGGGCGTCCTGCCATCAGTTCGCGCGATGCAAGAGCGTGCATTTGCTTGGCATTCAACGTGACATCACGCGACGACGCGATCTGGCCAAATCCCAAACTCAGCATCATTGCCAAAGCAAAAGACAGGGCGACATTGCGCCGCCCCGCCCCGGTCGCACCAAGACCGATCACACGCATCACATCAGTTCCGGTAAAGCAGGAAGCCGCCCGTTTCGCGCTGTGTCACGGTATTGCCGGTACCCGGCTTTTTACTTGTGACGACGATGACGCCAACAACTTCATCATTGCCCGTGGTGCTGTCACCGGCAAGCACACCATAATACTGACCCGATTCATGCGTTGTAACTGCGCCACTCGTCCCATCCACAACGGTGCTGCTAAGCGTTCCGGCAATCTCGCCCTGCGCGTTATTCGTCCCGGGGCCAACATTGAACACGAGCGAGGGCAACTCCGTATAGGTCGCACCGTTCAGATCAGAGTTAAGAGCAGTCAGGTAGGCACCCGTCACATTCGCGCCAGACATATCGTAATACTGGCGGTTGCTGACGGTAGCAGCAACACCGTCACCCGCATTAAAATCTTTAAAGTCGATTTGCATCGCCATATCGCCGGAAGAGTAATTAATGCCAGTATCGCCATTATAGTCGACGAGACCGGCATACTGCCCCTTATAATTGGCTTGTCCAGTTGTCGGCAGGGTAACCGAACCGTTGCGTTGATAGACGAAGCCGCCAAAGCCATAATCACGGTAGCTGCCAGTGCGCACGATCGCGAACTGGGTGTTTCCGCTGGTGGATTTCCCATAAATAGCGCGGTGCAAGAACTGTGGGATCGGGGTGCCAGTCACGCTATCGGGCGTGCTTGCCGGGCCTTCATAGACTTGGAAAGGTCCGGCCGCAGGCGGATTGCCACCAATATTGGGCATTGCCGCCGAGCGCGTGTAAGTATTGTCCCCGTCAAAGGCGAGGTTATCGACGCTGAACGTGTCGGTCGCGCTATCATATGAGATCGACTTGGCGTAGCCACTGCCCGCGCCATCAGCTGCCTCGTAATGGGTGATCGAGCCATCGCCCGCAGTATCGCCCGGCAAGTCTACCAAGGCGTCGCCTGCGGTTGCGCCACCCGAGCTATCGGCTGGCTTCACTATCGCTGAACCACTGCAAGCACTAATCGAAAGCACTACCGCGAGCGGCAAAACAAGCTTAAACATTAATTTTCTTTCTATAATCCTGCCTCACCCTGCAGGCCGACGAAGCTGAGATTAAAAGTCAATTCTGGCACACGGCAATGAGAGCAGCGCGTTACTGATCGTGCCCGATCTGCGACACATCTCTTGCGTACCACTTCATCTCGCGGTTCCCGCAGGACGACTTCGCAGATATAGTCGGTGCGATTCGACATGGAGGACAGACAGATGGCGCTTACCCCCGAACAAACGGCCGAGATCGAGGCGCAACGCGCCAACACCGCGCAAACCCTGCGGGCGGTCTCGCCGGGGATGGAGGGGCGGCTTTACACGGCCCATCCGGTGCTGGATCACGGGCTGATCCGGGTCATCGACTATATGGGCGATGACGAGGCGATCTGTCAGGCGGCGCGCGTGTCATATGGGCGCGGCACCAAGGCGGTCAGCGATGATCGCGGGCTGATCCGCTACCTGATGCGGCACTGGCACTCGACCCCGTTCGAGATGTGCGAAGTCAAGTTTCACGTCAAACTGCCGGTCTTTGTCGCGCGCCAGTGGATCCGTCACCGCACCGCGAACGTCAACGAATACTCCGCGCGCTACTCGATTTTGGATCGCGAGTTCTACATCCCCTCGCCTGACCAACTGGCCGCGCAGTCCAAGCAGAACAATCAGGGCCGCGGCGAGGTGCTGGAAGGGGCCGAGGCCGCCCGCGTGCTTGATCTTCTGCGCGAGGACGCGATGCGCAGCTATGACCATTACGAAGACATGCTGACGCCCGACGCCGATACCGGCAAGCTGGGCCTCGCACGTGAGTTGGCGCGGATGAACCTGCCCGCCAATATCTATACGCAATGGTATTGGAAGATCGACCTGCACAACCTGTTCCACTTCCTGCGCCTGCGCGCCGACAGCCACGCCCAATACGAGATCCGGGTTTACGCCGAGGTGATGTGCGACATCGTCAAGGATTGGGTGCCGAGCGCCTATGAAGCGTTTGAGGACTACCGTCTGGGCGGGGTGAATTTGAGCGGCAAAGCCGTTGAGGTTCTGAAACGCCGTCTGGCGGGGGAAGATGTGACGCAGGAGAGCTCTGGGATGAGCAAGGGAGAATGGCGGGAGTTTTGCGGGGTTTGGGGGTGAGCGATGGATCGCGGAGGCATTGCAACATTAATGTTTTCTGCCGCCTGTTTTATTTTAATTGGATTTCTTTTGAGAGTGTCCGATCTTCTGTGTAACTGCGCTTTGGTCCATGCTTCCTGAGAGGAGCAAGGACGATGACGATTTCCAAGGAACTTT
Source organism: Thioclava arctica (assembly GCF_040892615.1). NCBI lineage: Bacteria > Pseudomonadati > Pseudomonadota > Alphaproteobacteria > Rhodobacterales > Paracoccaceae > Thioclava > Thioclava arctica. The sequence continues at coordinate 564,076 of NZ_JBFRYC010000002.1, forward strand.
TGGACGAACTTCTGAAGGGCTGCGAGCGGCCTGAAG